>CAZFKC010000010.1:0-4220 GCA_964519175.1 uncultured Nannocystaceae bacterium
CGCGCGGCGGTCTCGTGATCGTCGCGCGCTGCAGCGACCTCGGCTGCGGCGATGCTGTCGTCGACGACGGAGCTGCTGCGCAGCTCGTCGGTCTGGGCCGCAACGTACGCGGCCTCGACTTCGGCGAGCGTCGGCGTGCGCGTGCCGGCGCACGCGCCCAGCCCGAGCCACACGAGGAGGAGCGCGAGACGACGCACCGGCACCGGCGTCGACGTCGTCAGCCCAGCTTGAGCAAGCAAGCTTCCGCGCCGGTGACGTCGATGCCCTTGCCCGGCTCGATGTCGAGCGAGGTGAAGACACCGTCGTCGAGCACGGCCACGAAGCGACGACAGCGCGGACCGAGCTTCGCGACCCCGAGATCGACCTCGAGCCCGAGCGCGCGGGTCAGCTCACCGTTGCCGTCGGGCAGCATGTCGACGCGGCCGTCGGCGCCCTGATCGTCCGCCCATGCGCGCATGACCCAGTGATCGTTGGTCGCCATGCACACGATGCCCTGGATGCCCTTGCTCGCGAGCTCGTCGGCCTTCGCGACGTAGCTCGGCAGGTGATCGTTCGAGCACGTCGGCGTGAAGGCGCCGGGCACTCCGAACAGGATCATCTTCTTGCCCGCGAACACCTCGGCGGTGTCGAGATCGACGATGCTGCCGTCGGCGAGCATGCGCCGGAACTTGATCGAAGGGATCCGCTGGCCGATCTCTATCATCGCGCTCGCTCCTGGTGGCCCGAGGCAAGCATGCCGGCGGGGGCGGCCAGTTTCGCCGAGCAGGGCGCGGCACGCCACCAGCCACGCGAAGAGACCCGGCGCCGTGCGAGAGCAGTCCCGTGGCCACGCGCAGCCGAACGGGGGCGGGCAGGCGCCGGGTGAGGTTCACTCGCCTTCGGCGGCCGGCTCGGGATCTCCGGCCGAGGCCTCGCCGTCCGGCGCAGCGGTGTCGCCCTCTGGTTCCGGCTTCGGCTCGCCCTCGCCCTCGCCCGGGCACGCCGGGAACTCGCAGTCGGGTCCGCCGCGAACCACGGACGATCCGTCGGCGCACTGCTTCGCCTCTTCGGTGCAGGCTCCCTTGTCGCCGTCGGGCTTTTCCGTGTCCTTCTTGGGACTACAGGCCGCGCCCGCGACGAGCGCGAGCACGAACGTCATTGCGTGTTGCTTCATGGCCCCCGAACGACAGCCGCACTGCAGCTCTTGCAGCACCACATGGAGGCAGCTCACCTCCCGGAATTGCGCGCTCGCGGCGGCGGGCGTGATAGGGTGCGCCCGTGCATCGAGGACGATGGGCGCGCCTGCTCGGGAGCTTGTTGCTCGCGTCTGCGTGCACGTCCGACGAATGGCCGCTCGAGGGCGACGTCGGCAGCGAGGACGACGGCGGGTCGAGCACCGGCGAAGCGCTCGCCGGAGCGCGCCTCCTCGTGTTCGAGCCCGAGTCGCCCTCGATCCACTATATCGGCGAGCCGATTCCGCTGCTCGCCGAGGTCCACGACGAAGACGGGCTGGTGATCGGCTTCGACGAGGTCGTGTGGAACGCCGACGCGGTCGGTCCGACGCTGCACATCGGCGCCGACGGTGAGGCGGTGCTGAGCCCCGGGCTCTACCAGATCATCGCGACCGCGAACCTCCCCGACGGCGATCACCTCGTCGCGACGATCGCCGGCGTGCGCGTGCAGTCGCGCTGGACGGGCAACTACTCCGGCGACGCCACCATGCGCATGTCGGTGATGTTCCAGGGCATCCCGTTCGCACCGGCGTGTGTCGGTCCGCTCGAGCTGCGCGTCGACTACGACGGCGAGACGATCTCGGTCGAGAGCGGCACCTGCTCGCTCAACGCCATCATCGCGCAGTTCGACGTCGCGTACACGGTCGAGGGCACGTTCGACAACGGGGCGGGCCACGGCACGATCACCTACGAGATCGCCGGGCTGTTCACCCTGCCGTTCGAGTGGACCGGCGCGTTCGTCGAGGACGGCTTCCGCGGCGGCTTCGCCGGCACCGCCTCGATCCCGCTCGTCGGTGATGCCGACGTCACCGGCACGTTCTTCGCGCCGCTCACGAGCCCGTTCCTGGACGTGAAGCCGTGATCGCTCCGATGCTCGCCCTCGCGGTGTCGCTCGCCGCCGCGCCGCCGCCCGCCGACGAACGCGAAGAGCGGGCGATCGAGCGCCATCATCCCGTGCGCGGCATGTGGGAGCTCGGCACGTTCGCCGGTGCCTTCATCATCGCGCGTCCGCACGACTTCTACGATCCGGAGCTCGGCTACCGCCGGCTGCGTCGCGGTGCGCCCGACGTCGGTCTGCGCGTGGCCTACTACCCGCTCGCGTTCCTCGGCATCGAAGGCGAGTTCGCGGCGATGTGGTCCGCGGCGAAGTACGGGGGCCAGCCCGCATTCCTCTATGGGCTGCGCCTGCAGGCGATCCTGCAGCTCCCGTTCTACCGGGTCACGCCGTTCATCGTCGGCGGCTACGGCATCGGTGGGATCCGCTCGAACCGCGACGCGCTCGGCAACGACATCGATCCGATCGGGCACTACGGCGGCGGCGTGAAGTTCTTCGCGAACCGCTGGATCGCGTTGCGGCTCGAGGGCCGCCACGTGATCGGTCCCGCTGCGCAGCAGCGCCGCGTGATCGCGAACCACGCCGAGGTGTTGTTCGGGGTCAGCGTGACGCTCGGTCGCGCCGGCCGCTCGAAGGAGAGCAAGGCCGTGGTCGAGCCCTCACCGGACGGGGACGGAGACGGGATCCTCGACGTGCGCGATCGCTGCCCTGCGCAGCCGGGCACGATGGCAGACGGTTGTGCACCGACCGATGGCGACGGCGACGGCATCCTCGATCGCCACGACGAGTGTCCGCAGACGCCCGGCACCGATGCCCGCGGCTGCGTGCCCGAGCCGCTCGCGCCGCCGGCCGAACCGCCCGCCGAGCCTCCGGCCGTCGCGCCCGAGTCGGCGAAGCCCGGCTGAGTCCGCCACTCGAGCCCGACGTGGCTTCGCCACGGCGGACAGCGAAGCACGACCACGCGCGCTAAGAAGAGCGCCGGACGGCGCGACCAACCCTGAATCAGCTCGCGCGCAGCTCGGCCTGCAGATCCTGCATCGAGTAGCCGCGCGCAGAGAGTGCGGCCCGCAGCAGCGTGACCGCCTCGCGCACGACGTGCTGCGCCCGATCGCGACTCGCGAGCAACACCGCGTCCTCGGGTGAGTCGCGCAACAAGCTGTCGAGGACCTTCGCTTCACGGTGCGCGGTCAGCCACGCCGCGAGCTCCTGCATCACGTCTTGCTGGATCGCCATGTCGAAGGGATGGCGTAGCACGGGCCTCTGCGCGCGTCGACGCAGGGCAGTGGCGTCATGGTGCCGCGTCGTCCCACAGCGTCGATGGCGCGGGGCGACTGGTGTCGGAATCGTCGGCGCGCCCACGAAGCCGTCGTCACATCGCTGCAAGGAACTTCGTGCGCCTCACGATCGCGACGGGATCGAGAACCGTGCACGAGCGACTCGTGTGGGGTCGAGTGCACGGCGTGATGCGCCGCCGCCTTCCGGGCCGGTACGCCCGCATCACGCGCTGCGCGTGGGTCGGCACGGGCGCAGCACGCGGAGGGTCAGGGCGTAGCGACCGCGAGTGCCTGCGCGAGCACGTCGTCGCCGTCCCCGACGAGCACACCGTGGCGCGATGCGAGCGGTGCGAGCTCGCGGGCGCCGGGGCCACAGAGCACCAAGGCATGACCCGCGGCAGCGCGCGCGTGATCGTCGACGAGCTCGCGCGCGCGTGCAGTGCCGGGGGCCTCGATCACGGCGAGCACGATCACGCGCGGCGCGAAGCGGGCGACCGCGTCGGCGAGCATGCCCGCGGAGCTGCGCGGGCCGAGCGAGAGCATGCGCAGGCCGGCGGATGCGAGCGCGAGCGCAGCACCACACGCCGGCACCGGATCGTCGTCGTCCGCGAAGGCGCCCCAGAACGCGAGCCCGATCGGCGCAGACGGCTGGGCGACGCGCACGAGATCGCGGGCTGCGTGGCCGAGGATCTCCGTCGCGATGCGGTGCTCGCCGCGATCGATCGCGCCCGCGAGCCAGGCCTCGCGGATCTGCGACCACGCCGGCGCGAGCGTCTGCGCCCACGCGGCCCGCGGCACGCCCATGAGCAGCGCGTTGCGGAGCCGCGCCTCGAGCTCGAGCAGATCGATCCTGCTCGAGGGATCGGGGGCGGCGGCACGGCGAGGCGCGGGCACACGCGA
>CAZFKC010000010.1:4320-149365 GCA_964519175.1 uncultured Nannocystaceae bacterium
CGGTGCGAGCGAGCTCGGTGCGAGCGAGCTCGGTGCGAGCGAGCTCGGTGCGAGCGAGCTCGGTGCGAGCAAGCTCGGTGCGAGCGAGCTCGGTGCCGCGGCGCCGGCCTCGGCCTGCACGGCCGCGACCGCCTCGGCGGCCGCCATCCCGCCGTCGCAGAGCGCTCGCACCCGTACGATGCGAGCGACGTCGCCGTCGCTGTACAGCCGATACGCCGATGCGGTGCGCTCGGGCGCCGGGAATCCGTAGCGCTGCTCCCAGGCCCGGAGCGTGGATGCGGGCACGCCGGTCAGCTCGGCGACGGTCTGGATGCGATAGCGGCCGTGGGCCGACTGCGCGCTGCTCGCTCCATCCTTCACGAACTCTCCGCGGTCCTTCTCGGACATGCTCCGCGCAAACCCGTCCGAGGTCGAGGCGAAGGGGATAATCGCTGGAATTCCAAGCATCTCGGACAACCTTGCAGAAACTTTCCGCAGCCCCGATCCGAACCTTACGCAAACTCCGTAGAGGGTTCACGAGGCCGCAACCCCGGCCCGCACAGGAAAGACGGACGATGAAGACCTCCACGCTTCCCTTCACCCTCTGCAGCACCCTCGTTCTCGGCCTCGCCGGTTGCTACGACGCCGCCGATCCCCGCGAGATGGACGGCTCGTCCGAAGGCGGTGACGACATGACGACCGGCGATGTCCCGGATCCGTCGTCGGCCAGCAGCGATCCCACGGCGGACACGGGTGACGGGGAGACCGACACCGGCATCGATCCGCCCGAGCCCGGCAACGCGATGATCCGCGTCATCCACGGCTCGCCCGGCGCACCCGCGGTCGACATCTACGTCGCTGGGACCGACGCACCGGTGATCTCGGCGCTCGAGTACGGCGAAGCCTCCGACTACCTCGAGGTCCCCGCAGGCACGTACGCCTTCGAGGTGCGCGCCGCCGACACCGGCCCGACCGATGCGCCGGTCTACAGCACCGGCAACCTCGAGCTCGCCGACGGCGCGATGATCTCCGCGCTCGCGGCCGGTCGCCTCGATGCCGAGGGCGGTGCGGCGTTCCGCGTGATCCCGCTCGTCGAGGACTTCGAGGAGGCGAACGCCGGGCAGACCCGCGTGCGCATCGTGCATGCCGGCGCCGACGCGCCCGCGGTCGGCCTCGACGTCGGCAACGACGGCACCGAGGAGATCTCGGATCTCGCGCGCTTCTCGGAGACCGGCGCGGGGGGTGTCGCGCTGCCGTCGGGTGAGTCGATGCAGCTCGCCGTGCGCATCGAGGACACGACCTTCACGACCTTCACACTGCCCGAGCTGCCCGACTCGCAGGGGCTCATCGTCATCGCCACCGGCCTCGCGTCGAAGCTGCCGCGCGAGACCGATGGCTTCGCACTCCTGGCGATCGCGCCGACCGGCTCGCTCGGCTTCATCAAGCAGAACCCCACGGTGTATGCGCTGCACGCCGGGCCCGACGCGCCGGAGGTCGATCTCTGCGCCGGTGACACGACGCTGGCGAGCCACATCTCGTTCGGTGATCTCGCGGCGGTGCAGGTGCCGCCCGGCTCCTATCAGATCGACGCCTACGTCGCGCCCTCGGGCTGCGTCGGCACGCCCGCGCTCACCGACGAGTCCGGTCCCCTGCAGGCCGGCGAGCGCTACCTCGTGGTCGCGACCGGTGAGCTGGGTGCCTCCGCCGGCGAGCCGCCGCTGCAGCTGCAGGCCTACACCGAGCGCTTCGACGTCGACCAGCCCGATCAGGCCGCGCTGCGGCTGGTGCACGCGGCCTCGGCCCCCGAGGTCGACGTCGGCATCGTCACCGGCGGCGTGATCGAGAACGGCAACGTGATCTCGACCGGGCTCAAGTGGCCCGACGAGACGCCGGAGCTGATGGTCCCGCCGCTCACCTACCAGCTCGGCGTGGCCGGTGCGGGTGGCGCGACGCCGATCACTCCGCTCGTCGACTTCCACGTGCCGGTCGACGCCGGCCAGCGGGCCTTCGTGGTCGCCGCCGGCGACGTCTTCCCCGAGTCGACCGAGGCGCACTTCCGCCTCATCGCGGTCGACACCGCGACCAACCCCTGGTCGATCGCCTCCATCGATCCGAATCCGTGAGCGAGCGGTGGACGCGGCGCGGGAGTGGTGACCCGCGCCGCATCCACCCCCCCTGTGCGCCGGCGCGCGCGATCGTCGTCCTCCGATCGCGCGCCGCCGGTGCTTTCGCATGTCACCATGGGGGCACTCGATGAGCAGCGACGAGGGCGACTCACCGACATCGGTGGAACCGAGCTGGACGCCGACGCACGGCACCGGCGAAGCGATGGAGCTCGAGCTCGCCGAGCCCGGCACCCGCGTCGAGGGCCGCTTCGTCGTGCAAGAGCTGCTCGGCGCCGGCGCCCACGGTGCGGTCTACGAGGTGCACGACGAGCTCCGCGGGAGCCGACTCGCGCTGAAGACCCTGCTGCGCATGTCACCCGACGAGCTCGTCCGCTTCAAGCACGAGTTCCGGCTCGTCAGCGATCTCTCGCATCCGAATCTCGTCACCGTGCACGAGCTGTTCGTACGCGGCGAGCGGGCGTGGCTCACGATGGAGCTCTGTCCCGGCACCGACTTCCTCTCGTGGGTGCGCGAGGACGACGTGCTCGACGAAGCCAGGCTCCGCGACGCGCTGTTGCAGCTCGCGCGCGGGCTCGCAGCGCTGCACGGCGCCGGCATCCTGCATCGCGATCTCAAGCCGAGCAACGTGTTGGTGCGACCCGACGGACACGTGTTGGTCGCCGACTTCGGGCTCGCACGCGCGCTCGATCGCGAGCACGGCGAAGGCATCGCCGGCACGCCGGCGTACATGTCACCGGAGCAGGCCGCCGATCTCGAGCTCACGCCCGCGAGCGACTGGTACGGCGTCGGCGTGATGCTGCACGAGGCGCTCACCGGCCTGCGCCCCCACGCCGAGCTGTCGGGCATCGGCCTGTTGATGGCGAAGCAGCTCGGCGACGTCGCTCCGCCTTCGGAGCTGCAGCCGGGCCTGCCCGCCGATCTCGACCGACTCTGCGCAGAGCTGCTCGCGCGTGATCCGGCAGCGCGCCCGACCGGCGCCGACGTGCTGCGTCGGCTCGGCGCCGCCAACCCCGGCGCGGCGGTGCTCGTGCACGGCAGCGCCGAAGTGTTCGTCGGGCGCACCGCCGAGCTCGCGCGACTCGAGCGCGCGCTCGAGCTCTTGCGTAGCACCGGCCGCGCACGCGCGATCGTCGTGGAGGGTCGCTCCGGCTCCGGCAAGACCGCGCTCGTACGCCGCTGGCTGCAGCGTGCGAGCGAGGCCGGTGCGATCATGCTCGGCGGGCGCTGCTACGAGCGCGAGTCGGTGCCCTACAAGGGGCTCGACGAGCTGGTCGACAGCCTGCGCGCGCTGCTGCATGCGCGCGGTGGCACCGCAGCGATCGCGGGCGCCGGTGCGCTCGGGCGCCTGTTCCCCGTGCTCCGCGACGTGCGGGGCATCGGCGACGCGCCGCTGCCCCGCGACGACGACCCGTTCGAGTCGCGACGGCAGGCCGTCGATGCGTTGCGCGAGCTGCTCGATCGCATCGCCCGCGCCGCGACGCTGGTGCTCGTGATCGACGACCTGCAGTGGTGCGACGACGACTCCGCCGGGCTCCTGCTCGAGCTCTTGCGCTCGCGCCATCGTCCGCGCGCGCTGTTCGTCGCGCTGGTGCGCACCGACGACACCCCGTCCGACGGCCCGCTCGCCCGGGTCGCCCACGGGCTCGAGCAGCTCGGCGCGGAGCTCGAGACCGAGCGGCTCCCCATCGGGCCGCTGCCGCCCGCCGATGCGATCGCGGTCGCACGCGCGCTCCTGCCCGCGCGCAGCGATCGCGAGGCGATCGCCGCCGCGATCGCCGGCGACTGCGAGGGCAACCCGATGCTCGTCGCCGAGCTCGCGCGCCACGTCGCTGCGGCGCCGAGCCAGACGGGTGCACGCAGCCTGCAGCTCGACGAGGTCATCCGCGCACGCGCGGCGCGGCTGCCGGAGGACGCGCGTGCGGTGCTCGAGATCGTCGCGATCGCAGCGCGGCCCACGGCGCTGCGGGTCGTCGTCGAGGCCGCGCACGCACGGGAGCGCGAGCTCGAGGCGATCGCGCTGCTCCGCGGTCAGGCGTTCGTGCGCACGCACGCCGAGCTCGACCGCATCGAGCCCTACCACGACCGCATCGCCGCCGGCGTGCGCGCCACGATGTCTCCGGAACGGATCGTCGAGTGCCACCTCGCGCTCGCGCACGCGCTCGAGCGCGGGGCCGGCGAGCCGGAGGAGATCGCGTTCCACTTCGAGGCGGCGCACGTACCCGAACGCGCGCTCGAGCACGTCACGCGTGCGGCCGAGCGCGCCGACCTCGCGCTCGCACTGCATCGCGCGGCCCAGCTCTATCGCATGGCGCTCGGGCTCCTGCGTGAAGGGGATCCGCGGCGCGGGCGGCTGCAGCGAGCGCTCGGCGACACGCTGGCACGCGACGGACGCGGAGCGCTGGCGGCCGAGGCCTACCAGGCCGCCGCCGCGACGGCGCGCGGCACCCTCGCGATCGAGCTGCGTCGAGCCGCCGCCGAGCAGCTGCTGCGCAGCGGCCGGCTGCGCGAGGGCCTCGCCGCGCTGCGGGTCGTGCTCGACGCCGTGGGCCTGCGCATGCCGTCCGGCTCGCGCACGACCATGGTCGCGCTGCTCGCTGCGCGCGCGCAGATCCGGGTGCGCGGGCTCGAGTTCGTCGAGCGCACCGAGGCGGAGATCGATCCCAAGCTCTTGCTCGAGATCGACACGACGTGGGCCGCGGCCACGGGTCTCCTGCAGTCGTCGGTGTTGCTCGGGCAGTACTTCCAGGCGCGCCATCTCCTGCTCGCGCTGCAGGGCGGCGAGCCGCGCCGCATCGCGCGTGCGCTCGGGCTCGAGACGCTCTACGCCGCGACCTCGGGCACCCGCGGTCTCGCCCACTGCGATGCGCTGCTCGAGCGCGTCATCGGGCTCTGCCGACGCATCGACGACGCGCGCGCCCGCGGGATCGCCGAGCTCGCCACCGGTATCGCCGATGTCTACCGTGGCCGCTTTCCCAACGCCTATCCGCGGCTCGTCGAGGCCGAGCGCATGCTGCGGGAGAGCGGCACCGTCGCGCAGTGGGAGCTCGCGATGGCGCGCACGTTCGCCACGATGTCGCTCTTCTACACCGGTGAGCTGCGCCGGATGCAGGAGCTGCTCGCCACCTCGGTGCGCGACGCCACGGAGCACGACGATCGCTACGGCCAGCTCATGCTGCGCGTGTCGTACGAGCCCGTCTGCATGCTCTTCGACGACCGCACGAGCGACGCGCGACGCGTGCTCGCCGAGCTGCGGCGCGCCTGGCCGGCGGAGCTCGACACCCCCACGTACCACTACGTGCTGGCCATGACCGCCTCGCGGATCGAGCGCTACAGCGGCGGCGGTGCGCGGGCACTCGCGGCGATCGAGGAGCAGTGGAATCCGATCGAGCGCTCACTCATGCTGACCAAGCAGCCGCTCATGATCTTCATGGCCCACGAGCGCGGCTGTGCTGCGCTGCATGCTGCGTTCGCCGAACGTGGTGCGGCGCGGCGTCGTGCGTCGATCATCGCCCGCGACGACAGCGATCGGCTGCTGCGCGAACGCACACCGTGGAGCCGCGCGATGGCAGGCCCGCTCGTCGCCGCGCTGCACGCCGCCGCGGGCGAGCGCGATGCGGCGCTGCAGGCCGCGATCGCGGCCGAGCGCTCGTTCGTCGAGCAGGCGATGCCGGTCTTCGCCGCGGCGATGGTGCGCCGGCGCGGCGAGCTGCTGGGCGGCAGCGACGGCGCCGCGTCGATCGCCCGCGCCGACGCCGTGCTGCGCGAGCACGGTGCGGCCGCGCCCGCGGCGATGACGTCACTACTGACGCCACCCTTGGTCGGTTGGTGACGCTGCCCGAACGGGCGGTGGCGTGGGTGCATGCGCATCGATCACAATCCTCGCGTGCCCGACGACAAGCCCCCCGAGAAGCGCGAGCCGATGGCGCGCTCGATCGTCGCCGCGATCGGCCGGTTCTGGGGCACGTTCCGCTACGGTCGCCGCGCGCTCGCGCTGTGCTGGTCGACGAGCCGCGGCATGTTCGTGGCGATCGCCACGCTCACGGTGCTCGGCGGTGTGCTGCCGGCCGCCGCCGCGTACACCGGCAAGCTCATCGTCGATGCGGTGGTCGACGCGATCGCCGGGGTCGGCGACGCCGACACGGTGCTGCGCTGGGTCATCGCCGAGGCGGTGATCATCTCGACCATCGCGATCACCTCGCGCGTGCTCGCGATCTGTCAGTCGCTGCTGCGCGCGCAGCTCGGCCACCGCGTCAACGTGATGATCCTCGAGAAGGCGCTCACGCTCGACCTGCAGCACTTCGAGGACTCCGAGTTCTACGACAAGCTCACGCGCGCACGCATGGAGGCGTCGAGCCGGCCGCTCGGGCTCGTGATGCGCAGCTTCGGGCTGGTGCAGAACGTGCTCTCGCTGGGCAGCTATGCGGTGCTGCTGGTGACGTTCTCGCCGTGGGCTCCGGTCGTGCTGCTGCTCGCGGGGGTGCCCGCGTTCATCGCCGAGACGAAGTTCTCGGGCGACGCGTTCCGCATGCTGCGTCGCCGCTCGCCCGAGCGCCGCAAGCAGCTCTACCTCGAGCACGTGATCGCGACCGACACCTACGCGAAGGAGGTCAAGTTGTTCGAGCTCGGCCCGCTGCTGCTCGAGCGCTACCGCGAGACCCACGACAAGCTCTTCGACGAGGATCGCCGGCTCACGCTGCGGCGTGGGAGCTGGGGCATCGCGCTCGGGCTGCTCGGCACGCTGGTGTTCTACGGCGCGTACGCGTGGATCGCCGCGGCCGCGGTCGCACGCACGATCACGCTCGGCAACATGACGATGCTGCTCGCGGTGTTCAAGCAGGGCCAGTCCGCGGTGTCGTCGATCCTCTCGGCGGTCGGCGGCATGTACGAGGACAACCTCTACCTCTCGAACCTCTACGAGTACCTCGAGCAAGAAGTCGCGACGCCGCCCGGCCACGCGAAGGCCGGCACGAAGCCCGGTGACGGGCTGCGCTTCGAGCACGTGTCGTTCACGTATCCGGGTGCGACGTCGCCCGCGCTCGTCGACGTCGACTTCCGGCTGCCGCCCGGTCGCGCGCTCGCGTTGGTCGGCGACAACGGGGCCGGCAAGACCACGATCATCAAGCTGATGGCGCGCCTGTACGATCCCACCTCGGGTCGCGTGCTGCTCGACGGCCGTGATCTGAAGGAGTGGGATCCGGCCGAGCTGCGCCGCCGCATCGGAGCGATCTTCCAGGACTTCGTGCGCTACCAGCTGCTGGTCGGCGAGAACATCGGGGCCGGCGACGTGCAGCGCTTCGAGGACACCGAGCGCTGGTCGACCGCCGCCCACGCGGGCATGGCCGACACGTTCATCGCGGGGCTCCCCGAGCGCTACGAGACCCAGCTCGGCAAGTGGTTCGCGGGCGGCCGCGAGCTCTCCGGCGGGCAGTGGCAGAAGATCGCGCTCTCCCGCGCGTTCATGCGGCAGGACGCCGACGTGCTCGTGCTCGACGAGCCCACCGCAGCGATGGATGCCGAGGCCGAGGCCGAGGCGTTCGGCCGCGTCCGCGAGCTCGCGCAGGACAAGATGATCGTGCTGGTGTCGCACCGCTTCTCGACGGTGCGCATGGCCGACGAGATCCTCGTGCTGCAAGACGGCAAGATCACCGAGCGCGGCGGCCACGACGAGCTGCTCGCCGCGGGCCACCGCTACGCGACGTTGTTCAAGCTGCAGGCCGAGGCCTATCGCTGAGGCGCTTCCGAGGGCGCGACCTGTTCGGCGCCGGGCTCGGGCTCGTCGCGCGGGCGCTGGGCGTGGGGCGGCAGGTGCCGCGGCGGCTCCGGTGCCGCGACGCGCACGATGTCGACGTCGACGATGGTCACGGGCTCGACCGGGCGATCCTGCTTGGCGTGATCGACGTCGACCTGGGCGATGCGCTCCGCCGTCGCGGTATCGCACTTGCCGAAGATCGAGTGCTTGCGGTCCAGGTGCGCGAAGCGATCGAGCGCGACGAAGAACTGGCTACCGCCGGTGTTCGGACCCTTGTTCGCCATCGCGAGCACGCCGGCGCCGTCGAAGCGCAGATCGGCGTGGTGCTCGTCGGCGATCTCGTAGCCGGGGCCACCCTTGCCCTCGCCCGAGGGATCACCGCCCTGGATCACGAAGCCCTTCACCACGCGGTGGAACACGAGCCCGTCGTAGAACGGCTGCTTGCGCCACCGTCCGCTCGGTGCGTCGAGCCAGTCTCGGGTGCCCCGGGCGAGCCCGACGAAGTTCGCGACGGTGAGCGGGGCCTGGGCCTCGAACAGCTCGCAGGTGATCTTGCCCTTGTTGGTGGTGATGACGGCGGTGAGCGTGCCGGTGCCGTGCTCGAGCGACTCGTCGCCGGCGAAGGCCTCGGCGAGCGAGAACTGCCCGCGCTGCGGATCGGGCGGCGGCCCTTCGGCGACGACGATCTGCGGCGTCACGACCTCGGCGGCCGTGGGATCCGGTGCGGGCTCGGTGCGCGCGGTCGCGGTCGCGGTGGGGCGATCGTCGCGCGCCGGCTCGCCGTCCGGGAGGACGACGCGACCCGTGCCGACGCCGATGCCGACGCCGCCCGGAACGCCTCCGACATCGCTCGACGTGGGCAAGCGCGCGTCCTCGAGCAGCGCCGCGATCCGGCCCCCGTCGTCGTCGCGAATGACGTCGAGCACGGCGATCTCGTCCGTGCTCGAGCCGAGGATGTTCACGAGCTCGGGTTCGTGTCCGAGCACCTTCATCACCGCCACCGCGCTCGGCTGCTCGGCGCGCGCACGCCGTGCACGCGCGCGCTTCTTCGGCGGGGCAGCCTCGGGCACCTCGATCGCGGCGGGCGGCTCGGGCTCGCCCTGCACGTCGTGCAGCGCTGGCACGAGCGGGCTCGCGCTCGCGTCGGCCAGCACCTCGGCGTTGCTCGGCAGCGCATCCTCGACCTCGACCGGAGCGGGGATCTCCGCGAACGCGACCGTCGGCAGCACGGCGATCGGCACCACCGGCGTCTCGTACATCGCGAGCTCGAGCGCCGTCTGCTCGCGCTCGCGCTCGATCTCCGGCTCGGTGAGCGTGCCGATGACGACCTTGCCGCCGAGCATCGTCGCGAGGCAGCCCGCCAGCGCACCGGCGAAGATCGTCTCGCGTGCGGGCAGCGTCCAGAAGCGATCGCGGATCGCGATGCGCTCGTTGCCGATCCGCTCGACCGTGATCTCGAGCTCGGGGTACGCCGTCGACACCAGCTCGACGCGATCGCCCTCGGTGCGCGCGACGAGCCCGTCGACCGCACACACGCGCTCGCCGTCGATCAACGTGACGACGTCGCCGAGCCCGGGCACCACCACGTCGCCGCCGTCGCCGAGCGTGAGCCGCCCCTCGGCGCAGCGATCGTCCACGATGCGGTCCCCGAAGCGGACGACGACGTGGAATCGGGGGAGCTGTGGCATCGCGGTTCGGCCTCCAACGGGCAGGCCGGCCGCCTTATTCACGCCAGGAACGCTGGCGCCGCCCACCCCGATGGACGGAGCCAACGCACGGGCGTTGCGGACCGCTCTTTCATTTAATCCCGCGCAACAGCTGCAACCCGGTCGCGAGGGGTGCGTCGCTGGCGGGATCGAGCGCGGCGACGGCCGGCAGTCGGCTGCCGGCCGCGAGCTCGAGCGGCACGTCGGGCCGCACCACGCCGCTGCTGCCGTCGGCGAGCACGAAGCGCTTCTCGGACAGCTTCAGCGCCCAGCCGTTGGACAGCTTGTGGATGGACTCGATCGTCGTCTTGCCGACCGTCGGTGCACCCACGATGCTCGCGCCGGCGTGCTCGCGCAGCGCGGAGGCGATGATCTCGCCGCCCGATGCGGTGTCGGGTCCGACCAGCACGACGAGCGGCATTCCGACGGCGGCACCGCCCGCGCGCGCGGCGATCGGCTCGTCCTTGCCGTCGCGATCGCGCACCCGCACGAGCTCGGTGCCGGCCGGCACGAAACGCTCGGCGACCTCGGTGGCGGCCTCGAACCAACCCCCCGGACAGTTGCGCAGATCGACGACGAGCGCGGCGACCCGCTCGCGCCGGAGCTGCGCCAGCGCGTCGTCGAGCTCGGCGGCCGAGCCCTTGCCGAGCGAGCCGATGCGCAGATAGCCGACGCTTTCGATCGCGCGCGACTCGACGCTGGGGATCGCGACGTCGTCGCGCGTGACCGGGACCGTCCACTCTTCGGTGTCGCGCTGCACGAACAGCTCGACCTTGGTGCCCTTCTCGCCGCGGATCTTCGCGACGACACCGGCGATGTCGTCGGGATCGATGCGCTCGCCGTCGACGCCGAGGATGCGGTCGCCGCCCTGCAGGCCGGCGCGCGCGCCGGGCCCGTTCGCGAGCGCCTCGCGCACCACGAGCATGTCGCCGCTCTTCTCGATCACGACGCCGATGCCCGACAGCCGTCCCTTCACGCCGGCGTCGAGCTCGGCGAGCTCTTCGGGCGACATCAGCTCGTTCACCGGGTGCGCGCTGCTCTGCACGAGCCGCGCGAGCACACCCTCGGCGGCCGCGGTCCACAGCGCGTCGTCGTCGATGGCACCGTCGACGTAGCGCGTGCCCACGAGCGCCGCGACCTCGTCGAATGCTGCGCGCGCCTTCGGCATCGCGCGTGCGGGCTTCGTCGCCGCAGCGGCGCCGGCTTCGGCTTCGGGCGCCTCGCCCTCGGAGTCCTCGAGCTCGGCCGTGCGCTCGGCCTCCGCGTCATCGGGCGTCGCGGCATCGACGGCGCACGCGAGCGAGAGCGACAGCCAGAGGGCGAGGGAGATTCGGTGGTTGCGCATGGGTCGGTACTCCTCGTTCACATCCAGGTGGAATCGATCGGCGACGCGACTGCGCCGTCGAAGTCGGTGAGCTCGGGGCGATCGAAGCGCGGGCTCGGCGAGCGCTGCGGTGCGAGCTCGGGTGTGGTGGTCGAAGGCGGCGGTGGGGGCTCGCGCTGCGTGCCGAGCCAGAGCACGAGCGGCACCATGGCCGCGAGCGCGAGGCCGTAGGCGGGCACGGGCTTGCGCAAGCTCGCGAGCACGCGCGTCCACGGCCGCGGTGCGAAGTGCTCGGCGATCTTCGTGCGCAGTGCCGCATGCACGTGTGCGGGCGGCTCGAGCTCGAGCGCTTCGACCACCGCGACGAGATCGAGGTGCACGCGGCAGTACTCCACGGCACAGGCATCGCAGCCACGCACGTGCTCGGCGACCTCGCGCGCGAGCGCGGCGTCGAGCTCGTCGTGCAGCAAGAGCACCAGATTGTCGCGACAGACTTCACAGCTCATGACGGCTCTTCTCCCAATTGCGCGAGTGCGCGGCGGAACGCTTCGACCGCAGCGTGCAGGCGCGATTTCACGGTGCCCTCGGCGATGCCGTGGATCTCCGCGATCTCGCGATAGGTCAGTCCCCCGACCTGCTTGAGCAGCAGCAATTGTTGCTGGGGCTCGGGCAGCGAGGCGATCGCGGTGCGCACGGCGTTGCGACGGCGCTCGTCGGGCACGTGCGAGCGCTCGACGGCAGCGGCGAAGAGCGGTGCACGTGCGGCTCCGCGTGCGGCGGCGCGGCGCAGATCGAGACAACGATTGCGGGCGACGGTGAACAGCCACGCGCCGAAGCGACCGCGCGTCTCGTCGAAGCCGCCGGGCTGCAGGACGGAGAGGATGATGTCCTGCAGGAGATCCTCGGCGGTCGCGTCGTCGTCGACCATGCGCCGCACGTAGCCGAACAGCCGCGCCGCGTAGCGCCGGTAGAGCACGTCGAACGCCGCGAGCTCGCCGCCGCGCAGGGCGGCGACCAGGGCCTCGTCGGTGGTGGGTTCGCCCGCGCTCACGTGCCGACCCCAGGTACGCCGGGGCCCCCCGGACCGTTCACGGCGATCGTACAGGGGCGAGCGAAGGGTGGCGGCAGGGTCCGGGAGCGGCCGCGGCGCCCGCTGCTATCCTGCGGCCGTGAAGTACCTGCACACGATGATCCGCGTGCTCGACCTCGACCGCACGCTCGCGTTCTTCGAGCTGCTGGGCCTGCACGAGCAGCGCCGCAAGGACACGCCGGCGGGCCGCTTCACGCTGGTGTTCCTCGCGACCGGCCCGGGCGAGCCGGAGATCGAGCTCACCCACAACTGGGATCAGACGGAGGCCTACGGCGAGGGCCGCAACTTCGGGCACCTCGCATACGCGGTCGACGACATCTACGCGCTCTGCGAGAAGCTGCGCGCCGCGGGCGTGGTGATCAACCGTCCACCGCGCGACGGACACATGGCGTTCGTGCGATCGCCGGACGGGATCTCGATCGAGCTGCTGCAGCGCGGTGAGCCGAAGCCGCTCGCCGAGCCGTGGGCCTCGATGCCGAACACGGGCCAGTGGTAGCGAGGCGAGGTGGTCCGGCCGTCCCAGCAGCACTCGTGGAGAAGGCCGGCTGGTACCTCGCGCATGGCGTCGCGACGATCTGGATCGTCGTGCCGCGAACCAGGAGCGTGACCATCGTCGACGCCTCGGGCACGACGGACCTGGCTGCGGACGCCCATCTCCCCGAGCCAGCCGGGCTGCCGGATCTGCACATCGACGTGCGGTCGTTCTTCGTGCAGCTCGATGGCGGTTGATCGCTAGCGCGCGTGGGCGAAGCGCGGCTCGTCGTTCATCGCGACGTACTCGTGCTCGTCGCCGGGCACCTTGGGGAAGCGAGCATCTCGCCAGTCGTGCGCCGCCTGCACGATGCGCTCCTGGCGGCTCGACACGAAGTTCCACCAGATCCAGCGCGGCCCGAGCGGCGCGCCGCCGATCATCACGAGTCGCGTCGGCACGGTTGCCTCGAGCATTGCGTCGGCCTTGGGGCGCAGCACCGCCATCGTCGCCGCGCCGATCGTCGCCGCACCGCAGCCCACCTCGCCGTCGACGACATAGACCGCGCGCTCTTCGTGCTCGCGCGGTACCTCGATGCGCGTGCCGGCGGGGAGCATCGCATCGACGTAGAAGAGCGGCGACGCGACGGCCACCGGTGACGCGACGCCGAACGCAGTGCCCGCGAGCACGCGCGCCCGCACGCCCGCGTCGTCGAGCTCGGGCAGCTCGCCCGCGCCGTGGTGCGCGAACGTCGGATCGCCCTCTTCGACCGCGTCGGGCAGCGCGACCCACAGCTGCAGCCCGTGCACCGGCCCGCCCTTCGCACGCACCGCCTCCGGCGAGCGCTCGGAGTGCACGATGCCGCGCCCCGCGGTCATCCAGTTGATCGCACCCGGCGTGATCGCCTGCGCCGAGCCCACGCTGTCGCGGTGGAACACCTCGCCTGCGAACAGATACGTGACCGTCGCGAGCCCGATGTGCGGATGCGGCTTCACGTCCATGCCTTCGCCGGGCGCGACGTCGACCGGACCCATGTGATCGAAGAACACGAACGGCCCGACCTGCCGTCGCACCGGTGCCGGCAGCACGCGCCCGACGGCGAAGTTGCCGACGCTGCGCTTGCGCGCGGGGATCTCGAGCTCGATGACCGGATCGCCGCTCACCCGCAGCCCGCCGAGCACGTGCACGAGCCTTGCCCCGTGCAGCTGGTCTTACAGCCCGACGTGCACCCTTCCATGATGCAGTTGCTCATGCCCGAGCACGCGAGCTCGCAGTTGCCACCCTTGCACTGCACGATCACGTTGCCGGTGCCCGAGGACTCGACCTTGCAGCCGCCCGCGGGACAGTCGAGCGTGACGTTGCCGGTGGCCTCGCTCTTCGCCGTGCAGTTGCCGTCCTTGCAGTCGAGGATGCAGTTGCCCATGCCCTTGCACGAGAACTCGCAGCCGCCGCCTTCGCAGGTCTGGTTGCAGTTGCCGAGGCCTTCGCACGCGCACACGGTGCCCGCCTTGCACGAGCCCTGCTTGTTGCCGATGAAGCTGTCGCAGCCCCACGACAGCAGCGCGCCGAACAGCAGGCCGGCGGCGATGGTCGCGAGCGTCGAGGTCGATCCGCGTGCGTGCATACGCTTTGGTTCGCACGCCGGCGCCGAGCTCGCAAGCGCCGCGTCGCACCCGCTGTAATGCGCGGGCGCGATCGGGCACCAGGTCGCGTGATCAGCAGCAGCGACCGACCCGTCGTCCGGGGGTCCATCGAGTGCGACGGCAGCAACCGGGTCCCCGAGCCCACCGACTCGGCCGCCCTCGCGCGCGCAGCCCGGTCCCGCGATCGTGCCGAGCGACCGACCCTGCGCGACATCGAGCCGCCGGTGCGGCGCTCGTAGTCACTGCGCACGCGCGCGTCGGACCACCACCGCATAGCGGATGATCCCGGCGAGCAACGTCACCGCAGCCGCGCTCGTGATCCCGATGCCCGCGCCGGTGAGCGCACGACCACGCGCTGCGGTGCGCTCGTAGTCACCCTCGTGCGCGAGCTGGGGCGCACGCGCGCGCAGCCGCGAGCCCGCGATCCACACCGCAGCGCCGGCGAGCGTGCCGACGGCACCCAGCGTGACGAGCACGGTACCCGCGACGTCGCGCGGCGCCGGTGGTGGTGGCGTCTCACGCGACACGGGCGCGACCGCAGTCGCATCGACGCGCGGCGGTGGCACGCGTTGCTGATCGCAGATCGCGATGTTGCGCGCGGTGTCGTCACGCTGCCGTGGCGGCGGCGAGCTGGCGAGGAAACGCCGGTAGTAGGTGATCGCCGCGGCGCAGTCGCCACGGAACCGCTCGGCCTGGGCGCGCGCGTAGAGATAGTCGGGATCCGGATCGAGCGCGTACGCATCGCTCAGCGCCTCGATCGCCGCGTCCCATTCCTTCGCCGCGAAGTGACGGGCCGCGCGCTCGCCCGGGCTCTCGTGCTCCGGCCCTGCGTGCGCACGCGGCGAGTGCAGCGATGCAAGGACGAGCGCGAGCGCGACGGTGCGTCGTACGTTCATCCGCGCGGCATCATCGAGTCGGGCGAGTCGCCGGGCGCGGGCTTGTCGGGGCGCGGGTCGCTGCGCTTGCCCGCACGCGGCTTGCCGCGCTTGGGTGCGAGCGCAGGCACAGGCTCGGGCACGGGGCTCGCGACGACGGGCGGTGCCTCGGTCGCCACCAGCGACGTGGACGGTGCGCGCACGAGCGGCACGGGCATCGCGATCGGCGGAGGCACACGGGTGCCAGGTGTGTCGTCGCCGGCGTCCTCGTGATCGCCGGACGCGACCCACCAGCTCGTCGTCGCGACGAGCACCGACAACGTGGCCGCGATGGCGAGCGGGCGCGTTGGGCGGTTGCGCGGGATCGGGCTCGTCGCTGCGACGACGGTGCGCTCGGGCTCGCGTCGCGGATACGGGACGTCACCGAACAACGCGTGCATCCGCTCGGCCACCACCGACTCGCCGAGCCGCAGCCCGAGCTCGCGCGCGACGTCTTCGATCGCCTCCTGCAGCTCGGCCGCGGTCGCGAAGCGATCGTTCGGATCGCGCGCGAGCGCCCGCAGCACGAGCTGCTCGAGCGCCGGCGGGTAGTCGGGATCGATCTCGCTCGGCTGCTCGAAGTCGCCTTCGATCACGCGGTTGAGCACCGCCGCCTCGTTGTCGCCGTGGAACAGCCGCATGCACGTGGTGGCCTCGTACGCGACGATGCCGAGCGCATACACGTCGCTGCGGCGATCGAGCGCGCGGCCGAGGCACTGCTCGGGCGAGAAGTAGCCGAGCTTGCCCTTCAGGACCCCCGTGCGCGTGACCGCGACGTGCGACGACGCCTTCGCGATGCCGAAGTCGACCAGCTTCGTCGTGCCGTCGTAGCGCACCATCAGGTTCTGGGGTGAGACGTCGCGGTGCACGAGCCCGAGCGGACGACCATCGTCGCCGCGCAGCTCGTGCGCGTGGTGCAGCCCGGCACAGGCATCGCGCAGGATCGTGAGCGCAGCGGCGAGCCCGAGCCCGCCGCGCGTCGCCGCGGCGCGCAACGTCGCCCGCAGATCGCGGCCATGCACGTACTCCATCACGATGAACGGCTGGCCCTCGACCCGGTCGAGATCGATCACCTGCGCGATGTTGACGTGGGTGAGCTTCGCGGCGAGCCGCGCCTCGTCGAGGAACATCGCGATGAACTGCGGCTCGTCGGCGAGGTGCGAAAGGACGAGCTTGAGCGCGACGAGCTTCTCGAAGCCGCTCGGCCCGATGGCGCGGCCGAGGTGCACCTCCGCCATGCCGCCCTGCGCGATGCGAGCGAGCAGCGTGTAGCGCCCGAGTCGGCGCCCGGCCGCGGACGTCCTTGCCGCCACGTCCATCGCGATCATGGTACGCGCCGCCGCGAGGTCGGTCGAGCGCGGCGCGGCTCGGCTCGGCTCAGGTGGGCACCAGCTCGAGCGGCTGGTGGCGGACGCCGTCGAACAGCGACTGCGTCCAGCCGTCGACGTCCGCGAGCAACGTGTCGCGCACGCGCGGCTCGCCCTCGATCGCCGCGATTTGCTCGCGCAGCCGCGTGCGTGCACGCGAGAGCCGCGAGGTCACGACGGTCACGGTGACGTCGAGCGCATCCGCCATCTCGGCGGTCGACAGCCCCTCGCCGTAGAAGAGCGAGAGCGCGACGAGGTTGTCGGGCGCGAGCCGATCGAGCGCGAGCAGCAGCAAGCGATGCTCCTGCCGCATCGCCACGACGCGGCTCGGCGACAGATCGGTCTCGCGCGGCGGCAGATCGGAGAACGACACGCGTGCGGCACGGCCCGACTGTCGCAGGTGATCGAGCAGCCGCCGGCGCGCGATGCCGAACAGGTAGCCGCGGAAGCTGTCGGGGCGCAGCTCGGCGTGGCGCTCGACGCAGGCCAGCAGCGTCTGCTGGGTGAGATCGTCGGCGACGTGGGGGATCTTCAGCTGGAAGAACCGGCGCACGCCCGCATAGTGGCGGCGCATCAGCTCGTCGCCGGCGGCACGATCGCCTGCACGCCACGCATCGAGCAGCTCGTAGTCGGTCACCGCGGCGACGCCCCCACCCTCGATGCTACCCGCGCGCGCGGGCGCCGAAAAGCCGCTAGGGTCGTCGACGATGCATCGCGCTCCCTGGGTGCTCGCGTTCGGCCTCGCGCTGGGCTCGTGCGCGGTGGCACCGTTCGCCTGCGACGACGATGCGCAGTGTCGCAAGGACGACGTGCGCGGGAGCTGCGAGCTCGGCTGGTGCGCCTACCCCGACGACGACTGCCCCTCGGGTGCTCGCTTCAGCAAGAACGCGGGCGACGGGCACGCGAAGCGCTGCGTCGACGCGGCGGCATCGAGCTCGTCGTCGGGCGATTCGACCTCGTAGTCACGGCGACTTCACCGGCACCGGCTCGCCACCCAGCACGAGCCCGCGTCGGATCGGCCGCGCGATCGGTGCGCGCCGGCTCGCGACCGTGACCGCCACGCCGCCGAGCACGAGCGCCATCGCCCACAGCGTCGCCGCGGTGATCGGCTCGCCGATGAGCGCACCGAGCAACACCGCGACCACCGGGTTCACGTACGCGTAGGTGCCGAGCTTCGCGGGCGCGACGTTGCGCAGGAGGTAGCTGTAGGCCGAGAACGCGAGCACCGAGCCGAACACGACCAGATACAGCCACGCGATCGCGGACGAGGCCCCGATGACGGCGAGAGGCGGCGGTACTTCGCCGCGCGCGAGCCCGACGAGCACCATGAGCACGCCGCCCGCGAGCATCTGCGACCCCGCGGCCATGCGACCGCCGGTCGGGAGTGGCAGCTCGCGCGCGAGCACGGTGCCGAGCGCCCAGCCACCGGCCCCGAGCGCGACGACGAGTGCCGCGAGCGGTGCACCACCCTCGGGACGCACGAGCAGCGCAGTGCCGGCGAAGCCGATCGCGAGCCCGACGAGCGCCGCCGCCGGCGTACGTTCGCCGCGCATGCGTGCGAACAGGGTCAGCCACAGTGGCATGCTCGCGACGAGCAGCGCCGCAGTGCCGGTCGCGAGCCCCTGCGACTCCGCCCACGCGACGCCACCGTTGCCGACGACGAAGAGCAGCGCGCCGACGATCGCGGTGGATCGCCACTGTTTCAGGGTCGGCAGCGCTTCTCTGCGCGCGCGCCCGAGCACCACGAGCACCACGCCGGCGAGCGCGAAGCGGGTGCCCATCGCGAGGAGCGGCGGCACGTCCTCGACCGCGAAGCGGATCGCGAAGTAGGTCGAGCCCCAGACCAGGTACACGACGAGGAAGGCGAGCAGGATGCGGAGGCGGGGGGACATGGCGCGGCCCTCGAGTCCGGACGGGACCCGGTCTGAGACAGTGACAATCGAGACAATGGCCGGCGCGTGGAGCGAGGATTCCCGGGAATTGGGCCCCGTGTGGCGTCGTACGGCGAAACCATAGTTGACACGGCGAGAGGTGCAATGCGTTTATTGTCTCGGTGACAATGTGGATGCCCGCCATGGCCGAGCGTGTCGGCCCCCGCTATCTCGCGATCGCGGAGGCGCTCGCGGACGACATCCGTGCGGGCCGGCTCGGCGTGGGCGAGCGCCTGCCGACGCACCGCGATCTCGCCGATGCGCTCGGCGTCACCGTCGGCACGGTGAGCCGGGCCTACCGCGAGGCGATCGATCGCGGGCTCGTCTCCGGCGAAGTCGGACGCGGCACCTACGTGCGCGGGCAGGAGCAGCCGCCGCGGGCGACGGGGCTCGCGTTCCGCGATCCCGAGGATCGCTCGCTCATCGATCTCGGGCTCAACTTCTTGCGCGTGCCGGAGCACGATCACGTGATCGCCGACACGCTCGCCGCGTTGGCGCGCGAGCCCGGCGTCGCGTCGCTCTTCGACGAGTACAAGCCGCAGCAGGGCCTGCGTAGTCATCGCGAGGCCGGCGCACGTTGGGTCGCGCGCGGCGGGCTCGAGGTCTCGCCCGATCGCGTGCTCGTGTGTGCCGGGGCCCAGCACGCGATGACGGTCGCGATTCTCGCGCTCACGCGACCGGGCGACACGATCCTCACCGACGAAGTCACCTACCCCACGATGATCACGCTCGCGCGCGTGCTCCACCGGCGGCTCGAAGGTGTGGCGATGGATCGCGAGGGCATGGTGCCCGAGGCGCTCGACGCCGCGTGTCGGGCCCACCACGCGCGGCTCGTGTACGTGATGCCGACGGTGCAGAACCCGACGGCGCGCGTGATGTCCGTCGCCCGTCGCGAACGCATCGCCGAAGTCGCGGCGCGCCATCGCATCGCGGTGCTCGAGGACGACATCTACGGCTTCCTCACCGAGCAGCGACTTCCGGCGCTCGCGTCGTTCGTGCCCGAACGCGGCTACTTCATCGCGGCGTGCACGAAGTCGGTCGCACCCGGGCTGCGCGTCGGGTTCCTCGCGGTGCCGCCCGGCGAGTCCGGTCGCTTCCTCGAGCCGCTGTGGGCGACGGCCGTCATGGCCTCGCCACCGATGGCCGAGATCGCCGCGCGTTGGATCGACGACGGTACCGCCGAGCTGCTGGCCGAAGCGCGTCGCATCGAGGCCACTGCGCGCCAACGACTCGCGCGCTCGATCCTCACCGGCATCGAGCTCGACGGTCATCCCTCCGCGATCCATCTGTGGCTGCGCGTGCCGAGCGGCTCGAGCAGCGCCAGCTTCGTCGCGTGCGCCCAGCAGCGCGGCGTGGCGGTGATCCCCGGCGAAGCGTTCGCGGTCGGCGAGCTGCGTCCGGCGGCGGTGCGGATCTCCTTGGGGCCGGCCCGCGATCACGACGAGCTCGCCCGCGGCCTGCGCGTGGTCGCCGAGCTGCTGCGCGGCGCCGATGCCCCCGGCGTCGTGTGATCAACGCGCTGGCGCGTGCACGCACACGACGCGCGCGGCCGCCTTCGGTGCCACCGCGACGGTGTTCATCGCGGCGCCCGTCCACCGCGCACGCGGACGCTCGCGCTCGTCGCCGGCGTGCCACCACGTCGTGTCGGCGTCGAAGAAGCCGGCCTCGCCCAGCGTGTCGAGCTCGGCGCGCGTGGGCATGCGCCAGTCGCTGAGCCCGGCCTCGTAGAGCTCCTCGCAGCGGCGGCGTGCGACGACGCGATGCATCGAGACCTCGCTCGGGAACGCGACGAGCAGACCCTGCAGCGCGCGGATCGTGCCGCGCTCGAGCGCCTCGCTGACATGACGGGGCATCGCATCGACGCGGCCGAGCACCGCGACCGTCGTCGCGGGCGCGGGCGCGAGGCCGGCGACGACGAGCGCGGCGGGCTCGCGCGACGTCGCGGAGCGCAGGCCGAGCACCGCGAGCACGAGCACTGCGAGCGCAGCCGCGATCGCGACCGGCAGCACCCGCGTCCGTGCGCGCGGGCTCGGCTCCGCGACCGCACGCACGACGGCCGAGATCCGCATCTCGACGGCAGAGCGCGCGGGTGCGGGCGGATCGACGTCGCGCGCGATGGGCATCGCGACGTCGGAGATCTCGGCGGCGCGCGGCGGCGGGAGCAGCTCGCGCGGCAGCACCATCACCGGCTCGGTGACGTCGTCGGTCGACAACAGCATCGGCGCCCCCGCGGTCGTGACGAGCCCGTGCTCGCCGAGCCGCTGCAGCACGGTGCTCGCCAGCTCGTCCGCGCGATGGGGCTCGAAGCGCAGCACGGGCGCGCGCTCGGTGGGCACGCCGCTCTGTCGCACGAGCCGATAGAGGTGCTCGAGCTGCACTCCGTCGAGATCGCGGCCGCGACAGAGCACGTAGCTCGTGCGCGCGTCACCGCGGGCGAGCGCGCGCTGCAGTGCACGGGCATCGACCTCGATGCCGGCGCAGACGTCCACGCGCACGCCGGCCTCGACGAGACGCTTCAGCACCTTGGCGAGCCCGGTCGCATCGGCGGTGGAGCACGCGAGCACGACGGTCGGCTTCGCCGCCGCCCCCGGACCGCCCGCCATGCCCTCGGTGACCATCCGGATCCACGATTCTCTCTTTCGGAAATTTTAGCAATACAAAATACGTAAAATTCCGAAGACGACGAGAGAAAGGGCCGAGGGCTGGCGTTTTCGCGGGTCACGACGCGGGCAGCACGCCGCGCCGAGGTCGGCTCGACTAGGCTCGGACGCGCGGATGCGCGAGCGCGACCCACCGATCGGCGCGGCGCCGCACGAGGTGCCGGTCTCCGACGCCGGTGGCAGCGACGACGTCACGCACACGGCCGACGAAGGCGCATCGGCGTCCGCGGACGCGCTGTCGTGGGCGCGCCCCGGCGTGCTCGTCGATCGCTTCGTGCTGCTCAAGCCGATCGGCGAAGGCGGCATGGGCTCGGTGTGGGCGGCCTACGACGGCGAGCTCGATCGCAAGGTGGCGATCAAGCTGATCCGACCCGAGCGCGCCTTCGACGAAGACGTGCGCGCACGGATGACGAGGGAGGCGCAGGCGCTCGCACGACTCTCTCATCCGAACGTCGTCACGGTCTACGAGGTCGGCGTCCATCGCCTGCAGCTCTACCTCGCGATGGAGTACGTCGAGGGCGAGACGCTGAAGGCGTGGTTGGCGCGCGAGCCGAGCACGCGCGCTCGACTCGAGCGCGCGCTCGAGATCGTGCGTCAGGCCGGGTCGGGGCTCGCAGCGGCGCACGACGCCGGACTCGTGCACCGCGACTTCAAGCCGGCCAACGTGATCGTCGGCGCGGACGGCCGCGTGCGCGTGGTCGACTTCGGGCTCGCCCGCGTGCACGGAGAGGCCGACCCGCCTGCCCGCGACGCGTTGGTCTCGACCTTCCGCGACGAAGCGCTGCGCTCGTCGAGCGGCGACGGCATGCGCACGTCGGACCCGGGGCTCGCGACGCGTGCGGTGCTGGAGGCCAACGTGACCGAGGCCGGCATCTTCATCGGCACGCCGCGCTACATGGCGCCCGAGCAGTTCGACGGCAAGCCGATGGGTGCACGCGTCGACCAGTTCGCGCTGTGCACGGTGCTGTTCGAGTGCGCGTTCGGCAAGCCGCCGTGGACGGGCACGACGGCCGCGGCCATCCACGCGGAGATGATGGACGGGCCGCCGACGTTGCCCGAGGACGACCAGGTGCCCGCGTGGGTGCGCGCGGTGATCCGTCGCGGGCTCGCGCCACGGGCCAGCCAGCGCTTCGCGAGCATGCACGAGCTGCTCGAGGCGCTGCTCGCCCCGGAGCAACGCCCGGCGACGAGGAGCTCGCGTGCGCCGTGGATCGCGATGTCGATCGCACTCGTGCTCGCGCTCGTCGCGTTCGCCTGGCTCGCGCTTCGCCCCGAGCCCTCGCGTGCGCCGTCGTGCGAGCACATCGCAGGACGCATCGCGGAGGTGTGGAACGCGTCGAAGCGCGCCGAGCTCGAAGCGGCCTTCCGCGCGACCGAGCTGCCGTACGCAGAGACCGCGATCACCGGGACCGCGGCGGCGCTCGACGAATACGCCCGCGAGTGGTCGGCCGCTGCGACGTCGGCCTGCCTTGCTCGCCACCGAGGACGAGTGGAGCGGCCACGCGGCCGCACGCGCGCGCAGCTCGTGCCTCGACCTCCGCCTCGCGGAGATCGCCCACATCGTCGAGCTCTTGGTGCATGCCGACGCCGCCACGGTAGAAAGTGCGCTCGATGCGACGGGGGCACTCACGCCGATCTCCTCCTGCGACGACGCCGAGCGCAGCGTCTTCGCGCAAGACGACGACGCACTCTCGCTTCGCCTGCAACTCGCCGAGGCCAAGACGCTGGGCCGACTGGGGCGCACCGAGGACGCGGTCGAGCGCGCGACCGCGGTCGCGGACGAGGCCGGCCGCCGTGGAGCCACCGGCTTGCGGGCCCAGGCCTTGCTCGCGCGCAGCGGAATCGTGCTCGGGCGCGCGAGCTCGAGGCACGATGCCGAGGACGCGTTCTGGCTCGCGTTGGGGGCGAACGACGACGAGACGGCGATGCTCGCCGCGATCACGGCGGTCGAGCAGAGCCGCGACGAGGCGGATCGGCACGAGTGGCGCGTACGTGCCGGCGCGCTGATCGAGCGGCGCCGCGAGGGTCCACGGGCGCACGCGCGACTCGCCGCAGCGCTCGGCATCGCGGCGGATCGCCAGGGCTTCCCCGGGCTGGCCGTCGAATACCTGCGCGCGGCCACGGAGACGCTGCGTGCCGAGACCGACCGCGAGCCGCTGTTGCTGGTGCGGTGCTGGTCGGCGCTCGCTCAGAGCTTGGCGCGCTCCGACAGCGCGGTCGCGGGCGAGAACGCCTTCTCGATCGCGCTGGAGCTCGCGCGCACGCGCTTCGGAGCCTCGCATCCGATCACGGCTCGGCTCGAGAGCGCCGCTGGCGTCGAGCTGGCCTCGCATCAACGCTTCGACGACGCGCTCCCCCATCTCCGTCGAGCGGTCGAGACCTTCGACGCCGTCCCCGGGCCGCCCTCGGTGGACGCAATCAACGCCTCGCGAGCGCTGGGCGAAGCGCTGGCGTTCGCGGGCGAGCCCCGCGCTGCGTTGCAGATCCTGCTGCGCGCCGACGATGCACGCCCTGCCCCGGCCTCCAAGGCCGCGGCGCTGCTGGATCGCGCCATCGGGACGGCGCTCATCTTCGACGGTCGACCGCGCGACGCGATACCCCTCCTGCGGCGGGGCCTGCTGCGCGAGCAGGCGCTGTGGGGCGAGGAACACTCCGACCTCTCGATCGGCCTCAACCGACTCGCGACCGCGCTCGAAGCGATCGGCGACATCGCGGGATCCATCCGCGTCACGCGTCGCGCCGTCGAGCTGCTCACGCGCAGCGGCGAGATGGCTGCGAGCGCGCTGCAGCTCGCGAACCTCGCCGTGCTCACCGGCAAGCTCGGCGAGCACGCCGTGGCGGTCACGTACGCACGGCGAGCGATCGACATGCGGCTCGCCGTGCGTCCGGCCGACGCGCAGCTGTGTTTTCCGCTGCGCTTGTTGGGGCTCGAGCTCATCGCGCTGTCGCGGCCGCGCGACGCCATCGTGCCGTTGGAGCGAGCACTGGCGCTGCACTCGTCCGCGCAGTTCGATGCCCACGAGCGGCCCAAGACCCAGCTCGCGCTGGCGAGGGCACTCTGGGACAGCGCTACCGATCGCGATCGGGCCCGCCAGCTCGCGACCGACGCACGCGCGGCGCTGCTCGTGGACGACCCCGACAGCGTCGAGCTCACGGAGACCGAAGCCTGGCTGCGCGCGCATCCGGGCTAGGCCGAGCGATCGAGCACCCGCTGATCGGGTGCGCACCTGACCTCTGCGGACAGCTTGTCGCGCTCGCACGCCTGCGCTAAGAGCTTCGGACGCGCGCTCGCTGGACGCGGGCCGTTCGAGGTTCGTCGATGACTCTGCGTGGATGCATCACCGCGATCGCGCTCGTCGCAACACCCGCATGCGAGCGGGCACGACCGACCGAGGCACCCGTCGATGGGCGGCTGTCGGGTCCCGACGACGCCGATGCCGACTATCCCCCGGGCTGCTCGGAGCTCGGACCTGCGACGTGCGCGGGCCCGTGTCAGAGCGGCGATGCAGCCGCGTGCTTGCACCTCGCGGAGGCCCACGCCACGGGCTTCGCGGTCGAGCGCGATCCGGAGCGCGCGCTCGCACTCATGCGCAAGTCGTGCGAGCTCGGGCTCGGGCGCGGCTGCGGCTACCTCGCGGCGGCGATCGGCCAGGGCGACCCCGCGAAGTCGCGCACGCTCGCGATGCAGGGCTGCGAGCTCGGCTACGGCGGTGCGTGCGTCTGGCTGGTCGGGCACCACGTCGTCACGGGCACGCCGCCCGACTGGCCCGCCGCCGCGCCATGGCTCGAGCGTGGGTGCGCGAGTGGTCATGGCCGCGCGTGCTTGCTGTGGGGCGACCTCTTGCGCACCGGTCAGGGCACCGCGAAAGACGATGCAGCCGCGAAGGTCGCGTACCGCACGAGCTGCGATGCCGGCGAAGATGCGGCGTGCCAGCTCGCGGAGGGGACGCCGACCGAGCCGGTGTTCCACCAGCTCAGCGCCGATGATCCGCCCGCGGACGCGCTGCGCCGCACGCGACAGCGTGGCCACTTCGCGGTCACGATGAAGCTGTGCGTCCAGGCGGACGGCAGCGCGACCGTCGAGTCGATGGAAGGCGCGACGGGTGCACTGGCCGATGTCGTGCGCACCACGGTCTCCGGCTGGCGTTGGGCGCCCACCGGCGCCAGCGTTCCGCCCTGCACGAAGATGACGCTCGATCTCCGCCTCGAGTGAGTGCGTCGAGGTTCCCGGCCTCGCGGAGATCGCTGCGCACCACCGCCTGCGTTCCGCCGTGCTCGGCGCGCGTGTCGTGGTGCTAGCGTCGATCGTCGGATGGCACGCCGGATCCCCGCCCTCTCGCTGCTCGTGCTCGCGCTCGCCTGCGGCGACGAGGACGGCGAGAGCCTCGAGTCACCGCCGGACGACCTCGAGATCCCCGATCCGCCACCCGTCGCGATCTGTGCGGGCGACCGCGAGGCGCATCGCGTGCTCGATGCGTACTGGTACACGTTCGATCGCTACTACGGCGCCTTCACGACGCGGCTTCCGATGGGCGACTGGCGTGCGCTCGGCGAGCAGGCCTGCGCCGAGCTCGGCGACGGCGAGCTCTCCGACGACGCGCTGTTCGACGTGCTCATCGGGCTCGCGCGCAACTTCGACGACGGGCACACCGAGCTCACCGCGCCAGAGCTGAACCGCGACGAGGACGCGTGGGTGCACGCGTATCCGTTCTACGAACAGCTCTACGAGCTCGAGTACGACGCCGAGGCGCACTACGTCGACGGCGAGCTCGCCTGGGGCGCGCAGGACTGGATCGGCTGGGGACGCATCGGCGAGCTCGGGTACATCAGCATCACCGCGATGGAGGAGTACTCCGCATCCGGCGAGCAGGACGACGACGTCGCCGCCGCGGCTGTGGCGATGGCCGACGCGCTCGCCGAGCTCGGGGACGTCCGCGGCATCGTCGTCGACGTGCGCGCGAACGAGGGCGGCTGGGACGCGGTGTCGCTCGAGATCGCCGCGTGGTTCGCGGGCGAGCGCTCGCTCGCGTGGTCCGATCGCCGCCGCAGCGGCCCCGCGCACGACGACTTCACGCCGTGGGTCGAGGCCTGGGTCGACGCCGCGCGCCCGGGTGCGTTCGCGGGCCCGGTCGTGCTGCTCACGAGCGGCGGCACCTTCAGTGCGGGCGACACGTTCGTGCTCGCGATGCAGGGCCGCGCGAACGTCACCATCATGGGCGAGCCGAGCTCGGGCCACTTCTCCGATCAGCTCGGCGGCGTGCTGCCGAACGGCTGGTGGGTCGTGCTCTCCGGCGAGGAGTACCTCGCCGCCGACGGCCTCGACTACGAGACGAAGGGCGTACCGGTCGACGTCCCGATCGCGCTCGACACGGGCGCGCTGGCAGCGGGCAAGGACACGATGCTCGAGGCCGCGCTCGCAGAGCTGGGCGGCTGAATCACTCGGCCGCGGTCGCCGGCGTCGCGCGGGCCCACGCGCCGAGCTCGATGCACTCGACCTCGCACGGGCCGCAGCCGAAGCGCACGTGCAGGTGCGTGTCGTGGCCGGGCTCGTGGCGCACGAGTCCACGGTTCGCCGCGTGGCCACGCGGGTACTGCAGGATCCGCCGCAGCTCGTCCTTCGGCACGCCGGCGTCCTTCGCCGCGCGATAGACCTCTTCTTGCAGCGCGTAGTCGAGCCAGACCACGAACGTGTCGACCTCGGCCAGCGCGACCGCGAGCTCCCACACCGCGAGCCAGTCGACGCGCCGCTTCGTCAGCGTCATCCAGCCGGGCACGTCGGCGCGCCGCGGCAGCGCGATGTCGACGTCGCGGCCGGTCTGGTGCGAGCTGTGCCCGCCGAGCGGTCCGCCGCGCACCCGACTCATCGCTCCGATCGTGAGCGTCCCGGTGTACGTCTTGCGCTCGTCGAACCACGCGAGCGCGCGCACCAGCTCGCCGACCGCGTGGGAGCTGCCGTACGACGCGTCGGGGAAGCGCCGACGATAGCCTTCGCCTTCGGGGATCACCACGCCCCCGATCAGCATCCCTGCATCGGGAGCACCGACCGCGATCCCGCCGCGCGCGATCGCATCGTCCGGTGATGCGCCGCGGATCCAGTCGTGCACAATCGGGTCGACCCAGACCTTCAGCACGGTGCCCTCGCGCAGCTTGTGCTTGTACGGCCAGTTGTAGGCGCGCAGATCGTGGCTGTCGACGCCGTGGGCGCGCGCGATGCTCGGCCACGTGTCGCCCGCGACGACGGTGTACTCGAGCTCGCGGCGCGGCGGCGGGATGCGCCGCGCCTTCACCTGCAGCCCCGCGCCCGTGCGCAGCCGCTGCAGATCGTCGGACAGCCCGTTCCAGCTGCGCACGTCGGCCTCGCGCACCGCGTAGCGCGCGGCGACCTCGGCGATCGTCTCGCGCGGGACCATGCGATGCCGCACCCACCGCTGGGTCGCGGGGTACTCGACCGACAGCTCGGTCGCGCAGCGGCTGGGATCGACCGAGCGCCGCCACGGATCGGGGTCGTCGTCGGCCCCGGCCAGCACGGACAGCAGCGCAGCGAGGAGCCGCACGACAGCATGCTCGCACGTCGGTCGCGTGCACGGCCAACGCGTGGCGTATCCGCACACCCGTGGCCTGTACGCACGTCATCGCCGCCCCGAATGGGCGCCTGCGGCGACGTGCGGCCCCGATTCCCTGTGGTGACGTCGCGGATCCGTCCTTGCAATGACCCGTGACAGGACCGTCGTTCGGCCGGCCGGGAGACCCGGGCGTGACCCTGAACGACCTCGCATCTGGAGGAACACCATGAGAATCCCGCTCGACTTCTCCCGTGACCGAATGCTCAACATGATCGGCCTTCAGCCGCGCCGCAGCATGGCGGCGGTGCTCCTGCCGAGCATGGGCATGTTCGGCGTCGGCCTGCTCGCTGGTGCCGGCCTCGGCCTGCTGTTCGCCCCGAAGAAGGGCGCCGAGACCCGCCGCGAGCTCGGCAGCAAGCTCTCCGACGCCAAGCATCGCGTCGGCGAGGCGGCCACCACGGTCGCGCGCAAGCTCCGTCGTCAGAAGGACGATCTCACCGAGGCGCTCGAGGACATCCACGACAGCGCGAACTACGGCGGCAACGGTGTGTCGACGGGGTATCCGGCCACGCCATGACCCGCTGGCTCTCATCGACGTGGGTCGCAGTGGCGGTGCTCTGCACCGCCCTGGTCGGTGGTAGCGCGCACGCCGAGGGGACGAAGCCCCTCGGCGAGAAGATGGGCGAGCGGATCTCCCGCGGCATCGTGGAAGAGTCGCTCGAGTCCCTGGACAAGCAGGAGAACCGCGAGCGACTCGGTCGCATCGTGGGCTCGCCGCAGATGCAGGCGGCGATGCACGACCTCACGGCAGCGATCGTGCTCGGTGTGGTCGACGGCGTCCGCAAGTCGGGCGTGACGAATCAGAAGCTCGACATGGCGCGCTCGATGAGCGAGGGCCTGAACAAGCACATCACGCCCGCGATGGGCAAGCTGACCCATCGCCTGGTCGATTCGGCGATGACCGCCGCGCTGGCGGACAAGCACATCGGCCAGGTCGAGAAGCTCGGTGAGCGCACCACGCACGCGGTGCTCGCGGGCGTGGCCAGCGGTCTCCGGGACGAGGTCGGGCCTGCGCTCGCCGCCACGCTCGACAAGGACATCGGGCCCGCGGTCGCTCGCATGCTCGAGCGTGACATCCTGCCCGCGGTCGGCCGCGGCCTCGACACGCCGGAGATGCAGTCGGCGGTCGCGAATCTCACGCATTCGGTCGCGACCCAGCTGGTCTCGGGCACCTCCGACGCGATGGCGGCCGAGCAGGCCGAGAACCAGCGCAACGGCAAGGAGAGCGGGCTGCAGGTGCTCGGGGGCAACATCGCGATCGGCTACGCAGTGGCCGTGTTCGTGGCGTTCGCACTCGGTACGGCGCTCGTCGTCCTCACCGTCGTGCTCGTGCGGAGCACTCGGCGTCAGCGCAAGCAGGCCGAAGAGTCCAAACGTCGCGAAGACATGCTGATGCAGCTGCTCGACGGCCTCGAGGCCGATCACCCCGAGCTGCGCACCGACAAGCACCGGCTCGTGCGCGAGCAGCTGCACACCGAGGAATGAGGTCGGTACCATGACCGATATCCAAGCGAACACCGACGAGACGAGTGCCTCGATCCTCCGCAGTGCGATCACCGATGTGGGCGACATCGTCCGCGCCGAGATCGCGCTCGCGAAGGTCGAGGTGCGCGAGGATGCGCAGCGGCTCGGCCGCACGCTGCCGATGGGCTCCGCCGGCGCGGTGCTCGGAATGTTCGGGCTCGTCTTCCTGCTGCACGCGGTCGCGCTCGCGCTCGACCTCGTGCTGCCGGGTTGGGCGGCCTATCTCATCACCGCCGCGGTGATGATCACCGTGGGTGCAGCACTGCTGACGGTCGCGTTCGGACGCCTGAAGGACTGGCGTTCGTTCGTGCCGGAGCGGACGCTGCAGAGCCTCGAGGAGAATGGGCGATGGATGCGACGAAAGCTGAGCTAGAGAGCACGATCCGTCGCAAGCGCGCGCGACTCGACGACAAGCTCGAGCGCCTGGGCGCACGGTTCGAGCGCGTGAAGGAGAACTCCAAGCTCGCCGGCATGATCACCGGCGGCGTGGTCGTCGTGCTCGCGCTCGCGGGCGCGACGGCGATCCTCGTGCGGCGGATCATCGCACGACGACGACCGCACGAGCTGGTGCTCTTCGAGCGCCGCTAGTCATCCACAACGCGCGGCGTCGAAGGCGAGCTCGGTCTCGTCGAACGGCTGCAGCTCCAGCTCCGTGAGTCGACCGGCGACGTGGGTCGCGTCGATCGCCGTGATCTCGAACTTGCCGAGCAACGAGCCGCCGCCACCGCTGCAGTCGCCCTCGGGGTGCAGCTCGCCGCTCTCGAACGCGAAGCCGTTGTGGTCCTCGAGCGAGCCTGTGGCACCGACGACCTGCAGCTCCGGAGGCAGGTTGAAGCCGACCTTCCACGTGTTCGGACACGGCAGCCCGCCGTAGGGATCGTCGCAGGTGTCGACGCCGATCGAGGCGGTGATCGCGAGCGAGTCGGGATCGAACGGGCTGCCGGTGTCGGTGCCACCGACGTCGCTGGCGCTGGCGTCGCTCTCGCCCACGTCGACGTCCGGTAGATCCGCGAAGCGGATCGCATAGTCGTGGCGGATCGTCGGCGGTGGATCGTCCGGGCCGCTCGAGCTGCTCTCCTGCGGATCCGTGGTCGATTCGGTCGGCCCGACCGTCGCGAACGTGCTCGTGCCCGGCTCGGTGCCCTCGTCGAGCGCACCGACCTTCACCGGCAACGCGCAGCCGAGCACCAGCACGAGCGGGGCCGCGCGGCGCATCACGGCGCGGCTCCACCGGCGCAGGTCTTGGCCAGCTTCGCCGCGATCGACGACGCGGGCGCGCGCGCGACGATCGTCGCGGCCACCGTGCGAGCGCCCGTCGTGTCGCCGCCCGCACAGCGCAGCTCGACGTCGAGCAGATCGCGGAGATCCGCGAGGCGGCTCTGCGGCCACCGCTCGCGGTGCTCACGCAGCGCCGCACGGGCATCGTCCGCACGGCCTTGCGTGAACGCCAGCTTCGCGGCGCCGAGCAGCTCGGTCTCCTGGGCCGCGAGCCCCGACGGCGTGGGCGCGGGCGTCTCGTCCCGAGCGCTCGCGCGAGCCGGGCGCGGCGGCGCGGGCTCGGACGGCGCGGCGATGGCGGGCGCCTCGAGGGCGGCGCCAGCAGGCGGCGGCGGTGCAGCGACGGGCGTCGCCACGGCGGTCGCGACGGTCTCGGTCGGCACATCGTCCGCTGCGCGCGGCGTCGACCCCGAACGCTCCGGCGCATGCGTGCTCGCCTCGATCGCCGTCGCCGACACGACGGTGATCGCGGCACCGACCGCGGCCGCCTTGAGCGCACCGAACGAGCCGAACAGCGTCGCGAGCAAGCCCGGCTTCGCGAGCTTGGGCGCGATGAGCACCCAGCAGTGCTTCGCCGCGCCGCGCGGCGGACGGGTCGCGTCGCGCAGCTGGATCACGCGCGCACCGACCTCGCCCTCGGTCTCGCCGAGCTGCGACTGCAGCTCCTGGCGAGCGACGCGGACGCGCCAGTAGATCGTGTTGGTGTTGGCCCCCGTCGCGCGGGCGATCTCCGGTGCGCTCCAGCCCTCGAGCTCGCTGAGCACGAACGCCTCGCGCACGCGCGCGTCGAGCTGCGCGAGGATCGACTCGACCACGAGCTCCGACTCGCGCGACCCCATCGAATCGGCGCCGCCCGAAGCACGGCCGAGCTCGTCGAGCTTGCGACGATGTCGTTGCTCGCTGCGCCGATGGTGGGACGCGACCCGGCGCGCGATGCCGAAGAGCCACGCCTTCGCCGACGCGGGGCCGTGCAGCGTGTCGATGCGCCGGTGCGCCGTGACCCACAGCTCCTGCATCGCGTCGTCGATCGCGGCCGGCGGCACGCCGAGCCGTCGCAGGCAGGCCCAGGTGAACGACGCGTGCGTGCGATAGAGCGCGACGAAGCCGGCGCCGCCCTCGGGCTCGGGCATCGCGAACGCGCCGGAGGTCGCAGCACTCATGTCCAACTCGAGGATGTCATGCCCGGGAGGACCGCGGTTTCGTGGCGGGCCCGCAGCCGAGTTTCAAGGATTGGGGATCATTGCCGTTTGTCCAGCCCGCGCAGGCGCACCTCGAGCCCCAGCAGGCCGCGCACGCCCGCCGCGGGCGGCTGGTAGACCCGGCGCGTCCGCGGCGGAGTCTGCGTGTCCTCCAGCCGGAACTCCGGGAAGACCACCGGGATCGTCGCCATCGCCGAAGCCCACAGCGACAGACGTGGTGTCAGCGGCGCGCGGATGCCCGCCTCGGCGACGAACCCGAGCCACAGCGGCTGCCGCACTCCGAGGCCCGGCGTCCGCGTGCGCATCACGCCGAGCTCGACGCCGCCGCACGCGACCACGTCGACCTTCCGCTGCGGCACGGTCGCACACACGCGCGGCGCGATGGTGCCGAGCTGCACGGTGAGCGGCGCGACGTCGTTGCGGAGCCGCCGCGGCGCCCACCAGCTGCCGGCGATCTCGCCCCGCACGCGACGCACGCCGAGGCCGATCGCGAGCTCGAGGCCTCCGCTCGTGCCCGGGACCGCGCCGAATTGCGGCCCGCCCCGCAGGCGAATCCACGCCGCGAGCTCGCGATCGCGGCGCGGCCGCGGCCCGGATCGCTCGGTGCCGAGCCGGTCGGGCTCGCGCGGCTTGTCGGCGCGACGGATCCGCAGCGATCGCGGCTGCTCGCTCGCGCGCGGCTCCGGGACGTCGGCCGATGCAGCCGCCTCGACGTCGACCGATGCGGTCGTGACCACCGGATCGAGCAGGACCGCGCCGACCAATGCCGCGGCATCTGCCAGCGTCGCGCAATCGGTGGCGAAGAGCGTGCGCTCGTCGACGACCGCACCGGCGACCACCCGCAGATCGACGGTGAAGCCGTCGAGCTCCGCGTGCACGTCGGCCTCGACGCTCAGCTCGCCCGCGGCGAGCGGACGCTGCACGAGACGCTCGATCCGCTCCGCGAGCACCGACGCATCGGGACACCCGGCGGGCGCGCGCCAGCCGAGCGGCGCGGGGTTCTCCGCCGGGGCGGGCGCGGGCGCGAGGAGCAGCGCGAGCGCGAGCGGCGACGGCACGGGCCTGCGGAGCCTAGCAGCACGGCGCGGCAGGGCGCCGCGAAAGAAATCGTGCCGCCAACCACGGGTCGGTGCCGCTGCCGGGCACTACACCTGTGAACCCCGGCGACGGGGCCCATAGAAGGTCGAAGATGGACATGACATTGCGTAGCGCGTTCTTCAGCACTTCCACTCTCGCCGTGCTCGGCCTGTTGGCGTGTGATCCGAAAGTCGCGGATCCCGGTGACCAGCAGAACATCGAGGAGGCCGGCGAGCCCGACGAGGACGACGCCACGAGCGACGCGGAGGAATCCGACAGCGCCGAGGGCGGCTCTGCCGAAGGCAACTCCGCCGAAGGCGGCACCACGGTCGGCACGTCGCACGGCTGCGAAGGCGAGGACTGCGGCGAGCCCGACGATCCGCCGCCGCCCGTCGGCGAGCCGCACGCGTTCGCGATCCACTGGGGCGACGTGCCCGACATCGACGTCGGCGAGACCGACACCGGTGGCTCCGGCGGTGGCGACGGCGGCCCCGGTCCGTTCGGCGATCCCGAGTCGATCTTCGTCTCGATCGGCAACGGCAACGACAGCTGCGCGAACCCCTGGGGCGACTGGACCTGCGGTCAGTGGAGCGTCGGCTTCACGCTGCCCGCGGACGTCGTGCCCGGCAGCTACGCCCTCGCCGAGCTGAACGGCTCGCAGAGCGCGACCGGGCCGGACGAGGGTGGCGGCGAGTGCTGGGGCGGCGGTGGCTCGCTCGAAGGCACGCTCGTCATCGAGTCGATCGACGACGGCACGATCGTCGGCCACATCGAAGACGCGGTCTCGTTCGACTTCGACGCCAACATCGCGTTCAGCGCGGTGATCTGCGGATGAGCTAGCGACCGAAGGCCAGGTCGGCGAGCACGCGCTCGTGCTCGCCGACGATGGCCCTCACGCCGAGCCGGGCCGCGAAGTCGTCGACGAGCGGCCACAGCGTGTCGCTGGCCCATGCGCGGAAGAACCCGAAGTGCCCGATGCTGGGTGTACCGAGCACCGCCGCCGAGAGGTGACGGTGCTCGATGCTCGCCCGCTCGAAGTGCGCATGCAGCCACTCGACGCTGCCTCGCGGTGCGAAGCCGTCGTCGTCGAACGACAGCGCGAGCATCGGTCCGTGCCAGCGCGCCATGTGCTCGCGCAGCTGCGGCAGCTCGGAGAAGAGGTACTCCTTGGCGGTGCACCAGCGCGCCCACTGCAGCGCGACGCCGGCGGGTAGATCCTCGCCGAGCCCGGCCCAGCCCGGCAGATATCCGAAGCGCGCGACGAGCCCGGGGATCGCCGTGCGCATCACGAAGCCGTACCAGTGGCGCCGTAGCCCCGGGAAGCGACCGACGAACCCACCTTGCGCACCCACGGTGACGATCGCGTCGGCGGCGGGCCGCAGGCTCGCGGCGATCTGACCGCCGAAGCTGTGGCCGATGGCGACGAGCGGTATGTCACGATCGAGCTCGGCCATGCAGTGCTGCGCGATCGTGGCGTCGTCGATCCAGTCCCGCATCGTCACCGGATCGTCGGCGAGCGGCATCGAGCGCGAGCGACCGACGCCACGGTAGTCGTAGGTGAGCACGCTGAGCCCACGCGATGCGAGGTGGCGCGCCCAGTCTTCGTAGTAGCGCTGAGGTACCGCGGTCGCGCCGTGGACGATCACGCTCGCGCGCGACCGGGTGTTGGGGCGGAACAGGCGCGCGCCCAGGACGCGGCCGTCCAAGGTGGTGAGCTGGAGATCGTCGGAGCGAACCATGGTGGGATCCTGCGATGGGTTCTGCCGGATCCATGGCCAGACGCCGCCACAGTGGTCGCAGCACGCCCCTGCGCTCGTGCAGGTAACAGCCCGGACGACATGCTGCGATAATGCAGGGGTGATCGACTGGGATGACGTCCGCTTCTTCCTGGCGATCCATCGCCACGGCACGCTGGCCGCCGCAGCGACCGCGCTCGGGCTCGATGCGACCACGGTCGGTCGACGGCTCGCGCGCCTCGAGTCGCAGGTCGACACGCGCCTGTTCGACCGCACCGCGAAGGGCTACGTCGCGACTGCGGCGGGCACCCGCATGCTGCCGCGCGCCGAGAAGATCGAGCGCGAGCTCCTCTCTGCGCTGCGCGACGTCGAAGGCGAAGACCAGCGCCTCGCCGGGCTCGTGCGCATCACCGCGACCGAGATGCTCTCGACGCGCTTCCTCGTGCCGAACCTGTCGCGCTTCACGAAGCGCTACCCGGAGATCCGGCTCGAGCTGATCTGTACGAACCGCGATCTCGATCTCGGGCGCCGCGAGGCCGACATCGCGCTGCGGCTCACGCGTCCGCTGCAGGACGACGTGGTGGTGAAGAAGCTGTTCGTGATCGAGCTCGGGCTCTATGCCTCGAAGGAGTACGCCGAGGCCCACGGCGTGCCGCAGGACGGCGAGTTCGCGGGACATCGCTTCGTCGCGTTCGCGGACACGCGGGCGTTCCGCCGCGAGAACGAGTGGCTCGACGAGCACACCGCCGGCGCGCAGATCGTGCTGCGCTCCGACAGCGTGTCGTCGCTCGTCTCGGCCGCGGTCGCCGGCGTCGGCATCACGCTCCTGCCCTGCAAGGTCGGCGACATCGAGGAGAGCCTCGTGCGGATCCCTCGCCCCGGTGGCCCCGAGCCGCGCATCGTGTGGCAGGCCGTGCACCGCGATCTCGTCAATGCGGCGAGGATCCGCGCGGTGCTCGACTTCCTCGGACGCCTGTTCTCCGGTCGACCGCGCGAGCCCGTCGCCGCGAACGCGTGAGACACCGCGGCCGTGTCCCATGGGACGAGGCCGCGCCTGTGACGGCCGCCGCCGCGCGACGACGTGATCCGATGCGCTGGCACGGCCCGTGCTCGTGCGGTCGGCACGATGCTCCGCCCGACCGCTCTGCTCCTCCTCCTCGCCGTTGCCTGTGATCGTGCGCCCGCCGGCGCGTCCGCGGATGCGCCCGCGCCGGAGAACGACGCGGTGGCTCGCGAGCTCGCGCAGCTCGGTGTCGCGATCGAGCCGACCCTCACCGAGCTGCGCCGCATCGACGGCGAGCTGCTCGCGGCCGGCAAGGCGATGCAGGACGATCCGGAGCACAAGCTCGAGCACTTCGGCACGCTGCGGATGCGCTGCGCCGATCTCGGCCAGTCGCTCGGGGCACTGCAGCTCGATGCGAGCGCATACCTGCAGGCGCCCGCGCAGCGCATCGCCCAGGGGCTCGTGCGCACGCGCGACGACTTCACCCGCTCGCAATCGACCTGCCAGGGCTTCGAGTGCCCGGCCGCCTGCGCCACGGCGTGGAACGCCTTCATCGGCGAGACGCAGCTCGCGGCCCGCGAGGCCGAGGCCCATGGCGTCGTGATTGCGCCGATCCGCAAGGACGGGTGAAGGTCGGCCATGACGCCGCGCCCCCTGCTCGCCGCGCTCGTGCTGGTCGCCTGCGCCCACGGGCGCGCCACGACCGAGCGCCCGAAGGTCCCGCGCCCCGTCGGTGCCGAGGATCTCGGGCTGTGCGACGGCGGCGACGCGACGACGGACTGGCTCCTCCGCGGCTGCCCCAAGCGTGCGCTCGCGACGTTGGCCGGCACCGGCGATGCCGCGCAGCTCGTGGCCGCGCGCGCGCGCGCGGCCGTGATCGCCGACGGGCTCGACGAGACCGCACCGCCCGGGCTGCTGCTCGATCTCGACGTGCCGCAGTGGGCGTGGAAGCTGCACGGCGATCCACCCCGCGAGCGCGTGGCGTTCGGGACCGGCGTCACCGCCGACGCGCCCCAGGCCGCCGCCGTGCTGCAGGCGTTGCAGCTCGATGCGCGCGCGCTGGCGGCCGCGCACGCGCGTGACGCCGCCGTCGTGCCCGCCGTCGCGGTGCGCGAGCTGGCGCTGCGCTCGTTCGCGACCGTGCGCTGCCTCGACACCGTGATGGCCGAGCAGCTCGACATGCTGCGTCGCGAGGGCGCGGGCCTGCGTCGCGGGCTCGCCACCGAGCTCGGCGTCGGCGCGCCGACGACCGGCGACGAGCTGCGCATCGAAGCGATGTCGGCCGCGTGGTCGTGCGAGCTGCAGAGCGCGTTCGAGCTCGCGATGTCGGCCGCCGAGACCGAGGGACGCGCAGGCCATCGCGACGCCTCGCTCGCCGCCGCGATCGATGCGATCGAGATCGAGGTGTTCCCGGGCGGTCGCGCCGACTCGTTCGCCGTCGCGAGCTTCGCCCCGGCCGACTCGGGCCAGTGGGCCGCGCTCGCCGAAGCCGCCACCGACGGTGCCGGTGCGTTGGCCGAGCGCGGCGCGCTCGTGACCACGCGCCTCGCCGAGCTCGACGCCGCGTTCGCCCCCGACACGCGCGCACCGGCCGACGAGGCCCGCGTCGCGATCGTGCGCGCGATCGCGGCGCTGCGGCTGCGCGGCGATGCCGAGGCCGCGAAGCCGGAGGCCGAGCGCGCGCTCGCACTGGCGCGTACCGCCGCGCGGGCCGACCGGGCCGACTATGCGCGCATGGTGCTGGTGCTCGCGCACGCCGAGCTGGGTGCGCTCCCCGAAGCGACCGCGATCCTCGACGCGCTCGATCGCAGCCTCACGGCGCGCGGCGCCGAAGGTGCACGCAATCGCGTCGCACGCATCCTCCGCGAGGCCGGCACGCTCGAGATCGATCGCGGACGCAGCGAGCTCGGCGTCGCGCTCGTGCGGCTCGGTCGGCGGCTGCGGCCGCGGCTCACCTCGTTCACCGAGAAGAACGCGACGCTCACGGCGCTACCGAACGTGCTGCTGGCCTCGGGCCGCATCGAAGAGGCCGTGCTCGAGCTGACCGTCGCGCGCGAGCTGTGGGCCGGCGAGCGCAAGACCACCGAGCCCGGCTCGTGGGCGGTGATCGACAGCCAGCTCGCGGCGATGGACGCCGATCTGCGTGCACGGCTCGGCGACGACGGCGGCATCGATCCGGCTGCGGTGATGGCCGAGCTCGGGCTCGCCCGCGCGTGGGCGGCCGTGATGCGTGGCGACACCGACATGCTGCGGCGCGAGCTCGCGGCGCTCGACGAGGAGAAGCGCTTCGGCATGCTCGCGGCCGCGCCGGCGCTGGGACTCTGCCACGCGCTCGATGCCGAGCTCGCGGGCTACGGCAAGACCCTGGCGACGATGGCGAGCTCGCTGCAGCAAGGGCTCGCCGCGACCACGGGCTCGCCCGACCTTGCCGCACGTGCCCAGCTCCGCGCCGCCGCGATCGAGATCGAGCGCACCGTCGTGCCGCAGCTCGCGGCGTGCTTCGCCGTCACGCGCCAGGCCGATCGCGTACGCCCGCTGCAGGCGCTCGCCGAGCAGCTGCGTCGGATCGGCGGGCAGGGCCAGCTCGGTGCGATCGAGCAGCGCATGCACGCCGCGTTCGTGGCGGAGGCCAGCGGACGGTTCGCGAACGCCACCAAGGCCTATCTCGCGCTCGCACGCGACCTCGTGGCCGGACCCGGGCTCGCGCAGGGCACCGCGATCGGGCTCGGCGAGACGGCCGCGCCGATGTACGAGCGCGCAGCGATGAGCGCGCTCGCCGACGACGATGCCGACGGTGCGGTCGCGATCCTCGAAGAAGCGCGGGCCCGCGATCTGAGGGCGCGGCGGGCCGGCGGCAGCAACGATCGCCAGAGCCCGCTCGCCGAGGTGGTCGCGCTCGAGCGCGCGATCACTGCGCAGCAGATCCGTCTGCGTCGGCTCGCCCAGCTCGCCGAGTCCACGAACGACGCGAAGACGCGCACGATCCTCGAGCACCGCAGAAACGGCGAGCTCACGCGCATCGACGAGCTGCAGCGCAAGCGCGACGCCGCGGTGCGCGAGACCGCGTCGCACACGAGCGCGGCCTACCGCGCGGCCGCACTGGCGCCGGCGCCGGGCGCCGCCGCGATCCGCAGCGAGCTCGCCGACGACGAGGTGATGATCTACTTCGCGACCGGCACCGAGCAGGCCTACGCGATCGTGATCGACGGCACGCGGGCACGCATCGTGGCGTTGCCCGCCGTGGATCCGCGCACGGGCGCACCCGAGCTCGCCGGTGCGCTGCGTGAGCTCTACACCACGATCTCCGGCGAGTCGTCGCGCGGCGTCGCATATCGCCCCGATGCACCCGCGCTCACGCCCCGCGATCCGGCGACGCTGCGCGCGACGTTGCATCGCATCCTCGTCGCGCCGCTGTTCGAACACGTTCCCGCGGGCAAGCGCGTGCTGATCGTGCCCGACGCGAACACCATCGATCTGCCCTGGGCTGCGCTCGGCCCCGCCGATGCACCGTGGATCGCCCGCAACTCGCTGCGGATCCTGCCGGGCGGTCACCTGCTCGTCGATCGGCCGCGGGTGAAGCACTCGCGTCGCGCGCTCGTGCTCGGCGACCCGGACTTCCGCACCGGCGCGGGCGAGGGCCGCACGCGCGCGGGTGCCGGCGACGTCGCGTGGCAACGCCTGCCGGGCACGCGCAAGGAGGCCGAGCGCGTCGCGGCGCTCTACCGCACGCGTGCGCTCGTCGGCAACGAAGCCAGCGAGGCGACGCTCCGCGATCGTGCGGGGCGAGCCGGGCTGATCCACATCGCGAGCCATGGCGTCGCCGACACCGCGCGTCCGTCGTACTCGGCGATCGTGCTCGCCGATCCGAAGCGCGGCGACGACGACGGGCTGTTGCACGCCTACGAGATCGAGCGGATGCAGCTGCGCGCCGAGCTCGTCGTGCTCTCCGCATGCGAGACCGGCGTCGGCCAGGTGCGCGGCAGCGAAGGCATGCTCGCGCTCGACCGCGCGTTCCTCATCGCGGGCGCGCGCGCGGTGGTGTCCTCGTTGTGGCTCGTCGACGACCAGGCCACGGCCGCGCTCTTCACCGCGTTCCACCGCGAGCGCAAGCGCGGCGCGCCCACCGACGTCGCGCTGCAACGCGCGATGAACGAGGTGCGCGGGCACGCGAAGTGGAAGGACCCCGAGTACTGGAGCGCGTTCCGGGTGGTCGGCGCGGACTAGCGTTGGCGTCGGCGTCGGCGCGCGGCGAAGAGCAGCCACGCGAGCGTGCAGACGATCGGCGCGCGCATGCCCGCGACGCCGCAGCCGCCCTTGCTGCTGCCGTCGCCACCGTCGGCGCCGGGGCCCGTGCCACCTGTGCCGCCGCTACCTTCGTCGGTGCCCGCCGAGCTCGCATTGCCGGAGCCGCCGCCTCCGCCGGTCGAGCCACCCTCGCTGCCGTCGTCGGCCCGGCACTCGCCGACGAAGCATGCAGTGCCCTCCGGACACGGCGCGTCCTCGTCGACCTGGTCGTCGCAGTCGTCGTCGAGCAGGTTGCAGGTCTCCGGCATCGCGGGGCCGGGCTCGCACGTCTCCGGATCGCACGTCCAGGCCTCGCGCGCGCACCATCCGATGCCGCAGATCGGACGCACGCGCTCGTCGACGCGGCCATCGCAGTTGTCGTCGTAGAGGTTGCAGACCTCTTCGGCGTTCGGATGCATGCTCGGATCTTCCGGTGCGCAGTCGCCCGGCTCACCGGCGTAGTCCGGCGTGCCGACGCAGCCGACGATCGTGTCCGTGCTCTCGGACTCGAGCTGTCCGAAGTAGCCGTCGCCATCGGCGTCGGGGAACAGCTCGATCGGGATCGCGTCCTCGTCGATCTGCTGGTCGCAGTCGTCGTCGCGCAGGTTGCAGAGCTCGACGGCGTCGGGGTGCACGCTCTCGCGGCTGTCGTCGCAGTCGTCCGGCAGGGTCGCGTAGGCCTGCGGACCGGCACCGGAGCAGTGCAGGAGCGGCGCATCGTTGCGGCCGTAGCCGTCGTCGTCGGCGTCGTACCAGTACTGCTGCGGCTCGCAGCCGTAGACGAGATCGAAGTCGCCCTCGTCACCCATGTCGCCGCTCGAGCTGCCGTTGGCGTTGGCCGCGAGCACCGAGATCGAGAACCGCACCGCTCCGGGATCGTCGGGCGCGATCCAGCGGAACTGGAACTGCGTGGTGCCACCCGACATCGACTTCGGCGACGAGTGCGTGAGCCCGGCCATGACCTCGGCCAGACCTTGTCCGCCGATCGTCTGCATCTCGCCGGCGTCGGCGGAGATGAAGACACCCGCCGCATTCTTGCCCGGCGCGTCGACCGTGAGCGTGATCGTGACCTGGTCGCCGGGATCGATCGTGCTCGGCGACGCCGACATCGACAGCCCCACCTCGCCGCCGCCGTGGCAGCCCACGCAACCTGCCGATGGCTGTCCGCCGGAGTGCGCGCGCGCGACCGACGATGCGAGGCCGACGATCGCGGCGGCAGCAATGATCGCGGGAGTGCGCCCCATCCCCTTCGCCGATGGTCGCACGAACGAGATGCGCGAGGGGCGGGTTGCTGGCGGCGCGGGCGGCCGGCAGACTGACGATTCCGATGTCGGCGACCGACTTCGAGCTGCTCGCTGCGTGGCGCGCGGGCGACAGCACCCGCGGCAATCAGCTCTTCGGCCGCCACGTGCGCACGGTGCTCGGGTTTTTTCGTAACAAGGCCGACGATGTCGCCGAGGATCTGACCCAGCGGACGTTCCTCGCGCTGGTCGAGGCCCGGGACGACTTCCGCGGCGATTCCTCGTTTCGTACGTACTTGTTCGCAGTCGCACGCGGACAATTGCTGATGCACTTCCGTGGGCGCGCGGTGGACAACCATCGCGTCGACCCGCTCACCTGGTCGGCGGTCGACGCCGGCGTGGCGCCGCGCCGCGGGGCGATCGCGCGCGAGGAGCAGGCGCTCGTGCTCGAGGCGATGCGCCGGATCCCGCTCGACTACCAGCTCGCGCTCGAGCTGTTCTACTGGCAGGAGCTCGCCGTCGCCGAGATCGCCGTCGTGTGCGGATGCCCGGCCGGCACGATCAAGGCCCGGCTGTCACGCGGGCGCGAGCTCCTGCGTGCGCGCATCGAGGAGCTCGTGGACTCGGACGAGCTCCTGCGCAGCACGCTCGACGACGTCGACGGGTGGATCCGATCGCTGCCGCCGATCGTGGTGGGGATCGACGAGAGCGCGAGTGTCTGAGCGCAGCGATCCGCTGCCCCACGATGCGCCGACGCTCGGTGATCAGGCCGCGATCGGACGCATCGGCGCGGCGCTCTTCGGCGGCTCCGCCGAGCTGCCGACGATCGGCAGCTACCAGGTGCTCGAGCGCCTCGGCGCCGGTGCGTTCGGCACGGTCTACGTCGCGCGGCATGCCACGCTGCACCAGCGCTACGCGCTCAAGCTCGCGCACCGCGTCGAGCTCGATCCGTTGCGGCTCGAGCGGCAGCGTCGCGAGTGGCGGACGCTCGCGGCCGTCTCGCACCCCTGCATCGTGCAGGTGATCGACGTCGGGCAGACGGCCGATGGCCGCTGGTACTTCACGATGCCGCTCTGCGACGGCGGCGATCTGCGCCGCTGGCTGGCCGCGACGCACTCGCTGGACGAGGTGCTCGACATGCTCGCGATGGCGGCGAGCGGCCTCGCAGCCGCGCACCGGGCCGGCGTCGTGCACCGCGACTTCAAGCCGGACAACGTGCTCATCCGCGCCGGCCGGGCGGTCGTGGCCGACTTCGGGCTCGCGCGCGAGCTCCCCGACGCGCGCGAGCTCGCCGACGCGCGCGGGCGCGGCGGCGGAGAGGCGATGCACTCCGGGCGGGCCGGCACGCCCGCGTACATGGCTCCCGAGCAGATCCTCCACGGCGTCTGCAGCACGAAGAGCGATCAGTTCGCGTTCTGCGTGACCGCCTTCGAGGCGCTCACGGGCGCGCGACCGTTCCGCGGTCGCACGGCGATCGAGCTCGCGCGCGCGGCCGAGGCCGGCGACATCCACGGCGCGCAGCTGCTCCCGCCGCGCCTGCGCGATGCGATCGTGCGCGGGCTCGCGGCGGATCCGAACGCTCGCCATCGCGATCTGGATGCGCTCGTCGCAGCGCTGCAGCATCGTGGGCGCCATGTCCCCTGGGCCGCGGCAGTCGTCGTCGCCGGCACCACGCTGCTGTTCGGCACGGCTTCGGCGGCGACGAACACGACGACGAGCGACTGCCCCTCCGACACCACGACCGCGGACGCGGGGGCTGCGATCGTCGCGCTCGCCCAGACGCGACTGGATCGCGCGCGTGCCGACGCGGTGGCTGCACGCGTCGAGCGCTTCGTCGCGCGCAGCTCCGACGCAGTGGCGGCGATCTGCGAGGGCACGCACACCACCGCCGAGGCACTGTTCGATCGCCAGACGACGTGCCTCGGCCGCGCCGAGCTCGCGCTCCATACCCTCGCCGCGCACGCTCCCCACGCGAAGGACGGCACCGACCTCGTGCTGGCCACCCTCGCGCTGCCGGATCCACAGGCGTGCCTCGATCCGGTCGAGCCCGAGCTGCCGAGCATCGCGGCCGAGTCGCGAGCGCGCATCGAAGCGGACCTCGAGCGCGCCCGCACCGGCTACCTGCTCGGCGACGACGCGAACGCCGAGCTGGCCGCACGCGAGGCCACGCGCGCGGCCGAGGCCGAGCAGTGGGTCGACGCCGCCGCACGGGCGAAGCTGTGGTCGGCCCAGCTCGCACTGCGACGCAGCGACGCCGAGGCCGCTGCCGCGCTGGCGGAGGCCGCCTTCGTCGGCGCCGAGTCGAGCCACGACGACGTGCTCGCCGCGTCTGCGGCGATCGTGGCGATCACCGCGAACGGCACGGGTCGTCGCGATCTCGCCGTCGCCGACCAGTGGGCGCGTCGCGCCGAGGCGGCGCTCGAGCGCATCGCGGATCCTTCGCAGCTGCGCGCGCGCTGGCTGCTCGCGCGTGCGAGCACGCGCATCGTCGTCGGCCGCTTCGACGAGGCGCGGCCGCTGCTCGACCAGGCGCTCGCCGACCGTGACGACGCGCCGCTCGACCCCGCGGCGATCGCCTTGCTCGGCGACGCCGGCGTGCTCGCGACGTTCACCGGCGACTCGGAGACCGCGGAGCGACTGGGCCGACGCGCGCTCGCGGCCAGCCTCGCCGTGTTCGGCATGGAGCATCCCGCGACCGCCGCGGCCCACGGCAACCTCTCGGTCGCACTGCTCGCCCGGGGCCGGTACCGCGAGGCCGAGGCCGAAGCCCGCGCTGCGCTCGCGATCGGCGACGCGCACGGCGCCCACGCGATCGCCTACCGCATCGACCTCGGCATCGCTCTGCAGTGCCGCGGGAACCTGCAGGACGCGATCGCCACCTACCGCGGGGCGCTCGCCGATGCCGACACGCACCGCGAGGCCGATCCGATCGAGCGCGTGCAGATCCTCGTGAACCTCGCCGACGCGCTCTCGCACGCCGCCCAGCACGACGAGGCGCGTACTGCCGTCGCGCGTGCGCGCGTCGAGCTCGATGCGGTCGTCGGCGCCGATCATCCCGCACGCGCGATGGTGCTCGCCGCCGAAGCTGCGGCGGCGCGGCGACGTGGGCAGGCCGCGCTCGCGCTCGCGGCCGCCGAGCAGGCCACGGCGTTCGAGGGCCTGCCCCCACCGTGGCGCATGCCGGTGCTGCTCGAGCTCGGCGAGGCGCTGCTCGCCGCGGATCGCCCCGCCGATGCGCTCGCGCCCCTGCGCGAGGCTGCGCTGCTCACCGGCTTCGACGCGCGAGTGTCGGCCCAGGTCGCGGCCGCGCTGGCCAACGCGCTGCGACGCACCGGCGACGCCACGGGTGCCCGGAGCGTGGCCGCGCTTGCGCTCGGGAGCTATCCCGACGAGGGCGAGCCGGTGCTCGCGGCGATCCTGGCGGATCTGGCCGGATCTCCGGCGCGCTGAGGTGTCTGAAGCAGGAGGGGCACCCGTCACGATGGCACGTCCACGCGCGCTCGCAGTCACGTTGTTCCTGGTCGGGTGCAGCGTGGACAACTCCAGCAACCCGTTCGGTGCGACCTCGGTCGGCACCACCTACACCACCGTCTCCACGACGACGCCGGTGACGGGCGACACCGGCTCCTCCAGCGAGACCGGTGACGGCGACGAAGAGTCGAGCAGCACGGGCCTCGGCGAGAGCAGCAGCAGCGAGGGCGGCGAGAGCAGCAGCACCGATCCCGTCGGTGGCTCGAGCGACGACGGCACCAGCGACGGCGGCGGCGGCAACGGCATGCAGCCCGGCGACGGCCTGTGGTCGTCGTGCGCGAGCGCGATGGACTGCGGCGTCGTGCCGGCGCTGTGCATCACGATCATGGACGCGATGATGAATCCGCTCGCCGGCTTCTGCTCGCAGACCGGCTGCAGCAACGCGGCGGTCGACTGTGGCGCATCGCCCGGCGGCACCGCGACGCCGATGTGCATGCCGGTGACCGTGAACGACATGGCGGACCAGGCCTGCGCGCTCGATTGCTCCGGTGGCAAGACCTGCCCCGCGCCGATGCAGTGCCGGCCGTTGAACGGCGGGCTCATGGTCTGCGCGTGACACCCTGCTAGACTTCCGCCCGCGTGAGCGGGTCGATGCCCTCGGACGAACGGGCCCCCGGCGAGGCCGCCGTGGCGGAGACGATCGGCGACGGCGAGCCGCAGCACGATCCGCTGCTCTACGCGCGCGGCGACTCCGTCGGCCGCTACCTCATCACTGCGCCGCTCGGCCGAGGCGGCATGGGCGTCGTCTACAGCGCGTACGATCCGGAGCTCGATCGCCGGCTCGCGATCAAGGTGCTGCATCCGCATGCGCGCGGCAGCCTCGGCAGCTCCAGCGGACAGCAACGCATGCTCCGCGAGGCGCGGGCGATGGCGCGGCTCAGCCATCCCAACGTCGTCGTGGTGCACGACGTCGGCACCGTCGATCGCAGCGTCTTCGTCGCGATGGAGCTGATCGAGGGCCGCACGCTCGCGCAGTGGCTCGCCGAAGCGCGTCGGCCCTGGCGCGAGGTGCTCGCGGTGTTCCTCGCCGCGGGCGAGGGGCTCGCGGCCGCGCACCGTGCGGGGCTCGTGCACCGCGACTTCAAGCCCGACAACGTGATGATCGCCGACGAGGGCCGTCGCGTGGTGGTGATGGACTTCGGGCTCGCCCACTCCACGGGCGGCATCGAGGAGCAGTCGACCGCCCAGGTCTCGGGCGACGGCGATCCACGGCTGACGCAGACGGGCGCGCTGCTCGGCACGCCCGCGTACATGGCCCCCGAGCAGCACATGGGCGCAGCCACGTCGGCAGCGAGCGATCAGTTCGCGTTCTGCGTCGCGCTCCACGAGTCGCTGTGGGGCACGCGTCCGTTCGCGGGCGAGACGATCACCGCGCTCGCGATCGCGGTCGTCTCCGGCGCACGCACCGAGCTCGACGATCAGCGCGGGGTGCCGTCGCGGATCCATCGCGCGCTCGTGCGTGGGCTGGCGGTCGAGGCCGACGCGCGCTGGCCGAGCATGCGCGAGCTGCTCGACGAGCTCGCCCGCGACCCGGCCCGCCGACGCCGACGTGCGCTCGCGATCGCGGCGGTGCCCGTGCTCGCGCTGGCCGGGGCCTTCGCGCTCGATCGCATCGGCGATGCACCGAAGGCTGCGCTCTGCAGCGGCGGCGAGCCCGAGCTCGCGCGGGTGTGGAACGACGAGCGCCGGGCCGCGATCGGCACGGCGATCGGCGCGACCGGGCTCGGGCATGCCACCGAGACCCGCGGCCGCATCGACCTCGCGCTCGACGGCTTCGCCACCGCATGGTCTGCCGAGTTCCGCGACGCCTGCGAGGCCACCAACGTGCGGGCGGTGCAGTCGCCCGAGCTCATGGACCGGCGCATGTCGTGCCTGCACCGTCGGCTCGGCGAGCTGGACGCGTTGCTCACCGAGCTCGAGCACCCGACGCCCGAGCTGGTCGACCGCGCGATCCCGGCGCTCGCGCGCACGACCGATCTCGCCGCGTGCTCCGACGTCGATCGCCTGTTGTCGAGCACCGCCGAGCCCAGCGACGCCGAGGGCCGTGCGCACGTCGAGGCCGTGCAGGCGCTGCTCGCCACCGCGCTCGCGCAGCGCACCGCCGGACGTCCGCGAGAGTCGCTCGCCACGGTCGAGCGCGCGCTGGTCGAGCTCGATCGCCAGGACTGGCCGCCGCTGCGCGCCGAGCTGATGTTCGCGCGCGGCCAGGCCCAGTCGATCCTGGGCGAGCTCGCGGCGGCCGAGACGTCGCTGACCGACGCGTACTGGCTCGCGCGCAAGAGCGGCGCCGATCGGATCGCAGCGCTGATCTCCTGTGCGCTGCTCGGCATCATCGCCGACAACCGGCCGCAGGAAGCCAAGCTGTGGGAGCAGCAGGCGCGCGCCGACGTCGAGCGGCTCGGCGACGACGCCGAGCTGCGCGCACGGCTGCTCGACACGCTGGGCATCTTCGCCACCCGCGACTTCGAGCTCGACCGTGCCGAGCAGTACCACCGCGAAGCGCTGGAGCTCTGGATCCGCATCGACGGCGAGCGCAGCATCGATGCCGCGGTCGCCGAGCACGACCTCGGCAACGTCGAGTTCATGCGCCACGACGACGAGGCCGCCACGGCGCACTACCAGCGCGCGCTCGCAATCTGGCGCGAGCGCCTCGGCGCGCAGCATCCCCAGCTCGCCGACGTGCACGTGATGCTGGGCAACATGGCCCACCGCGCCCACCGCCTCGACGAGGCCGAGCGCGAGTTCACGACGGCGCTCGAGCTGCTCGAGCACGCCTACGGCGACACGCACCTCGGGCTCTCGGGCGCGCTCAACGGGCTCGGGCTCGTCGCCGCCGACCGGGGCGACCACGCACGTGCGCTCGCGTTCCACGAGCGCGCGCTCGCGATCGATCTACCTGCGCTCGGGCGCGATCATCCCAGCATCGCGACCACCGAGCACAACGCCGCGACGTCGCTCGCGGCGCTCGGCCGCCACGAAGACGCGCTCGCTCGTCACCGCACGGGGCTGTCGATCCGCGAGCGGGTGCTCGGGCCCGATCATCCGCAGGTGAGCGAGAGCCTCGAGAACGTCGCGCGCGAGCTGCTCGCGCTCGGGCGCCCGGCCGAGGCGATCCCGCTCATCGAGCGCGCGATCCCCATCGTCACCGGGGCCGACGGTCCGCCCGAGTTCGTCGCGGAGCTGAAGCGGATGCTGGCCGACGCGCAGGCGCGCGTGGCCGCGCGCTGAGAGAGCGACAGCGAATCTCGGAAGGAGGAGGGAGCCGCGACGGCGTCTGCCGGCGCGGGAGGAGGAAGCGGAGCTTCCTCCTCAGGACTGAATCAGCGCGGGCCCTTCTTCGGCACCGCCGGGATGCCCCCACCGGCACCACCGGCGACCGCGGCCGGCCGCGCCGGCGCGAACTTGGCGATGCACGTGGCGAGGATCTCCTTGAAGTGATCCGCGAGCGCGGGCGAGGCCGCGTCGAGGGCCGCCTTCTGACACGCCGCGGCCGGGATGCTGTCCGCGCCCGCGCACTGCACGAACGTCATCGGCATCTCGTTCTCCTTGCTCGCATTCCAGGCTGCGAGCGCATCGCCGGTGGCCACGCGCTGCATGAAGCCGTCGTGCGCATCGGCGACGCCCTGGCAGGCCTCGTCGAGCTTCTTCGGCAGCTTCTCGGGCAACACCGCGATCTTGGCGATCTCGACGCGCACGGCCTCTTCGGCGTCGGCCTTCGCCTTCTCGTCGGCGAGTCGCTTGGCCTTGCGGGCCTCGGCCTTCGCCTTCTCCTCGGGATCCTCCTCCGGCGGCTTCTTCTGCACGTCGGCGATGCGCTCGTTGCGATCGGAGTTGTCGCAGGCGACGCCGAGCATCGCGACGAGCGCCAACGCGGGGGCCAACGCGGAGGGAAGCGTGCGGGCCGGCAGGTTCGAGGGGGGCATCGCGCCGGAGCATACCGCCGCTTCCGCCGAGGTGTGATCGTGCAGGATTGCCCAGCGGCCCTGGCGACGGACGAAGACCAGCGTGAACACGCCGCTGCCGGCCTCGGGCGTGTCGGTGAGCGCCCAGCGCCCGAGCACCCACGCAGCGTCGGGGCCGAGGCCGTGGATCTCGAGCTCGGAGAACGCGAGACGGCCCATCGCGCCGCCGTCGACGTAGCGCTCGCGGTAGCGCGTGCGCGTCGCCGCGAACCCGCGCCGCAGCTGCGCACCCGAGGTGAACAGCAGCTCGTCGGTCGGCACGTAGCCGGCCATGAAGCCCTCGATGTCGCCGGCGTTCCAGGCGTCGCGCTGATCGAAGAGCACCTTCGCGATCGCGTGGCGATCGTCCGCGGTGAACGCCGTCGTCGGCGGCGACGTGCCCGCCTTCGTGGAGGCACAGCCGGCGAGCAGCAACGCGAAGACGATCGTTCGGAGCACGCGCGGAGTCTACCGCGCGTGTGTCCGCATCACTGCGTGCAGCAGTAGGTGAACTCGCCCGCGGTCGTGATCTCGCCCTGGGCCTCGGGCGGCGTCGCGACCGGACAACCACCATCGCCCGTGAAGTTGATCGCCACCGACTGTCCGCCGCTCACGCCCGGCGTGCACACGTTGAGCGCGCCCGAGGTCTGCACGGCGCCGGTGCAGTCGTTGCTCTGGTAGATGTCGAGGCTGCCGGTGCAGCTCGCCGTGCCGGAGCCACAGCCGCAGTACGAGCAGCTGCGCGTGTCGTCGACACCCGAGTGGTTCGTGTAGTGGACCGTGAAGTCGCCCGTCTCCGGACAGTTGTGGTTGCCTTCGCGGTAGATGCAGAGCCCGGTCTCGAAGCCCTCGGGTGCGACCGGCATGCACGTGCCGCCGTCGCACTCGCCGCCCGGCTCGGCATCGCGGCAGCTCGTCACCCTGCTGTCCCAGATCGGCTCCGGGATGTTCTCGGAGACCTCGGAGTGACACGTCGGCGTGCCCTGCAGATACATGTAGAAGTACACGCCGCCGTCGAGGGGCATCGGCGCGCAGTCACCCATGATCTGGTAGAAGCTCTCGTACGACGAGCAGCTCGCGTCCATGTCGTACGCGTACGAGTAGCAAGAGCTGGTCACGTCGAGGCTGCACGTGCAGTCGCACACCGCGGGGCCTGGGTCGGTGTAGCCCGACAGCATCGAGAGGCCCGCGTTCGGATAGCTCTCGGGGCACTCGACCGCCGCTTCGTCCGGATCGCCCATGTGCACGGCGACCGGTCCGTACCAGTCCTCGGGCGTGTCGCTCAGGCACATGCGTCCGACCGGACATCCGTCCGAGGCGGTGTCGGTGGTGTCCTCCGCCGTCGTCGGTGTGGTGCTGCTCTGCGAGCCCGGGTCGGTGGCCGCGTCGCCGCTGCTCTCACCCGCGGTGATCCGCGACGGCGTCGTCGGATCGGTGCCGTAGCCCGTGACGTCGCCGAAGCTGTCGTCGCTCGTGGTCTCGACCGCACACGCAGCCAGCGAGATCAGCAGCACCAGATCAAGTCGAAGTCGCATGCGCAACGCCCCCCCGAGCGGTCGCAGCCTAGCAACGCGGAGGCGACGATCCCAAGGCGAGGCCACGAAGCGCACGCGATCGTGCGCGGAAACGGCGTCCGTGGTGCGGTGCCGCTGGACCACGCATCCCGTGGTCTGCAGGCGACACCTCGCGGATCGTCAGCCTTCGGGCTCGGTGCCGACGTCGACGTCGGCTCCGTCCGCGATCCATCGGAAGTTGTCGATGAGCACGGTCGAGTCCCACGCCGCGTCGCCGGTGTCCCAGATCGCGAAGCGGATCGTGAGCTCCTGACCACCCGTGACCGGTGACGTGGTGACGAGCCAGCTCGTCGCGCCCGCGTCGTCCCAGGTGTCGAAGCCGGTGCTGTCCAGCTCGCCGGTGCCGAGCGCACAACCGGAGCACACGTCGAAGAACGCGATGTTCACACTCACCGGGTTGCCGAGCGAGTCGAACGAGATGTTGCCGTCGATCGATCCGGCGGGCTCGGGCTCGACCAGCGCGATGTACTGGTCGTTGTACGAGGTGCACACCCACTCGGGGTACTCGAACGAGTAGAAGTCGAAATTGTAGGAGAAGCCGGTCGCGTTCGTGGGCGCGCGCAACGTCACCTGCAGCGCGATGTCGTCGTTGATCGTGGTCGCGCCCGGGCACGCCGGCACGTCCTGCGGGAAGCCGGTCGGCGGGGTGCCGGGGCCGGTGCCGTAGCAGGTGAGGCTGTCGCACGAGCCCACCTGGCCCGGCAGCCGACCGTGCCCCGACGACATCGCGAGCAGTCGCGCGCCCTCTTGCACGTCGACGTTGGGACCGAAGTTGATCTGGATCCCGTACTGCAGCTCGGCACCGACCGCCGGAGTGCCGTCGGCGCGCACCCACTGCGCGTCGATGATCCCGTAGTCGAGATCGTCGTCGGCGACGTGACACAGCCCGATCGCCGCCGCGGCCGAGTACGGATCGTCGTCGTCGAAGAGCAGACCGCCGTCGCAGGGCAGCTCGACGTTGTCGATGCCGCCGTCGCAGTCCTCGTCGGCGGGCTCGGGGATCACGCCCATGTCGTCGGGCTGCGTGATCACCACCTCGATCGCGCCGGGGTTCGCATCCGGATCGCAGTCGTTGCAGTCGCCGCTCGCCGGGGTCCAGCCGTCGCCGTCGGCGTCCTCGTCGCGACCGCTCATGCACTCTTCGGCGCTGCCGTGGCTGTCACCGCCGATGTCGAACTTCGGCAGGTTCGGCGGCTCGCCGCTGCTGCTGCTCGAGTCGGCCGCATCGGACTCGGCCGCGGGCGGATCACCGGCGTCGTCGACGTTGCCCGTGCTGCTCGTCTCTGCGCCCGACGAGCCGCCGGCCTGCGTCGCGCTCGCGACGGTGTCGATGCCGATGCCGGCGCCCGTCTCCTCTCGATTGTCGAGTCCGCAGGCGAAGGTCAGGGCAAGGACAGGAGCAAAGCGAAGATCAGCGCGCATGGGTCCCCCGCATTGCGGCGGGCAGGGCACCGCAATGTCGCCCGGCAGCGTACGTGGATGGGTGCCACTGGCACAACCGCGCGCAGCGCCGCGATCCTGCGAGTTGTCGCACGGGTCGAGGACGCGAGCTGCGAGCCTTGCCCACACCAGCGCCACCGACTCTCGCCGGTCGCTCGCACGGGTTCGGCTACCATGCCGACCTGCCATGCGCTTCAGCCGAGCTTCCATCGTCGGGTGTCTGGGATCGCTGGCTCTGCTCTCGGGCTGCAGCGCGGACGATATCGAGCATGCGGAGATCCTCGCTCGCAACGCGGACGGATTCTCCGACGGCGCGGTGCAAGGGCGCTTCGTGACCCGCATCGCCTCGATGTACGACGGCAGCGCGAAGCGGACCCACCACCTGCGGTTGCCGGACGGCGAGGTCGAGCTCGATCTACCGGCCGACGTCTTCGTCGAGCGCGACTCGCTCGTGCGTGCGACCGGAGCGATGGGCGAAGGCAACGTGTGGCAGGTCGACGAGTGGCAGGTCGTCGCGCCTCCGCCGTCCCCGATCATCGACGGCGAGCCGCTGCCCTTGCGCAACATCGGGGCGATCATCGTGTTCTGGGGCGAGGAATCCGGCCTGCAGAACCCGACCGCGAAGAACGACCTGTTCGTCAGCGACGTGTCGACCAACGTCTTCTACGGCGAGAACTCCTACGGCCGCGAGACCTTCGTCGGCCAGGTGTTCGGCCCCTATCAGATCGACGATCCCGGGGGCTGCGATCCGTACACGATCGGCATGGACGCGCGGCAGGCGATGGCCGACAACGGCCACAACCCCGACGAGTTCCTGCAGCTCATGTATCACTTCCCCGACGCGGGCTGCAGCTTCGCGGGGCTCGCCGATCTGGGCTCGCCGCAGTTTCCCGCGCGCGACAGCTGGTATCACAGCAGCTTCGGCTGCGTCGTGCGCAACCAGGAGCTCGGCCACAACTACGGCATGGGCCACTCGCACTCGTACAGCTGCGGCTACGACGAGATGGGCGAGCCGATCGCGTTCGCATCGAGCGGCTGCGAGCACGTCGAGTACGGCGATCCCTACGACCCGATGGGCGGCGGCTGCGGGCACATCAACGCGGTGCAGAAGCTGTTCATGGGCTGGCTCGAGGGCTGCAACCTGGTCAGCACGACGAGCGACGGCACGTTCAACCTGCTGCCGCTCGAGCTGCCGTGCGACGGCACGCAGGCGCTGCGCTTCCCCGCATGGGACGGGCGCTGGTACTACCTCGAGTACCGCGCGCAGCTCGGCGACTTCGACGACAGCCAGGGCAAGGGCGTGCTGGTGCGGATCGCCGGCGAGATCGAGAACCAGGGCCCGGCGCCGTACGTGCTCGATCGCATCGGTGAGGGCGGCTTCCTCGGCGCGGGCGAGTCGTTCACCGATCCCGAGGGCACCGTGTCGTTCACGGTCGACGAGATCCTCGACACGCACGCAGTGATCTCGGTGACGTTCCCGGGCGGCGGCAACGGCTCGCCGCAGTGCATGGACGGCAGCGATCCCGGCACCGAGGCCGGTGCGATCGGCTCGCTGGTCTGCGCCGATGCGCCGTATCCCGCCGACGACCTCGCACCGGTCGTCGAGCTGACGTATCCGCACGACGGCGACATGTTCGATGCGGGTGCGGACTTCGTGATCACCGCGGAGGTCAGCGACGATCGCATCATCAGCGACGTCGTGCTCTACCTCGACAGCACGCCGGTCGAGACGCTCTACGCCCCGCCGTGGGAGTGGACGGTCACGAACATCCCCGCGGGCAGCTACGAGTTCGGCATCGCCGCGCACGACGGGCGCAACCAGGGCATCTCGGATGCGGTGCGCGTGCAGGTGGGCCCGCTGCCGAGCGCGGACACGAGCGGTGGGATCGCGGACACGACGGACGGCATGGGCGAGGGCGGCGGCACGACGTCGGACGCGGAGAGCGACGACAGCGAAGCGACCGGCGCACCGCAGGACGACGCTGGCATCGACGACGGCTGCGGCTGCACGAGCTCGCCGCGGCGCATGCCGGGGCTCGCGATGCTCGCGTTCGCTGCGCTCGCGCTCCGCGGCTCCCGTCGCCGCCGCTGACACCTCGGGGCGCGGCGAGTCCCGAGTTTCCGCAGCACGGGAAACTCGATCGCGGTGGTGTTCTCCATCGGCGAGCGCGCCGTACGGAGCCGACTCCACCGCGCGAAGGCTGCGCTGCGCGAGCACCTCGAGCAGATCGCCAGCTCGCCGGTGCTGCTGCGCTCGACGTGGGCCGACTTCGAAGGCTGGGCGCGCGAGCTACCCGCGCTCGACGCCTGAGCCCGGCTTCGCGCTCGAGCGCCGAAGGCTGCCGGCCGGCGACCGCGCCGGCCTTCGCGCTCCATACCTCGCGATCACGTGGGCGCGCCCGCGCAAGCGTCGCGCGATTATCCGCCAGAGCCGCGGCTGATCACCCCCGAACGTGTGAGGCTTGGCCACGCGACGCGGGCTTGCTTTTGCGTCCTCGGGCGCTCTCGTGCGGGTCTTTCGTCTACCATGCCGACGAGTAGGGAAACACCTATGCCCGCCCCGTCCAGGACTCGCCTTACCTTCGTGCCCCTCACCCTGCTCGCGCTCGCGAGCGTCACCGCCGGCGGGTGTCAGTCGCCCGAGCGCGATCCGGAGGATCCGCTCTCGCTGCGCTCCGGCGATGGGTGGCTCGAGCCCGGTGGCAGCAGCGTGTTCGGACAGTACGAGCAGCGCATCGCGTCGATGTACGACGGCACCTCGCGCATCAGTCATCACGTGCGCACCGACGTCGGCTTCGTCGACCTGAACGTACCCGAGGGCTTCGAGGCGCCGCCCTACGGCACGTTCGTGCGCGCGTGGGGCCAGGGCGAGCGCTACGACTACGACACCGACGAGGTCGAGATCGTCGCACAGCCGCTCATCGATCCCGAGCCGTACCCGCATCGCCGCATCGCCACGGTCATCGTGTTCTGGGAGGGCACGCAGGGGATCGACAACCCCACGACCAAGAGCGAGATGTTCATCGACGGCGACTCGACGAACGTCTTCTACGGCGAGAACTCCTACGGCAAGGAGAAGATCGCCGGTGACGTCTTCGGCCCGAAGATGATCGAGGACCCGGGCGCGTGCAACCCGAGCCTCATCGCCGACCGCGGCATGGAGCGCTTCATCGCCGACGGCAACGATCCCACCGACTTCCGCCAGTTCATGTGGTGGTTCCCCGGGCTCGGCGACTGCGGCTTCGGTGGGCTCGCGAGCGTCGGCTCGGTGGCCGATCCCGCGAAGGACAGCTGGTACAACGGCAACTTCGGCTGCGTCGTCCGCAACCAGGAGATCGGCCACAACTACGGCATGGGCCACTCGCACTCGTACGACTGTGTCGACGAGATGGGGATGGACACTCCGTTCGGTGACGACTGCGAGCACATCGAGTACGGCGACCCGTACGATCCGATGGGCGGCGGCTGCTCGCACATGAACGTCGTGCAGAAGGCCTACATGGGCTGGCTCGAGGGCTGCAACAACGTCGAGACCAACGCGAACGGCACGTACACGCTCCTGCCCATGGAGCTGCCCTGCAACGGCACGCAGTCGCTGCGCTTCCGCACCTACGACGATCGCTACTACTACCTCGAGTACCGCCAGCCGCTCGGCGTCGACGCCAACGATGCGCTCGACGGTGTGCTCGTGCACGTGGCCGGCGGATTCGACTACAGCCCGAGCCCGTACATCCTCGACGTCGGCAACGCGGGTGTGCTCGGCGAGGGCGACTCGTACACCGACCCGATGGGCATCGTCACGATGACCGTCGTGGAGACCACGCCCGAGCGTGCGATCGTCGACGTGCAGTTCGCCGACGGCGGCAGCGGCGAGCCCGAGTGTGTGGGCGGCGGCGATCCGGGCATGATCGACGGGCACTGGGGCGGCAACGTCGAGTGCTCCGCCGAGCCGTACCCGCTCGACGTCGAGGCCCCGACCGTCGTGATCACGTTCCCGGAGGACGAAGCGCGCTTCGAACCCGGCGCCGACTTCAAGATCACCGCCGAGGCGATGGACGACCGCGGCATCACCGAAGCCGAGCTCTATTACAACGGCGAGCCGGTCTTCAAACTCTTCGACCCGCCGTTCGAGTGGCAGATCGACGACATCCCCGAGGGTGAGTACAACTTCGGCGTCGTCGTGCGCGACGGCCCGAACCAGGGCCTCAGCATGTCGGTCGACGTGCACGTCGGCTACTTCCCCGACGAGACCACCGGCGTCGACGGCACGGGCACGACGGATCCCACCGCGACCACCGAGGCCGGCACGAATCCCGACGACACCGCCGGCGAAGACGAGAGCACCGGCCCCGGTCAGGACATCGACGACACGAAGGGCTGCGGCTGCAACACGCGCGAGCGCAGCGGCGGCGCGTTCGCCCTGCTCGGTCTCGCACTCGGCATCGGCGCACGTCGCCGCCGTCGCAGCTGATCGGCCGCATGGCCACCGTCGCGTCGCGCTGGCAGTAGGCGCGGCGCGGCAATCGCCCACGGGTCGACACCGGCTGAGATCCTGACCGAGTATCCGTACCTCGAAGCGGAAGACATCCGTCAGTCCCTGGCGTATGCGGCCTGGCTTGCCCGAGGTGGCCCGCGGCGATCGTGCCGGCGCCGAGAGGCACCAAGCGCGCGTGGCGGAGCTGCAGCGGCAGCTCGAGCCCCGCGAGCGCGCCGGCGGCTGATCAACGCGCGCGTAGCTCGTCGCGATAGCCGATGACCGCCCGCGCCTGATCGGGCTCGCGTACCCAGTGCGCGAGCCGCTCGAGGTCGACCTCGGGAAACAGCACGCTCGTGTCCGCCGGTACGTAGGCCTCGTCCCGCAGGACCAGCACACGGAACGCACCCTGTTCGAACTGCCACACCTCGCGAACGCCGAGGCCCCGATAGACCTCGAGCTTGTCGAGCAGCGGCGAGCTCACGATCACCTCGATCGCAAGCTCGGGCACATCACGATCGCTGCCGCGGCAATAGCACTCGTCCGGCTCGAGCCCGCGCTCCTTGTCCTCGCGGCGCATCGTGGTCGAACCGTAGCCGTACAGTGCGATGCCACGCTCCAGACAGAACAGCTCGAGCAAGCGCGCGATCTGTGTCTTCGAGACCTCGTGCAGGCGAGACGGGCCTATGATCTCGAGCACCCCTTCCAGATACGTCATCCGCAGCCCGGGGCCGTCCACCGTGTCCCGGAGCACGACGTACGTGGCCCACGGCACATCGTGGAGCAGCACCCGCGCGTCGGCGTCACCGGCAGGCCGAGCGAGCGCCGAGGGCTGGGCGGCGGCGACCATGGCATGAGCCTAGCACGCGCGCGTCGGCGCTTCAGCCGAGCGTCTCGGGCGGGGTCTCGTTGCGGCGGATCCAGTAGTCGCCGAGCTCTTGCACCGCGCGCACGAACTCGTCGAAGTCGACCGGCTTCACGACGTATCCGTTGGCGCCGGTGCCGTAGCCGTCGAGCAAGTCGCCTTGCTCGCGCGACGACGTGAGCATCACGACCGGGATCAGCCGTGTCACCGGATCGGAGCGGATCTGTCGCATGACCTCGAAGCCGTCGACCTTCGGCAGCTTGAGGTCGAGCAGCACGAGTGCCGGCTGGTGCTCGACGTCGCGGTTCTTGTACTTGCCCAGCGCGAACAAGTAGTCGAGCGCCTCGGCGCCATCGCGCACGACGACCACCTCGTTGGGTAGCCGCGAGCGGGCGAGCGCGCGCAATGTGAGTGCTTCGTCGTCGGGATCGTCTTCGACCAACAGAATCGGACGGACCATGGTCATTCCCCCCTGCGGATATCTGGTGGCTCGAGCGAGAACGAGAACTTCGCCCCCGCGCCTGGCGCTCCGAAGGCCTCGACCTCGCCGCCATGGCGACCGACGATGCGGCGCACGGTGGCGAGCCCGATCCCGGAGCCGGGAAATTCGTGACGTGGATGGAGTCGCGCGAACGGAGTGAAGAGCTGGCGCGCGAACCCGGCCTCGAAGCCCACGCCGTTGTCGCGGACGACGAACCACGTGGTGCCGCCGCGTTGCTCGGTGAACACCTCGATGCGCGCATCGGCGCGGTCGCCGGTGAACTTGTGCGCATTGCCGATGACGTTCTCGAGCACGATTGCCGACAGGCGGAGATCGGCGTGCGTCGTCATGCCGGCCTCGATCACCCACTCGATCTTGCGCTCGGGAAAGCGGCGATCGAGCTCGGCGGCGACCTGCCGCGAGAGCTCGGTGACGTCGACCGGCTCGCGACGGAGCTCCGCTCGCGTGACCCGCGAGAGCTCGAGCAGCGCATCGATGAGGTTGCCCATGCGCTTCGTCGCGCCGCGCACCCGCTCGAGGTGGTCGCGGCCACGCGCATCGAGGCGATCGCCGAAGTCGTCGAGCAGTGCGCGGCTGAAGCCGTCGATGCTGCGCAGCGGCGCGCGCAGATCGTGGGAGACCGAGTAGCTGAAGCTCTCGAGCTCGGCGTTGGCCTGCTCGAGCTGGAAGGTCGATGCGCGCAGCTGCTCTTCCGCGCGCTTGAGCGCCGAGATGTCGTAGATGAACACGAGCAGGCCGTTGACCGCACCGCGCTCGTCGAACGTGGGCACCTTGTCGACGGAGGCCCAGTACGTGTCGTTGCCGACGCGCCAGCTCTGGATCGAGCCCAGCCGCGGCTGCCCGCTCGCGATCGCCTCGAGGCTCTCGGCGTGGCGACGCGTCGGATCGTCCCAGAACGGCGCGAGCTCGAGCACCGTACTCCCGAGCGGGTCGAGCTGTCGTCGCGCCGCGAGCTCGCCGGCGAAGCGGTTGTGCAGGACGACGCGGCCCTCGGTGTCGAGGTACCAGACCTGGGCCTTCACCGCGTCGAGCACTGCGCCGCGCTCGCGGGCATTGTCCCGGAGCGCCTCCTCGACCTGCACGAGCGCGGTGATGTCGTTGGCCACGCCGGCGACTCGCCGCGTCACGCCGTCGTCGTCGATCAACGGGAACGAGCGATCGCGGATCCAGCGAACCTCGCCGTCCGGGCGCACGATCCGGAAGCGCACGTCGTACGCACCCGGGACGTGGGTGCGCCGCGCGGCAAGGGCGACGCGCTCGCGATCGTCGACGTGGATCGGGGTGAGCCACGACGTGATGTCGTGCAGCAAGCGGTCACGCGACTGCCCCCACACGCGCTCGTACGCCGAGCTGACGTAGAGCACGCGGTTCTCGGCGAGATCGAAGAGCCAGTAGACGTCGTCGATCGTCTCGGTCATCTGCACGAAGCGCGTCTGCACCTCGGGCGGCGCATTCGGCACCGTCCCCGCCGGCTCGGAGATCAAGAGCGTCCGCCAGCCCCGACGCGACGGCGCGCGATCGACCCGCATCGTGGTGCGCAACGGCGCCCCCTGGGCGCGGCGCAGCGTGACGGTGCGCCAGAGCGTGCGACCCGGCGCCGCCGCGCGCACCGCCGCGCTGCCGCTGCGATCGACGTCGAGCTCCGCGAGCGGCAGGCCGACCAGCCGTTCGCGGTCGTAGCCGAGCTCGCGGAGCGCGACCTGGTTCGTGTCGACGATGACGCCATCCTGGTCGATCACGAGCAACGCGCCGACGCAGTTGTCCACCAGCCAGCGCTGCCAGGTAGAGTCGTCGTGCTCCAAGCCCCGCTCCGTGGCGCGCCCGACGTTAGCACGCGCGCGCGGCAGCGGAGCGGCTGCGACGATCCGGTGCGACGCGAGGGGGCGCGCGACACCGCACATGTCGCGTACTGGGAGGCGATGCGCGTCGCAAAACGAACGCTTACGATCGTCGTCGATGCGGCGCAGCACCGGCGTGTTCATTGTTTCGCTCGCCTGTGGCGGTCCCGCGCCCATGCAGGAGGCCGGGAGCGACGGGTCGTCCTCCGGCACCGCGAGCGGTCCGTCCACCGGCGCCACGACCGACGTCCCCGCGGACACGAGCACCGGCACGGCCCCGCTCGTCTGCAACGGCCATGCAGAGCTGTGCGCTCGGCGGGTCGACGAGGTGACGTTCGCGAGCACGCACAACTCCATGGCGGCGACCGACGCGGGCTTCAGCACCATCAACGCGAATCAACGCTTCGGAATCCGGCGCCAGCTCGACGACGGCATCCGCGGAATGCTGCTGGACGTCTACGAGGAGGACGGTGCGCGCGTGCTCTGCCACGGCCGCTGCAGCCTGGGCAAGATTCCGCACATCGACGCGCTCGCGGAGCTCGGCGGGTTCCTGGACGAGCACCCCACCGAAACGGTCGTGATCATCTACGAGGATCACGCGAGCGCCGAGGGGATCGCCCAGGACTGGCAGGACAGCGGTTACGCCGCGATGCTCTTCACGAAGCGCGGTGGCCTCTGGCCGACGCTCGAGGAGCTCGTGTCGGCGGGCACCCGTGTGATCGTCACCGCCGAGAACGGGGGCCCGCCGCCGGCATGGTTCCACCATGTGTGGGATCTCGCCTGGGACACGCCGTACACGTTCCATTCGCTGGACGAGCTGAGCTGCGCGCTCAATCGCGGCAGCACGGACAACGAGCTCTTCCTCGTCAACCACTGGATCAGCAACGAGCTCGATCTGCCGGACGCCTCCGCGGCCGCCGGCGCCAATGCGGCCGCCGTGCTGCAGACGCGCGCGGACGACTGTGCCGCCGAGTGGAGCCACCCGGTCAACCTGCTGGCCGTCGACTTCTACGACGAGGGTGATCTGCTGGCCGTCGTCGATGTGTTGAACGGGGTGTGATCCCCGTCCTCGACGGCTCGCGAAGGGCGAGCGTATCGTCGGGCCGCGGCGTGGGCGGAGCCAATCATACGTACTGTCGGATCTGCGAGGCCGCGTGCGGGCTGCTGGCCGAGCGCGACCGCGACGGCGCGCTGGTGCGACTGCTCCCGGATCGCGAGCATCCCCACAGCGGCGGGCACGTCTGTGCCAAGGGCACGCGCTTCGCCGAGGTCGCGCGGCACCCCGCTCGCCTGCTCGCGCCGCGCGTCGACGGCCGCGCCGCAACGTGGGACTCGGCGCTCGCCGCCGTCGCCGACCGCCTGCGTCCGATCCGCGAGCGCCACGGCCCGCACGCGATCGGCATCTACTTCGGCAACCCGATCGCGTTCAACTCGCTCGGGCTCGTCGCGCTGCTCGCCCTCGGCAAGGCGATCGGCACCCGCAACGTCTTTTCGGCCGGCAGCCAGGACTGCAACAACAAGTTCACCGGCGCCCGCATCGTGCACGGCAGTCCGGCCGTGCATCCCGTGCCGGACTTCGAGCACTGCGCGCTCGCGGTGGTGTTCGGCTCGAACCCGTACGTCAGCCAGTCGAGCTTCGTGCACCTGCCCCGCGGCGCGACGGTGTTCGATCGCATCCTCGAGCGCGGCGGCGACGTCGTGTGGATCGATCCCCGTGCCACCGAGAGCGCGCGACGCTGCGGCACGCACCTCGCGATCCGTCCCGGCAGCGACGCGTGGCTCATGCTCGCGCTGCTCGCTCGGCTCGGGCACCGCGCACCGCAGCACCCGCACGTCGAGGGCTTCGCGCGGCTGTTCGCGCTCGCGCGCAGCGTCGACCTCGAGGTCATCGCCGCCCACACCGGCCTCGCGCCCGCGGAGATCGTCGCGCTCGCCGAACGCATCGCCGGTGCACGCTCGACTGCGCTGCACATGTCGGTCGGCGTGAACCAGGGCGGGTTCGGGACGCTCGCCTACGTGCTGCTGCACGCGCTCGCGTGGTGCACCGGCAACTTCGATCGCGAGGGCGGCTGGCTCGTGCACCCGACGAGCGGCGTGCTCGCGCACGTGTTCCGGCATGCGGGGCTCGATCCGGCGCAGACGAGCCGCATCGGGGGATTCCCCGCGACGCTCGGCACGCTGCCCGGGGGCATCCTCGCCGACGAGATCCTCGAGCCCGGTGCCGAGCGCATCCGGGCGCTGCTCGTGGTCTCGGGCGATCCGCTGCGCTCCGTGCCCGGTGGTCCGCGGCTGCATCGCGCGCTCGAGTCACTCGAGTCGCTCGTGTGCATCGACATGTTCGCGAACGCGACGGGCGAGCTGGCCGACGTGCTGCTCCCCGCGACGAGCTGGCTCGAGCGCTGGGACTTCGCGAGCACCACGTTGTCGTTCCAGACCGGCGGGCTGGTGCAGGTCGCCGGGCCGGTGATGCCGCCGCCCGGCGAGTGCCGCAACGACGCGCGCATCCTCTGCGATCTCGCGCTCGCGCTCGGGATGAAGAGCCCGCTGTGGAAGCTGGGGCGGCTCCCGTTCGATCGACTGATGCCGCGGCCCCGCTTCGGGGTCCGAGGGCCGGGCGCACGCGCGGGCACGTGGCTGCGTCGTCATCGCCTGCAGCTCTGCGATGCGCAGGTCGAAGCCGAGCTCGCACGGCTCGTCGCCACGCCCGCGCCTGCGCGCGGTCGCTTCACGCTCATCTGTCGTCGGCGGCGGCTCGGCCACAACGGCTGGCTGCACGGCGGCGTGCGCGATGGTCGGCCCGAGGCGATGGCGTGGATGCAGCGGGCCGACATGGATCGACTCGGGCTCGTCGACGGCGACACGATCGAGATCACCAGCGACGCCGGCGTGCTGCGGCTGCCGGCGCGCGCGGAGGCGGGGCTCGCGGCCGCGACCGTCGTCGTGCCGCACGGCCTGCCCGAGCACAACATCAACGCGATCATCCCGACGGGCGCGGCGGCGATCGAGCGGATCAGCGGTCAGCACGTGATGACGGGCATCGCGGTCGACGTTCGTCCGGGTAGTAGCGCAGCGCGCTCGGTTCGCGGTTGACCACGGCGCGCGTGCGGGGCGATCCTCGTGCCCATGTCGCAGTCGACGCGCACGCTCCGCTTCGCGGTCACCACTTCGTTGCTCGCCGTCCCGGTGCTCGCGGGCTGCAAGCCGGCGCACACGAACACCGGCCCGGTCGAGCCGCCGACGGTCAACGAAGGCCCGCAGCCCGAGCCGACCAACCCCGAGCCCACGCCCGCCGACGATCCGACGCCGGACCCCGGCGCCGACGGTGGTGATGCGCCGGATCCGGCGGCGGGTGGCGACGGTGGTGGTACGCCGCCGCCGAAGGTGATCGTGAACCCGGGCCCGCAGCCCACGCCGCCGAAGCCGTAGCGCTCACGCGAGCGATGTCGCCGCGCGCACGCGCATGCGCGAAACGGCGAGCAGCGCGAGCGCGGCGAGGCCGAGCAGCATCCACTCGTGGGGCTCGGGCGTCGCGGTCACCTCGAGGTTGTCGGGCGTCGTGGTGCTCTCGACGCCGCTCTCGGCCTCGCGCTCGAAGCGGTCCTTCGCCTGCGATGCGCGCTCGAGCGCGCGGCGCTGCGCGTCGTCGACGAGCACGATCATCGACGACCACGGCGTCACGACCGCGTGCTCGACCGCCACGCGATGGATCGCGTCGAGATCGGCCCCACGATCACCGAGGTGGCCGACGAGCGCGGCGGCGGCGATCGGGGCGAACGCTTCGTCCTCGCCGTCGTCCTCGGCTGCGGGCTCGAGCTCCCAGCGATAGCCGTCGACCACCGACGATCCGATGCGCGCGAGCGCCTCGTCCACTCCGGTCGCCACGCCACCTCCGCTCGCACGGATCAGCTCGACGAGCTGATCCCGGTACGCGAACGGCAGCCCCCCGAGGTGCACCATCCAGATCGGCTCGACGAAGGCCGCGGGATCGACCTCGACGATCGGACGCGAGTCGTCCTGCAAGAATGCGAACGAGCCGGGATCGCTGAGCACGATCACCGCCGCGTAGGCCTCGTCGCCGCGCACGCTCGCGAAGTCGGCCAGCACACCTTCGTGGGTGTGACCGCCGTAGTAGAACGGATCGAGCTGCCCGGGCGCGACGCGGTGCGGCTGCTCGCAGCTCCACGGCGACGGTGCGACGTAGACGTCGAAGTCGAGCCCACGCGACTCGAGTAGCGCGAGCTCGGTCCGTACCTCCTGCGCGTGCTCGCGCATGCTCAGCGAGGTGTCGACGACGACCGCGAGCTTGCCCTCGACCTCGCCGGTCGCCGTCGCCGGCGTCGCGCGGACCCGATGTCCGTGCAGCACGAGCTCGTGCGTGCGCGGCTCGGCGGTGCCCTCGATGCGCGCGGGCAACCAACCCTCGTGATCCGCCGGCGCGCCGTCGATCGTGCGCGTGGTGTCCTCCTCGTCCCAGTACACGTTGCGGGCCTCGGCCAGCCGCGGCATCGGCCAGCCGCCGTCCTCGGCGAGCACGCTCCACTGCAGCCACATGTGCATGCGCAACGCATCGCCGTCGCGCGTCCTCGCCGCGATCGGGAACACGCGCAGCCGGTACTGCCGAGGGCCGACCTGCTCGATCAGCGCGGGATCGACCCGCTGCTCGCGTTGCTGACGGTACACCGCCTGCGCGGCACCTCGCGGCGCGACGGTGTACGTGAACCGCCGCTCGCGATCCGGTCCGTCGCCGAGCCAGAGCCCGGTGATCGCCGCGCGCTCGGGCAGGTTGAAGTAGTAGAACACCTCCTGCGCGTCGACGGTCTGGTTCTCGTAGACCTCGTGCAGCTCGAAGCTCGCGACGTCGCCCTCGATGCTGCGCGTGAGCTCCTGCTCCACCAGCAACACGGTGCGGTTGCCGACGTCGAGCAACCCGGCCTCGGCCTGCGTGCGATCGTAGGTCGCGCTGATCGCCTTCGTCACTGCCTCGCGATCGCCGTCTTGCAGCGGCCGATCGAAGAAGCGCTCGTAGGCGAGCTCGGCCCGACGACGATCGGCGTGCACGCTGTCGCCGTCGTAGACCAGCGGCGCGGCCAGGCGGTTGAAGAGCCACTGCGGCGCCGTGACGTCGGCGTCGGTGTGGAAGGCCGCGCGATACATGCTCGCGAGCTCGTGCTCGTCGCCCTCGCCGCCCCAGTAGCGGTAGGGCGCGAGCGCGGCGTTGAGCAGACCGGCGCGGATCTCCTCGGTGTGCGCGACGTCGTCGGCCTGCTCCACCCGGTCGGCGGGCGGCACTGCGAGGCGATCGAAGACCGCGCCCTGCGGCTGCTGGCTCGACAGCACGAACGCGGTGATCCAGCCCCCGACGAGCGCGGTGGTGAATGCGATGCCGGCGACGAACGAGCGCTGGCGCCCCCACGCGGCGACGTTGCGCCACCATGCGCGGGGATAGAGCACCGCGAGTGCGAACGGCAGGCCGAACACGACGAGCGCGCTGCAGGCCATGAGCCCCACCATCGGGATGATCACCGGCATGTGCACCCAGGTCTCCGGCTCGCCCAGCGCCTGCAGGATTTCGCCGACGAGCTCGGGGATCCCCTGCACCAAGAGCGCGATCGCGGGGATGCAGAACAACCCCATCACGATCGCGACCCAGAGCCCGACGACGAGCAGCGCGGTGTAGCCGATCATCGCCGCGATCGCGGCACCACGCGTGCGCGTGGGCACGCGTCCGAAGAGCTCGGCGGTGTAGAAGGCCGCGCCGGCCGCGAGCGTGACGAGCATCAGCGCGACGCCGCCCGTCATCTCGCGGATGAAGAAGAGCCGCACGGCGAGCAGCGTGAAGCCGACCCCGGCGACGCCGTAGAACAGCCCGAACAGCTTGCGGTGATCGTCGCGCAGCCGCCAGCCCGCGACGAGCGTGAGGCACGGTAGCGCGAGCAGACCGAGCGCGCAGCCGGTGATGCCCCAGGGGATCTCGCCCGCGAACGTGGCGGAGAGCAGCTCGGGCAGCAGCTTCGGCGCGAGCCCGAACCACACGGCGAGCACCCAGACCGCGTGCCACGACCAGAACACGAGGTGCACGAGCGTCTTGGCCGAGAAGAAGCGACGCAGCGGAGTGGGAGTGGCGGGGGGATTCATGTCGGGTCCTTGTCCTGCAAGAGCGCGTGGGCGCGCGCACGGGTGCGATGCAACAGCTCGGCGACGTCGGGATCGTCGAGCGCGAGTCTTCCGTCGATCACGAGCGACACCATCACCCACGGCTCGGCGTCGCCGTCGAGCGCCGACCACACGCGTGCGCCGTGGTCCTCGGTGATCGTGTCGGCCGACTGGAACCAGTAGAGGCCCCAGAGCTCGCCGTCGCGGCTCGACAACCGCAGCGCGCGTAGCGGGAGCTCGCCGTCGATCATCACCGAGCGCTCGTCGACGACGCGACGACCGCTTCCGCGGTGGCACACGTCGGGGCGGTGCTGCGATCGCCACGAGCGACTGCGCACGACGACGAGCTGACCGCGCGCACGACCGAGCTCGACGTCCCACTTGCCGAAGCCATCGGCTCCGCGCGCACGGAACAGGCGGGCCTCGTGCTCGTCCGGCGCGACGGGATGCGCCCACTCGACCTCGAGCTCGAGGTGCTCGGGCTCCGCAGCCGTGACCTCGGGGGAGGGAATCGCAGCGAGCAGCAGCACGCCCGCGGTGACCCAGCCGAGCGGGGCCGGCCGTCGTCGCACCGCGGCGGTCTCGGGTGCGATCACCGTGCGCGGCAGCATGCGCAGGAGGCCCCAGCCGAGCGTGCACGCGACCACGAACGCCGCGACGCCGAGCGGCACGTGCAACAGCTCGCTCGCGAGCTTGGGTGCGCCGACGTGCAGGAGCACGAGCGCGAGCACGCGACCGAGGTTGGTGAGCGCCAGGACGAGCGCGAACACGACGCTGGCGCAGAGCCAGAGCACGCCGACGCGCGTGCGCTCGAGCCACGTCGCGGCGGCCCAGAAGATCGCGCCGGTGTAGAGGCTGCGCACGCCGCTGCAGGGCAGATCGACCTGCACGCCGGCGCCGCCGTCGACGACGATGATCGTCTCGGTCGCGAGACCTCCGCCCAGCACGGGCTCGAGCAGCGCGTGGGTGAGCTGCGCGGTGACGATGCGCAGCGGGAAGCCGATCCACAGATCGAGCGCGGCTCCGATCGGCAGCGCGCACAGGCCCGCGATGAGCAAGGGGATCGACTGCAGCCAGCGACGCGGTGGCAGCCACAGACCGAGCAGGCCCCACGCGCCGAGCACCATGAGGCCGCCGCTCGCGAGCTCGATCTGCACCGTGAACGCGTTGAGCACGTGCGCGAGCGCAGCGAAGGCAGCGATCGCGAGTGGCAGCGCGCGCAGCGTGGGCTCGAGCTCGAGGCTCGGCAGTCGTCGGCGCAGCAGGATCACGAGCCCTGCGACGAGCACGAGATCGAACGCGAGCTTGCTCGGGGTGGCGAGCGCGACGAACGAGACGAGCGGTGCCCGGAACAGCAGCACCCAGGCGCACAGCAGGAGCACGAGCTTCGTGCCGGACCGAGCGCGAGCGGAGAGCGACGCCACCTGGTGAAGCTAGCGGGCGTCCGTGCAGAATCCGTGCAGGCGAGGTGCAGCCGGGGTGCAGCTTTCGCGGGCTCCTCGTGTGCGAGCGACACGTGGCCTGGCAGGGTGGAGCCAGCCGGCACGTGGGGGCTCCGGGCCCATCGCGGCCAGCGCTCGCGGCACAATCGAGCGGCACGCGGATTGCTCCCGTGCGTCCCGATGCGCGCCCTCGCCTCTTCCGCCTGCTTGCTCCTGGCCTGCGTCGCAACCGAGCCCGGCGACGGATCGAGCGACGACGCAGGCACGAGCACGACTTCAGCGGGCAGCACGACGGCGGGCTCGACCACGAGCGCGGCGACGACGGAGGTCGACGGCAGCACGAGCACGGCAGTGGACAGCAGCGGCGCGCCACCTGCGACGAGCGAGGCCAGCGGTGGCAGCTCGGACGAGTCGAGCACCGGCTGGACACCACCGGCCGATTGCGGCGGCGGTGCGCTCGCGGATCTCGCAGCGACGATCACCGTCGGCGAGTTCGTCGCGCTCGAGACCGCTGGTCTCGACGCCGCGCTCATCGATGCCGGCAACGGCCACAACGTGCTGCAGTACTCGGACAAGGGTGTGTGGGATCCGAACACGTGCCAGGCGCTCTTCACCGGCGGCGGGCACCTCTCGCTGGTGAAGTTCCTCGGCTACAGCGCCTCGGAGAACGAGTGGTTCCAGGCCCCGAATCCGTCGTGGTGGTGCGAGACGACGGCCGAGGATCCGTACGCGTGCTCGACCCATGCGTATGGCCACAACGCGCTCGACCCCGCGACCGGTGACTACTGGTTTCGCACCTTCGACAACCCGGCGGTACACCACACCGTCGCGGCCTCGCCGGTCTCGTCGAGCTGGGACGGATGGCCCGCGCTGCCCACCACGCCGGCGAGCTGCATCGCGACCGCACTCGAGTACTTCCCGGAGCTCGGCGGGCTGGTCTACGTCGACTGTGCCGGGCAGACGGTGCAGGTTTCGTACGCCGGCGGCGCGTGGGAGACGTTGCCGGGTACCTACCCGATGGGCAGCTACCACAACTACGCGATGTACAACCCGGTGCGCGGCGAGGTGCTCTTCGGCGCGGGCAACGACAGCCTCGCGTTGCACCGACTCGATGCGAGCGGCAACGCCACGCAGATCGCGACGCCGCCGCGCGGCTTCCATCCGGCACCCGAGGATCCGGAGACGTTCCGCATCCTCACCGTCGATCCGATCGGCGGGCGCTGGATCGCGATCGCGCAGGGCGGCGACGTCTACGACTACGATGCGGACACGGACACGTGGGCCGCGGCCGGCACGGCGCCGCTGAACCTGCAGATCGCGTTCCCGGTCACGACCTACGGCGTGGTGCTGTTCTTGACGCTCGAGCCGGCGATGTACGTGTATCGCCACAGCGCGCCGTGACGGCGCTCAGAACTTGCTCGACACGGTCAGCATCAGCAGCCGGTCGTTGCTCTCGCGCAGGCGCCCCGACAGCGTCCGCACGAACCGCCACAGGAGCTCGTACGCGAGCTCGCGGTCCACGAACATCAGATCGCGCAGGTCGTCCTTCGGCAGCTTGAGCAGGCGCGAGCTCTCGTGCGCGATCGCATCGGCCGAGCGCGGCATGTCGTCGTCGACGATCGACATCTCGCCGAAGTACTGCCCGGGCTTGAGCACGGCCAACGCCTCCTCGCCGATGCCCGAGACGCTGCGGCTGATCCGCACCGCGCCTTCGAGGATGAGGTAGAGCCCGTCGCTCGGATCGCCGTGGGTGAACACGCGATCGTTCAGCTTGTAGGAGACCTCTTGGCAGAGCGCGGCGATGCGCTTGAGGTGGATCGGCAGGAGACCCTCGAACAGCGACACCTGCCGCAGCATGCGAACGAGCGCGCTCGCGCGCATGTCGGCCTCGGACTCGACGACGGTGCTACCCGTGCGCGACTGCGACGCACGCCTTTCGTCGAGCGGTTGCGCCTGGCCATCGTCGCTGTCGTCGATGATGCCGAGCTCTTCGAGGCCGGAGCCCATCGACTGCACGGTACCCTAGAGTGGGCCGCACGTGCAAAGTACGCGCGGGTGGATGGACCCGGCGGGGCCGCGTATCGTGCTCGTCCACATGGCCCGCACCCGTCTGCGAAGACTTCCCTTCGGGGCGTTGTACGTGTCTGCAGCTGCGGCCGCTGCGATCGGCGTGGCCGCCCTCGCGCTCGAGCCCGGTCAGGCGCGGGCGTGCGGCGGCTTCTTCAGCCCCAAGCTCGGCGTCGACCGGCGTCCGTCGCTGGCCTACGAGCAGGTCGTCATCGTCCACGACGCCGCGAAGAACCGCGAGCACTTCATCCGCGAAGTCGCGTTCCGCAAGGCCGATCTGCCGTTCGGCTTCGTGGTGCCCACGCCGACGCGCCCCGAGGTCGCGAAGTTCGACAAGGCGCTCTTCAACGATTTCCACGCCGAGCTCCCCTTCGACCCGCCGACGCGTGGGCTTGCAGGCGTGGGCGTGATCGGTAGCGGTGCCGGCAACGGCACGGGTGCTGGCTTCGGTGGCGGCGTCACCGTGCTCGAGCAGAAGAAGGTCGGCAGCTTCACCGCGTTCGTGCTCGAGGCCAGCGACAGCAAGGCGCTGTCGAAGTGGCTCGTTTCGCATCGGCTCGGCACGACCCCCGAGAACGAGGCCTGGCTCGCGCACTACGTCGCGCTCGAGTTCTACTACGTCGCGATGCGCTACGACCCGCCGCAGGGCGCTACGAAGGACTCGATGCAGGCGGCGATGGGCTCCGAGGTGCTGCGGATCTCGTTCGACACGCCGGTGCCGTTCTATCCCTACCTCGAGCCTGCGTTGCCGGCCGGCGCACCGGCCGAGGATCGCGTGCTCGATCTGTGGGTGGTCGGCAGCGCGCCGGTGATCCCGGTCGCGCTGCGCGATGCGGGTGGCAAGCGCACGTGGATCCGTCCGCTCCGCAAGGGCGAGGAGTACACGGCCGCACGTCCTACGCTCGACACGTTCGGTCGCGAGCTCGGTGCGCTGCTGCCCGAGGGCCAGCTCGTGGTGCAGACGTTCCAGGATCAGAAGCACTCGCGCGCCGGGATCGGCGACATCCTCTTCGTGCCCGCGAGCAAGACGGAGCTCGGCGCCGACGATCGTGCTGCGTTGGCGCCGATCCTCGCCGTGTTGGATCCCGAGCTCGCGCCGGAGACGGAGGCACCATGAGTCGCGCCGGCACGACGATGGCGTTGTTGTTCCTCGCGCTCGCCTGCGACGCGAAGCCCGAGTCGCCGACGAAGCGCGCGGGCGCGGACGCGAAGCCGCCGCTGCAGTTCGATGCGAAGCCCGAAGCGCTCGATGCGAAGTCGCCCGCCGCGGATGCAAAGCTCGCGGACGATCCGCGCTCGCAGGCGCTGCCCGACGCCGCGATGCCCGACGAGCCGGCCGAGGAGCCCGCGATCGAAGCGGGCCCCGCCGTGACCGCGACCCGCGAAGAACGCGAGCAAGCCGTGCTCGACCTCCTCGGCGGTGCGACGCCGGCCGCTCGCTACACCCGCGTCGACAAGGACGAAGGCAAGCGCTGGAACCGGGCGCTGCGCGACACCATCGCCCCCCGCGTGCCGATGGGCGGTGTCGCGAAGGTGCGCATGGAGGCGCCGACGGTCACCGCGGGCCTGGAACGCGACATCGTGCGACGAGTCGTGCGCGCGCACGTCAACGAGATCCGCCACTGCTACAACCAAGGGCTGCTGCGCAACTCGTCGCTCGCGGGCACGGTCACGATCGCGTACGAGATCGCGGCGACCGGCGAGGTCGCGACCGCGAAGCTCGAGAGCTCCACGCTCAGCGGCAACGCCGGCAGCACCGGTGCGACGTGCATCGCGAAGGCCGTGAAGCGCTGGAAATTCCCGAAGCCCGCCGGCGCTGAGTCCGTGCGGGTGGTGCAGACGTTCGGGCTCGAGCCGAAGTAACGCGCGCTCACACGCGCGTGCCGTCTTGCCAGACCTGCTCCACGAGCGGCGATCCGGCGTGGTAGACGAGATCACGGACGTCGCTCGTGTCGAGCACGAGCAGGTCCGCGCGACGGCCGGGCTGCAGCGAGCCCACGCGATCCGCAACGCCGAGCGACGCCGCAGCGTTGTGCGTGGCCGCGCAGATCGCCTGGGCGGGCGAGAGCCGACAGCCGTAGCATGCGATCGCGAGCACCATCGCGAGGTTCTCGAACGCGCACGAGCCCGGGTTGCAGTCGGTCGCCACCGCGACGGGCACGCCGGCCTCGACGAGCGCGCGCCCGTCGGCGAACGGCTTGCCGAGCACGAGCGACGTGCCGGGCAAGAGCACCGCGACCACGCCACCCTCGCGGAGCCGCGCACGATCGGCATCGTCGAGGTAGAGCAGATGGTCGGCCGATGCGGCCCCGAGCTCGGCGGCGAGCCCGGCCCCACCGGTGGGGCCGAGCTCGTTCGCGTGCACGCGCAGCCCGAGCCCGAGCGCGCGCGCAGCGAGCAGCACGCGACGCGACTCGTCGACGTCGAACGCACCGCGATCGCAGAACACGTCGGCGTAGTCGGCCAGCGACTCGGCCGCGACCGCGGGCAGGATCTGCGTGCAGATCGCGTCGATGTAGGCGCTGCGAGCCTCGGCGTTGCCGCGCGCCTCCGCGGGGATCGCATGGGCTGCGAGACACGTGGTGCGCACGCGGAAGCCGCCCTCGGAGGCGAGCCTGCGCGCGACCCGGAGCTGCGCGAGCTCGGTCGCGAGATCGAGCCCATAGCCGCTCTTGATCTCGAACGTCGTCGTGCCAGTGCGACGCATCCGTGCGGCGCGCGCACGGCTCTGCGCGAACAGCTCGTCCTCGCCGAGCGCTCGGGTCTGTCGAACGCTCGAGAGGATGCCGCCACCCGCCGCGAAGATGCGCTCGTAGTCGGCGCCGCCGAGCCGCAGCTCGAGCTCGTCCTTGCGGTCGCCGCCCCACACGAGGTGCGTGTGCGGATCGACGAGCGCCGGCATCACCGTCTTGCCGCGCAGCTCGACGCGCTCCCACGTCGCGAACTCGGTCGGAAGATCCGCCGTGGGCCCGACCCAGGCGATCCCGCCGCTCTCGTCGACGACGACGCTGCCACGATCGATGCGACCGAGCTCGCCCATCGCGGCGCCGGCCCGCGGACCCACCGGCCCGGCGAGCGTCAGCACCGTGGCATCGGCGAATACCCGCGCCGTGCCGCTCACCGCGGATCCTCGAGCGTCGTGCGACCCGGCACGCGCACGCCGTGGCTGCGCGCGAACGCGTCGGCCTCGGCATAGCCGGCGTCGACGTGGCGGATGACGCCCATGCCGGGATCCGTCACGAGCACGCGCGCGAGCCGTCGCGCCGCGCCGTCCGTGCCGTCGGCGACGACGACCATGCCCGCGTGCGTGCTGTAGCCGATGCCGACGCCGCCGCCGTTGTGCACCGACACCCACGAAGCACCGGCGGCCGTGTTCACGAGCGCGTTGAGGATCGGCCAGTCGGCGATCGCGTCGGAGCCATCCTTCATGGACTCGGTCTCGCGGTTCGGCGACGCCACGCTGCCGCAGTCGAGGTGATCACGACCGATGACGATCGGCGCCTTCACCTCGCCGTTTCGCACCATCTCGTTGAAGCGCAACCCGGCCTTGTCGCGCTCGCCGTAGCCGAGCCAGCAGATCCGCGCCGGCAGGCCCTGGAACGCGACCTGCTCGCTGGCGAGCTCGATCCAGCGTCGGAGCTGCTGCTTCTCGGGGAACAGCTCGAGGATCGCGCGATCGGTCGCGCGGATGTCCTCGGGGTCGCCGGAGAGCGCCGCCCAGCGGAACGGCCCCTGCCCCTCGCAGAACAGCGGGCGGATGTACTCGGGCACGAAGCCCTTGATCTCGTAGGCATCGGCGACGCCGGCCTTCGTCGCCTGCGCGCGGATGTTGTTGCCGTAGTCGAACGCGATCGCGCCGGCCTTCTGCAGCGCACGCATGGCCGCGACGTGGCGCCCCATGGCATCGACGCTCTTCTTCACGTACTCGGCCGGGTCGCTGGTGCGCAGCGCGATCGCGGCGTCGAGCGTCATGCCGTCGGGCACGTAGCCGTTCAGCTCGTCGTGCGCGCTCGTCTGGTCGGTGACGATGTCGGGCACCACACCGCGACGCACGAGCTCGGGCAGGATCTCCGCGCAGTTGCCGAGCAGCCCGACGGACAGCGGCGTCTTCGCGCGCTGAGCCTCGCCGAGCCAGGCGAGCGCTTCGTCGAGGCGATCGGTCTTGCGCATGAGGTAGCGCGTCTGCAGCCGCCGCTCGATGCGATGCGGATCGACCTCGATGCACAGACAGGCGGCACCGTTCATCGTGGCGGCCAGCGGCTGGGCGCCACCCATGCCGCCGAGCCCACCGGTGACGACGAGCTTGCCGGCGAGATCGCCACCGAAGTGCCGCACGCCGCAGGCCGCGAACGTCTCGAACGTGCCCTGCAGGATCCCCTGCGTGCCGATGTAGATCCAGCTGCCGGCGGTCATCTGACCGTACATCGTGAGCCCGAGCGCCTCGAGCCGGTTGAACTCGTTCCACGTGCTCCACTGCGGCACGAGGTTGCTGTTCGCGATCAGCACGCGCGGCGCGTCCTCGTGGGTCTTCACGATGCCCTGCGCGCGCCCGCTCTGCACGAGCAGCGTCTCGTCGTTCTCGAGCGAGCGCAGCGACGCGACGATGCGATGGAAGTCGGGCCAGCTGCGCGCGGCCTTGCCGGTACCGCCGTAGACGACGAGCCGATCGGGCGCCTCGGCGACCTCGGGATCGAGGTTGTTCATCAACATGCGCAGCGCGGCCTCTTGCGGCCAGCCCTTGCACGACAGCGCCGTCCCCCGCGGCGCGCGAATTTCCGGAGCACCCATGATGGGTGCAGCCTACCGCAAGGCGTGCGCGCGGATCAGCCGGCGCCGCAGAGGTCGACGGGATTGGGCACGCGCGGCCAGTAGGTGACCACGTTCCAGCACATCTCGTTCTCGGTGCCCGGGCCGCCGAGCGTCGGCGCCGTGCGATCGGTCGAGTCGTAGATGCAGTGCGTCTGCACCTCGTCGCCGGGCTCGATGACGAAGTCGACCGCGTTCATGTGCTGCGAGTCGAACAGGTACGGGTCGTCGCGGTTGAGCTCGTACGCGAATTCGCCGCCCTTCCAGACCTCGCTCCACAGCACGCTGCCGATGTTGTGGGCATGCATCGCGCTGCCGAACACGTGCATCGGCTCGGCCAGGATCTGCGAGGTGTTCTGACCGCTGCAGGTGGCCACGTGCTCGAACGCGGACTCGCCGGGCGGGATGTTGATCCCGCCGATGTCGCCGAAGACCATCGTGCCGGCGGCGTGCGGACGCAGGTTCTTGGTGACGTAGAGATCGAGCCCGCTCGAGTCGGTCACGCCCTCGTCGCCGAGCGGGTTGTTGTAGTGCACCTGCAGGCGGAACGTGACCTCGCCGCCCGGGCCGTCGCCGACCAGGAAGCCGGCGTCGGGCGGCAGCCACCAGTCGCCGCCGCCGGGCGCCCAGGTCCACACCATCTCGCCCTCGAGATCGAAGCACTGGTAGCCGTCGCCGAAGTTGCTGGGCTGCTCGAGCTTGGAGAGCACGAAGTGGTGCACGTGCGCGGCGTCGTCGATGTGCGGCACGAAGCCGACGACGTGGCCGAGCTGATCGAGCTGGAACGTGAACTCGAAGCACGAGTACGTCGTCTCGCCGGTCGGCACCGGATACGCGTCGATGCGCAGCGGCACCGGCTCGGCGTCGTCGGGCGCGGTGTCGACCGGCTCGCCGCTGCTGCTGTCGCCTTCGCTGGTACCGGTCGTGGTCGGGGCCGTGCTCGTGCTCCCGGGATCGCTGGTGGCGGCGGACGTGGGCTCTCCGCTCGTATCCGAGTCTCCGTTCGCCGTCGTGCCCTGGCCATCACCACCACCGTCACCGCACGCCAACGCGAGAGCGAGCGAGTGGAGCAGGAACGTCCGAGCGGAGAAACCCAAGTTCGCCACGATCGTCTCCTTATCAGAGCGCCGCAACCAGCGCCCGGAGCTTCCGCACGGCGCGTCGGTTCGGGGCGCAGCGCGGCACTGCGGGCCATCCATGCGCTGGGCCGAAACATGTGATGCTCGCGCGGTGATACCGAGGGCCGCGCGCGCAGGGGTGCTTCCAGGGCTCGACGCCGCACTGCTGGTCGGCGTCCAGCTCCCCGCCGGCCGACTCGTCGTGGCCGATCCGAGCTTCGCCTCGGGTCCTAGCGACCGGCCGTTGATGTGGATGAGCCGCGAGCCCCTTCGCAACGTCGCGAAGCTCTGGCAGCCGATCGCCGAGCAGTTCGCCGAGCACGGCCTGTGGCCGCTCGTGCTCGACTCGCTCGACGGCGACGGCGACCGACCGTGGGGCGACGGCGAGCTCGACCCCGTGGCCGCGAGCGATCCCGGCTCGCACGATGCCGCGCGCGTGCTCGAGGAGATGTGGTCCGCTGGCGTGCCGGTGCCCGAGGAAGACGACGCCGCGCTCGCGCCGTTGCATCCGTTCGACCGGACTTTCCCCGGGCTCGCGCAACCCACCGACGCACACGCGGACGCGGGCGCGTTCTCGCGAGCAGTGGGCGAGCTGCGTGGCGCGCTCGGCCTCGTCGCGACCACCCGGCCCGCCGACGCGCTCGCGCTGCTCGGCTGGCAGGGCGCCGTGAACCACGACGCGGACCCCGGGATGCTCTCCGCGGTGCTGCGCTCGTGGGAGGACCGCTTCGGCGCCTACCTGATCGGCGTCGGCTTCGACACGATCACGCTCGCGGTCACTCGACCGCCTCGCGGCATGGCGCACGCGCGTGCGATCGCGGCGGAGCACTTCGCGATCTGCTCCGACTGCATCCACCAGGGCTCGGGCACGATCGAGGACCACGCCTCGTCGCTGGTCGACGCACACGCGTGGTCGTTCTGGTGGGACTGACCCCGACTCGGCTCAGAGCGCGCAGTAGTCGGGGAATCCGTCCGGCAGGCCGTCGACGTAGGGCGAGGGCTTCGTGCCGAAGGGATGATCGTAGAAGAACTTCCACACGCTGGCCTGTGCGTCGCCCTGCGGAATGCTGTGGCCCATGCCGTGGTCGCAGATGAAGGCGAAGCCGCCCTTGTCGACGATGCCGTCGCGGTAGCGCTCGCTCGCGTCCTTGAAGCTGATGATCACGACGTCGTTGTCGCCGCCGTGGAAGATCATCGACGACAGCGGATTGCCGGGATCCTGATCCACGGGCGGGCCCGCCACGAATCCACCGGAGTACGGTACCGCGCTCGCGATGTAGCCCGAGCGCCGGAAGCTCATCTGCGAGGTCTGCAGCCCGCCCGCGCTCATGCCGATCGTGTGGATGCGCGAGACGTCGACGCCGACCTGCTCGATCGCACACGCGAGCACCTCGTCGGCGACGAGCAGATCGTCCTCCTGCTCGCCGAGCACGAGCCACCACGGGAACTCGCCCGCCGCCGGATCGTGGTAGGGCGCGACGACGATGCCGCCCTGCGCGACCACGTCGTCGACGAAGCTCGAGCCGAGCCCGTAGAGTGCTTCGTCCGGCGAGCCACCGGTGCCGTGCCAGTAGAAGACGAGCGGGCCGTCCATCGTGGACGCCGCGTCGGACATGAACATCTTCACCATGCGCGGCGTGGTGCCGGCGGGCGCGAACATCACGTCGCCGCCCACGAGCTCGGGGCACTCGGCGGTCGGCGACGGCAGCATCGTCGGTGGATCCGGCAGCGTGGGCTCGCCCGTCGACGACTCGCCTTCCTCGGTCGCGGTGTCCGTGGTCGGCCCCGGATCGGTGGTCATGATCGTCGTCGCCGACGACGTCGTCGATGCGCTCGTGGTCGCCGCGCTCGTGGGCGACCCGCTCGAGCCATCCTCGCTGGAGCCGGAGTCCGCCGCAGGCTCGTCCGTTTCGCCGCATGCGAGCGCGAACGCGAGCACACCCATCGACACGCTGACGCGCTTCATCGGGCGCCGAGCATATCACCGCCCCTGCCGAGGATGGTGATCGCGCCCGAAGGACCGATGCGTCACGCCGGCAACAGCCCGGCCTGTCGCAACAGCGCGCACGTGCGCAAGAGCGGCAGGCCGATGATGCTGGTCGGATCGGCGCCGTGGATCGCGTCCATGAGCCGGATGCCGGCATCCTCGATGCGGTAGCTGCCCACGCAGTCGAGCGGCTGGTGGCGGAGCACGTAGTCGGTGGCCTCGGCGCGATCGAAGCTGCGCATGCGCAGGAGCACGCGATCGACCGCGGTGAGCTGGCGCCGCGCAGGGCCGAACAGCGCGATGCCGGTGACGAGCGCGTGCGTCCGCCCGGCGAGCTCGAGCAGCTGCTCGACCGCACGCTCGACCGTGCCGGGCTTGTGCAAGAGCACGCGGCCCTCGCCCTCGCCGTGCACGGCGATCTGATCCGCGGCGAGCACCCACGTCGACTCCGCATCGTCGATGTGCGCACGCACCCACTCGGCCTTCGCCTGCGCGAGCGCGAGCGCGAACTCTTCGTCGGTCGAGGTCGCGAAGCGATGATCGAAGGTGCGCTCGTCGAGCTGCGGCGCGACGACGTCGAACGGGACGTCGAGCCGAGAGAGCAGCTCGGCGCGGTAGCGCGAGCCCGACGCGAGCACGAGCCTCACTTCTTCCAGCACTTCTTCTTGAACACGCCGCCGAACTTGTCGCAGTCGCTCGGCGTGGGCTTCTTCTTCTTGGCGGCGGGCTTCTTCGCCGCCGGCTTCTTCGCCGCCGGCTGGGCCGGTGGCGGCGACTTGCCGCCGTCGCCGTCGATCACGATCTCGCCGTCCGCGGCATCGGGTGGTGCGAGCTTGGCGAGCTCGTCGAGCGTCGCCTGTCGGCGCGCATCGAGCCCCTCGCACGCGCTGGCCTCCTCGCGGTTGGCCGTGCCCGGCGCCGCCGGCTTCGGGACCGTCGCCTTCTCGACCCGCGCGTAGAAGGCATAGTCGGGATCGGCCAGCACCGCGGTCAATGCGTCGCCGTACGCCTTGCACGGCGTGAGCGAGCTCGGGGCCTGCGCGAGATCGTATTCGGTGTTGAGCCGCTTGTTCACCAGCTCGGCGTTCGCCGGATCGGTGGCCAGCTCGTCGAGCGCGCGGTGGCGATCGGCGTAGCCGAGCGGCTTCTTCTCGGCGTTGACCAGCTCGAGCAGGAACTTGTGGCCGTAGCGACCCATGCGCTGCAGCGCGAGGTCGAGCGCATCGTCGCGCAGCGCCGGGACCCGCAGCAGATCGTGCAGCTCTCCGTAGAACTGCAGATCGTCGAGCAGCGTGGCGTCGGAGTCGACCGCAGCGCCGTAGCTCGCCAGCGCCTGCGCCTTCTTGTTCTTGCGCTTCGCGAGCAGCCGTCCCTGCCGCCAGGCGAGCTGCGCATCCTTCGGGTAGTGATCGCGCAGCGGCGAGAGCAGCTTGTCGGCCTCGTCGAGCTTGTTCGACAGGATGAGGCGATCGATCTCCGCGAGCGCGTCGCTCCCCGGCCCGCCGTCGGCGATCGCGATCTCGTCGTCGGGCGCGTGCTGGGCGGCCGGCGTGGGCTCGCCGGGTGCAATGGCCGGCGTTGCTCCTGCGGTGCCGGCGGGCTCGGGCACGCTGTCGCTGGGCACGATGATCCACAGCATCACGAGCCCGATCGCGGCCGCGCCCACGCCCACGGCGAAGCGCCGTTTGGGCGGACGCACGCGCGGTCGCACCGGCGGAACGGTGACCGCGTTCGCGAGCCGGATCTCGGTGCTCGCGGTGGGCAGCGGGAACTCCATGCTCGGCGTCGAGTCGCCGCGCAGGAGCGCCTGCACCCCCTCGAGGGTCTCGCGCATCTCCCTCGCGCTCTGGAAGCGATCGTCGCGCTGCTTCGCGAGGCTGCGCTCGATGATCGCGGCGAGCATCGGCGGCACGTCGGAGGGCAAGGGCGGCGGATCGGCCGTGACCTGCATGCGCACGAGCGCGACCGGATCGTCGGAGGCGAACGGCGGCTGGCCGGCGAGCATCTCGTAGAGCAGCACGCCGAGCGAGTAGAGATCGGCGCGCTCGTCGGCCTCGATGCCCGCGGCTTGCTCGGGGCTCATGTACGCCGGCGTGCCGAAGACGAGCCCCGCCTTCGTCATGCGTCCGCCGCTGCGATCGGCCGCGCTGATCACCTTCGCGATGCCGAAGTCGACCAGCTTGAGCACCTCGCTGCCGTTGCGGTCGCGGGTGATGAAGACGTTCTCCGGCTTGATGTCGCGGTGGATGACGCCCTGTGCGTGCGCGTGCTCGAGGCCGCGGCAGATCTGCAGCGTGAGCGCGATGGCGCGGGTCGACGGCAGCGGCTTGCCGAGCAGCTTGCCGAGCTCGCTGCCCTGCAGCAGCTGCATCACCATGAACTTCATGCCGTGCTCGGTCGTGCCGTAGTCGGTGACCTGCAGGCAGTTCGGGTGATCGAGGCGCGACGACGAGCGAGCCTCGCGATCGAAGCGCGCAGAGATCTCCGGATCGCGCGACAGCGACGGGTGCAGCACCTTGATCGCCACGTCGCGCTCGAGCCCGAGGTGGTGGCCGCGGAACACGGCGCCCATGCCTCCGATGCCCAGCAGATCGTCGACGCGATACCGCTCGGCGATCGTGCGGCCGACCAGGTCCTGGAGGTCCTGGTGGAGGCTCGCGAGCGCGGTGACCATCCGGCCCGGAGCATAGCAGGCGCGCTCGATCCGCGCGGCACGCTGGACCGCGTTGCAACCCGTGTTCGGCGTCCGAATGGCGGACGCGGGCGAGCACCTCGCCACACCGCTGACCTTGTGGCCGAGCGTCCACCACATCGGGCGACCCTCGCGCGGTCCCGCGCGAGGCGACGCGCACGCCTTCCTCGCTCAGCGCAGCGGCTTGGTGCGCACGGTGTCTTGCTCGGGATCGGTCGACTCGGGTGCGACCGCCGGCGTCTCGATGAAGCTGGTGCCGAGGTCGCGCTCGATGCGAGCGAGCGCCTCTTGAGCCCAGTGCGCGAGCGACAGCTCGTTCGTGGCGTGGAAGTCCGCGAGCATCTCTTCGAGCTCGCGACGCGCGCGTGCGCTGTCGCCGAGCATGTGCGCGACCTCGGCGTCGAGCAGGCGCAGCTGCTGCAGCGCCACGTGCTCGCCCTGGATCGCCATCATGCCGCTCTTCGCATCCGCGAGCAGCGACGCGCCCTCCTCGAGGTCGCCCTTGCGCGTGAGCACGTAGCCGAGGAAGCCGCGGTTGAGCTGCACGTGGTAGTCGAAGCCGTACATCGCGGCGAGCCGCATGCACTCGCGGAACGCCTCTTCGGCGTGGGCGAGATCCTCGTTGCGCAGCCGGAGATCACCGAGGTTGTGCAGCGGTGTGAGCAGGAGGCGCGGCAGATTCGCGTCGCGGATCTGCTGCACGGCCGTCTCGATCTCGGGGATCGCACGCTCGGGATCGCCGCCGAACACCGCGAGGTAGGCGATGCCGGACAGGTAGCTCATGCGCTGCAGCACGGGCACCTCGGCCGCGATGGTGCGCCCGAGATCGTGTAGCCGGCGGGCCTCGCCGATCTGCCCGGACAGCGACAGGCAGCGCAGCCGCACGCCGATGACGTGGCACTTGTCGGTGTCGTTGGCCTCCTGGAGGTCGACGATCTCCATCGCCTGACGGCTCCAGCGCGCGGCCTTCTCGATCTCGCCCGCGGCGAGCAACACCTCGGTGCGCCGGTTCGCGATGCGCAGCTCGAGCACGCGGTCGCGCGCGCTCTTGGCCGCCTCGCTGGCCTTCTCGAGCCGCGAGAGCGTCACGTCCATCTCGAGATCGCCCTGCCCTGCATAGCGGTCGACGAGCCCGAGCCAGAACAGCGCCTGCGCGCGGAAGTCCCCCAGCAGCTCGGCGACGAGGATGCCGGCCTGGTAGTGGTCGGCTTCGCGCTGTGGATCGTCGAGCGCACCCGCGGCGTGCTGCAGGAGCTGCAGCTGCGCGCGCAGCAGGCGATCGAGCGCCGTCGTGCGCCCGTGGCGACGCAGCCGCGAGATCAGCCGCTCGAGCACCTGCCCGGCGAGCTGGGGCTGGTGCGCATCGAGGAGCCGCTGCACGGCCTGCTCGAGCGCGTCGATCGACTCGAGGCCCTCGGAGGCGTCGTCGAGCAGTCGCGCGCGCAGGTACACGAAGTTGGCGTCGGGGTTCTCGAACTCCTCGATGCGCGCGGCGAGATCGAGCCGGGTCTCGTCGAGCGAGTCCTCGTAGCGTCCGCGCACGGCCTCGCGCACCGACTCGTGCGCGAGCTGGACCATGCTCGCGCCCGACGCGGCGCTGCGCATGATGAGGCCTTCGCCCTCGAGCCGGTCGATGGTGCGGGTGAAGCGTTCGGGGCGCAGATCACTGAGCTGCGCGAGCTGCCGCTCCTCGATCGGGGCCTCGAGCAGGAACAGGATGCTGGCGATCTCCCAGCCCGACACGCCGAGCCCGTCGAGCCGCGCCTCGGAGCGCTGGGCCAGCGTCTTGTGCAGCTCCTCGGCCGCTGCCGACGAGCCGCGCAGCGCCCAGCTGTCGGCGTCGCGGACGAGGATGCCCTCCTCGATCAGCACGCGCAGCGTCTCGCGGAAGCTGAGCGGGTGACCGCCGGTGAGCTTGTCGAGCATCGCGGCGAGCTCGCGCAACACCGGCGTGTCGCCGAGCACGCCCTGCAGCACGAGCTGCATCTCGCGCTGCGAGAACGGCCGCAGGTTCAGCACCTCGGCGACCTGATCGCGCGAGAGCGAGTGCAGCATCGGCGAGAGCTTGCTGTGCGGCTCGGTGGTCGCGACCAGCAAGAGCGGCACCTCGCCGTGGTCGATCGCGCGACAGAGCTGATCGAACGCGGCGCGCGTCGCCTCCTGGCCGCGCGAGAGGTTCGACAGGTGCAGCACGTAGGCGCGCTCGCGCGCCGCGGCCAGCAGGAACTCGGTGATCTGATCGGCCGCGCCCTCGGCGAGGCCCTTGCGACGCGCGGTGCGGACGAGCTCGCCGTAGGAGTGCACGGCCTTGCTGCGATCGCCGAGCGCGGTGGCGAGCTGCACGATGACGCTCGCGAACGCGCCGAGCTGCGAGGTGTCGTTGGACCAGCAGCTGCCCTCGACGAACAGCCCGTCGCCGAGCTGGACCTCGCGACGCAGCTCGGCCACGAGCCGCTGCTTGCCCATGCCCTCGGGCGCCTTCACGAGCACGGTGCGCAGCAGCCGACCGCGCAGACGCGTGGCGCTGGAGACCGAGGCCCCCGGCGTCGACTCCGAGGGATCGCCGGGTGGCCGCAGCACGTCGGCGGCCTTGTCGAGCAAGAGCTCGCTGTAGTGCGCGCGATCCACGAACGGCAGGTGCTCGACGAGCACGCGCGCGAACTCGCGGCGATCCTGCTCGTTCTGCGAGCGATCGCGGAGCTGGGCGGCCTCGCGACGCAGCAGCTCGAGCACGATCGCGCGCGCGCTCTGCGGACGCTTGCCGGGATCGGGCTCGAGCATGCGCCCGACCAGCTCGGCGACGACCGGGCCCGCCTGCTGCAGCAGCGCACCGGCGAGCTCGGGCCGCCAGTCCTTCTGGGCGCGCAACGCCTCGCGGAAGCTCTTGCCCCCGAACGGCCGCTGCCCGCGGATCGCGGCGTAGAGCGTGGCGGCGAGCGAGTAGATGTCGGAGCGCGCGTCGGTGAGCTGGCCCTTCACCTTCTCCGGGGCGGAGAAGCCGGGCGTGCCGAGCACCGTGATGCTCTCCTCGTCGTCGCTCTCGGTCGGCTGCACCGAGTCGCTGGGATCGCGCAACATGCGGGCGAGCCCGAAGTCGATGAGCTTCGCCTGCGGCTGGCCGTCGGCCTCGCCGCGCGCGACCAGCACGTTGGTGGGCTTGATGTCGCCGTGGACGAGCCCGAGCGCGTGGATGTAGTCGAGCGCCCGCGCGAGCTGCAGGAACAGCTCGACGACGAGCTCTCGCGAGGCCCCGCGCAGGAACGCGGAGAGGTCGTCGCCGCGGACGAGCTCCTGCGTGAAGAAGAAGCTGTCGGTCTCGATGCAGCGCCCGAAGTCGAACACCGTCGCGAGGTTCGGGTGGTGCAGCTGCGTGAGGAGTCGGAACTCGTCCTTGAACGCGGCGGCCAGGTTGTCGCCGACCGAGCCGGAGCCGGGGGTGCCGAAGCTGCGCGTCACCACCGAGCGACGGGGTTGGATTCGCGAGTCTTGCTGGTGGCTGCTGTCGGGACCGCCGATGATCCGCGGATCGGCCGAGTCGCGACGGATGAGCTTGAGCGCGACCGCGCGGTCCTCCAGCTCGTCGTACGCCTCGTAGACCGATCCGAAGCCGCCACGTCCAAGCAGTCGGCGCACTTCGTAGCGCCGAGCGATGCGCTTGGGCGGGTCGTCCTCCTCGGGGAGCGGTGGCTCGGGCTGGAGTTCAGAGGTCATCGCGTGCTGCGGACAGACCGGAAGAGCGGAGAAACTGGCCTAATTTTCCGCGACTGTAGGCGATGTGACGGCAGCCGAACAGGCGCGGAGCTCGTGAGTCAGAGGCTTAGTCTACCTGACCCGTTCGTAAGTGCCATTACTTGTGACAAGAGAGTTGATGGCGGTGGCGCCGCGGAGTGGGGGCGGACGCTGTTCCGGATCGTACGCATGAGCTTCGCGATCCCTTACGGGGCGCAAGCGCACGTTTGATCGCTGCGGACCCGCGGTTTCGATGCGCAGCTCGGAGGATCCCGTACGCGAAGAAAACGCGCGCCGGGCGCTCGGTGCGACCCGCGGTCGAGCGTGGATCAGCGGCCGCGCGGCGCCCAGGCCGGGGTCTGCCCGGCGCGGATCGCCGCGAACGCAGCGCGACCGGTGGCCGCATCCCCGCACGCGATCGTGCGCTCGTAGGCCTCGCGCTCGAGCGCGAGTCGGTCCTGTTCGGGGCGACCGCGACCGTCGAGCAGCGCGGACTTGTAGGCCGCGATCGCGGTGGGCGAGCGCCGCTGCACCAGCTCGGCGAGCGCGCGTACCCGCGCGAGCGCACCGTCGAGGTCGTCGCAGCGTTCGTGCACGAGCCCGATGCGCAGCGCCTCGGTCGCGTCGATCGACTCGCCGGTCATGCCGAGCCGCAGCGCTTGCGCGACGCCGACCTGCTCGGCGAGCTCGGCCGTCCCGCGCGCACCGGGCAGGATCCCGAGCCCGGTCTCGGGCAAGGCAAAGCTCGAGGCCGCGGTACCGATCGCATAGTCCGCCGTGAGCACGTACTCGGTGCCCCAGCCGAGCGTGATGCCGTGCGGCACCACCACGTCGAACACCGGCAGGTGCCGCAGCCGTCGCATGAGCTCGCGCTGGCGCACCACGTGCGCACGCACGCGATCGTCGTCCCAGCCGACGCGCTCCGTGACGTTCGCACCGCTGATGAAGATCGGCTTGCCACCGCCGCTCGTGCGCCGCGAGCTCGTGCACAGCGTCGTCACGGCATCGCTGCCCTCGACGAGCTCGCACAGCCGCTCGAACGCGGCGAGCTGCTCGGTGCCCATCTCGTTGGCCTTGCCGTGGTCGAGCCACAGCACGAGCAGCTTGCGGTCGGCGTCGAGCTCGGGGTGCAGCGCCGCGATGGGAGCGAGGTCCATGCCCCAGGTCTATTACAACTCCGACGACGAGTACTACGACAAGTTCGCCGGCAGCAGCGCGAGGCGGGCGAGGTCGGCGGGGGTGTCGATGTTGTCGAGCACCGCAGGATCGTCGACGACCACGTTGCGGCGCGGGGCCGAGGTGCGCTCGAGCACGTCGCGCAACGTGGTGCCCGGCGTCGCGGCCAGCACCTCGTCGCGCACCGCCCTCGGCAACAGCACCGGATGACCCCGCGTGCCGCCGTGCTCGGGCTGCCACACCGCATCGCGATCGTCGGCGTGCGCGTCGAGCAGCGCACGGATCGTCGCCGCGCGCAGGTGCGGACGATCGACCGTGGCGACGAGCACCGCACCCGGCCCCGTCGCACGCAGCCCCGCCTGCAGGCTCGAGAACGGACCGTCGGCCCAGCCGGCATGCACGACGCGACGCGCCGGCGCGATCGCGGCCTCGGGCAGCGCGTGCGCGCCTTCGACGACGAGCACCGGGTCGCAACCGCCGTCTCGCAGCGCGTCGACGACGTGGCGCACGAACGGCCGCCCGCGCCACGCGACCAGCGGCTTCGGCTCGCCCATGCGCTGCGAAGCGCCTGCGGCGAGCACGACCGCCGCGAGCTTCACTTGCCCTTCGCGCTCGGACGCACGCCCGCGGGCGGCTTCGGGCTGCCGGGCTTCTTGCCCTTGCTCGGGGTCTCGGGCTTGCCGGACGGCGCCGGCGGAGCGGCCGCGATGCCGCCACCGTCGACGAGCGCCTGCGCCTTCTTCAAGGCATCGACCGCGCTCTTGTCGGCGAACAGGGTCTCCTTCGGCAGCACGATGCCGAGCGCGCCCTTCTTGGCCTCGACCTTCACGCCGAGCCCCGGCGCGCCGACGTTGCCGGCCTTCTTGATCGCGGCGAGCGAGGCCTTCGCATCCTTCGCGGCGGTCTTGTCCTTCGCCGCCAGCATGGTCAGGCGGAAGCGCAGGTAGGCGATCGGATCGAACGCGGCACAGAGCTGACAGCCGCCCATGCTCGCACGCACGCGGCCGAGCCCCTCGTGCTGCGCGAGGCTGTCCTTGCGCGGCTTGCCGATCCCCTTCATCACGTCGCCGGCCAGGCCCTTCGCGCCCGCACCGATCGCCACGACGGCGGTGTTGCCCTTCACGAACGAGATCGTCTCGACCGCGTCCTTCACGAGCAGGAACTGCACCTCGTCGAGCTCGCCCTTCATCGACTTCGGCGCGCGCAGGAGCAACCGGTCGGCCTTGCCGCCCGAGAGCGCGACGCCGTCGGCCTTCCACTCGAGCCCGATGTGCGCGTCCTTGTTCGTGCCCGACAGCGTCTGCTGGGCATCGACCGCCTGCTTGATCGCGTCGGAGATCTTGCGCATCGCGTCGCGAGCCGCGGCGTCGTCCTTCACGTCGGCGGCGAGCACCACCGAGAGCTGGCCCTTCGCGTCGACGTAGAGCGCGACCACGACGTCGTTCGCGATCTGCTTGAGCAGCACGACCGCGTTGTCGACCGCTTGCTTGACGATCGGCGTGAACGGCTCGGGGATCATCGACATCGGCACCGCCGCCGCGATGCTCTTCTCGAGCAGCGTCGGGTCGCCCCACGACAGCGTGGTCACGAACATCGGCTTGCCGGGCAGGCGGCCCTCGATCGCGGTGGCGCTGGCACGCGGCGCGCCGATCGGCTCGATGCCGAGCTTGCTGAACGGCGCCTCGGCCGACACCGTGAGCACCGCGTCGCGGGCGGTGCCGACGTCACCGACGAGCTCGACGGCGCCGAGCTCCTTGAGCACGGACGACAGCGCCTTCGCGATCGCCGTGTTCGAGGGCAGCCCGAACAGCGCGGCCGGATCGAGCTCGTCCTTCGGGATGTTCCACACCTTGGCGTAGAGGCGCTTGCTGCCGTCGAGCTGGCCGCGCAGCTTCGCCGCCTTCGCGATGTCCTCGGGCGACATCCCGACCAGCAGCTCCTTGCCCGCCTCCTTGATGAGGAAGCGCTGCTTCTCGCCGCTCTTGATCTCCCACATGCCGTCGCCGAGCGGCTGCGGCCGCGACGAGGCGGGTGCGCCCTCGATGACCTTGCGTCCGTCGATCACCGCGACGGTCGCGGCCATGTCGATGTCGGCCGCGGTCGCGGCGTCGTCCTGCTGCGGATACGCGAACCACATGCCGTGCGTGCCGGCGAGATCGATGTTGTCGAGGAACGAGGGCGCGAAGCCCATCTGCAGCAGCCCCGCCTGGATCTCGGCCTTCGCGTCACCGCTGTTGTCGGGCGCCCAGCGTGCGTTCAGCTCCTTCACCATGTCGAACACGTCGGCGAGCCCGGAGATCGAGGCGGTGATCTCGATCTTCTCCATCGCCGTGTTCGGGCGCGTGGTGCCACCATCCGTGCCATCGCCGCCCGGCGGCGTACCGCCGCTGCCATCGATCACGAGGGGCGCGTCGGTGCCGTTCTGCTGCTTCTTCTTGCAGGACGCGGGCGCCAGCGCGACGACGAGCGCGGCGGCCAACAGGAGCGGACGGGGGCTGGACATGCGCGGGAGTGTACACCGCCGCGTCCCTCCCCGCGCCGGCGGAGCCGTCGCGGGACCCCACCCTTCCCAGCTTCGCTGCGCGCGCTCAGGCCTCGCGGTCGTCCGCGTCCGCGCTCGCGTTCTCGCTCCAGGCGGCTCGGACCACGTTCATCGCGCTGCCGTCCCCGCCGTGACGATCCGCGACGAGCTCGGCGACGATGCTCACCGCGATCTCGACCGGCGTGCGACCGCCCAGCGCGAGGCCGATCGGTGCGCGGACCCGTGACAGATCGGGGAGCGCGCGGCCGAGCTCGCGCTCGCGATGGAGGATCCGTCGCAGCACGGCGTGCACCTTGCGACGGCTGCCGATCATCCCGAGGTAGCGGTGCGGACGACGGAGCAGCCGCGCGAGCGCCTGTTCGTCGCGCGCGTGGTCGCGGGTGAGGATGACCAGGTAGTCGCGGTCGTCGAGATCGTCGAGCACGGCATCGAGCTCGTCGACGTCGACGGACTCGCGCCGCACGTCGGCGAACGCGGGATGCTCGAGCAGCTCGTCGCGATCGTCGAACACGACGACGCGGAAGCCGGCTGCGCTGGCCAGCGGTGCGAGCGACTGTGCGACGTGCCCGGCCCCGATCACGAACAGTCGCGGTTGCGGCTGCAGGAACTCCACGAACACCTCCATGCTGCCGCCGCAACACATCCCGAGATCGCGCACGAGGTGGGCCTCGATGCGGCGGGGTCGACCGTCGCGCAGACACTCGCGGCACGCGTCGAGCACCTGGGCCTCGATCGCACCGCCCCCCACCGTGCCGAGCTGGTCGCCGCGCTCGGACAGCAGGAGCCGCGCCCCCACCACCTGTGGAGCCGAGCCCGAACGCTCGATGACCGTGGCCAGCGCCGCGACCGTGCCCGCGCGGCCGTCGAGGATGTCGACGATCGCCCGCGCCACGTCCACCGCGGTGGCGCTGCCGACCGAGGCGGCGCGACGCTGTTGCATTGCGACGCCAGCATAGCAGCCCACCGGCCTGCATGCGCCGCCGCGGCCGCCCGTGCTACCGTCGGCCGCGCCGCGTCCGTCCGGAATCTCCGGCTTGCCTCGCGGCGGGAGCCAGCCATGCGACCCATCACGATCACTCTGCTCCTCGTTGCTTCGCTCGCGGCCTGCGACAACAGCAAGCCCGAGGAGAAGGCGCCGTCGAAGAAGAGCGTCTTCGATCTGAAGCAGGCGCCCCCCGGCACGGCCAGCAAGGAAGAGCTCGAAGAAGCCCGCCGCAAGGCCGGCTTCAAGAGCAACGAACAGGTGATGGCCGAGGCGCGCGCGAAGGATCAGCAAAACGGCAAGATCTGGATCAAGGAGCGCCTGAAGGACTACCGCAAGCTCGTCGACGACGTGCGCAAGAAGGTCGACGAGATCGAGAAGTCCGCGCCGAAGTGGAAGGACGCGAAGGCGTTCGAGGCGTGGAACGAGAAGTACAAGAAGGACGTGTCGAAGCTCATGAAGGGCTACGACGAGCTCACGGCGAAGGGCACCGAGGGCAGCGACACGCAGACGATGCTGGCCGAGGCGATGCGTGCATGGGAGGACCTGCGCGGCGACCTCGGCCCCGAGATCGCGGCGAAGGAGAAGGAAGAGGCCTTCAAGAACGCGCTCGCGGCGATTCGCAAGGAGCTCGACGAGTTCAGCAAGGCGCTCGACGAGATCGAGAAGGACGACTCGCTGGTGCCCGCGCCGGCCGAGGGCGAAGGCAAGGCGGAGGGCGACGCGAAGGCCGAGGGCAAGGCCGACGAGAAGAAAGCCGAAGGCAAGGCCGACGAGAAGAAGGCCGAAGGCAAGGCCGACGAGAAGAAGGCCGACGGCAAAGGCGACGACAAGAAAGCAGGCTGAGGCCGCTTCGCCGCGCGCGGGTGACCTCCCGCGCGCGCGCGCCGACCTCTCTCGCGCGTCGTGAACGCTCCGCTCCGCTTCCTCGCTGGCTACGCCAAAAAGAGCCTGGGCCAGTACGTGCTCGGGCTCGGTGCGCTGCTCGTGACCAACTACGCCGTGGTGCGGATCCCCGCGCTCATGGGCGAGGCGCTCAACGTGCTCGAGAAGGACGGGGCCACCGCGCTCGCCGACTCGCGCTCGCTCGCCGTCGAGCTGATGATCCTCGCGGTCGCGGTGATCGTGGTGCGCACGCTGTCGCGCGTGTTGTTCTTCAACCCCGGCCGCGAGATCGAGTTCCGACTCGGGCTCGATCTGTTCGAGCGCCTGCTCGGCCTGCAGCGGCCCTACTTCGACCGCCGCAAGGTCGGCGAGCTGGTCAGCATCGCCAGCAACGACACCACCGCGGTGCGGCTGCTGGTCGGCTTCGTCGGCCTGCAGGTGTGCAACGTCGTCGTCGCGATCCCGATGCACCTGTGGCAGATGGCGCGCACCGATCTCGCGCTCACGCTCTGGTGCCTCGCGCCGGTCACGATCGGCGCGGCCTACATGCGGTGGACCGTGAAGCGGTTCTTCGCGATGGTGCGCGACGGCATGCAGCTGCTCGCGAAGCTGTCCGAGCGCGTGCTGGAATCGTACGCCGGCATCGGTACCATCCGCGCTCACGCGGCCGAAGAGGCCACGCTGCGCCGCTTCGAGGAGCGCAATGCGGCGTACCTCGAGCTGCAGCTGCGCGTCTCGGCCATTCGCGCGTTCGGCATGCCCGTGCTCGCGTTCTCCGGCCTCGTCGGCGCCGGCGTCGTGCTGTGGGCCGGTGGCAACCGAGTGCTCGCCGGCGAGCTCGGCGTCGGCGATCTCGCCGCGTTCATGGCGCTGCTGATCTCGCTGGTCGGTACGCTCACTTCGCTCGCATGGGTGCTCGCGGCGGTCGGCCGCGGGATGATCGCGACCGACCGCGTCGCGGAGGTGTTGCACACGCCCGACGAGCTGCCCGAGGTGAAGCGCCAGCTCGCGCTGACCGACGCACCGCGCATCGAGCTGCGCGGGCTCGGCTTCACCCACGCGGGCGCCGACGAGCCTGCGCTCGCCGGCATCGACGCCGTCATCGAGCCGGGCCACACGCTCGGGATCTTCGGCAAGACCGGCTCGGGCAAGACGACGCTCGTGAACCTGCTCGCGCGGGTCTACACGCCGCCCGCCGGCACGATCTTCGTCGACGGCGCCGACATCACCGAGCTGCCGCTCGGGGCGCTGCGCGAGGCGATGGCCGTCGTGCCGCAGACGCCGTTTCTGTTCTCGATGCGGCTGCGCGACAACATCACGCTCGTCGACGCGAACCCGCGTCGACGCAAGGCGGGGGCCGAGCCCGAGGCCGCCGATCCGCGGCTCGACGAGGTGCTGGCCGAGGCCTGTCTCGTCGACGACATCCGCCACCTGCCGCAGGGGCTCGACACGGTGGTCGGCGAGCGCGGCGTCATGCTGTCCGGCGGGCAGCGCCAGCGTGCTGCGCTCGCGCGCGCGCTGTACCGCCACCGCCCGATGCTCGTGCTCGACGACGTGCTCTCGGCGGTCGATCAGGGCACCGAGGCGCGCATGGTCAGCGCGATCCGTTCGCTGCGCGCGGGCGCCGGCGGCGAGCGCCCGCCCACCACGGTGATCGTCTCGCATCGCACGAGCGTGCTCGAGCACGCCGACGAGATCCTCGTGCTCGACGGCGGTCGCGTCGTCGAGCGCGGCACGCACGACGAGCTCGTCGCGCGCGGAGGCCTCTACGCCGAGACGCACCTCCACCAGGAGGGCGACGCATGAGCGACGAGTCGCGGCTGATGGCGGCCACGCCCGCGAGCGCGCTGCTGCTGCGCTTCTGGACGTTCACGCGCCCGCACAAGCGCTGGATCTTCCTCGGGCTCGCGATGATCCCGCTCGTCGCTGCGCTCTCGACCCTGCGCCCGCTCCTGCTCAAGGACGCCGTCGACACCGAGATCCCCGCCGGCAACGCGATCGGCCTGCGCGTGCTCGGCATCATCTTCCTGGTCGCGGTCGTCGGCGAGTTCCTCTGCAGCGCGGTGCAGGTCTACGCGCTGCAGCGCGGCGGCCATGCCACGATCAGCGACCTGCGTCGCACCGTGTTCGCGCACGTGCTGCGGCTGCCGGCGCGGTTCTACGACAACAACGCGATCGGCAGCCTGCTCAGCCGCACCACCACCGACATCGAGGCGCTGAGCGAGACGCTCGCGTTCGGCGTGTTCACGATCCTCACCGACGTCGTGATGATCGCGTCGATCGTGGTCGCGATGTTCGTGCTCGATCCGACGCTCACCTTGATCACGCTCACCGTGGCGCCGGTGCTGTTCGTGATCGTGCGCTACTTCGGCGCCGCGCTCCGCCGGCTGCAGCTCGAGGTGCGCAAGTCCACCGCCGCACAGACCGGCTACCTCGCCGAGCAGCTGACCGGCGTCACCGTGGTCCAGCTCTTCGGCCGCGAGAAGGCGGCGCTCGCCGAGTACGAGCGCCTGGGCCAGCGCAACCTCGACGCGACGAAGAAGGCCAACGTGCTCGACGCGTTGCTCTACTCGCTGATGGACGGCATCTCCGCGTTCACCATCGCGCTCATGATCTGGTTCGCGTCGGCGAGCGTGGTCGAGGGCGGTGCGATCACGCTGGGGCTGCTGTTCGCGTTCGTCGACTACCTGCAGCGCGTGTTCGGGCCCATCCGCGAGTTCTCCGGCAAGCTCGCCACGATCCAGCGCGCGGCCGCGTCGCTCGAGCGGATCTATGGATTGCTCGACGAGCCGGCCGAGCCGCGCCCGCAGGCCGGCGATCCGCTGCAGGGCTGGCGCGGCGGCCTGCGAGTACGCGACCTGCGGTTCGCCTACAAGGACGACGCACCCGACGTGCTGCGCGGGATCTCGTTCGACCTCGCACCGGGCGAGGTGGTGGCGGTGGTCGGCCGCACCGGCTCCGGCAAGAGCAGCCTCGGTCGCATCCTCACCCGCTTCTACACCGGCTATCGCGGCTCGATCACGCTCGATGTCGGTGACGCGGCAAAGGAGCTCTCGGAGATCATGCCGGAGCAGCTGCGCCGGCACGTGCTCATGGTCCAGCAGGACGTGTTCCTCTTCAACGACGACGTCGCGTTCAACGTCTCGCTCGGCGAGCACGCGGTCGCGAACGACCCCGCGCGCATCGAGCAGGCGCTGCGGATCGTCCAGGCCGACAAGGCGATCGCCGAGCGCGGCGGGCTCGGCTTCGAAGTCGGCGAGCGCGGCGGCAACCTGTCGGCCGGCGAGTGTCAGCTGCTGGCGTTCGCCCGCGTCGCGGCGCGCGAGCCCACGCTGCTCATCCTCGACGAGGCCACCGCGAGCGTCGACAGCCTCACGGAGCAGAAGGTGCAGCGCGCGATCGAGGAGTTGCTGCGCGGACGCAGCGTCATCGTCATCGCGCACCGGCTCTCCACGATTCGTCGCGCCGATCGCATCATCGTGCTGAAGGACGGCGAGATCGCCGAGCAGGGCAAGCACGAAGCCCTGATGGCCAAGGGCGGGCTGTATGCCGAGCTCGTGCGTGCGGGGCTCGAGGAGACCTCCGCGCCGATCGAGCTGGTGGAGGAGGCCGTGCCGGCCGCGGAGGTCGAGACCCCCGCGAGCGCAGGGGCCGAGGCCGCGAGCGCGGTGGCTGCGACCGCGACCGTCGCGGCCGAGGCTGCGACCTCGACCGCGGGGGAGTGATCGGCGCGCCCGGCGACGCCGAGCGAGCCCGACGTGGCTCGCCAGGGCGGACCGCGAGGAATAGCCCCCGCGAACCTTCGGTTCGCCCCCGCCGTGGCAACCATCCGCATCCGACGCACGAACTCGTGGCCCGCATTCGCGGCCCTTCTCGCCCTCGTCGGCCCCGGCAGCGTCATCGCGACGATCGGCGCGGCCGGCTGTGGCCGCGACGCCTCCGCGGCGGCCTCCGATCCCGCGGCCGAGGCCGCACCCGACCCCGACACCGCGAAGGCGCTCGTCGCCGCGCTCGATGCCGCGGTCTCGACCACGACCACCGGCACCGCGACCTCGCCGAGCTACGACCCACGGCTCTCGCTGGCCCCGATGATCGAGCGCGTCGGTCCCTCCGTCGTCAGCATCCACGTCGAGGGCAAGCTCGCCGCAGCGGCACGACCGAGCGTGTTCGGCTTCGCGCCGCGCGAGGCGCCCACCGTGCAGGGCGCGGGCTCCGGGTTCATCTACTCCGAGGACGGTCTCGTCGTCACCAACCATCACGTGGTCGACGGTGCCGAGTCCGTGAAGGTGCGCACCACCGACGGTCGCGACCTCGTGGCCAAGGTGCTCGGCAGCGATCCGCTCACCGATCTCGCGCTCGTGAAGATCGAAGGTGCGAGCGGCTTGCCCACGGCCGCGCTCGGTGAGAGCAGCAAGGCGCGGGTCGGCGACTGGGTGGTCGCGATCGGCAGTCCGATGGGGCTCGAGCACACCGCGAGCGTCGGCATCGTGTCCGCGAAGGGCCGCGGCAGCCTCGGGCTCTACAAGGACAGCTACCTCGACTTCCTGCAGACCGACGCCGACATCGCGCCGGGCAGCAGCGGTGGCCCGCTGTTCGATCTCGAAGGCCGCGTGATCGGCATCAACACCGCGGTCGGCCCCGGTGCACAGCCGGGCTTCGCGATCCCGATCGATCAGGCCAAGACGATCCTCCCGCAGATCCTCGCGCACGGGAAGGTCGTGCGGGGCTGGCTCGGCGCCGCCGGAGCGACCGACGAAGGCAAGCGCGACGGCGCGAAGATCGGCCGCGTCTACGAGGGCACGCCGGCCGGCGACGCGGGGCTGCGCGAAGGCGACACGATCACGAAGGTCGACGGCAAGACGGTGGTGGACTTCGAGGACCTGCGCTCGCGCATCGCCGAGCTCGAGCCCGGCCACACCGTGTTGCTCGAGGTGCAGCGCGACGGCGGCACGATCGAGGTCTCTGCGGTGCTCGCCGAGCGGCCCGCCGCCGATCGCCTCGACGAGCTGAAGCCCGCGCGTCCGGGCGCGCTGCCGCGCACGATCGTGCCGTCGACGCCCGCGCCGCCGCGCTCGACGCCCATCGGCGAGCTGCGGCTCGGCGTGCAGGTGCGGCCCGGCGATCGCGGGCTCGAGGTCGCGCGCGTCGACGAGGACTCGCTCGCCGACAAGCTCGGGCTACAGGTCGGCGACACGATCCGCTCGATCAACGGCGATTCGATCACCGACGCCGCCGACGTACCCGATGCGCTGCGCGAGAACGACGACCGGCTGAGCATCGACGTCGTGCGCGACGGCAGCGTCGTCACCCTCTCGATGCGGCTCTCGTCGTAGGCCTCGGAGCGCTCGAGCCCGCCGTGGCTTCGCCACGGCGGACAGCGAGCATGACTGCCCGCGCCAGGAAGAGCGCCGGACGGCGCGACCAAGAGAAACCCTCAGCCGCAGGTCGGGACCTGGCCCACCCCGCCGTTGCAGGTGAGGCCCTCGCAGCAACCGCCGTCGCCACCGTTCGCGTTGCAGCCCATGCCCTCGCCCAGGCAGGGCAGACAGAAGCCCTGCATGCACACCAGGCCCGCGCAGCACGGCGTGGCCTCGATGCACGCGTTCTGCTGATCGATGCAGGCGCCGCCCGTCTCGCTCTCCGAGCCGTCGCCGCTGCTCGAGTCCTGCTGGTTCATCGTCGTCCCACCGTCCGAGCTGCCCGGATCGTCGGTGCTGCTGCCGCTCTGCGTCTCGCTCGGATCGCTGTCCGACGTGCTCGCGGTGGTGCCCTGGGTCGTGCTCGCCGACGTCGCCTCGGAGGTCGACTGGTTCGTCGTCGCCGTCGTGTCCTGCCCGGTGCTCGTGGTCATCGACGTCGACGCCGAGCCGTTGCCGCTGGACGAGCCGTCTTCGCCGTTGGTGTCGATCGGGTCACCGTCGTTGGTGCATGCGGCCAGGAGGCCGCAGATCGAGAGCAGTGCCGTGAGTCTCGCGTGCATGTGCAATCTCCTCGTCAGTGCACCGCAGTGCCGCGAGCCCCGGGGTTCGGCTCAGCAATCACAACATCACCTGCAGGCCGAGCGCACCGGTGCCCGCGAGCCAGCCCCAGCTCGCGATGCGACGGCCGGCGAAGCGGATGCCCGCGCGTGGCACCGCGACGTCGAGCGACGCGTCGATCCAGATCCGTAGTCGCGGATGCACCGCGATCGCGAGCGCCGCGTCGAGCTCGACCAGCGCCGCCACGACGAGATCGCGGCGGCCCACGTAGGGTGCCTTCGGCTCGCCGCGCATGCCGACGAACGCGGGCCCGACGGCGAGCCCGAGGCTGGGCAGCACCGTGCGGTCGGGTGCACGCAGCCGCACGCGCGGGCCGATCGCGATCCACCCGACGTGGGCGCGGGCGCTGCCCTCCGGCGCCGAGACGCGCGCGCCGGCGATCGGCGCCACGCCGCGCACGCCGAGGCCGAAGCGACGGTGCGGCATCGCTTCGAACGCGAGCGTGACGTGGGCCGTGGGCCCGAGCCCACCCATCGCGCCCGCGATCATCGGTGCGATCGCGAGCCCGAAGCGCGGCGCGGCCGGTCGCACCGTGCGGCGCACGACCGGCGACGGCGCCACCTCGGCCTCCGGCAGCGGCCTCTCCTCCTCGAGCTCGCGCAGGCTCGCGCGCAACAGATCGATCGCGCGCACGGCCGCGATGCGGGCGGCGTCCGCATCGCTCGCGTCGGCCACCGTCACCGTCCGGATCGAGGTCTTGCCGGTGACGCGATCCACCACCGAGAGCTCGAGCGCACCCGCGCGCGCGTCGACGCGGATCGCTGCGGCGACACCCAGCTCTCGCGCGACCGCGAGGAGCTCCTCCACCGACGACCCTTGCGGCGGCTCGACGCGCACGACCTCGAAGCCGAGCAGCTGCAGCTCGGCCTCGAGCTGCATGACCGTCGCACCGTCGGCGGGGCCGATCACCGCGACGCGACTCGTCTCGGTGCGCGCACTCGGCTCCGCGCGAGCGCTCGCGGGCAGCACGATCGCAACGAGCCAGGCGACGAGGACGACGAGCCGGCTCATCCACCACCCGCGAGCACGCGCGCGGCGAGATCCGCGTGTGAGCCACCGGGATACGCGGCGAGGTAGCGCCGGGCTGCGCCGCGCGCGGCCTCGCTGCGACCGGCGCCGTCGAGCGCCTCGACGAGCCGGCCCATCGCCTCGCGGGCCAGCGCCCCGTGCTCGCGCTCGCGCAGATACGTCTCGAACCACGTCGCCGCGGTGCCGTGCGCACCACCGTCGAGCGCGATGCGGCCGCGCTCGAACGCCGCCGTGGCTGCGGCTTCGCTGCCGGCCCAGCGACTGCGCACCGCGGCGAGCGCTTCCACGGCACGCTTGGGCTTGCGTGCGAAGCGAGCGACGTCGGCGAGGCGCAGCAGCTGATCGGCGGGCAGCGATGTGCAGAGCGTAGCGAACCCGAGCGACTCGGCGGCCGCGAGCGCGTCGCGGTAGCTGCCGCGATCCGCGAGCTCGTGCCACGCCGGCACGGTGAGCACCGTGGGTTCGCTCGGAGCGCGGGGCTCTCGGCGCGCGCGCTCGCGACCCGTGCGTGGCGGCTCGACGGGTGCAGGCGGCGTCGACTCCACACGCTCGGGCTCGACCGGCGCAGGGTCCGAAGGCGAGCGCGGCTCGACGTGCGCGACGATCGTGGGCTCGGGCGCCGCGATCTGCACGAGCTGACCCGCGACGACCGTGCGCGCACCGTCGAGCCGCGGCCCTTCCACGATCACCGCCCCCTCGCGCAGATCGAGCTCGAACGCTTCGCGCTGCGGATCCCAACCGACCACGAACGCCGTGCCCGTGACGGTGACGCGATAGGGCCCGGCGTCGATGCGCCAATGCCGGTCTCCGCCCGACTGGATCCGCACGTCGGCGGCCCCACGCTCGAGCACCACGCGGGCGATGTCGCGATCGAGCTCGGCCACGCGCGCCTGGGCGCGGGGACGCAGCTCGATCTCGCTGCCGTCGGAGAAGCGCAACAGCTCGCCGCGCTCGGGCGGTGCCGACAGCCACGCACCGACCGTGCCCCGCTCGCCCGTCGCGTCGTGCTCGAACGTCAGCGGTCGCACGGCCGGCCACGCGAAGAACGCGAGCACGAGGCCTGCGGCCACCGCGAGCGCGCCCGCCGAGATCCATGCGAGGCGTGCACGCGCGGGCTGCTCGGCGCGCGCGAGCAGTCGTGCGCGGATCTCCGCGTGCCCATTGCTGCTGCGCAGGCGATCCTGCGCAGCCGCGACGCGTCGGCCGAGCGAGTCGAAGCGATCGGTCGTGTCGCTCATGGCTCACCCTCCCCGATCCACGCGCACAGGATCGCGTCGCGGGCCGCGAGCGCATCGAAGCGCGCGCGGGCACGCACCAGCCGACGCTTCGCGGTCGCCAGCGAGAGCTCGCACGCCTCGGCGACTTCGCCGAGCTGCATGCCCTCGAGGTGGCGCAGCGCGAACGGGATGCGTTCGCGCGCGGGCATGCGATCGAGCACCTGGTACACCCGCGCGAGCGTCGTCTGCAGCTCGGGATCGCCGGCCGCCGGTACGTCGGGCAGCTCGGCGACGTCGGCGAGCCCGAGCAGCCGACGCGTGGTGCGCCGACGGATGTGCTTGCGCGCGTTGCGGACCGCGATCTGCACGAGCCACGGTCGCAGGCTCGAGACGTCGCCGCGGTAACGGCTCGCGCCCTGCATCGCGTGCACGAACGCGTCCTGCAGCAGGTCGGGGATCTCCGGATCGAGACCCAACACACGATGCAGCACGCGCTCGATCGCGGCGGCGTGGCGATCGAACAGCGCGGCGACCGCAGAGCGATCGCCGTCGCGCAAGCGAGCGACGATCGCCTCGTCGTCGACGCACGCGCTCACCAACGCGAGGCGGGTGCCCCCAGGCTCACGCGATCGTCCCGCCCGCAGCACCGGCGCCTTCAGGTTCCCCGAGGCGGGCTGCGCGGCTCAAGCTTCGACGCCCCCGCCTTGTGAGGCCCCGGGGCCAGCCCCATACTCAGCCGACTCCGACATGGCGAACGACGTCCGGCACCTCAAGCTCCTCATCCTCGGCGCCGGCCCGGCCGGCTACACCGCGGCGCTCTACGCCGCGCGCGCCGAGCTGAAGCCGGTGATGTTGGCCGGCCCCGAGCCCGGCGGGCAGCTCACGACGACGACGGAGGTCGAGAACTACCCCGGCTACCCGAACGGGGTGACCGGCCCCGTGATGATGGAGGAGTTCCAGGCCCAGGCCGAGCGCTTCGGCACCGAGATCATCTACGACCTCGCGAACGAGGTCGACCTGTCGAAGCGGCCGTTCCGCGTCTCCGGCGACAGCGGCGTCTATCTCGCCGATGCGCTCATCATCGCGACCGGGGCGACTGCGAAGTACCTCGGCCTGCCGAGCGAGCAGCGACTGCGCAACAAGGGCGTCACCGCCTGTGCGACGTGCGACGGCTCGTTCTTCCGTGGGCAGGACGTCGCGGTGGTCGGCGGCGGCGACACGGCGATGGAGGAGGCCCAGTACCTCACTCGCATGTGTCGCTCGGTGCACCTCATCCACCGCCGTGACAGCTTCCGCGCGAGCAAGGTGATGCAGCGCCGCACCGTCGAGAACCCGAAGATCACCGTGCACTACAACCGCTCGGTGAAAGAGGTACGCGGCGACGACAGCGTCACGGGCCTCGTGCTCGAGGACACCACCGGCGGCCCCGACGAGCTGCTCGAGGTGACCGGGCTCTTCCTCGCGATCGGCCACGAGCCGAACAGCAAGCCGTTCCGCGGCCAGCTCGACATGGACGACGCCGGCTACCTCAAGGTCGCGAAGGCGGGCACGACGTACTCGAACGTCGCGGGCGTGTTCGTCTGCGGCGACGTGGCCGACAAGCAGTATCGCCAGGCGATCACCGCCGCCGGCACGGGCTGCATGGCGGCGATCGACGCCGAGCGCTGGCTCGCCGAGCACGGCTGACGCTTGCGCGGCCGACGCAACGCGGACGGCCGCCGCGAAGAATCTACGGAACATGGCGCGTGCGAGCGCGCCCGTGGTGGATTCGCGGGGAACTTTTTTCGATCGCGTGCTCGCCCCTCGCCATCGTGACAGCCTGCAGCGCAGGTGGAACGGGTGGATGGGTATGCCGTGCTGGGCGCGCTCGATCGCGTGCGCGCCCGGACGCTGAAGGCGTGTGCGCCGTGGTCGGGCACGCTCGCGGGCCGTCGCGAGCTGCGGGTCGCGGTCATCGGCGTGCTCGGCATCGCGTTCTGCTTCGCGACCACGATCGCGGCGCCGCTCTTCATGCTCGCGCTCGGGCCGATCGTGCTCGGCGTGCCCCACCTCGTCGCCGACGTGCGCTACTGCCTGGTGCGGCCCGGCTGGCACCGCCGCCGCGCGCTCGTGGTCGCGGTGGGCCTGCCGATCGCGATCGCGGTGACGACCGGCGCGGTCGCGATCGCGTTCGTCGCGGTCGCGGGTGCAGCCGCGGCGTCACGCGGCTCGCCCCGCCGACGCATGCTCGTGCTGACGCTCGCGCTCCTCGCCACGATCGCGGCATCGCTCGTGCCCCGCGTCGCCACGCTCGCGCTCGTGCACCTGCACAACGTGGTCGGCATCGCGCTCTGGCTCGCGTGGCGGCAGCGCCGGACCCGGCTGCACCTGCTCCCGCTGGGCCTGTTCGCGTTGCTCTCGCTCGTCCTGCTCGCGCTGCCGTTGCCGCTCGCCACCTCGCTCGTGGACGACGGCGCACGCACGGCCGAGCTGCACCGGCTGGCCCCGGGTCTGCCCGCCGCGCTCGCGTCTCGGGTGCTGCTCTCGTTCTGCTTCGCGCAGGCGGTGCACTATGTGATCTGGCTACGGCTCGTACCCGAGGACGATCGCACGCGGGTCTCCCCACGCACGTTCCGCGCGTCGTACCGCGCGCTGGCAGCCGACCTCGGCGCGCCGTTGCTCGCGTTCGCCGGGCTCGCCGCGACCGCGTTCGCGGTGTGGGCCAGCGTCGATCTGCACGCTGCGCGTGACGGCTACCTCGCGCTCGCCGGCTTCCACGTCGTGCTCGAGCTCGCCGCGGCCGCACTGATCTTCGTCGAGGGTCGGCCCACCGACCACGCATTGCACCAATCCCGAGGAGATGGACGATGAGAACGACTAGCCTGATGTTGCTCGCCTTCACCACCATTGCGCTGACCACCACGGTCGCACGCGCGGACATGCCGAACGAGGACGAGTCCCCGCCGGAGGTATCGATCACCTCGCCGACCGACCAGCAGATGTTCGAGGGTGCACCGGCGAAGATCACGATCGCGGTCGCGGCCGACGATCCCGACAGCGGCGTGGGCCGCGTCGTGGTGAGCATCGACGGCGTCGAGCAGGAGCCGCTCACGGCCGCGCCGTGGACGCTCGCCGACGTGGAGCTCGCCGAGGGCATGCACGAGATCGTCGCGCGCGCGGAGAACAACGACGGCTACGGGGCCGACTCGGCGACGATCCACGTCGTGGTCTTCCCCGCCAGCGGCGACGACGCCGACGACGCCGACCCGCCGGTGGACGAGGACGACACCAACGACGACGACGACGACGACGACGAGAAGAGCGGCTGCTCGGTCGGACGCGAGCGCAATCTCATGGGCTCGGGCATCGCGTTCGTGCTCGCGGTCTTCGCCGGGCTGCGACTGCGCCGCCGGGAGTGAGCCCGGGCACCGCCGCTCAGGGCCAGCCGAGGAGTGCGCGCAGGCCGAAGCCGATCGCGACGCTCGCTGCATTCGCGAGCAGCGACCACCAGCCTGCGCGCGCGACCCCGAACGCGCGCAGCCACAGCGCCTCGACGACGACGGCGAACGCCTCGACGACGAGCACGTAGACCACCCAGTCGCCGAAGAGCGTGCGCGGCACGAACCACACGAACGGGTGGGTCACCGCGCTCGCCCCGAACGCGACCGCGAGCCTACGAGGCCAGCGCTGCCCCGGCTGCGCGCGCACGTAGATCGGGGTCTCCACCGCCTGCGTGATCGCGAACGCGACGAGCCAGCGCACCACCTGTCGACGACGATAGCACTACGCGGCGCGACCGCGAGCGATGCGAGCAGCGACCAGTCGATCGGCGAGCTCGCGCACGGCACCGCGGCCACCCACCTCGGTGGTCACCCAGTCGGCGGCCGCGCGCACCTCGGGTCGAGCGTCTGCGGTCGCGACGAACATGCCGACGCGGCCGACCAGCGGCAGGTCGTTGACGTCGTCGCCGATCGCGATCACGCGCTCGGGGGCGACGCGGTAGCGCGCGCACAGCTCCTCGAACGCGGCCGCCTTGTCGCTGCAGCCGATGACCACGTGATCGATCGAGAGCTTCTCGGCCCGCCGCTTCGCCGCGAGGCTGCGCTCGCCGGTGAACAGCGCCACGCGCCCGCCGGAGGCACGGAAGCGCCCGATGCCGGCGCCGTCGCGCGTGTCGAAGCGCTTGAGCTCGTCGCCGCCCTCGCCGTAGTACATCGAGCCGTCGGTGAGCGTGCCGTCGACGTCGAGCAGGAGCCAGTCGAAGTCGGCGAAATCCGCCGCGGCATCGAGGCCGCGCGCCCGGGCGTGCGCGCGTGCGCGCTCGAGATCCGCGGGCTCGTCGATGTCGATCGCGTCGTGCTCGGGCACGGCGAACGTCGCGACGTGCCCGCCGAGCCGCGACCCGGTCGCCTCGAACAGCGCGCGCGTGAACACGTAGAACGAGCCGGTCTCGAGGAAGGTGTCGTGGATCTCCTGCCGACGCGGACGGAGCACGGGATCGTAGCTGCACGGGCGCGCCGCACCGCTCGGGTCGGTGCGCCAGACGAAGCCACAGAAGCGCACGACGCTGAGCATGCTGTCGCAGCCCGAGCGCTCGAACTCGGCGAGCGCGGCGTCGAGCTGACCTTCGCTGCGGAACGGCGAGGTCGCCTGCAGGAGCACGATGCGATCGGGGGCGCAGCCCGCTTCGTGCCAGCACGACAGCGCGTGCTCGATCGCCGACTCCGTCGACGCGGTGTCGCCGGCGAGCTCGAGCGGACGTGGGATGACCTCGGCGCCTGCGGCCCTCGCAACCGCGGCGATCTCGTCGTCCTCGGTGCTCACGAACACGCGGTCGATGCCGGCCGTGGCGCGCGCCTGGGCGATCGACCACACGACGAGCGGGCGGCCCCCGACGAGCGCGAGGTTCTTGCGCGGAATGCCCTTGCTGCCGCCGCGGGCCGGCACGATCGCGAAGGTGGTCACTGCACCTGACCGTGTGCGGCCGTCGCGGCTGCCCGGCCAGCATGTGGCCCCAACCGGGACCGTTCAGGTGCCGGCGTCGGGCTCGTCCTGGTGGCCGAGCGGGTGGCCGCCCTCGCCGATGTCGATGAAGCAGTGGATGAAGCCGCAGCTCGAGCACACCTTGGCCTTCACCGGGGCCGAGCGGGTGAAGCCACCATCGGGATCGCCGAAGCGCAGGGTGCTGAGCGCGATCGGGATCGGCGCCCGCAGATCGCGTCCCGCGAAGACCGCGACCGGCAGGAGCGAGCCGCCACACATCACACAGTCGCGGGCCGTGCCGGTCTTCTGGCGGAGCGCGCGGTCCTCGTCGCGGGTGCGCTTCGCATCGCCCTCGAGCTGCTCGACCTGCTCGCGCAGGCGTTCGTTCTCGTGCTCGAGCGCCGCGACCTGCAGCGAGAGTGCCTGGCGATCGTCGCGATAGGCCATCTTCCACCAGAGTATCATCGCCCGCGAGTGGTGGACGCCAGCGCTCGGCTCTGGACTGCACGGCGCTGCACCGGCTGCGGGCTGCGATTTCCCGTCGAGGACGGCAGCGAGACGAGCGCGCGGCTCGGCGCGGCGTGTCCGATCTGTCGCGCGCCCACCGAGCAGGTCGACGCGGCCTATGTCACGCACACGGCCCCCGGGGCGGACGTGCCGCCGCGCGGTCGGCTCGCGGCGTTGCTCGACAACGTCCGCAGCCTGCGCAACGTCGGCTCGATCGTGCGCACCGCGGACGGTGTCGGGCTCGAGCTGCTGGTGCTCGGCGGCATCACGCCGACGCCGGCCCATCCGTCGCTCGCGAAGACGGCGCTCGGGGCCGAGCGCACGGTGCCGTGGCGCGGGCGTCCGGATCCGCTGCTCGCCGCCGAGGAGGCCCGCGCCGAGGGCTGGCGGCTGTGGGCGATCGAGGCCGGTCCGCGCGCCGAGCATCTCTTCGCGCCGGCGGTGCGCGATGCGGCCGAGGGCGCGCAGATCATGCTCGTGCTCGGCCACGAGGTCTCCGGCATCGATCCACGCATCGTCGAGCTCTGCGAGCGCGTGCTCTTCATCCCGATGCTCGGCCACAAGGGCTCGCTCAACGTGTCGGTCGCGTTCGGGATCGCCGTGTACGCGCTGCGCTTCGGGTGACCCGCGGTTTCGCCCGTAAGTTGCGGCGCCGCTCTTCTGCGTGCCAGCGTCGGCGGCAGTGCACGACGAGCCCACCGCGAGCCCCGAAGCCAGCGCGGCGCCACCTCCCGCGGCACCGCGCAGCGGTCGGGTGCGGCGTGTGCTCGGCGGCCTGGTGTGGGCGCGCAAGAACGCGTACCTGGTGGTGATCGCCGCCGCGGGCCTCGTGGTCACGCGCGCGATCGACTTCTCGCCGCCGCCCGAGGTGCGGGTCGGCAACGCGAACGTGGGGCAGCTCGTCGGCGACGCGCCGCCGCAGGAGTTCTCGGAGCAGCTCTCGAACCCCCAGGCGGTGCAGGTGCGCGCGACGCTGCGCCTCTACCCCGATGCGGAGCTCCGCGTGGGCGCGCCGGATCCCGAGCTCGACGAGCAGGGCAAGGTGCTCTCGCAACCGGTGGTCACGACGATCCTCGGGATGAACGCGACCGTCGATCAGACGGTGCGGCTCGAGGGCGGCGATCTCGAGATCCTGCTCGGGGTCGACGCGACGCCGCGGCTGCAGGGCGTCGCGAAGAAGGGCCAGCCCGCGCCGGAGATCGTGCTCGAGCACGAGATCCACGTGCGCAGCCGTCGCGATGCGTGGTGGCGCAACCATCCGGTCGAGCGCGTGCACCTCGACAGCCGCGGCTTCCTCGGCAAGGTCGCCGAGCAGGGTCACCGCGTGGTGTTCACCGTCGACGACCATCTGTTCAGCCTCGATCTCGAGGTGCACCGCAGCACGATCGCGCCGACCTTGGCCAAGGGTCAGGCGCGCTGAGTGTGCGAGCCGGGGGACTCGAACCCCCACGCCACGCGGGCACTGGAACCTAAATCCAGCGCGTCTACCAGTTCCGCCAGGCTCGCAGCGCGGGCACCAACCTAGCACGGCAGGGGCGCCGATGCTCCCCCTCGCGTGGTCTCGCGGCCGCCGGTCGCGTACCTTCGTGGGCGATGTCTCTGCGCTCGTTGCTGGATGGCCGCGTGGTCACGATGGTTCCGCCGCTCGTCGCGGCCTGGTGGGTGCTCGCGGGTTGCCCGAGCGGCGCGCCCCATGGCGGCAAACCGGCCGGCGATGGCAAGGCGATCGCCGGCAAGGCGCCCGAGTCCCAGCCCGACGCGAAGCCCGACGCGAAGCTCGACGCGAAGCTCGACGCGAAGCTCGACGCGAAGCCGACGACCGACGAAGGTCCGACCGGCAAGCTGACCGACGGCCCGCTGCCGATCGCGAATCTGATGGGCAAGCCCGCGGCGGAGGTCGAGGCGCAGCTCGCCGAGCCGCTCGGCAAGGGCATGGCCCGCACGTCGTGCGTCCGGTTCGTGCCGGATCGCGTGTGGTTCGAGTGCAAGTTCGCGTTGCAGCGCTACGGCGACAAGAGCGGCGCGTACAAGGCGGTCGGCGTCGAGTACCAGGACGGCAAGGCGACGGCGCTCGGCTTCGAAGGCCTGCTGCGCGCCGAGGGTGCGGTCGATCCCCGCACCGCGCTCGCGTACGTCGGGCTCGAGCTGCCCGGCGAGCCGAAGCTCGAGAACCCCACCGCCGACGCGCAAGTGTGGTCGTGGTTCAACGGCGCGGCGAGGCTCCGCATCGACGGACGCCAGTATCGCGTGGTGGTGTCGAGCGTCGGCGGCGACTGGGAGCGCACGAAGGTCGAGATCGTGCTCAACGATCCGCTGAGCGACGAGGAGCGTGCCCGCGTGAAGACTCAGCCCGCCGCGCCGGGGTGACGCGCCTTGCGTGCGCGTATCTTGCGATCGTAGCGCGTCGCGCCGATCCACAGTCGTCGCCGCGCCTCGACCGAGCACGCACCGTGGCGCCGGCACTGCTCGCGCGCGCGGCGAGCCGCCGCGACGGCCGATACGAACGGCACGTCGAGCACCTCGGGCGGCACGCAACCACCGACGAGGTGCAAGCTGTACGCGGCGCTCAAGCCGTGCACGCCGCGCGTGGAGAAGCGCGTGCGTGCGCCGTGGTGGAACCTGCAGCGCGGATCGAGCCAGCCGACGCGCACGGCGTTGCGGTACATCGTGGGGCCGGCCCAGGCATCGGCCTCGTGCGCACCCACGAGTCGGCAATGCGACTCACGGCGGCAGATTCCCACGAGCTCGGGTGCGAGCTCGGGCTGCCCGACGATCACGGCAGCGATCGCGGACGACGTCGTCGGATCGAACACGACCAAGAGCAGCTCGAACAGCCAGCTCAAGCTCGGGACGATATCACGGGATCGTGCGGATCGTGGCGTCCATGCACCAGTTGCCGCTGGGCTCGAGGTTATCGTCGATCACGTCCTGCCAGGTCGGTGCGTCGCACGGGCCTTCCATGCGCACGAACGAGACATCGGACAGCGTCGAGTCGGCATCGACCGCCATGCCGAGCGCGGATGCGAGCCCCGGCTCGGTCGTCGCGAATCCGACGCAGAAGCCGGTGGTGTCGATCTCGATCGTCGGCTCGAAGGTGTGATCGTGCTCCATCGGACTCGCGAACGACGAGTTGAGCTCGATCGACGTCAGCAGATCGGTGGGCTCGTCGCCCTCCCACGCGTAGACACGCAGCTCGAACATCTCGAGCTCGGTGTGCGCGCTCGCGACGGAGTAGTGCATCGCGACGAGCTCGTACGGCGGATCCACCGGAGCGAGGAAGCACTCGACGCCTTCGATCGGTCCGCCCGCCGGCGTGGCGATGTCGCCGTTGTACGGACACCACAGCGGCAGGTCGCACGCCGATTGCGTGCCGTGCTCGACGTGGTGCTCCTCGGGCTCGCGACTCGTCGTGCTCGACGACTCGGAGGTGCCCACGCTCGTCGCGTTGCTGGTCTCGCTGCCCGTGGAGCCGTCGACCGGTCCGCTCGGATCGCCAGTGACGTCGTCGGTGGTGCTCGAGGGGCCCGACGTGCTCGCGCTCGTGTTGCCCGTCGTCGTCGGGGCCGTCGTCGTGGGCCCGCTCGTCGGCCCCGTGGAGGTCTCGGTGCCGCCGGTGCTGCCGCTGCCGTCGGCGCTACCGCTGCCGGCGCCGCCGCTCTCGAAGTTGCAGCCCAGCACGACCAGCAGCAGGCCAGCGAACGAAGACTCGCGAACGATCACGATCGAGATTGTGCGCCCGAGCCGTGCACGTCGGCCAACAATATCTTGCCGGGGTTGAACAGCCCCTGCGGATCGATCGCGTGCTTGATCGCGCGCATCATCGCGAGCTCGCCGTCGCTGCGGCTGCGGTGCAGGTGCTCGCGCTTGAGCAGCCCGATGCCGTGCTCGGCCGAGATGCTGCCGCCGAGCTCTTCGACGAGCGCGTAGGTCAGCTCGTCGTAGGCCGCCAGCGCGGCGGCGGAGGTGTCGGCGCCCGGCAGCACGTTGAGGTGGAGGTTGCCGTCGCCGACGTGGCCGAACACGAGCGCGCGCGCGCCCGGGAGCGCGCGGCCCACGAGCGGACGCCAGCGCGCGAGGAACTCCGGCACGCGCGCGACCGGGAGCGCGACATCGCCCTTCCGCGGGCGATGCCGATGCAGCGACTCGCTGATGTCCTCGCGCAACGCCCAGAGCTCGCGCGCGTGCGCCGTCGTGCTCGCGAGCGTGGCGTCGTCGATCTCGCCCGCGACCGCGGCGTCGCCGAGCATCGCGGTGATGCGCTCGCGCAGCTCGTGCTCCGCCGCCGGCTCGGCGCTCGCGAGCTCGGCCTCGAACAGCACGTACATCGGGCTCGGCTCCGCGAGCGGTCCGGCGCCGCTGCGGCCGCGGTGGTGCATCACCTCCGCGATGCAGCCGTGCTCGAAGCACTCGAACGCCTGCAGCGTGCACGTTCGCTGCGCGCGATCGAAGAGCGCGAGCATCGCGGCGTCGTTCGGCAATCCGGCCAGTCCGACGATCGCACCTGCGGGCGGCTGCGTGAGCCGCAGCGTCGCCTCGGCGATCACACCGAGCGTGCCCTCACCACCGATGAAGAGCTGACGGAGGTCGTAGCCGGTGTTGTCCTTCACGAGCGCACCGCCGAGCTCGAGCACGTCGCCGGACGCGACGACGACGACGAGCCCGCTCACCCACGCGCGCGTGCTGCCGTAGCGCAGCACGCGGACGCCACCGGCGTTCGTCGCGATCGAGCCGCCGATGTGCGCGCTGCCCTTCGCGGCGAAATCGACGGGGTAGAGCAGCCCGACCTCGGCGGCGGCTTGCTGCACGCTCTCGACGGTCGCGCCCGCCTGGCACCGCAGCACGCGAGTGCCGGGGTCGACGGCGAGGATCCGCCGCATGCGCTCGAGCGAGAGCACGAGCTCGCCCTGGCTCGCCGTCGCGCCGCCGGCGAGCCCGGTGCGACCACCGGACGGGACGATCGCCACGCGCTCGGCGGCGCAGAGCCGCACGATCTGCTGGATCTGTGCGGTGTCCTTGGGCAGCGCGACCGCGAGCGGCGCGATCGGCCACGGGCCGCGGCAGCGGTCGGCCCCGTAGGTGACCAGCTCCTGCGCATCGGTGCGCAGACCGTCCTCGCCGAGGGCCGTCGCGAGCGCCGCGACGAAGCGTGCTCGCGCCGCTTCCATGCGCGAACTCTACCCGAGGGGTGGCCGCGGGGCCGCTGCCGAGCCGTGGGGAAGGACGGCCCGGCCTTCCCTCCCCATCCTCCGACGCTTCGCGTCAGAGGCCGTTCGGTAGCGCGTTCGGCTGGCGCAGCAGCTGCCGCACCATCCGCACCACCGACTTCACGACCGGATGGCCCTTGATGAAGACGACGCCGACGACGTGCTTCTCGTCGCCGGAGACGAGCACGGCGTGGTCACCGACCAGCACGCGCACGGCCGCCTCGTTCGCGATGTGCCGCAGCTTGACGGCTTCCAGCACGATCGGCTGCCAGCGTTCCTCGCCGACCCAGCCTGGATCGTTCATCTGAGCTTGCTCGGCCGTCATGTCCAATACGGCGACGATGCCGTCATGACGCAGCACGCGCTCGATCCTGTTCGTTCCCATGGTTCGGACCTGATCCCCCGAGGGTCGGTAGGTGTCGCCGGCGCCTCCGGCGGTATCGCGCGACGTTCTACCTTCCCGACCCCCAGCGCGTCAATCACGCAAGACAGGTCGTGAAAAAAAGGAACGACGTTCGAATCGGAGAAAACAACCGTCTTGGCAGAAGCGCCAAACGCGTGGAATGGCTGGGAAGCCTCCAAATCGAGGCCGCTGCGCTCTGCGCGCAATGGCCTCTCGGACGCGTGCCCCGGTGTGTTTCGTCTCGCGACGTCGGCGGCCGCCAAGGGGTAAGAGGGACCGCGTGGGCTGCCGCCGCACCGCTTCGCTCGTGCTCGCGCTGCTCGCGGCCTGTCGATGCGAGGGCGAGGCCGGAGCGGACGACGACGCGTCGGGCGGCGTGGCGGCGGAGCTCGAGGCCGTGCCCACGCCCGAGGCCGGGCCGGCCCCGCGCCCGCGGGCGCTGGTCGTGCACCACGCGAGCGAGCTCGACGGCCCGGATCTCGCGGAGCTCGAGTCCCTCGATCTCGCGCTCGCGGAGTCGGATCGCATCGGGCATCTCACCGAGATCGACGCGAGCACGGCGTGCCTCGGCCTCGATCTCGCCCCGCTCTCGACCCGCGCGCCGAAGCTGCGTGCGCTGCGGATCTCGGGCTGCGTCGAGGCGACGGCGTCGTTGCCCGCGCTCGCGGGCCTGCAGGAGCTCGAGCTCGCCGAGCTGACCATCGACGCGACCGTCGTCGATCGCGTCGCGAAGCTCGTGGGCCTGCGACGGCTCGCACTCGTGCGCACGCCCGCGACCGAGAAGCTCGTGCTCGCTCCGCTCACGCCGTTGCCGGTCGAACGCATCGCGCTCGTCGAGCTCGATCGGGACAGCGAGCTCGCGGGGTTGCTCTCGCTCTGGCCCACGACGCTCCGTCAGGCCCGGCTCGTGGGCGCATGGGCCGGCCACGATGCGATGACGCGGCTCTCGAAGGCCAGCGCGCTCGAGCTCCTCGAGCTGCGCGACACCCGGGTCGGCAACTTCTCGCTCAACCAGATCAAGCCGCTCCTGCACCTGCACGAGCTGGTCTGGGCGGGCGACACGTTCAACGACAACAGCCCGCTCTACTTCCGCGAGCTGCCGGTCGAGCGCTTCTCCTGCGACTGTCCACGCTTCGGCGACGGTGGGCTCCGCACGCTCCGCCACTGCGAGCGCGTCGTGCGGCTCGAGCTCGAGCACACCCAGGTCAGCGGTGTCGGCCTCGCCGCGCTCGCTCGACTGCCGCGCCTCGAAGAGCTCGTGCTGCACGATCGCGACCTCGGTGAGCCGGGCTTCGCGGCGCTCGCCGCCATCCCGGGCCTGCGTCGGCTCGCGCTCTCCGGCCACACCGAAGAGCCCCGCATGACCGGGCTCGGCGCGCTCGTCGGGCTCGAGCACCTGACGCTGCGCTATCCGGAGCTCGACGATCGCGCGATGGTCGAGCTCGGCAAGCTGACGCGTCTGCGCGAGCTCGAGCTCGGCGGTGCGGCGCTCTCCGATGCCGGGCTCGCGCCACTCGCCGCGCTCGGGCAGCTCGAAGCGCTCTCGTTGTCGCGCACGCGCGTGACGAACCGTGGGCTCACCCACATCGGCGGGCTGACCAAGCTGCAGCGCCTCGAGCTCGATCACACCGACGTCGTGGATGCCGGCGTGCACCACCTCGTCACCCTGCACGCGCTCACCACCCTGCGCCTCGATCACACGCTCGTCACCGACGCCGCGATCAACGATCTGCTCGCGCTCGACGGGCTCGAGCGGCTCGATCTGCGCGGCACCGTCGTCACCGCCGAAGGCGCCGAGCGACTCGCGACCTTGCCGAAGCTCACCGAGCTCGCGTGGGGCGCAGCCGAGCCCTGACGCTCACTCGAACCCGAAGCCGCTCCGCGGCAGGTGCGGGCGGCCGTCGGGACCTGGGCTCGTGTGCAGGCGCGCGCGGTCGAGCCAGTCGATCGCGCGTGCACATGCGCGGGCCAGCGGCTCGCCGAGCGCGAGCGCGCAGGCGATCGCGGTCGCCAGCGCGCAGCCGGTGCCGCGCGGGTCCACGCTCGATCGCCGCGGACGCACGTACTCGTGCACGAGCTCGCCGTCGACGAGGCGATCGCACACGTGGCTCGCATCGTCGCCCACGTCCTTGAGCAACACCGCCGCGGGCAGCAACGCATCGGCCGCGCCGAGCAGCGCACGCGCCTCCGCCCGGTTCGGCGTGATCAAGCGGACCACGCGGCCCAGCTCGCGCAACGTCTCCGCGCTCGCCCCGAGCGCACCACCGTCGCTGGCGCGCAGCACCGGATCGAGCACGGTCGGTGCCGCGATCCCGCGCAGCGCCTCGATCACGACCTCCACGAGCGCGGCCGGCACCAGCCCCAGCTTGATCGCCGAGGCCTCGGCGAGTGCGTGCAGCTGCTCCGCGAGCTGCTCGCGCGCCACCGGCTGCGCACGCGCGGGCCGACCATCGCCCTGCTCGGTCATCGCGGTGATCACCGTGACGACCTCGATCTCCGGCACCAGCATCTCCGCCGTCCAGCGATCGCGCAGCACGCCCGCCCCGCCCGTGGGGTCGAGCCCGCCGAGCACGAACAGCTTCACTCGACGACCTCGACGCGATCGATGCGCTCGTGCGGCAACACCAGATCCACCAGCTCGAGCCCCTCGACCACGCGACCGATCACCGTGAAGCGCCCGTCGAGGTGGGGCTGGCGAGCGTGCGCGACGAAGAACTGCGAGCCCCCCGTGTCCTTGCCGGCGAGCGCGATGCCGACGGTGCCGCGCTCGTAGCGGACGTCGGACCACTCGCACGGGAGCACCCAGCCGGGGCCGCCGTAGCCGTCGCCGCGGGGATCGCCGCCCTGCGCCACGAACCCGGGCACGACCCGGTGGAAGCGCAGCCCGTCGAAGCGACCCGCGCGCGCGAGCGCGACGAGGCTCGCCTGCGCGATCGGGGCCGGCGCACCCGCGAACGAGATCACGAGATCGCCGAGCCCGGTGCGGATGCGCAGTCCCTTCGCCGGCGCCGACTTCATCGCGGCGTGCACCGCGGGCGCGAACGCGTCGGGGAACGACATGGGCACGGCGGCTGCGAAGCGCGTGCGCAGCTCGTCGAAGCCGTGCAGCGCCGTCCATGCGGCGCGACGGATCGCATCGTTCGAGTCGGACGCGAGCGGCACGATCGTCCGCTCCAGCCACGCGCGCGGCTGCTCGCCGGCCGAGATGCCTGCGCTGCGAGCCATGGCCCCGAGTGCCTCGATCGCGGAGAGCCGGGCCTCGATCGCCGACTGGTCGTCCACGCGCGCGAGCATGGCCTCGAGCGCGGCCACGGCCTCGGGATCGCGCTTGTCCGCATCGGCGGCACGCGCCGCGATCGCGCCCGCAGCCGCGGCGAGCATGCCGACGTCGCTCCCGCCCAGCGCCGCACGCAGCGTCGACGACACGCGCGGATCGTCGAGATCGGCGAGGGCCGAGAGCGCCGTCTCGGCCACCGGCGCACGTCGATCCGTCGCGGCGCCGAGCAACACGTCCGCGCGCATCGTACCCGGCAGCGCACGCTGGGCGAGCGCGGCGACCTCGACCGAGAGCACGGCACCGTGGTGCGGCGGCAGCCCGTCGACCCCGTCGGCGCAGTGCTCGAGCGCGTCGCGGCGCCCATCGCCGATCGCCTCGAGCGCGAGCAGCTCGCAGCGCACGATCGCGAGCTCGGTGCGATGGCGGTCATCGGCGGGCGCGAGCGCGGCGACTCGCTCGCGCCACGCTCGCAGCGCGTCCGCGAGCTCGGGGGCCGCATCGATCGGCTTGCGCAGCGCCTGCAGTGCCGTCCACACCACCGCGACCCGCGTGCCACGCACTGCGGCCGGATCGAGCCGCACGAGTCGCTCGATCATCGCCGTGCGACCGCTCGCATGCCCGGCGAGCGCGCGCACGGCCTCCACCTCGGTCGCGAAGCTCGGTGCGTCCGCGCCGAGGATTGCCGCCGGGATCGCGGTCGGCACCTCACCGAGCACGGCGAGCGCCTTCCACACCAGCGGCGCCTCGTCGCCGCGATCGTCGGCGAGCACCTGCGTGAGCCGTCCGACCCACGCTGCGCGCTCGGACCCCGCGAACGACTCCGCACTGGGCGCAGCGCAGCGCGCGAGCGTGTAGATCGCGGCGGTGCGCTCGGGCGACGCCTGCCCCTCGACGATCGCGGCCAGCCGCGGCAGCGCCTGCTCGTGCAGACGATGCCGACGCGCGCACGCGATGCCCATCGCCTCGAGCACCGCGACGCGACGCGACGTGTCGGCGTCGGGCTCGGCCAGCTCGATCGCCCACAGGCCCTGGCTGTACGCACCTCCGAGCCGCGCGAGCGCGAACGTCGACGCGCGCATGCGAGGCGCGTCGTCGTCGACGGCGAAGCGAGTCCACAGATCGTGCTCCAGCGTCGACCAGACGCCGTCGGGCTCCCGCGGCTCGCCCGGGAGTCCGGGCAGCGGCTCCAACAACCCCGCCGCCGCGAGCTCGCCCGCGCTCGGCTGCCGATCGCCCCGCTCGAACAGCTGCAGCAGCTGCGCGGCCGCGTCGGCGCCACCGATGCGCGCGACGGTCCGTGCCCCCTCGACGCTCGGGTCGGCGACCGCGAGCAACGCGGCGGCGCCCTCGCGGTCGCGCACGAGCTCGAGCTGGACGCCCTCCCCACGCTGGCCCCACGCCGCGCCGCTCCACGACGGCAGGCCTTCGCTCGGCGCCACGTTCGCGACGTCCTCCGCGGTGGCATCGGCCACTGCGGGATCGCCGGGGTTTCGCGGCGTGCCGCAAGCCGCAGTGATCAGCAGCAACACCGCAGCGACATCGTGCGCGAGCGATGCGGCTCGGCGAGAGCGCCGTGCTCGACGCGGCATCGCAGCGCAGATTAGCCCAGCCCCGCGAATCCGGTACACTTTGCGGCATGGCCAAGTTCACCGGCACCGTCCGCAAGAACGACCTCGAAGGCGGATTTCTCGAGCTCGCCACCGATGATGGCGACGTCTATCGCCTCGAAGGCTCGGTCGACGGCGACCTCGCCGGTGCCCGCGTGCGCGTGACCGGCAAGGTCGAGAGCGGCGGCTTCGGCATCCACATGAGCGGCCCGGCGATCAGCGTCGAGCGTGTGGAGAAGCTCTGACGCCGGTCGCCCGGCTCGGTGCGAGGGAAGGGACTCGAACCCCCACGTCTTGCGACACACGGACCTGAACCGTGCGCGTCTACCAATTTCGCCACCCTCGCGGCCCGGGGAAGCTAGGGCGCTCGGCGCCCCGCGTCAAGTAGAACGTCGCTAGTGCCGCTTCGCCGGGTCGGGGTCGGTTGCCGCGTCCCACGCGTCGTCGGCCAGCGGCTCCACGACCACGCGTGGCGTGCTGCGCAGCTCGATCGCCCGTGAGCCCGTGCCGGCGCTGCCGCTGTCGGTGACCGGCGTCGGGACGCCGGCGTCGCCGCGTCGGTCCGCCACCGCATGGGCGCGCGTCGCCGCCGTGGGCAGCAGGATCGGCTGCGTGTCCGGGAGCCCACGCGGCACCACGTCGAGATCCGCGAACAACTCGTCGACGTTCTCGCTGTCGTGGGTGCTGCTCGACGTGCTGGGCTCGGCACCGAGCCCCACGCGCGCCAGCTTCGCGCGCTCGCTCGCCAACAACCGCTCCTGCTCGAGGGTGCGCGCCTGCGCGGCCGCCAGCAGGTTGCGCGTGACCTCCAGCTCCTCGAGCGTGTCGTCGAGCTGCTCGCGCTGCTTCTCCAGCTGCGCGAGCCCGGCCGCGAGCCGTGCAGCGTTGCGATCGCTCGCGTCGGTCATCTCCCAGATGCGCTGCTCGGCGCCGTCGAGCAGCGCGAGCACGTGCTCGTGCTCCTGCGCGCGGATGTCGAGCTCGAGCTGCAGACGACGCATGCGCCCGCGATCGCCCGCGACGTCCTCGACGCGCTCGCGTGCCAGCGTGAGCTCGCTGCTGTCCTTGCGCGTGCCCAGCTCGGCCCGCAGCCGCTGCACCTCGGCGACGGCCTCGTCGGGCCAGTCGCGCATGCGCTCGCGATCGTCGGGACCTTCGCCGACGACCGCGCCGGCGGTGAGCGACTCGGTGAGACGCTCGTTCGCCTCGGAGGCCGACTCGAGCTCGCGGCGCAGCAGGATCAGCTCCGCGCCGCTCGACTCCTGCGCCGACGCGACGTCGTCGAGCTCCTGCTCGCGCTCGCGGAGGTGACGACGGAGCAGCTCGCGCTCGGCCGCGAGCTCTTCGAGCTGACGCTGCAGCTCGATCGCCCTCGCCTCGCCTTCGCGGCGATCCTCGCGCAGCGCCTCCACCTGTGTCTGCAGATCGCCGATGCTGGCCGCGAGCTGCTCGAGCTCGACCATGCGCACGTCGAGCTCGCTCTGCATGCCCCCGGTCACGAGCGTGCGCTCGTCGACCTCGCGGTGCAGGCGCTCGAGCTCGGCCCCGGCATCGACAAGCTGTTGCTCGCGGCGACGCAGCACCGTCTCGGCCTCGCGCTGGGATGCGCGCGCCAGCTCGAGCTGCGTGCCGAGCTCGGCGAGCTCCCGCGCACGCACGTCGAGCTCGCCGCGGAGTCGCTGCAGATCACCGGAGCTCGAGGCCAGCGCGTCGAGCTCGCGACGCATGCGGGCGAGCTCGTCCTCGCGCGAGCGCAGGAGCCCGGCCGCCTCGTTGCGCTCGAGCTCGATCTTGCGCAGCTCGCCGCCCAGGCGCTCGATCTCGCCGTTCTTGCTGGTCTCGACCTGCCGCGTGCGCTCGAGCTGCTCGCGCAGCCGCTCGAGATCGCCGCCCAGCTTCACGTTGTCGAGCCGCTCGCGCTGCGTGTCGTCTCGCGCGGTCCACAGCCGCTCCTCGAGCTTCTCGAGCGCGATGGTGCGGCGCGCGAGCTCCTCGCGCAGGCGATCGCGATCGATCGCGACCTCGGCGAGCATGCGGCCCTGCTCGGCGCCGTGCGCCACGGTCGCCGAGAGCTCCTCGGCGCGCGAGCGGGTCTGGGTGAGCATCGCCTCCTGCTGCTCGAGTCGCTCGCGCAGCATCGACACCTCGGCGGCCAGTCGCGCGGCCTCGGTCATGCGATGCGCGAGCTGGTCCTCGACCGAGCCGGCACGCCGACGCGCCAGCTCGATCTCGGTCTCGAGCCGCACGCCGAGCTGACGCGCCGCCTCGCGCTCGATCCCGGCGATCTCGAGCTGACGCGAGAGCTGCTCGCGCTCGGCCGCAGCGCCTTCGAGCCGCGCCCGCAGCTCGGCCAGCGCGCCCGTGCGCTCTTCGAGCTCCTTCGCGCGGGCCTCGGCGCGCTCGCTCGTGCGATGCAGCGACTGCTCGAGCTCGCGGTTGGTGCGGGTGAGCACGGCGACGTCGGTCTCGCGCGTGCGCAGCCGCTCCTCGAGCTGGCGCAGCGCGTTGGTCAGCTCGGACTCCTGCGCCTGGGCCTTCGCGCGCGCCTCGGAGAGCTCGGCGGCCGAGCTCTCGGTCCACGCCCGCGCCTCCTCGAGATCGCGCTCGAGCGCGGCGACGCGGATCCGCGACTGCTCGAGCTCGGCCTCGTGCCGCGCGATCGTCTCGCGCTGCGCCGCGAGCTCGCGATCGCGGGCGCCGCCGAGCTCCTGCTCCCAGACCAGCTCGCCTTCGCGGCGGCGCATCGCCTCGCGCTCCGTCGCCAGCTCGGCCTCGCGCTGCCGCAGCGTCTCGCGCTCGCTCGCCAGCTCCGCTTCGCGCTGCTGCATCGCCGCGCGCTCCGCCGCCAGCTCCGCTTCGCGCTGCTGCATCGCCGCGCGCTCCGTCGCCAGCTCGGCCTCGCGCTGCTGCATCGCCGCGTGCTCGCTCGCCAGCTCCGCGCCGCGCTGCTGCAGCGTCGCGCGCTCGCTCGCCAGCTCCGCTTCGCGCTGCTGCAGCGCCTCGCGCTCCGCCGCGAGCGAGTCGACGACGGGCGGCGGCTCCACCGGCGGCGGCTCCACCGGCGGCGGCGGCAGCTCCGGGCTCGTGCGCTCGGCTGCGACCGCCGCCACATCGACCGCCTCGGCGGCGAGCCCCTGCTCGACCGGCACCAGCACGCACTGCACCGCGGCCGCGAGCCGCTCGCGCGCCGCCTCGTCGCCCGCGAGCGCGAGATAGTGCGAGGGCGGCGGCAGCTCCGTGAGCAGCGACTCGCGCACCACGACCGGCGGTGTCGCAGCCCCGTCGTCGAGCACGGGCGCGAGGCTGAAGCCGTGCCAGGGGATCTGCGCGACCATCTGCACGCGCGCGAACGCCTGTCCGAGCTCGCGCTCGAGCGTCCAGAAGTCGACGGCCGTGGGCGCGCTCGTCTGCTCGGCCCACGCCACCACGATGCCGTCGGCCTGGAGGATGCGGCGCGACTCGAGCAGCATCCGCGCGCGCTGGGCCGGCGAGAACGTCGCATAGCCCTCGATGCACGCGACCATGTGCACGCTGCCGTCGGGCAGCGGCAGCTCGGGCGCTCCCCCGCGCACCTCGATGCCGCGCTCGGTTCGGAGCGCACCCACCACGATCACACGCGCACCGGCATCACGGAGCCGACGAGGCCCCTCGGGTCCGCTCGGCGCGACGACGACGATGACGCGACCAGGCGCCCAGCGCTCGATCGCGACGTATGCGGGGAGGTGGTACACGAGGAGGCCGGCGATCATAGCGGCCGCGGACCGCCCAGGTCGACAGCATCGATCCGCGAACGCGTCGGCGGTCCGGCCGCGGGGGGCGACTCGCGCTATCCTGGTCGGGGCGCGCCCGCTGCCCTTCGGCTCGGGCGCGCGCGACACATCGTGAAACCGGTCCAGTACCGCAGCCCTCGCTTGATCAACCCCGTGAGCGTGACGCTGGTGCTGTCGCTGCTCGCCGCGGGGTACGCGGGCTACGAGTTCATTCGCGTCGATATGACGCGGCAAGAAGCGTATCGCGTGCTCGAGGAAACCGGCTCGGCGTTCGCGGGCCGACGCGGGGTGTTCCAGCGCGACGCCGCGCAGCGCGAGGCACTGCGACGCAAGATGCAGCAAGAGCTCGTCGCGCTCGGGATCACGGATCCGGAGCTCGAGACGTGGATCGAGCTCGAAGACGGCGGCGCTTCCCTCGGCGTCGTCTACACCGCGAAGTATCACTGGCCCTTCGACGTGCTCGCGCCGATCACCCACGAGTGGCAGGTCGAGCACCAGCTCGTGCTGCCCAGCGGTTGAGCCGGCTCATCGCATCCCGCACCGCATCCGCTCCGGACAGCTCCGCGCACGTCGCCCGCGCCAGGCCTGGAAGGCCGCTCTTCGGCCGGACGCGCCAATCTCGCGAAGGCCTGCTAGGATGGCAACGAGCGGGCATGTCGGCGCGGCTCATTCTGGTCACCGGCGACGGTGCAAAAGAGCACCAGCTGTCGGCGTTCAACACGCTCGGCCGGCACCCCGACAACACGGTCCAGCTCCTCGACCGCATCGTGTCGAAGGAGCACTGCCGGATCACCCGCGGGCCGCAGGGCAAGTACGTGCTGCGCGACGTCGGCAGCCTGAACGGGAGCTTCGTCAACGGCGAGCGCATCACCGAGCGCACGCTGGAGTCCGGTGACGAGATCTCGATGGGCAACACGGTGCTTCGCTTCGTCGAGGACGTCGCGACCGCGCCCGTCCGCAACGTCACGCTCTTCTCCGATCAGGTGCAGAGCCAGGTCCGCAGCCGCGTCGATGCCAGCTCGCACTTCCTCCCGGTCGGCGAGGTCGCCAGCATCGAGGCGCTCCGCGCCGACTACGAGAAGCTCCGCATCGCGCACGAGCTGTCGCAACGGCTCTCGGTCGACACCGACCTCGACGAGCTGTGCCGCAAGATCATCGACGAGACCTTCCAGCTCATCCGCGCCGACCGTGCGGTGATCCTCATCGTCGATCAAGAGAACGGCCAGCTGCTGCCGCGCTACGTGAAGCAGAAGCGCGAGGACGAGCAGATCACGCTGTCCAACAGCATCCTCGAGGAGGTCCGCATCAACAAGCGTGCGGTGCTGTCCTCCGACGCGATGCTCGACGAGCGCTTCAAGGCCGCGAAGAGCATCATCATGCAGGGCATCCGCTCGACGATGTGCGTGCCCATGCTGTACGCCGATCGGCTGGTGGGCGCGATCCACATGGACTCGATGCTCACCACGAACGCGTTCACCGAGAAGGACCTCACGCTCTTCCAGGGCATCGCCACCCAGGCCGCCGTCGCGATCGAGAACCACCGGCTCGCGAAGAAGATCGAGAAGGATGCCGAGACCCGCGCGCAGTTCCAGCGGCTGCTCTCGCCCAACGTCGTCGAGCAGATCGTCTCCGGTGCGATCCAGCTCGACCAGGACGGCAGCAACCTCGACGTCACGATGCTGTTCGCCGACATCCGTGGCTTCACGTCGATGAGCGAGCGCCATAGTCCCGAAGAGATGGTGCGCACGCTCAACTCGTACTTCGAGGTGATGGTCGACGTGCTCTTCCGCAACGGCGGCACGCTCGACAAGTACGTCGGCGACGAGATCATCGGGCTGTTCGGTGCGCCCGTGCAGCGCCCCGACGCGCCGGTCCTGGCCGTGCGCTGCGCGCTCGAGATGCAGCGCGCGCTCGAGGAGTTCAATCGCATGCGCGAGGCCGACGGCGCCGAGTCGGTGCGCGTCGGCATCGGCGTCAATACCGGCCCCGTCATCGCGGGTGCGATCGGGTCGTCGCGCACGCTGCAGTACACGGTGATCGGCGACGCGGTGAACGTCGCGTCGCGCCTGTGCAGCGCGGCGGGCCCCGGCGAGGTGCTGATCAGCCAGTCGACCTACGAGCTCGTGCGCGGCGAGGTCGCGGTCGAGGATCGCGAGCCGGTGGTCGTGAAGGGCAAGGCGAAGGCCATCCCGATCTTCCGCGCGACCGGCATGCTCGAGCACGCCACCGCGCCGTCGCGCGCGACCCAGGCGCTGTCGACCAGCAAGTCCGGCGCATGACCGATGCCGATCTGCTGGCCGCATCGACGGCCGTGCTCGCCGCGTTCGTACGACCCACGATCGGCGCGGGCACGCCGGTGCTGTCGCGCAGGCTCGGCCGGGGCGTCGCGTTCTCCGACGATCTCGTGCTCCCCAGCGAGACGCTCAAGGTGCGCGTGCGCATCGACGACGCCGACGAGAGCACATGGCGGGTCGATCTTCGCGACTGCTCGCCGCGCACCGACGCCACGCCGTGGGCGATCGCCAGCGCCGACGATGCCCGCCTCGCAGCCGTGCTCGCGTTCTCGACGTTCGGCGACACCCCCGAGCCCGACGCACGGCTGTTCGACGCGATCGCGGTCGAGCTCGAGCCCTCGAGCTGGGTGGGCGGTACACAGGCCAGCGACGATCCCTGCTTCCGCGCGTTCGCGATCGCGCGGATCTACGACGCGATCGCCGGTGCGCTCGAGAAGGCGTGGGCCGATCGCGGTCGTGCGGGCTCGTGCTCGCTCGGGGCGATCGTGGTCGCGCGCAGCGAAGGCGGCGAGCTCGTCGACGTGGTGCCCGGTGGCCGTGGCGGCGACGCGAAGGCGGCGGGCACGAGCTGGCCCGGGCCGCTCCTGCCTGCCGGTCTGCTGCGCGCGTGCGAGGCGATCACGGTCGTGCATGCCACGCGTCCCGAGTCCGCGGGCTTCGGTGCACGCAGCGGCGGCGACGGCACGATCGCCCGCTACGAGCTCGCCGCGCCGACCTGCATGCGCATCGCGATCGATCGCCAGACCAACCCGCCGCACGGCCTCGATCGCGCCGGCAACGGTGCGCCGGCGCGGCTGTCCGTGATCGAGCCCGACGGCTCGCGCCGCGAGCTCGCCCCCTGGCACACGCACCTGCTCGAGCGCGGCAACGTGGTGGAGGTCGCGACCGCCGGCGGCGGCGGTCACGGCTTCCCCGGCTGGGGCGACATCGACTGGGACCCGTCGAGCTTCGGCTTCGCCTGAAGCTCGACGGCCCGTCTTCCTACACCACCGTCACACCGATCGCTCGGCGGGCGGTGAAGTAGTCCTCGCTGATGCTGTAGAGCACCAGCTCCTTGATCTTGTCGCGCGGGCCCATGGTGCTGCCGAGCATCGACTGCTCCTGCGAGATCATCTGGCCCGCGATACGCAGATCGTGGCAGAGCAACAGGCCCACGCGATACGCGGTGAGCTCCGACGCGGCCGCCCAGCGCTTCACGTCCGTCGAGCCACCGGCATCGACGAACTTCTGCATGAGGCTGCGCAGCTGATCGAGATGCGCGGGCTCCATGCGGCTCGTGATCTCGCGCGCGATGATGTCGAGCGCGGCCACGTCGCCCTGCACCGGCATGCCCACCGCCCGCAGGCAGGCCAGGAACACCTGCTTGAGGTGCTGCGGCGAGCGCTCGAGCGCCACGTAGCAGAAGTGCGGCAGGTACAGATCCATCATGTACCGCCCCAGTGCGAACACCAGGTGCGGCTCGGACTTGCCGCGCAGCAGGTTCTGGAACACCACCATCGAGGGATGCAGCGCATCCTCGCGCTTGATGTTCATGAGCGTGAGATCGCCGGGATCGTTCGGACGCAGGTAGACGTCCGGCGAGGTCACGTTCAGCACGTCCTTCACGTACTTCGCCATGCGCGAGAAGAGCGACGGGTCGATCTGGATGTCGATGCGCTCCGCAGGGCTCAGCGTGCCGGGCAGCGGCTGTGCACGCCACGAGGCCACCGCGCGCGCGATGAGCCCGAGGATGCCGGTGAGGTACAGATCCTGATCGGGGTGGAACACGTGGCGACGCAGCGTGTCCTCGGACAGCCGCTGCCGCGCCATGACGAAGTCCGGCCGCTGGAAGCGGTTCACGAACTGCATCTCGTTGTCGTTCGCCTTCTTCAGGAAGTTCAACACCGACGCCACGCAGTACGCCTTGTCGGTCTGCGAAGCGTTGAAGTAGATGTTGAAGAGCGCGTGGTAGCTCTCGTAGCGGAACGGCTCGTTCGCGATGAGGATCTGGTGCTCGCGGACCGCCGAGTCGACGTACTCCTGCGGGCTGATCTCCATGAGCCGCTCGTAGAGCTCGGCCATCTTGATGTGGCGGTCGACGTTGTCCGGGTCGAGCTTCGCAGCGACCTCGTAGGCCGCGACCGAGGACTTGAAGTCCTGCAGACGCGTTCGGTAGATCTCCGCGAGGTTGCTCCACAGCGTGACCTTGAGCGGCTCGTTGCCCTCCTGCGGGAGCCGCTTCAGCATCTTGCGGTAGGCCCGCTCGAGTGCCTTCCAGTCCTTCGCACGCGTGAGGATCGTGTCGAGCGCCTGGAACGACTTGAGCATGCCCGGGTCGTCGTCGAGCACCAGGTTGAAGCGCTCGACCGAGTCGTCGATCTGCCCGAGCTCGTCGCGTAGCAACACGGCCGCCGTGTAGTGGTACCGGCTGCGCCGCTTGGGCTCCTTCTCGATCTCGACGATGCGATCGATGATCGCGATCGCTTCGTTCCAGCGGCGCGCCGCCGTGTAGAGATCGAGCAGGGTGTGCAGGAGCGGATAGTCGTCGGGCCGCAGGTCGAGCGCCGACTGGTACGCCGCCGCCGACTTCTCCTTGTTGCCGAGCTTGGCGACGTAGAGCTCGCCGATGTCCTTCCACAGCGCGAACTGGGCGTCACCGTCGGGGGTGATGTCGATCAGGGCGCGCTTGGCCTGGATGACACCTTCCCAGTCGTTGCTGCCCGCCTGCAGGGCGATGACAGCCATGAGCGTGGGCTCGTGGTGCGCGTCGACTTCGAGCGCCTTCTCGAAGTAGTTGAGCGCCTTGCGCGGCTCGTTCTGCCGGTTCTTGATCGTGCCGAGCCGGTGGTAGACGCGGACCGTGTCCTCGCTCGACTGCGTGTCGCGATGCTGCACGAGGATCGTCTGGTACAGCTTGAACGAGCGATCCCAGTCCTCGCGCTCGAACAAGAGGTCCGCCATGCCGGTGAGGACCTCGTGGTTCGTCGAGTCGATGTCGTAGGCGCGCTTGTACTGCTTGAGCGCCTTCTCGCCGTTGGACAGCGCGCGCGCCGTCTTGGCCGCGCGCAGGAACAGCTCGCGCTGCTGATCGTCGTCGAGCTCGAGCGACTCGACCTTGCGCGTGAGCATGTCGTAGATCGGATCGCAGTACGCGAAGTGCCCGCCCTCGTAGTAGATGTCGGCGAGCACGCGGCCGACCTTGGTGTGCTCGGGGTCGAGCGCGATCGTCTTGGCGAACAGCTCCACCGCCTTGTCGCGGTTGTCGAGCTCCTCGTAGTTGATGAACGCCGCCTCGGCGGTGAGGTTCGTGCGCTCGAGCGGGTTGTGCGAGTACTCGCCCGCGGCTTCGAGGGTACGCGCCGCCTTGAGCCAGTCACCGCGCTGCTTGTAGATCTCGGCGAGCAGCACGAGCGCGGGCACGTAGCTCGGGTCGACCTCGAGCGCCTGGCTGAGCCGGTACTCGGCCTGCTCGGACTCGAACAGCTTCTGGTGCTGGACCCGCGCGATGCGGGTGAGCAGGTCGGTGCGGGCCGCCGGATCCTGCGTCATGTCGGCGAGCCGACCCATCGTCTGGATCGCGTTCGGCCAGTCCTCGATCGCTTCCTGCAGGCGCGACAGCGTGTTCGCGGCCTCGAAGTTGTAGGGATCGAGCTGCAGGATCTCGGCGTACGTCTCGATCGCACGCACGACGTCCTCGACCTGGCGCTCGTACACGTCGCCCATCGCGGCGAGCAGCTGCACCTTGGTGCCGAGATCCGGGCTCGCGTTGACGTGCGAGCGGTAGGTCTCGACCAGCTCGGTCCACTTCTCCATGCCCGCGTACAGCTCTTCGAGCTGCCGGTAGGTCACGTCGCGATCCGGCTCGAGCATGATGATCTTCTCGAGCATCTCGGCCGCGCGCTCGGAGTCGTTGGCCATCGAGACCAGCGACTGCGCCATCTTCTCGTAGATCGCGACCTGCCCCGCCGTCTCGTTCGTGACGTCGAGCTCGGCCTCGAGGATCTCGAGGTACTCGTGGACGCGCGCACCGTTCAGGTACAGCCGCTCGAGCGACTGCAGGGCGTCGAAGTCGCCCGGCTCGTCGAGCAGGATCGCGCGGTAGGTCTCGATCGCCGCGTTCGCGTCGGCGAGGTTGACCTCCTGCACGTAGCCGGCGTGCTTGCGCAGGCGCAGGCGATCGTCGGGGTCGTCGCTGATCGCCGCACGGCGATCGAGCACGCCCACGAGCTCGTGGAAGTCGCCACGCACCTCGTGGAGGCGGATCAACGCGTCGAGCGCGACCAGGCTGTCGCTGTCGAGCTCGAGCACGCGACGGTAGCTCTCGACCGCGCCCTCGACGTCGTTCAGCTTCGTCTCCTGCACGTCGGCCAGGGCGAGGTAGGTCTCGGCCTGCTCCGACGGCTCCACCTCGAGCGGCACGATGCGCGCGAGCGTCTGCGCGAGGTCGGGCCAGTTCTCCGTGCGGCGGTGGAAGCTCGCGAGCTCGCGCAGCGCCGACACGCTCTCGGGGTTCAGCGCCAGCGCCTTCTCGAGCGACTGGATGCCGTAGTCCGGACGGTTGAGGTGCTCGCCGTACCAGCGCCCGATCTTCACCCACAGCTCGCAGCGCTCGCCCGTGTCCTCGATCTGCTGCACGAGCCCGTTGTACTCGTTCAGCAGATCGCTCCACTTGCCCGCGGCCGTGGCGATGCGCTCGAGCTCGCGCGCGGTGTGGTCGTTGGCGTAGTCGACGTTGAACGCGGCCTGCAGCGTCGCGAAGGCCATGTCCTGGTCCTCGAGGTTCTCCTCGAGCACCTTGGCGGCCGCCTGCAGCGTCTCGACCTTGGTGTGGCGGTCCTCGATGATCTCGGCGCGGTTGATGAGCAGCTCGGCCAGCGACGGGTAGTCGCCCGTGTCGCGGTAGATCTGCTCGAGCGCTTCGCTGGCACCGAGGTGCGTGTTGTCGAGCTCGATGATCTCCTGGTACGCGCCCGCGGCCTGCACCTTGTCCTGCAGGCGCTCTTCCCAGATCTGGGCGATCTGCATGAGCACGTCGATCTTGGCCTCGCGCTCGTCGAGCACCTTGCTCTTGCGCTCGAGCGTCTCGATCGCCTCGGGCCACATGCCCTGCTGCGTGTAGAGCTCCTCGAGGGCGCGCAGCGCTTCCATGTCGCCGGGCGCCATCTGCAGCACCTCGTGCCACGCCATGATCGCCTCTTCGGAGGCCATCAGGTACTCGCCCTGGATGCGACCGACCTTGGCCCAGAGCTCGCGCAGCTCCTCGGACGAGATCATCGCGGGCCCGAGCGCGATCAGACGCTTGAGGATCTCGATGAGCTCGACCCACGCCTGATTGCCCTCGTAGATGCGGTGCAGCGCCTGCAGCGTCTCGAGGTTGGCGTCGTCGATCTCGAGCGCGTTGAGCCACGCCTCGAGCGCGTGCCGATCGCGGCCGAGCTTCTCGCCGTAGACGCGACCGAGCATCTGGTACGCGGCCACCTTCGCCTCGGGCTCGTAGATCACGAGCACCTGACGCTCGAGGATCTCGACGAGGTCGTCCCAGCGGCCGCCCTTCTCGTGCAGCGCCGCGAGCTCGCCGAGCGCGAGCGGATCGTCGCCGCGTAGCTCGAGCACGCGGTTCCACAGATCGATCGCGTCGGGCTCACGCCCGAGCGTGTCGGACGCGAGCTTGGCCATGCGCTGGTAGCACTCGGCCATGTCCTCGTCGGTCGACGCGACGTCGACCATCTTCTGGTAGACGTCGTAGAGCTCGTTCCAGCGGAACTGCGACAGGTAGAGGTACTCGAGCCGCTCGAGCGCGACCTGGTTGCGGGCATCGTGGCCGAGCGCGCGGTTGTACGCGGCGATCGCCTGCTCGGTGTTGCCGAGGTCGCTCTCGTAGACCTGGGCGAGGCGCACCTCGAAGTCGACGAGCTGCTCGCCGTCCATCGTGGCGCGGATGCGGCGCTGCAGCACCTCGGCGAGGTCCTGCCCCATGCCCGTCATCGCGAAGATGCGATCGAGGGCCGCGAGCGCGGCGGCGTTCTCGGGATCGAGCTCGAGCACCTGGCGGTACGCGTTGATCGCTCCCTCGGCGTCGCCGAGCTTCTGATCGAGGATGCGGGCCGAACGCGAGAGCACGACGAGGCGCGTCTCGGGCGGCGGGTTGGTCTCGAGGATCTGCTCGCCGACGTGGACGATGTGGCCCCACTCCTGCGTGATCTCGGCGAGGCGATCCATCTCCTCGGCCGCGGTCTCGCTGGTGGGATCGTCGAGGTACGCGCGCAGCCACCACACGAACGCATCGCCGGGGTTGCCGAGCCGGTGCTCACAGATCTCGGCGACCTGCGCGATGATCTGCAGCTGCTCGGCGACGTCGGTGGTGGCCTCGTGCTTCACCTCGGCCAGGCGCACGAGCGCATCCCACCGCTCCGCGGAGTGGTAGATGGGCTCGAGCAGCTCGGCGATCTCGAGCTGGTGCTGACCCGCCTCGAAGATCGCCTCGAGCGACTCGATCGTGGCCATGTGCGCCGGATCGAGGTTGAGGATCTCGCGGTAGGCCGCGATCGCCTTCGCGTACTCGCCGAGGCTGTACTGGTAGATCTGCCCCATGCGCAGGTAGAGCTCGATCACCTCCTGCTCGTCGCCGGTGATCGCGATCTGGCGCTGCAGGTTCTCGACGAGGTCCGACCAGCGCTGCATCGCGCTGAAGATGCGGTCGAGCGCCGCGATCGCGTCGCGGTTCTCCGGATCGATCGCGAGGATCTCGAGGTGCCGTGCGACGGCGCCGTCGACGTTGCCCGCGCGCAGCTCGTAGGTCTGGGCCAGCCGCGAGAGCAGCTGCACCTTCACCAACGGATCGCTCGCGGCCGAGGCCTGCTCGGCCAGGAGCGTGCTGTACTTGTCCCACTCGCTGGTGACCTCGGCGAGCCGCTCGAGCTGCGAGATCGTGTGCTCCGACTGCGGATCGATCGCCAACGCGCGCGCGTAGGCATCGAAGGCCTTGTCGAACTCTCCGGCCTGACGCTCGTGGATCCCCGCCACGTAGTGCAGCCGCTCGATGCGCTGCAGCGGATCCTCCGTGTGGCGGATCATCACCTCCTGCACGTCGACGAGGCGGTCCCAGTCGGCGCCCTGCTCGTACAGCGGCGAGAGCACCTGCGCGGCGAGCATCGGCTCGGTCTCGCCGTGCACGATGCGATCGAGCGCCTCGATGGTGGGCAGGTGGCCGGGATCGTGCGTCAGCACCTCGCGGTACGACTCGATCGCCCGCACCATGTCGCCGAGCTGCTTCTCCCACAGCCCGCCGATGCGGAAGCGATACGCGGTCTGCTCGTCGGGGGTCTCGGCGGCATCGACGGCGCGCTCGAGGATCTGCAGCTGATCGAGCCAGCGCTCGGCCTGGCCGTAGAGTCGATCGAGCGCCGCGATCGCCTGACCGTCGCTCGGGTCGAGGTCGAGCACGGCCTGATAGGTGTCGATCGCACGCTCGACGTCGGAGAGCTCGGTGTCGTAGACCTGCCCGAGCACGTAGAGCGCCTGGCGACGCTCGTCGGGATCGGTCGCGAGCTCGGAGAGCCGCTGGTAGACGTCCTTGAGCGGCTCCCAGCGCTCGAGCTGGATGTAGAGCTTCACGAGGGCGTCGAGCGCGGTGCGGTCGGCGTCGTCGATCGCGAGCACCTGCTGGTACAGCTTGATCGCGCCCTCGGCGTCCTCCATGACGCTCTCGCGGATCGTCGCCGCGTAGAGCAGCAGCTTCTTCTGATCCTCGGGCGTCTCGATCATCTCCGCCTTGCGCACCACGGCCGAGACCAGCTCGGCGTAGTTGTCGGTGCGGCGGTGGACCTCGATGAGCGCGTCGACGGCGGCGAAGCTACCGGGATCGATGGCGAGGATCTTCTCGTAGGCGGCGGCCGCCTTCGCGGGCTCGTCGATCGCCGTCTCGTAGATCTGCGCGACCTTGCCGAGCAGCGCGATGCGCAGCTGGTCGTCGACGACGTTCTCGACCACCGACTCGTAGAGCCCGACGAGCTCGGCGTAGGAGCCGAGCTGACGCGCGAGCCCCTCGAGCTTGTCCTGCGTGTCGAGGTTGCCGGCGTCCTCGCGGAGCGCACGGCCGTAGGCGTCGAAGGCCTTGTTGGGCTCGTCGCCGCCGATCTCGTAGAGCTCGCCGATCTGGTGGAGCAGACGGATCTTCTCGCTCGGCTCGAGCGAGTGCTTCACCATGATCTCGTAGCTCTGGATGAGCCGCGGCCAGTCGTTGCTGGTGCGGTAGACCGGCTCGAGGATGCGCGCGACCGCCAGCTGGTGCTGGTCGTCCTCGAGCAGGCCTTCGAGGGCGTCGAGCGCCGACTCGTTGTGCGGATCGAGCTCGAGCACCTTGCTGTAGGTCTCGACGGCGAGCGCGAGCTGACCGAGCTGCTTGAGCCGCACGCTGCCGAGCCGCAGGCTCAGCTCGACCTGGGTGCCGACGTCGCCGACCAGCGCGAGCTGACGCGCGAGGTTCTCGGCGAGCTCGGGCCAGTTCTGCCGCGACTGGTACAGGCGATCGAGCGCTGCGATCGCGCGCAGGTTGAGATCGTCGTCGGCGAGGATCTCGTTGTAGGTGGCGATCGCGTCGTCGGGACGCGACAGCATGTCCTCCTGCAAACCGGCGATCTTGAAGCGCAGTGCCTCGCGGTTGCCGATGTCGTTCTCGAGCTCGACCTTGCGGCGATAGACGTCGAGCAGCGCGCCCCAGTTCTGGTCGCGGCCGTACAGCGCCTCGAGGGCATCGAGCGCCGAAGCGTCTTCGGGATCGATGTCGGTCGCGCGCTGGTAGCAGATGATCGCCTTGGCCGGCTCGTTGAGCTGGCCGTCGTAGAGCTCGGCGAGCTTGGTGAGCAGCGCCCGCAGCTGCGTGCTCGGCAGGTCCTTGGTGACCGCCTCTTCGTAGAGCGTCGCGATGTCCTCCCAGCGGGCCTCGATCGCGGCGATGCTCTCGAGCTCGGCCTGGGCCTTGGACGAGAGCGGATCCTCGCGGAACGCCCGGCTGTAGGCCTCGAACGCCGCGTTCGCGTCGCCGAGGCGCAGCGCCCACAGCGAGCCGATGCGCAGCAGCAGATCGACGCGCTCGGTGACGCCGGTCGCCGCGGCGGCCTGGATCTCGAGGCAGCGCACGACCTGCGGCCAGTTCTCCTGCTCCTCGTAGACGGGCAGCAGGATGCCGGCGACGAGCACCTTGTGCGCGTCGCTCTCGAGCCAACGCTCGAGCCGCACCCGCGCGGGATCGAAGCCGCTGTCGAGCTGCAGCGCCTGCCGGAACAGCTCGATCGCACGCGCGTCGTCGTCGAGCTTGTCGGCGAACAGCTCGCCCTGACGCTGCAAGAGCTGACAACGCCCGTCGACGTCGCTCTCGGGCCGCACCGCGAGCTCGCGCGCGAGGATGTCGGCCAGCTCGGCATCGCGGCCGAGCGAGGCGTAGATGCGATCGAGCGAGCCGAGCACGGTCGGATCCTCGACGCCGGTGGCGAGCACGGCCTGGTAGGCCTCGATCGCCTGGTCGTGGTGACCGAGCTGCTCGTGGATGCTGCCGATGCGGGTCTGGTTCGCGCGCCGCTCCTCGTCGTCGCCGGCGAGCGAGAGCTTGGTGCGCAGCACCGCGAGCAGGTCTTCTTCGCGACCGAGCGCGAGGAACAGGCGCTCGAGCGACTCGAGCGCGGTGGGCTGCTCGGCGTCGATCTCGAGGATCGCCTGGTTGATCTTCAGCGCCGCGTCGAGGTCGACGAGCTTGCGCTCCTGCACGTTCGCGAGCGACAGCCGCAAGGGCAGGCTGTCGCGGCTGGTGCCGTACTTGCCGATCGCGGCCTCGAGCGACTGCGCGAGCTCACCCCACGCGTTCGTCATCGGGGCGAGCCGCTCGAGCTGCAGGCGCACGTCGTCGGCGGTGTGGTCCTCGTCGTACGCGCGGCGGTAGTAGCCGAACGCGGTCTGCGGATCGGCGTGCACGCGCTCGGCGAGCTCGGCCAGCCGACGTAGCAGCGACTGCCGCTCGGCGGGATCGTTGCTGTGATCGAGCTTGATCTTGAGCGGACCCGAGATGTTGCGGTCGTCGTTCGCCTCTTCGTAGAGCGCGATGAGCTTCTCGGCGACGGTGAGGTTGTCGGGATCGTCGCCGAGCGCCTTCTCGAGCGCACGCATGGCGCGATCGGGCTTCGCGAGCTTGTCGCGGTAGAGGTCGGCGATCTTCAGCAACAGCGACGTCTTCGCGCTGCCCTCGGCGGTGTCGGACTCGCGCTCGAGCACGCGCACGAACTCGGCCCACTTGTCCTGCCGCGCGTAGAACTGCTCGAGGGAGTCCATGTTCCCCTCTTGCAGGTACAGCTTCTTCAGCGCGTCCTGGGCGCGACGGTTCTCGGGATCGATCCCGTAGAGCTTCTCCCAGATGCGGATCGCGGCCGCGTTGTCGTTCAGCTTGTCGCTGTAGAGCAGACCGAGCTTGACGAGGTAGTTGCCGAGCGCAGTGGAGTCGGTGGTGACCTCGCAGAGCTTCTCGAGCGTGGTCGCGAGCTCGGGCCACTGCTTCTCGCGCTCTTGCAGCTGCTCGAGGTTCTGCAGCGCCTCGACGTTGCCGGGGTCGAGCTCGAGCAGCTGCGACCACAGCTCGATCGAGAGCGACGGCTTCTTGATCTTCTGCCCCGCGGTGCGGGCGACCTCGAGCAGCTGGGCCTTACGCTCGGCCGGATCGGCGACGAGCATCAGCTCCTTCTGCTGCACCGCGATCATGCGCTCCCAGTCGCGACGGCGACCGTAGAGATCCTTGAGCTTCGCGATCGCGGTGGGCTCGTAGGCGTCGATGTCGAGCACGGCCTCGTAGCTCTTGATCGCCTCGGCCTGGTTGTTGAACTTGTCGAGGAACAGGTTGCCGGCCTGCAGGTGCAGCGCCTTCTGCTGCTCGACGTCGGGCGAGAGCTCGGCGCGCCGGCGGATGCGACCGATGAGGTCGGGCCAGCGCTTCATCTGCTCGAACTGATCCTGCTGGGCCTCGATGACCTTCAGCAGCTCGGTCGTGCGACCGGCGTCCTCGAGCAGCTTCTCGAGCGCGGCGAGCGTGGTGACCACGAGGCCGGGCTGACGCAGCTGATCGCGGTAGACCTCGACCATCTCCCAGTGCACGCGCTCGCGCGTGTCGACGTCGCCGTCCTTGACGTGCTTGAGCTGGTCCTTGAGCAGGTCGGCGACGTTGCTCCACTTGTTCTGCTCGGCGTAGATCGCCTTCAGCCGCGTGCGCGGATACTGCTTGGTCGGCATCGCGGCGACGGTCTCGCGCCACACGTCGAGCCCGCGCTTGCCCTGCGCCTTCTCGGCGGCCTCGGCCTTGCGGATGAGCGTCATCTCCTCGGCGGTGAACGACTCGCCGTCGATCTCGCCGGCGTCCGCGGATGCGACGGGCTCGGGCGCCGCCGCAGCGGTCGCGCCCGACGGCGCGCGTGTGCGTGCCGGCTCGGGCGCCGCCGCGACCGGCTCGGGCGCCGCCGCGACGGGCGCGGGCGCGGGCTCCGGCTCGGGCTCCGGCTCGACCTCGATTTCGGGCTCGGGCTCCGGCTCCGGCTCCGGCTCGGGTGCAGCGGCGACCTCGGGCTCGGGCGCCGGGATCGGCTCGGCCACGGTCGTGCGCCGCGTGTCGACGGTGCGCACGTCGTCGTCCTCGTCGTCCGCGACCGGCAGCTTGCGCGTGGCACGATCGTCGGTCGCGTCCGACTCGATCGCCGGCAGCTTCGTGGTCTTGCCCTCGTCCTCGTCGAGCCCCTCGGCCTTGCGGAACGCGACGACCTGCGGGTGATCGGGGGCGAGCTTCGCTGCGCGCGAGAAGAAGCGCCGCGCGGTGTCGACGTCCTTGAACTTCTTCCACGCGAGCTCGCCCGCCTGCAGCGCGATGATCGAGCAGTCCATCTCGCCGAGCATGCTCATGCCGCGCTCGGCGAGCGGGATCAGCGAGTCGGCGTTGCCCGATCCGTCGGCGCCCTGCACGAGACGGCGGTACGCGACGAGGAACCAATCCGGTCCCCAGCCGACGTCGATGATCGCCTCGTTGAACGCGAGATCGAGCGCCTGATGGTAGAAGTAGTCCGCCATCTCCGGCTTGTTGAGCCGCACCTGCCAGACGTTGGCGGCGCCGAGGAGCAGCGAGAGCTTCACCTCGGGATCGTCGGTGTTCGCGACGCGACGATCCTGCAGCTTCTGCACGTGCTGCAGGTGACCACCGCCGCCGAGGATCGTCTCGGCGAGGTAGCCGGCCTCATGGTTGCGCGGATCGGCATCGAGCGCCTTGAACAGGCACGGCAGCAGCTTCGGATCGTCGGGCGATTCCTGCTGCAGGATGCGAGCGGCACGCAGGAACAACGCGGAGAGCGGATGACCGCGCTTGACGACGTCGGCGCCGAGCGGATCGTCGCTGCCGGTCAGCGCGCGCAGCTGCACCATCACGTTCTCGAGTCCGAGCTGCCAGTTGTTGCGGTCGTAGAGGACCTCCTGGAAGCGATCGGAGTAGATCTCGTTGCTCGGCTCGAGCGACTGCGCGGCCTCGAGGTGCTTCTTCGCGTCGTCGATCTTGCGCTGGTTCAAGAGCGCGAGACCGAACGCGTACTCGAGCATCGGAGTGAGCGACGCGTCGGTGTTGCGCGCCATCTCGAGCGTCATGAGACGCGTGACCATCTCGAGATGCGCCATCTCGTGGTAGATCTCGCGCGCGTGGCGGAGCGCCGCGAGGTTGGTCTGATCGCACTTGAACGCCTGCTGGTAGCAGGTCATCGCGTGCGCCTTGTCGAGGAAGATGGTTTCGCACGCGCGCGCGAGATCGAAGAGCGCTCGCGACTGCGCAGTCTTGTCGGAGTGCGCGTTGGCCTCCGCCTCCAGCTCCTGAAGGACGACGTTCCAGTCCTCGACCTCTCGAAGGCGTTGCTTGATCCGCTGAGTGAGTTCCATCTGCCGCTATCCTTCGAGACTTACTGGAGATTTCGTCGCGGGGGGCCTAGCTGGATATAACATGTGTGAGCGCGCGACAGCAACGCCGCACGCGGGCGGTGTCCACTGCGCGACGAAGTTTTTCGGCGACGCGACGCGTCGACGGGAAACGCCGGGGCACGTCGACGGAAACGCCGGGGCGCGTGGTCTGACGCCCGGATCGCAGCCGACGCGAGTGACTCCGGCCGGCGCAGACCCACAGGCTGGGAAAGCCCCCGCTTGTGGGGGCAAGCGGCGCGTCTACGCGAGAGCCCCTTGGGGGCGCGTACCGCCAGAGCCCGTGACGGTCGCTGGGGGCAACGCTAGATGACTTCTTTGATGCGCTGCATCGTGTCGTTGGCGGCGCGCTTGCGGTCTTCGGGCGTGTCGTTGCCCGCCTTCTGCAGGAAGGCCTGCAGGTTCTCGACCGCTTCCTTGCGATTGCGCGTCTCGGCGTAGGCCATGCCGAGGCCGTAGAGCACGTCGACCATGTCGGGGTCGATCGCCTTGGCCTTCTTGAACGACTCGATCGCCTCGGTGGGCTTGTTGAGCGCGTACTGGGCGCGGCCAAGGCCGTTCCACATGTGCGCGTCCTTCTCGTTGATCTTGGTGCCGATCTCGAGCACCGCCTGGCCCACGTTCGCGTGGCCGTAGTCGATGTACATGTTGCCGAGCGAAACGAACGAGGCGCTGTACGTCGGGCGCAGCTCGATCGCCTTGCGGAAGGCCTGGTCGGCCTTCTGCGGCTGGTCGAGCTTCTCGTAGAGCGCGCCGGTCCGGTAGTAGGCCTTGTAGTGGTTCGGATCGAGCTTGATCGCCTCCTGGAACTGGGCGATCGCGTCCTCGTACTTCTTCGCCTGCTCGGTCTGGCTGGTGCCCGGTACCTCGCCCTGCGAGGCGAGCACCGCCCCGAGCTGGTACGGGTAGTCCGCGCTCGGTTCTTCCTTCATGTTGTCGATCGCGCCCTTGAACATCTTCTCGGCGTCGACCAGCTTGCCCTGCTTGCGGTACATCTGGCCCAGCGTCCAGTAGGGCTTCGCGAAGGAGGGATCGAGCTCGATCGCCTCCTTCAGGGCCTTCTCGGCGCCGGTCGTGTTGTTGCGCTTCTCGAGCGAGATGCCCTCGTTGAGGCGGTTGATCGCCTGCACGCGCTGCCGACTCGCCAGCTTGCAGGCGGGCTCGGTGATCATGAGGGGAGTGAGGAGCGCGAGCAGGGTGACGAAGCGGCGCATCAGTCTCGTAGCCTCCGGCGGGGCGCGGAACCGATGCATCGTAGCCCCACGGCCAGCGTGGTGACAAGGCGCAGCGGTCGGCCTTTTCGCGCCTGCGCACCCCGAGCGTCGTCGATGGGTCGTCGATGGGTCGTCGATTGGGGCGCCAGGGGCTCCGATACCTGAACGCACAGAGGCCAGTGTCCGGCGACGCTCCGCGCCTCGGACACTGGCCTGGCAGCTCCGCGTGCGGCGGCTCGGGGCCCCGCACGGGCTGATCGCGCGTCAACCGGGGTTGAGCACGAACGGGTAGGTGACCATCGCGCTGCCACCCGTCGTGCCCGTCGAGAACCTCCAGCGGCGCACGGCCTTCGCGATGCAGCTCTCCACCTTCGCATCACCGAGCGAGCTCTCGGCGACGGCGGAGCGGCTGACCACGCCGGTGGGGCCGATCGTGAACGCGATCGAGACGCGACCCTGCAGGTTCTGGTCGCGCACGAGGCCCTCGCTGTAGCAGCCGCGCACCTCGTTGATGTGCGCGCGGACGACGCGACGGATGATCTCCTTGTCGATGCCGTTCACGATCTCGCCGCGCGCGATGCGTGCGACCGGCACGCGCTTCTTGCGGCCGTCGAACGCGACGCGCTTGCCGTCGCCGTGGCTGTCGCCGTAGCCGAGCCGACCGTTCGCGCCCTTCAGCCCGATCGTCCCGACGCCGGTGAGCCCGATGGTGCCCTCGCCGTCGCCACCGCCGCCGCGGCCGCTTCCGTTCAGCCCGAGCCCACCGAGGCCGAACGCCTCGCCCAGCTCCTCGCCGCGGAGGTTCCCCCAGAGATCCTCGTCGTCGTTGCCGATCATGTACGCCGCGCCGTGGGGCGACGCCATGAAGTCGCCCTGCGCGAGCTTCATCATCCCGATGATGCCCGCATCGCGTGCCGAGCGATCGGGATCGAAGTCGCGGGCGAGCGTCGGCATCGCGTCCTTCGGACCCTTCACCGCGTACAGCTTGTTCGACGCCTTCGAGCGCGGGTTGCCGGCCGCACCTTCGGCCCCCTCGGCACGCTTGCCCGAGATGCCGGCCTCTTCCTTGTTCGTGTCGCTGTCGGCCTCGTCGTCGGGCGGCACGTCGGGCTGCTCGTCGGGCTGGTGCAGGAATCCGACGTAGCGGTTGTCGGCCACGTTCTCGTCGCTGTTCATCGACAGCATGTCCTGCGGGATCAGCTGGCTGAGCCCGAGCAAGGTGCCGATGATCGCGAACGAGGCCGCGTTGTAGATCCAGTAGGGCTTGTCGGCTTCGGAGCGACCCGCGGCGACCTTGCCCGGTGCGACCGCGGCGACGTCGAATGCGAGCTCGCCGAAACGAACCTGCGCCTTCGCACCCGTCGCGAGCGGGATCTCGCGCGTGGGTCCGCTGCCCTGCGCATCGATGCGGTGCACGACGCCGTTCTGCTCGACGTGACCGTGCATGCCGGGGAGCAGCCGCAGCATCACGCCGCGAGCGTCGCGCTCGACGAGCGTGAACGCCTCGCCGATACCCTCGCCGGCGACGGGCAGGCTCGCGTCGTGGCGCTCGCCGAGCACGTAGTCGGTCCGCGGGCGCTCGCCTCGACGCACGACGCCGATCCCGAGCGGCACGAGACCCGCGAGCGCGAGCGCGATGCCGAGGCCGCCCGCGCCGTGGCCGGGCGTCGCCGGAGCCGGTCGCCCCGCGTCTGCGGCGGCGCGGGCCTCGGTCTGATAGCTGGCCCAGTCCTGCGTGACCTCGCTGGCGAAGACCGCGGCGCCACCGAGCGACAGCAGGGCGCCGAGCGCCATCCATGCGGTCGCGTCGACCTTGCCGCGCTTCGCATGACCGACGTGCTGCACGTCGAGCACGCTGCCGTGCCAGCGCGCGATCACCTGCGCGACGGCGGGCGCATCGGTGTGCTCGACGCTCGCGGCGTCGACCGGCAACGGCTCGGGCCGCGCCGCCCGTGGCGCGAGCGCGGGTGCGGCCTGCGGTGCCGTCGCGGTCGGCAGCGCGTCGATGTCGACGAACACCGAGTAGGGTCCGAGCTCGATGCGATCGCCCTGGCGCACGACGGTGGAGCGATCGACGGGCACGCCGTTGACCAGCGTGCCGGTGGCACTGCCGAGATCGACGACGCGCAGCTCGCTGCCGTTGACCTCGAGCACGGCGTGCATGCGGGCGATCGCCTCGTCCTCGAGCCGCAGATGGCTCGTGGGCAGGCGGCCGATCTTCACGAGATCACGCGCCATGCGATGCGTGGCGATGCACTGACCACCGGAGAAGACCTTGAGCGTGACGGTTGCGCTGGACATGTTGGTTCCTCGCTCCGCTTCGCGACCGCTCGACGAGAGGCACTCACGCCTTTCGTCGGGTCGTCGAAGCGGTGTTCGTTGTCTGGTTGCTCACTCAGACAACGCGCTCGCGAGGAGGTTCCGTGGTGCGCACGGAGTTGCCGAGCGTCAGCCCGGCAAGAGCACGAACGGGTACGACACCACGACGTTCCCACCACCTTCGGGCTCCGGGAACTCCCACGTCTTCACCGCGGCCGCGACGCAGCGTGCGACCTCGGCATCCTTCAAGGTGGACTCGGCCACCTCGGCGGCCGACACCGCTCCATCGGCTCCGATGGTGAAGGTGATCATCACGCGACCCTTCAGCGTCTTGTCGCGCGCGAGGCCCTTGTTGTAGCAAGCGCGCACTTCCACGATGTGCGAACGAACCACACGACGGATGATGTCCTTGTCCAGCGCGCCGACCTGCGGCAACGAGAGCTCGAGCTCGATCGTGTCACCACCGTCGTTGCGCTCGAAGCGAACGGGCTTCAGCGCGGCGAGGTAGCAGTCGGCCATCGACTTGCGCGCGGGCGTGCTCTCGACGCGGATGTTCTGCGCGAGCCCGCCCGCGGTCAGGATCTCGGCGCGGATGATGACCGGCGTATAGAGGCCGGACTTCGTCATCGGGGTCTCGCTGCAGCGCGACTTGTCGAGCGCCATGTATGCCGTCTGCTCGAGCGCACGCTTCGGATCCTTGGCCGCCGGCGCAGTCGCGGGCTCGGACGTCGCAGGGTCGCGGGTCGCCGGCGACGCCTGCGGATCGAACGCGGAGGACAGCGACCCCGACCCATCGGGTGCCGCCTGCGGCTCGGACGGCGGCGTGCTGTCGCCCGTCGGACGACAGGCGACGAGGAGCAAGGCGAAGACGGCGAGCATCGAAGGACGCATCGATGCGAAGGTGCCCGAACGCCCCGTCTTGATCAGGCCGAAACGCCGAAGGGGCGCTGCCTCTCGGCCAGCGCCCCTTCCGGTGTCGAGCTCGAAGGCTCCGACTCAGCCGCTCTCGAGCACGAACGGGTAGGTGACGACCACGTTGCCACCGCCGTCGGGCTTCGGGAACTTCCAGCGCTTCACCGCCTTCGCGATGCACTGCGCGACGCTGTTGTCCTTGATCGACGACTCCTGCACGACCGCGACGGGCACGTTGCCGGTCGGGCCGATCGTGAACTGCACGGACACGCGACCCTTCAGGTTCGGGTCGCGGACGAGGCCCTGGTTGTAGCAACCGCGGACCTCGTTGATGTGCGCACGGACGACGCGACGGATGATGTCCTTGTCGAGCGCGCCCTTCACGTCGGCCTTCGCCTGACGGACACGCGGGACGCGGGTGCCACGGCCACCGAAGCCGGCGCCCGAGCCACGGCCGTAACCCGAGCCCGTACCACCGCCGCCGCCCTTGCCGATGAGGCCGACGTTGCCGAGGCCGATGGTGCCTTCGCCGGTACCACCGCCGCCGCGACCGGTGCCGACCAGACCGAGGCCGCCGACGCCATAGGCCTCGCCGATCTCCGTGCCGGTCAAGCCGCCCCACACGTCCTCGTCGTCGTTGCCGACGGCGAACGCCGCACCGTACGGCGACGCGAGGAAGTGCCCACTCTCCTGCTGGACCATGCCGAGAATACCGGCGTTTCTGGCCATCATGTCGGGGTCGAAGTTGCGGGCCATCTGCGGGATGGCGTCCTTCGGACCCTTCATCGCGTAGAGACCGGACTTGTTCTTGGAGGTGGGCTTGCCCATCTTGCCCTCCTCGCCCTTGTGACGCTGACCGGTGCCACCGGCCTCGTCGTCCGAGTTCTCCTGCTCCGGCGGCGGCTCTTCCTCGGGGATCTCGTCGGGCTGGTTCATGTAGCCGACGAAGCGGTTGTCCGCGTTCAGCTCGTCGCTGTTCATCTCGAGCATGTCATCGGGGATGAGGTGCACGAGCACGAGCAGCGAGCCGATGACGGCCAGCGATGCCGAGTTGTAGAGCCAGAACGGCTTGTCGGCCTCGCTCTTGGTCGCGATCACGCGACCCGGCGCCACCGAGTTGATGTGGAAGGTGACGTCGCCGTACTGCACGCGGCAGTGCGCGCCCGCGGGGAGCGGGAACGTGTACGCCGAGCCGGACGAGCCCGCACGACCGGAGGCCACGAGCTCGGCGAGCGTGATGCGCTGGCCGTCGAGCGTGACCTCGCCCTGCATCTCGCGCGTGAACTGCAGCGCGTAGTCGTTGTGATCGCCGCCGCGGACGAGCGGGAACGCGACGTTGTCGGGCAGGCCCTGCGGCGGCAGGTGGAAGGTCGCGTGGTGACCTTCGCCGAGCGTGTAGTTCTGCACGCCCTTGTCGCTCATGCGCGCGACGCCGAAGCCGAAGGGGAGCAGACCGAGCAACGCGATGCCGATGCCGTAGCCGGCGAGGCCGAGCCCGGGCTCCTGCGGCTTCGCGAGGCCGGCGTCGGCGGCCGTCTTGACCTGCTCCTTGTACGTGGTCCAGTCCTGCGTCGCGTCGTAGGCGAAGATGCCCGCGCCGGTCAGGAAGATCGCGCCGCCGAGGACGAGGAAGAGCGGCGCCTGGGCCGTCTTGCTCTTCACCTGGCCGACGTGCTGCACGTCGAGCACCGAGCGGCCGTACATCGTGACGACCTCGGTCACGCGGCTGCCGTCTTGGACCTCGACCTCGCTCGCGTCGATCTGCATGACCGGACGCTGCGACGCGGGGATCGCCGCCGGTGCGGCCATCGCCATCGGCGCGGCGCTCTGCGGCACCATCGTCGCGCCCGCCGGCGCCATGCCCATCGGCGCCGACATCTGCATCGGCGCCGCCGGTGCGCTCGGAGCCGCCGCGACCACGGTCACGCCCGCGGGGGCCTGGGCCGGCAGCGCGGTGAACTCGACCTCGATGCGGAACGGCCCGAACTCGAGCACGTCGCCCGACTTCAGCACGTCGTTCTTCTCGACGCGGCGACCGTTCAGGATCGTGCCGGTCGAGCTACCGAGATCGATGACGCGGACGTCGGAGCCCGAGACCTCGATCACCGCGTGCATGCGCGCGACCGAGTCGTCTTCGAGGCACAGATGGCTGCTCTTGAGCTTGCCGATCTTGATGACGTCTTGTGACAGCGTCTTGTGCTCGACGAGCTGGCCGTTCTGGAAGATCTTGAGCGACAGTGCTTGCGACATGGCTCGGTCCCTGGGCGATTGGGGGTCAGGACAGCGGTCTGCGGGGGGAGTTCCCGGCCCCGAACACGAAGGCCTCAGAAAAGTGGTGAGGGATCACACTAGGTCAAGTGCGCGCAACGATTCGAGTTTCTCCACGAACCGCGGCTCGCGTCGGGGGACGACGGGCCGCGGTGGACGCGAAGAGGCTGCGGCCAGGCCGCCGCCGCCTCAAACGTCGCGCGCCATGTTGATGAGCTCGCGCAGGAAGTGCGGGCGGATCGTGATGAGCGACGCGTGCTTCACACGGCCGCGGGACGACAGGTTCGCGCCCTCGGGCCGCAGCACCTCGCCGTCGACGTTGTCGTCGTCGAAGTCGTAGACCGTCACGCCGCCCTTTTCGCCCTTGCGCGCGGCGTCGTCGGCATCGACGTCGTTGCCGGCCGGACCCGCGAGCGCGGTGGAGGCCCAGAGCGCGACGCCGAGAAACGCGAGGGTGGTTCGGATGGGTGCACGCATGATGACTCGCTCCTGCCGGAAGTCCCTGGGGAGGACCCGGCTCAGGGTTGCATCCTAGCCGGGCGACACTGTGTTGTAAACGGATCGCAGCGCCGTCCCCTGCATCCCAGGTGCGACAGCGCTGCGACGGCGGCCGAGTCCGGCTCGGGGCTCGGGCGACTCGAGATCGTCTACTTCGACTTCGGCGGCGTGCCGGCGGGCTTGTCGCCTGCCGGCTTGTCGCCGGCGGGCTTGTCGGCCGGCGGCGTCGCAGCCGGAGCCGCACCGCCACCACCCTGCTGCTTGCGGAGGTCCTCCTCCATCTTCAGCAGGCGCGCCTTCTCCTCGGCCTCTTGCTTCTTGGCGAGCTCCTCGAGCTTCTTCGCCTCGGCCTCGAGCTTCTTCATCTCCTCGATGTTCTTGAAGTACTCCTGGATGTTGGTGACGCGGGTCTTCGCGTCGTCCAGGGACTTCTGCAGCTCCTTCTTGCTGCCGGCCTGCGACAAGAACTTGTTGAAGTACTCGATCGCCGTCTGGTACGGCTTCTTGTCGAAGGTATCGCTCTCGTTCTTGCGCTCGCTCTCGGGCCCGATGTGCTCGTGGTAGAGGATGCCGAGGTTGTAGAGCGCGCGCGGGTCGGCGCTCTTCACGTCGAGCGCCTTCTTGAAGGCCTTCTCGGCGTCCGCGTACTTCCGCTGGCCACGCAGCGCCACGCCGAGCCCGAGGTAGGCCTCGACGTTCTTCTTCTGGCGCTTGTCGGCGAGCGCGATGTTGATGCTCTTCTCGGCCGTCGGGTAGTCGCGGAACCGCAGAGCGATCATCGCGATGTTCATGTTGGCGTCGGTGTGCTTCGCATCCACCTCGACCGCCTTCTTGAACGCACGCAGCGCCTCGACCTGGTCGTCGCGCTCCATGAGCAGGAGACCCTTGATGTTCCAGATGTCCGCGCTCTCGGTCTTCGTGCCCTCGAGCACGCGCACCGCCTGGATCGTCACGAGGTTCGCGAGCAGCAGGTACGACTTGTCCTTGAGCCGACCGCGGTCGTAGTAGAGCCGCGCGAGGTTCTCGTAGGCGACGCGGTTGCCCGAGTCGACCGCGAGCACCGTCTGCAGCTGCTTCTCGGCCGCGTCGAAGTCGGGCTGCTGCGGGCTGTCGGTGTACTTCTCGCGCAGGGCCGCCGCGAGGTTGTTGCGCGGCGCCTTCGTGGTCGAGTTGGCCTCGACCGCCTTCTTGAAGTAGTCGAGCGCGCGGCTCTCCTGGCGACGGTTCCAGTAGATGACGCCGAGGTTGTTGTAGGCCAGATCGTACTTGGGCACCTCTTGCACGAGCTGCTCGTAGATCTTCTCGGCCCCCTCGGTGTCGCCGCACTCCTCGAGCACCGCGCCCGAGTTGAACTTGGCGACCGCCATCTGCTTGCCGTACTTCTTGTAGACCTTGTCGAACTCGTTCGAGAGGTCCGAGCACGTGCCCTTGGACAGCGCGCCCTTGCTCTTCGCGCTGCGGTAGCGCGCAGCGACCTCCTCGAAGCTCGCCTTGGCTTCCACCGAGGCGGTCTCCGGGTTGTTGACGTTGACGCCACCACCACCGCTCGACGGCGTGTTGGTGTCGTCCTTGCCCTTCTTCTTGCAGGCCGCGGTGCCGCCGAGCGCGAGCGCGAGCGACAGGAGGGTGAAGATCTGCTTGGTCGTACGCATGGTCGTGATCCTCCGTGGCGTGATCAGTTCGCCGACGCGCCCTCGGCGTCGTCGTCCTCGCCGCCCTCGTCGTCCTTGCCCTCGTCGTCGGCCTTCTCGCCCTTCGCGCCGTCGGTCTTCGCGGGCTCCTTCTTCTTGCCCTCGAGCTCCGCCTGCACGCCGACCACGTCGAGTCGGCTGTCCGTGTAGATGGACTTGCCGAACAGCTCGTTGGTCGCCGGGTAGGTCTCGGCGTCGCCCTGCTGCAGCTCCTCCTCGCACATGCGCGAGAAGGTGTTGAAGAACTGATACTCCGTGGAGCGCTGCAGGCAGTACTCGAGCGCGCCCTTGGCTCGCTCGGTCAGCGGATCACCGTAGCGCAGCGCGAGCTCGTCGCAGTACGCGTACATCTGATCCTCGGTCTTGAGGTTGTCCGGCACCGGCGCGCGGTAGAGCTGGTCGGCGAAGTTGCGGGTGACCAGCGCAGCGCGGGCCGCCGCGGCGAGGATCCAGTAGTAGCTGCCGCTGCCCTTGACCTTGCCGTACTGCTCGGACAGCTCGCCCGCGAGCTTGTCCTTCTTCGCGAACCAGGCCCCGAAGCGCTTCTTGCTGTCCTCTTCGGCAGCGAGCGCGGCCTTGTACTCCTTCTCGTACTTGCCGCCGAGCTCCTTCTTCCACTCCTCGGCCGCAGCGCCGAACGAGAGGTTGTCGGGGATCTCGAGCGCCAGGTACTCCTCGTACTTCTTGTCGGCGCTGTAGACCATCGCCATGCCCACCGCGTTGCGGTAGTCCTCGGCGCGCTGCTTGTCCTCGGCCGGGATGTTCGGCTTCTTGCTCGCGAGCCGCAGCACGGAGTCGAAGTGGCCCATGGCCTGGCCGGCCAGCTTCGCGTCGCGCTTGTGGACCGTGATGAGCGCCTGGGTCTCGGTGCCGCAGTACTTCGGCAGCGCGTCCTTCTTCTTCTTGGTCTTCTTGCGCAGCTTCTCGGCCTTCTTGCGCTTGGCCTCGCCGGCGGTGGCCTTCTTGCGGACGACGGTGATGCAGCTGTCGTAGAGCAGCGGCTTGTCACACGACTCGCGCCAGAGGATCTGGCCGATCTGCGCCTCGGCGACCGCCTGACGATCGGCGCCGCCCTTGCCACCGTAGGTCGCGAGGAACGAGCGCGCGTGGGCGAGCCGCTCGGCGTCGGTCTCGAGCAGGTCGTGCTTCGACCAGAAGATCTTCGCCGCGGTGCTGATGTCCTTCTTCTTGTAGATGTCCTCGTACCGGTTGAGGTCGGCCTCGGCCTTCTCTTCCTGGCCGAGCCCGATGCGGAACAGGTACGCGTTGTTGAGCGCCTCCGAGGCGAACTTGTCCTTCGGATACGTCGACGCGTACTTCTCGAAGCGGTCGGCGGCCTCGCTGTAGTAGGCGATGGCCTGGTAGTTGAGCCCGACCTCCTGCAGCGTCTGCTGGTACTTCTCGCTCTTCGGGTAGCGCGTCAGCAGCTCGTTGCGCATCTTGATCGCGAGCCCGATGAGGTACGCGGCCTCGTAGCAGCGGGCGGCGTTGAACAGCAGGATGTCGGCCTTCGGGTGCGTCTCGAACTCGTTCCAGATGTCGACGTACTCGTTGCCGCACTTCTTGAAGCCCTGCGGATCGCCGTCCTTGCCCTGCTGCTGGTAGGCCTCGGCGCGCTTCCAGCCGATGCCGGCGAGCAAGGTCGGAATGGCCTCCGCCACGCGGTCGGCCTCCGGGTGCTTGTACACCTTCATCTTCTTGAGCTTGTTCGCCCACTCCTCGAGCTCGTCGCTGGCCTCGACCGTGTCCTGCGGCGTGTTGTTCTTGTTCGTCCACTGGATGGTCAGGATGTCGACCAACATCTCGGACGCCCACGCGGCGTACAGCGTGCCGTCGAACTTGTTCAGGAGCCCGATCGCCAGCGGCTTCGCCTCCTTGAACTTGTTGTGCTCCATCATCAGCTTGAGCCGGTGATAGACGATCTTCGGTAGCTCGGGGTCCTTCGCGTCCTTCACGTACTTCTGATAGATGTCGTAGGACTTGATCATCTCCGCTTCGGTCGCGGTGTACTCCGACTCCGGGTAGTCCTGGTTGACGTCGGTCTGCGCGTCCTTCGAAGTGACCTTCTTCTTCTTCTCTTTCTCCTTGTAGACGCACACGCCTTCGGTGTTCGTCTTGCACGCCTTCGCGCGGCCGCCCGTCTCGTCGTACTCGAGGGCGTTCTTCATCGCGAGCATCTGCGCGTAGGCGGCTTCCTTCGTGTACTTGCCGTCGGGCTTGCGCTCGAGCACCTTCACGAACTCTTCGTGCGCGGTGCGGAACTTGGCGAGGCCCTGGGCCTTCAACGCCTTGTCCTTGCTGTTGTACGCGTGGTCGGCCTGCGCCCAGAGGATCTCGGCGTAGTAGTAGTTGAGCTCGTACGCGTCCTTGTCCTGCGGGAAGCTGGTCAGGAACGTGCGGTACGCCTTCTCCGAGAGGTCGTAGGTCTCGTTCTTGCGGGTCTTCTCGGCCTCGTCGTGCCACACGGTGGCCATCTGCTTCACGGTGTCGCGGGCGACGTCGCGGCAGGCCTTCTTGACCGGCTCCTTGAACTTGCTGTCCTTGAAGGTGCCCCAGTACTGGGCGAGCTTCTCGGTCTCGATCCACTGGATCTGCTTGTCGTCGGTCGCGAGCGCGTTGATGACGACCTTGCCCTGCCAGTCGCAGGTGTCCGGATCGTTCTCGTAGAGCTCCTGCAGCTTCTTGTAGATCGAGCTGCTCTCGACGTAGAGGCCCTCGCCGAAGTAGCCGGCGCCGAGCAGCTCCATCATCTTGCGCGACATGTTCTCGTCCTTCTTCGGACCGTCACCGACGGTCGTGAAGAACTCCCATGCCTTGGAGGGCTTGCCCGCGTGGATGTACGCCTTGACGAGGTCGCGTCGGGCATCGCGGCGCAGCTGCTTGGCGTTCGCCTCGCTGCCGGCACGACCCTCGAGCGTCGCCTTCACCGTCTCGACGAACTTGTTGAGGCTCTTGTTGTACTCGGGCTCCGCGGTGCCGATCGGGTTGAGGTAGCACCAACCCATCTTGTAGAGCGCGTACGCGTAGACCGGGCTGTCCTTGTAGCCGTCGACGATCTTCTGGTAGAGCTTCAGCGCCTCGTCGATGCGGTTCTTGCCGTAGTAGAAGTCGGCGAACGACAGGTACGCGTTGGGGATGTACTTGCTGGTCGGGTACTCGCGGATGAGCCGCAGATACGCGTCCTGCATCTCCGCCTCGCGCTCGAGCTGGCCGAGCTCGAACGCGTAGAAGTAGATCGCCTCGTCGAGCCGCTTGTACTTCGCGAACGCGGGCCGCGTGACGAGCAGCTTGTAGACGTCGACCGACTTCGCGGAGGCGTCGCGGGCCTGCTTCTCGAAGCGCTTCTGCTTCTCCTTGAGCTGGCCGGCCTTCGCCTTGTTGTTCGCGGTCTCGGCGTCGTAGATCTGCTCGTAGAGCGAGTCGCCCTGGCGCTGGAAGTAGGCCTTCTTCTCCAGGTGGTGATCCGCGAGGCGGTAGAGCAGATCCGGGTACTCGCCGTCGGTCTCCTCGGTCGCCTTGATGAGTCGGATCAGCTGCTCGATCTGCTTGTCGGCGATCTCCTGCGTGACCGCTTCGCGCTCCTTCGCGAACTGGTCCGCCGACATCATGTCGACGCGCTTCTTCTTGTCGGCCTCGGCCTTCTGCTGCGCGGCCTTCACCTTCGTGTCGAGCGTGTTCTTCGTCGCGACCTTGCCGGACTTGCGCTCGTAGCGGACCGCATTGCCGTCGCCGCCGCCTTCGGCGGGCTCCTCCGCGCCCGCCGGTGACGAGATCATGAGCGAACCGAGCACGAGGCTCGAGATGCCGAGGCTCACCGCCCGCAGCAGGACACCGGACCGACCGGAGGGAACTCGACCTTGGGATCTCGTCATGGCTTCACCTTCTCGATGCGTTCGTGAAACAGCCCCTCTCGGGTGTGGCCCAGGAGGCCCGGGGGGGCCGTGGGACGGGCAGGCCCGGAGGGGCCGTGGGGCTGTTTCGGGGTTGCCCCGGTGGAGGACCGGGGAGAGAGCGTGGAGAGTCGTCGGGTGCGCGCGCTGCCCCCGGCGACCTACTCCTTGCAGAGACTCGTGATCTTGTAGCGGTAGTAACCCAGCTCGTCTTGCCAGTACTCGCCGTTGTACTTGTAGATCTCGTGCTCGGCGTCGATCTTGGCGCGTGAGGGCTTGGCCGGGTTGTTCTCGAGGGCGCCCTGTTGCTTGCGCTTCTCG
>CAZFKC010000011.1:0-144402 GCA_964519175.1 uncultured Nannocystaceae bacterium
ACGCCCACGGCGACCTCGCGTACCTGGCCCCGAACAAGTGGAACCTCGCGAAGGTCGAAGAGCGCTTCCCCGAAGTGCGCTTCTCGGCGACGCGCGAGCACACTTGAGGCGTGGCTGGGCGGGGCTCACAGGCGCGCGAGTCGGACGCGATAGGTGAGCTCGCGGTCGCCCTTCGCGACGAACAGCAGATCGCCGTGCTCGGGGATCTCCAGCCGCTCGTCGATGCTCGCGACCTCGTTCGCGACGAGCTCGTCGTCGCCGGTCACGAGATCGCGGACGCGTAGCGCTCCGAAGCCGCTCGCGCCGGCATCTGCGAGGTAGGCCCAGCTCGAGCCGTCGACGCGAGCCACGCCATGGACCTCGCGATCGAGCAGGTCGACGAACGGGCCGAGCGCGCCGCCGCGACGCAGCCGGAACGCAGTCGACGATCCGTCGGCGTCCGGCGACGTGGATCCGTCGCGAAGATAGAACGTGTCATCCGCGAACGTCGGCTTCATCTCGCCGTTCGCGACGAGCTCCGGGAGCTCGGCCTCGGGCTCGAGACGATACACGTCACCACCGCTCGTGAAGATGCGTGTGCCGTCGGGCGCCGATGCGAACGGCGCTGCGCTCCACTGACCGGGCCACCACAGCTCGCGCCCCTCCGGGGCGAGGAAGACCTGGGTCTCGGTGGCACCGGGCGACGCGAACGCCCAGATGGCGCCGCCCGCTTCACCGGTCTGCATGCTCGACCACTCGGGCCGTCCCAGCAAGGTCTCGACGTCGCGTTCGCGATCGATCACGAAGATGCTCGGCTCGAAGAGCGGAGCCATCGTCGCGGCGACGACGACGCGCGCGTCCGGATCGAGCGTGCTGGCGCTCCGCACCTCCCCGCGCACGTGCTCGATCGCGCGTGTGGCGAGGTCGATCACGACCAGCTCGCCATCGGTGCCGACCGCCACGAGCTGCCGCTGGAGGCCCGGCGCACGTGCGGCTCCCAGCCCGGCCTGCGACAGCAGCACGGTCTCGACGACTTCGAGCCGCTCGGATACCGCGATCGCGACGACCTCGGGTTCGCCGCTCGCCGAGTCACGGGACACCACCACGCCGCTCTCTGACCATGCCGACGTGTGCATCGGCGTCGCCGACACGCGTTGCATCGGCTGCGCGCCACGCGGATCGAACACCCACGTGCCGTGCTCGCGCGCGTCGTCGTCGAAGGTGAGCAGCCACGGCAGTTCGGCCTGCGGTGGCAGCGAGACCTCGGCGACGCGCGTGGCCAGCTCCTTGGGTTCCGCCCCGCAGGCTTCGACGTAGACGATTCGCTGGTGCACGGGCGCGTCGTCGTCCTGGACGTCGCGCACGGGTCGGAGCACGATCAGCGCACCGTCGTCCAACGCCCGCAGCTGCTCGATCGTCTCCCCTGGGCTCGCCTCGAAGAGCGTCACCACGGTCTCGTCGCACTCGCTCGACCCGCTCGCCGGGCCGCACCCGCATGCGAGCACGAGCGCCGCCCACCACTGCCATCGCGTCCTTGCGTGCACGGGGACGAGCCTGACACCGTCGGGGTCGGCACGCATCTCGCTCGGCAGCGAAGCTGTGTCGGATCGGCGCACCGCTGCGCTACCGCGCCGTGCGTCGGCGCTTCGGCGTCGCTTGCGTGTCCGCGCGCAGCCCCTCGTAGAGCAGCCTTCCGAAGCTCTTCGCGAGCGCGTCCGCGTCGTGCGGCAGCCCCTTGTTCGCGAGGTGGCCGTCGACGATCAGCGTCGCGAGGCCGTGCACCATCGACCATGCGGCGAGGCTGTGTGCCATCGTGTCACCGGGGCGTAGCGGCGCGGCGCCGACCGCTTCGACCAGCACCGCGAGCGCCGCGGTCGAGGCTTGCTCGAGCTCGCTGCCGCGCGCGCGTGGACCGAGCATCGGGTGGAACATCGCGCGGAAGTGGCCCGGTGAGCTCTTCGCGAAGCGCACGTACGCGCGACCGATGTCGACGAGCCGCGCGACGGGATCGTCGCTGCTCTGCTCGGCCTTGCGCATCGCGGCCGCGAGCCGCCGGAAGCCCTCGGCCGCGACCGCGGCGAGCAGGCCCTGCAGGTCGCCGAAGTGGTTCTTCGGCGCCGCGTGGCTGACTCCGACGCGGCGCGCCGCGCTGCGCAGGGTGAGCCCGACGACGCCCTCCTCGTCGAGGATCTCCAGCGACGCGGCGATTAGCGCCTCCCGCAGGCTGCCGTGGTGGTAGGGACGGGTCTTGGCCATCTCGTGTTGACATCGTCAACTTAGCACGTCAGCATGTTTTCGATGTCAACATCGAACCAGGCGCTCGCGGTGGGGCTCGCGATGGCAACCGGCTGTGCGCACGCGCCGAGCTCCGTCCCACCCGTGCCGGTCGATCAAACGAAGGACGGCGTGACGCTGAATCCGTACCACGCGGTCGTGCGCCGCAAGGTGCTCACCTCGTTCCGCGGACTGACGGCGCACGACCCCGCGCCCGCGCTCGCGCTGATGGCCGACGACGTGCGCTACACGTTCGAAGGCGAGCACGCGCTCGGCGGCACGCGACACTCGAGGGCCGGCGTGCAGAAGTGGTTCGCGCGCCTGTTGCGACTGCTGCCCGGCCAGTTCGTGATCCGCGAGATCACCGTGAAGGGCTGGCCGTGGTCGACCCGCGTGGTGACACGCTTCGAGCACTGGGTCGAGCCGCCCGCGGAGCCGCCGTACTGGGGCGCGGGCGTGCAGATCGTCCTGCTGCGGTGGGGCAAGGCGAGGCAGATCCGGACGTACGTCGACACCGCGCGACTGGTGAAGACGCTCGACGCGCTCGCGGAGCGCGGCGACGCCGAGGCTAGCGCGGCACCGATCCTCGAGTGAACCGTGGCGTCTCCGGCCCACGCAGCCGTGCGATCCGCTGCGGGAGCTCCCCCGCCTCCGGTGCATACGGTCGTGCCGCGAGGTAGAGCTCGAAGGCATCCGCGGCCTGCTCGCGATCGCCGAGCTGCTCGTGTGCGAGGCCTTCGAGGTACTTGTACTCCTCGAGGTGGAACACCCACCACGCGTCGCGGAAGAACTCGAGCGCGTGCTCGTACTCGCCGCGCTCGTAGTGCAGCCACCCGAGCACCGACGCGTACATCGCCAGCATGTCGTGCGTGTTGCCGAGGTTGATGCCCCACGGCGGCTGCACGAACGCGACGAGCGGGAGCTGCACGCGGTGGGTCGTCGCCAAGGATGCACCGTCCGGCACGTAGGCCTCGGCGAACGCCTGCGCGAGACACTCGTGCAGGGCCGGGCTCGCTTCGCCCTGCCAGCCGAGCTCGCGCAGCACGATGCCTCGGCCGCCGACGTCGAAGCTCGGTGAGAGGCGATAGGTGATGTTGCCGAGCTGCTTCGCCTGCGCGACGACCAGCAGCGCCGGTGCCTTCACGATCACGCGCGGATCCTCGGCCATCTCGGCACTGAGGCACGCCTTCACCGCCGGCCGAGCGTGCTCCACCATCGCGGTCATCGCTGCGCGCACACGCGCGCGCTCCTCCAGATCACCGTCGCAATCGCAGACCGGGCCGGCCGTCCGCAGCAGCAAGCGCGCCACGTACATCACGCGCGGACGGCGGGGCTCGGCGTCGCGGATCGCCGCGCGCGCGAGATCCTCGTGGGTCGTGAAGCGGCGGCGCGGGACGACGACCACGCGCGCGATGCCGTCGGCATCGATGACCTCGTCGTAGTCGACATCCTCGTCCGCTTCCGGCTCGGCCTCGTCCTGCGGTTCGGCATCGCCAGCCGCCTCGGGTTCGTCGTCGTCGGGCACCGCGTCGCGCGACGGCGCCTGCCAGCGTGGGGCGAGCTCGACGTCACCCCCGTCCGGCTGTCGGATGAGCGGCCCCATGCTCGCGATGCGTTCCTCGCGGACCAGCTGCAATACCGGTGGGGGCTCCAACACCATCGGCGCTGCAGGACTCGAGCGCGTCGGGTCCGATGCACGTGTGCGCCCGAAACCCTTCGGCGCACAACACCCGCTCATCACCAGCAATACCGAAAGCCCCGCGATCCTACGCAGTCCCATCGCCGAACAACGCGGCGGGGACCGTGGGCTTGCACCACCGCCGCGGCTCGGCCGAGCTCAGCCCTGCTCGACCGGGTCGTCGCAGCGCTCGCCCACCGGTCGGGTGAGCTCGCAGCTCACCTCGACCACCGTGCCCGGCGGCTCGGCCACGCCCTCGGGGCGTTCGACCACCAGCTCGAGGTTCGCGCCCTGGGTCAGGCACTGCCGCGAGAGATCGTCGAACGCGGTCGGCGTGTCGCCTTCGTCGATCAGCGGGCGGTAGCACAGCTCGGGGCTCGTACCGGGGAACTGCCACGCCGCGGTGCCGATCACACAGCGCGGCACGACGCGCTCGCTCCCCTGCGCATCGCGCTCGACGAGGCGGCAGTTCGGTTGCAGGCCCGGCTCGTCGTCGTCGCGATCGGCGACGCAGCCCGGCACGCACGTGCGCGCGCTGAGCCGCCCGAGCGCGCTCGCGATCTGCTCGAGCGCGATCGTGTAGTCGGCGGAGCAGATCGAGAACAGGTTGCGCTCGTCGGTCGCGAATGCCTCGGCGAACTCGCCGAGCCGCACGGGCGGGATCCCGGGCGGGCTGTGCACCGTCTCCGTGCCGCGACCGCAGCCGGGCCCGATGCCGTACTCGAGGTTGAACTCCGGATCGTCGGAGTCCTGGAACAGCATCTCGCCGGTCTGCGGATAGTCGAGCGGGACGCCGCCGATCACCGCGACCAGCACCTGACCGGTGCCACCACGCGCGCTCTTGTCCTGCGCGAGCCCCCGCAGCGCGTCGACGTAGCGCGAGACCGGGTGCAGCACGCGCTCGGTGGTGTCGTCACCGTCGGCGATCGGTGCACCGTTCCAGCCGTGATCCTGCGCGTGGCACTCGTCGTACAGGCCGGGTCCGCCACTGCACTCGGTGCCGGCGTTCCAGCACACCGCGGAGGTCGGCTCGCCCAGCGGGTCGGACCAGAGCGGACGACCCTCGTCGTCGAGCAGGCGATCCTCGTGGCCCGGGGGCATCGAGCAATCGGTCTCGTCGGTCACGAAGATCACCGCGAGCAACGCATCGTCGCGCAGGAACCCCGCCGAGTTGCCCTGCTCGCCGATCACGGCGTGCATCGACTCGAGCGGCGCCTCGAACCCGGAGCCGTTGATGCCCTGCGGACCCGCGCAGCGCATCGCTTCGGCGACCGAGAGCCCGTCCGCGAGGTTGGTCTCGTTGCCGGCCTTCTCGATCCACGGCCGGGGCACGAGCGTCGTGTCGCTGCCGTTCGTCGTGGGCACGGTGCTCACGACGTCGGTCGTGCACGACGCGAGGCACCCCGACAACGTCTCGTCGATCACCACGCTGCCGTCGTTGAACACGAACTCGTCGATGCGCCCGCGGCAGCTCGACAGCTCCAGCGTGCCGTATGCATCGGTGGTGGTGAGCCCGATGCGATAGCTCGCGCCGAACTGCTGGCGCTCGAGCACGTCGAGGAACGACGGGAAGTTGCTGGCGAGCACGCCCTGCTCGACGCCCATCGAGCCCGAGTTGTCGATCACGAACAGGATGTCGGCCGCGCGCTGCAGCTTCGCGACGGCGCTGCACGCGTTGTCGTCGCAGGGATCGATCTCCGGCGTGAAGAACGGCCCCCGCCCGCAGCCGGCCAGGGCGACCAGCGCGAGCGCCGGCATGCGCGGGGACGTCACCCCATCAGGTTTAGCATGGGCCGGCAGCGACGCCGGCGCGCTCGACCGCAGCCCCGAGCGTACCGAAGCTCCAGCGCCATCCGAGCTGCTGCAGCTTCGTCGCCACGCCCTCGCGCCCGGTGTTGCGCAAGAGGTGCTCGAAGCGCTTGCGCAGGCCCTGCTCGGATTCGAGACCCGTGGGCCCGTGCGGATCGAGATCGCCGAGCTGCAGCACGAGCTGGGGCACGAAGCCCTGCTTCTCCGCGAGCTCGAACAGTACGCGCACGGTCGGCAACGGCAACATGCGAAACGTCGCGCTGCCGATCGTCATCGTCTGACCGCCGAGCTGCAACGCAGGCTGGGGCAGCTCGATCACGGCGCCCGCAGAGCCGTCGAGCACGAAGCAACCACCCTGCGCGTGCTCCGGCAGGTTCTCGAGCCGGTGCGAGGCGTCGATCGAGTAGCCGGCGACGGCGAGGCCTTCGCCGAGCCACGGATCGCAGCCGTCGACCGCGAGCTCGGGCGCACGAAACGCTCGCACGACGACGCCGGCCGCGTCTTCGATCGCCTCGCGGCCGCGTCGCGCGTCGTCGGTGAAGCGATCGGGGCCGAGCCGTGCGACTGCAGTGCGCGAGAGCCCCTGCGCGCCGAGCTCGTGGCGTATGGCGAGCCGGGCCCAGCAGGCACGATCGAGCTCGGCGACGAGCCGGCCCTCGGCGAAGAAGGTCGCGGAGATGTCGAGCCGCTCTAGCAACTCGAGCGCGCGTTCGATGCGACGCTCGACGAGCGCCGGATCGCCGGGCCCGACCTGCCCGGTGCGCTCGCGATCGACCCGCAGCTCGTCCTCGAGCTGGATCGAGAGGATCGCGTGGGCACGACCGCCCTCGGGCTCGGACTCTTCGCTCATGCACGCTCCCGCTCGACCAACGCGACGAGCTCGTCGAGGTAGCGATCGGCGAGCACGCGCCGATCGAAGTGCTGCTCGACGTAGGCACGCCCCGCACGTGCACGCGCGCGCGCTTCGTCGGGGTGGCTCTGCGCACGCAGGATCGCGTCGGTCATCGCTGGGACATCCTGCGGGGGCAAGGTGTACCCCGCACCGGCCTGCTCGACCAGTGCGCGCGCCTCACCGCCCACCGCCAGCGCGAGCGGCCGCGAAGAGCCCATGATCTCGAACAGCTTCGACGGCAGCACGGTCTCGAACAGCGGCGTGTCGCGCAGCATGACCACCGCGAGATCCGTGGCGGCGAGCACCTCGGGGATCCGTGCCCGCGGCAGCACGCCACAGAAGCGGACGTTGTCGAGCCCGCGTGCGCGCGCCTGGGCCTCGAGCGCGACGCGCTCGGCGCCGTCGCCGACCAGCGCGAACACGATGTCCTCGTGCGCACGCAGGCGCTCCGCGACGTCGAGCAGCGTGCCGAGCCCGTGCGCCATGCCGATCGTGCCGATGTAGCCGACCACGAAGCGATCGCCGAGCCCGAGCTCCGCCCGCATCGCGCTGCCGTCGACGTCGGGGCGGAAGAGCTGCAGATCGACGCCGTTCTTGATCACCCGGATCTTGTCGGGGTCCACGCCTTGCGCCTGCCAGATCTGCGCGAACGAGTCGGTGACACCGACGAGCAGATCGGCCTCGCGGTAGACGAAGCGCTCGAGCAGGCGCAGGCCGGTGACCGCAGGATGGCGCTCGGGCAACGCACCGACCTCGACGATGCTCTGCGGCCACAGATCGCGGATCTCGAGCGCGTACGGCACCCGCCACGCACGCGCGAGCGCGTAGCCCGAGAGCGCGCACAGGAATTGCGGCGACGTGGCGAGCACGACGTCGGCGCGTCGCACCTCGCGGGCGAGCCCGCCGAGCAACACCGACGAGCCGGCGAACGAGCCGTACGCGAGGCCGCGCTTGAGCACGCCCTTGTTCGGCGCGGCGTACACCCACGTGCGCAGCACCTCGACGCCGCGCCAGCGCTCGCGCTGGAACGCGCGACCACGGTACTCGGGCGGGATGACGCCGGTCGGATGGTTGGGGAAGCCGGTGAGCACGCAGACCTCGTGGCCGCGCTCCACCCACCGCGCCGCGAGCTCCGAGACGCGCGCGGCGGGTGCCCCCATCTCGGGCGGGAAGTACTGCGACAGATAGAGGATCCGCATCGCTCAGCGCAGGTCCCCGACGCGATCGAACCGCGACCGTGCCGGGCACTCCATGCGGCGTCAGCGTAGCATCCGAGCGCGCCCCGTGGCACCGTACGCGCCGCACGATGAGCGCATCACGCATCGTCCGGTTGCGCGGGGAAGCGGTCGTCGACTGGACGCGCGTCGGGCTCGAGCTGGCCGCGCGACTCACCGGCCTCGCGCACGAGAGCGCCCAGCTGCTGCGCATCGACGACGGTGCTGCGCTGCTCGTCGTGACCGCGACCGACGACGTCGCGCTCGGGCGGATCGATCGCCACGCGATCGCACCCTGGCTCGAGGACGCCGCGCTCGTGCGCGACGGCGACGCGATCGAGGCCGAGCTGGCCTGGCGCAGCGACATGTCTTCGACCGCAGCGATCGGCGATGCGGAGCGCCTCGCGGCCTTCGTGCGAGGCGTGCGTGCGTCGGGCTCGATCTGGGGCCTGCGCAAGCAGACCTGGGCGCGCTCCGGTGCGGGCAACGGGCGCGAGGCGCTGCCGCTGTGGCCCGACGAGCCGTCGGCCGTGCGCTGCATCGGGGGCGAGTGGACCGGTTTCCGCGCGCATCCGATCGCGCTCGTCGACTTCGTCGAGGAGTGGCTCCCGGCGATGGCCGAAGACGGGCTCGTCGCGGTGGTGATGCCCACGTCCGATCACGACGGCGCGGTGGTGCTGCCCGAGGCGCTGCTCTCCGCGCTGCTGACCGAACCACCGCAGGAATGAGGAGCGATGGAAATCCGCACGATCGACAGCGACCGCACCCCGATCTGGCAGCGCGTGTTCGCCGACGGCGATCCGGGTCCGCGCCTCGAGGGCGCGGTCGCCGAGCTACTACGGCCGGGTAGCGGCTCCGCGGGGGTCGTGCACGGCACGTGGTGCCACGTCGTCGATCGCCGGGGGCCGCTCATGCTCTCCGCGCTCCTGCACCGCCCCGCAGGCGGCGGTGCGGTCGAGGTGCGCTCGCTGCATCCCTACAGCGAGTCGGGCTATCTCTGGCCGATGCGGCTGCAGCTCGTCGAAGCCTCGAGCGACGGCGGCACCGCGGCGGTGATGGGCAAGTCCGGTCCCGCGGCGATCGGGTTGTTCGACACGATGTACTTCCGCAGCCGCTACGAGGACGACGTCGAGTACTCGTTCCAGGTCAGCGGCATCGCGCTCGCGTTGCAACGCGAGACGCTGCCCGAGCAGTACGCCGCCGACTTCTGCGGCTACGGCAGCATGCGCCTCGTCAGCCTCGATCCGCAGCAGCCCGCGGACGTGATCGAGCTGCACTCGGTCGTGCAGGCCACGCAGGAGGTCGAGTTCTGGGGCACGAAGCTGACCCGCTACCTGCTGACGATCGCGAAGCTCGGCGACCGCGAGCTCACCTTCGACGTCTACGGCAACGACGAGGTGGTCGGTCGCTACGCGGTCGGCGATCGCGTCGCGGGCCACGTGTGGGTGTTCGGCTTCGCGCCGATGTGACTCACACGTCCTTCGCCATCGTGATGAGCTCCCGCATGAAGTGGCCGCGGATGCTGAGCAGGCTGGGGAAGCGCGCGCGGGCGCGGGCGTCGACCGGCACGCCCTCCGGGCGGAGCACCTCGCCCGTGAGGCGATCGCCCTCGACGAAGTCGTAGTACGCGCTGACGGCCCCGGCTCCGTCCTTGCGCGCGGACTCGTCGGCGTCGGCGTCGGAAGCGACCGGGGCCGCGCGACGCGGCGTCGGCTTCTCGTCGCGGGCTTCGGCGGTGCTGGCCTGGGCGAGCACGGTGGTGAGCGCAACGGTGGTGAGCAGCGTGGTCTTCATGCCCTCGTCGTTGGCCGGCAGCTGCACTTCCCGTGGCTTCGCGGCGGCGCGCCGCAACGCGTGCGGCTCGACTTCGGCGCTCGCGACGATCGCCGCCGGGACGTCCGCGTTCGCCGGCATCGGTGCGGCGGCAGGCGGCACGAGCGACGCGGTCGCGACGACGAGCGAGGCGCCGATCGTCGCGGCCGCGATCGACTTCGGCGCGAACAAGCCCAGCGGCGCGAACATCCGCAACAGTCGCGCGACCACGCCTTCGCGTGCCGCGAGCTCGGCCTCGAAGCGCAGCCGCACGGCTCGCACGCGCGCATACGCGGTGTTGAGGTTGATGCCGAGCTCGGCTGCGAGCTCGGGCCCGCTGCAGCCGAGCAGCTCGGAGCGCACGAACACCTCGCGCAGTGCGGGGTCGAGGCCCTCCACGAAGCGTGTGACGAGCTCGGTCGCACGCGCGCGCGCCCACGCCTCGTCGGCATCGAGACCACTCGGTGCCTCGCGAACGGCGAGCGCTTCGTGCAGTCGACCGCGCCGCGATCGCGTGCGGCGATGCGTCGAGGCCACGCCGCGCGCGACGCCCCACAGCCAGTTGACCAGCGAGCGATCGCGATCGAAGTCGGACGCGCGGCGCACCAGCACGAGGAACACGTCCTGCACCGCGTCGTCGAGCGCCTCGCTCGGCACGCCGAAGCTCTGCAGCGCGCGGCGCACGAGCGGCGCGTGGCGCCGGGCATCGAAGGGCGGCGTGCTGGCCGCGGACGAGGGCATCTCGGCGGTTCCTTGGCCGGGTGCCGGGCAATCCGTGGGGGGCGTCGGCAGATCCACGATGAAGCTCACGCGCGGCGACCGCCCGGGTTCCCCGCGGCAGGGCGATTGGCTCCGGCCCGGCCTATCATCGCGGGCGATGTCGAGCCACGCGCCGATCGCCACGCTGCCGACCCATGAGGTCATCAACGTCCCGCAGCCGCTCGAGGACTACGATCTCTTCGCCAGCGACCCCGCGCTCGTCGAGGCCACGCTCCGCGAGGGCGGGGCCTGGACCGAAGCACCGTGCGCCGAGCTCGGACGCGTGCTCGGCCAGGCCGAGGCGCTCGCGCTCGGGGCCGCGGCCAACCGCAACGCGCCCGAGCTGCGCGCGTTCGATCGCTACGGTCGTCGCATCGACGAGGTCGAGTTCCACCCCGCGTACCACCAGCTCATGAAGCTGGCGATCGAGCACCGGATCCCCTCGATCGCGTGGCACGCCCCGCGCCCCGGCTCGCACGTCGCCCACATCGCGCTCAGCTACATGTTCACGCAGGTCGAGGCCGGCGTGCTGTGCCCCATGGCGATGACGTACGCCGCGGTGCCCGCGATCCGCGTGCAGCCCGAGCTCGCCGAGCTGTGGGTGCCGCGCCTGCTCTCGCCCGAGTACGACCGCCGCTGCATCCCCGCCGATCAGAAGCGCGGGGCGACGTTCGGCATGGCGATGACCGAGAAGCAGGGCGGCTCCGACGTCCGCGCCAACACCACGCGCGCGCAGCCGTTCGACCGCAGCGGCCCCGGCGAGGCCTACCGCTTGAACGGGCACAAGTGGTTCTGCTCGGCGCCGATGTGCGACGGCTTCCTCACCCTCGCGCAGACCGACCGCGGGCTGTCGTGCTTCCTCGTGCCGCGCTTCCGGCCCGACGGCACCCGCAACAACTTCTTCATCCAGCGACTGAAGGACAAGCTCGGCAATCGCAGCAACGCGTCGTCCGAGATCGAGTACGTCGACACGTTCGCGCAGCTGGTCGGCGAAGAAGGCCGTGGCGTGCCGACCATCATCGAGATGGTGCACCACACGCGCATCGACGCTGCGACCGCGCCCGCCGGCATGATGCGGCAGGCCGTCGTGCAGGCCGTGCACCACTGCTCGGGGCGCAGCGCCTTCGGCAAGCGGCTCGTCGATCAGCCGCTCATGAAGAACGTGCTCGCCGATCTCGTGGTCGAGGTCGAGGCCGCGACGCTGCTGGTGCTGCGGCTCGCGCGGGCGTTCGACGAGGCCGGCAACGACGCCAGTGCGCGCTCGTTCGCACGGCTCGCCACCGCGGTCGCGAAGTACTGGATCAACAAGCGCGCGCCCGGCCACATCGTCGAGGCACTCGAGTGCCATGGCGGCGCCGGCTACATCGAGGAGTCGCCGCTGCCCCGGCTGTACCGCGAGGCCCCGCTCAACGGGATCTGGGAGGGCTCGGGCAACGTGATCTGTCTCGACGTGCTGCGCACGCTGCAGCGCGAGCCCGATGCGCTCGAGCTCGTGCTCGCGGAGATCCGCCCGGCAGCGGGCGAGCGCCCCGAGCTCGCGGCGCAGCTCGAGCGCATCATCGCGATGCTGAAAGGCGGCGAGCTCGAGACGCAGGCACGCACGCTCGTGCAATCGCTCGCGCTCGCGCTGCAGGCCGCGCTGCTCGTGCGTCACGGTCACCCGGCGGTCACCGACGCGTTCTGTCGCACGCGGCTCGGCGGCGACGCACCGGCGATCTACGGACGGCTACCGAGCGACATCGACACCGCGACGATCGTGGCCCGCGCGCGGGTGAAGGCGGATTAGCTCGCGGCGGCGATGCGCTCGCGCAGCCGCGTGAGCACGCCGGCCGGCGCACGCACCTCGAAGCGGGTGCCGGTCTCGTCGTGGTGCTCGGCCAGCACCGTGGCGTCGTCGTACAGATGACGCACGACCGCCTGGGCCGAGTACGGCACGAACAGCTCCTCGTCCTTCAGCTCGCCGTCGAAGAACGACACGATCAGCTCGCGGACGCTGCGGACGTCGCCGGGCGCGTGCGCCGACACGAGGATCGCGTCAGGGTACTCGGTGCGGAGCGCGGCAATCTGCTCGTCGTCGAGGCGATCGCGCTTGTTGAGCACCAGCCGCCACGGCACACCGCCGGCGCCGATGTCCTCGAGCACGTCGCGCACGACCGCGAGCTGCTGGCGGAACGTGGGATCCGACGCGTCGGCGACCACCAGCAGGAGCGAGGCCTCGAGCGCCTCGTCGAGCGTGGAGCGGAACGACGCGACGAGCTCGTGGGGCAGCTTCTTGATGAAGCCCACCGTGTCGCTCACGAGGATGCGCGGCTCGGTCTCGGGCCGGAGCGCACGCACCGTGGTGTCGAGCGTGGCGAACAGCTTGTCGGCGACGTAGACCCCCGACGAGGTCAGCGCGCGCATCAGCGAGCTCTTGCCCGCGTTCGTGTAGCCGACCAACGAGACGCGCCGCTGCGACTGACGGCTCGCGCGGCGCGTCGCCGACTCGCGCTCGATCGAGACCAGCTCGCGACGCAGCTCGGCGATGCGGTCGCGGATCTTGCGGCGGTCGAGCTCGAGCGCCGACTCGCCCGCACCCTTGCCACCGATGCCGCCGCGCTGGCGGTCGCCGCCGGCTCCGGCCTCGCGCAGCCGCGGTGCGACATAGGCGAGCCGGGCGATCTCGACCTGCAGCCGCGCCTCGCGGCTCTTCGCGTGGCGATGGAAGATCTCGACGATGACGTGCGTGCGATCGAGGACCTCGGCGCCGGTGGCCCGCTCGAGGTTGCGCTGCATCCGTGGCGTGAGCTCGTGATCGACGACGACCACCTGCGCGCGTCGCTCCTCGGCGACCGGCTCGGGGGCATCGGCGTCGGGGGCCGGTTCCTCGTCGTCGTCCTCGTCGTCGTCCTCGTCGCGCGCACGCAGCCGCTCGCGCCGCTCGAGCGCCTTGTCGCGGCTCGCGATCGTGGGATCGGTCTTGCCGTCGCCGCCCGTCCACGCGGCGAGCTCGCGCAGCTTGCCGACCCCGAGCACCGTGGCCGGCGACACCCCGGCGCGCCGCTGCGTGACGGTGCCGACCACCTCGAGCCCGAGCGTGCTCACCAGGCGTGCGAGCTCGGCGACGTCGGCCTCGTGCTGCTCGTCGTCGACGCCGGGGAGCTGCACGCTCACCAGCACCGCACGCGGTCGTTTCTCGGTCGGCTCGGTCATCGGGCGGGCAGAGCTTAGCCGCGATCGTGCGCATGTCGAGCGAGCTCGTCGGCGATCGCCTGGTCGAGCGCCGGATCGCCTTCGCTGGCGCCGCAGATGTCGCGCGCGCGCTCGAGCGACGCGACCGCCAACGCCGGCAAGCCGTGCTCGCGCTCCCACTGTGCGCGCGCGAGCAGTGCCTCCGCGACCGGCCGACCGCGTGCGCCGTACAGCTGCTCGAATCGTTCGACGGCGCGCGCATAGCCCTGCCCGGCCTCCGCCTGTCGTCCGACCACGGCCGAGCAGCGCGCCCGCTCGAGCTCCACCTGCGCATCGATCTCGGGATCCCGCGTGGGTGTGCGCGCCGCGATCGCATCGAGCCGCGTCAGCACGCGGAGCGCCTCGTCGCAGCCGCCGGTCGCCCGCAGCGCCCACGCGAGCGCGACGAGCTGGGCGAGCAACTCGGTCGACCGATCGCCGTGCGCCTCCTCCGCGAGCGCCAGCGCTTCGCGTGCGATCGTGAGGGCCTCGGCCCCGCGCTCCACCGCGACCAGCGACTCGACCTGCTGGTACATCGTGGTGAGCTGCCACGGCGTGCGCACGCCGTCGATCGCCTGCTTCGCGGCGCGCACCTGGGCGAGCCTGCGTTGCGCGTCGTCGTGGCGGCCGAGCGCGATCTCGAGGCCGGCGATGTTGTTCTCCAGGCTCACCACGTCGGGATGGTTGCGGCCCCGCGCCGCGACCATGATCGCGAGGCCCTGCTCGAACAGCTCGCGCGCACGGCCGAGCTCGCCGAGCTCCTCGGCGCTCAACGCCAGCTCGTTCAGCGAGGACACGACCGCCGGATCGTCGGCGCTGCGGTGCTCGACCATCAGCTCGTACGCGCGCTGCGCCTCGACGCGCGCGTCCTGCCACCGGCCGCGCTCGCGATGACGCTGCGCGACGACGAGCGCGAGCTCGGAGGCCAGCCCCGGCTCGGTGTCCTCGGGGGCCTGCGCGGCCATGCGCGCGCGGATGAGCTGCTCGAGCAGCTCCGCCTGCGCCTCGTCCTCTGCGCCGGCCTGCCCGAGCAGCTCGAGCATCGCGGAGATCGACGCGGTGCTCGAGCCCGCGCGCTCGCCCGCGATCCAGGCTTCGGTGCACGAGGCCGGCGCGCTGCCGCCTTTCTTCGCGCCCTTCTCACCGCGGCACACCTGCAGCAGCGCACGCGCACGTCGGCGGTAGTCGCCGGCGTCCTCGGCGGCCTGGGCAGTCGCGCGTGCGAGCGTCGCACTCGCATCGTAGTGGCCGAGCTCGTGCTGCAGGCGCGCCTGCAGCAGCTGGGCCTCGAGCTCGCTGCCGCCGTCTCCACCGCCGCGCTCGCGGGCCACCCATGCCGCGTCGAGGCAGCGCTCGGGCGCCGCCATGCGCTCGGCCATCCGAGCCGCGCGCAGCACGATGTCGCGATCGGCGACCGCGAGCAGGCCCACGCGCGCATCGAGCTCGTCGAGATAGTCGTCGAGGCACCCCAGCACCGCCGCGGATTGCTCGAGCGCTGCAGCACCACCCTCGAGCGCCGCCTCGCAGCTCTCCTTGCGCGCCGCTCGCCAGCCGGTGACGCGCTCGTCGATCACCGCGGCGGCGCGCGTCCACGCATCCGCGGCATACGGCAGACCGGCGGCCTCGAAACGCGCGCTGGCTTCCGCGCGCACGTCGTCGCTCCACGTCGTGGCCAGCCGTTGCTCGCCCTGCTCGATGCACTCGTGCGCGTCGGCACCGCGGCTCACCGCCAGCGCGAACGCACCACCCGCGAGCCCGGCCGCCAGCGTGCCGATCGCGATGTTGCGCCGCAGGTGGCGACGACGCGCGATCGCATCGAGCAGCGCGGACATCGATGCGTGGCGGTCGCCCGGATCCGGGGCGAGCCCGCGGGCCAGCACGCGCTGCAGCCAGTACGGTGCGCGACGGTTGGGTGCGGCCGGCGGCCCGGCTCGCTTCGCACGCTCGAGATCGGCGAGGGTGCGCCCGCGATACGGCGCAGCGCCGTGCACCGCCTCCCACGCGGTGACACAGAACGCGAAGAGATCGGTGCGTGCGTCGTTGGGCTCGCCGAGGTGCTGCTCGGGCGCCATGTAGCCGGGCGTGCCGGCGATCTCGATCGACGTCGAGCTCTCCGCGACGGGATCCTCGGTGCTGGGCGAGCCGGTCGCCGCGAGGGCGAGCCCGAAGTCGAGCACGTGGACGCGTAGCCCGTGCGCGGTACCGTCGTCGCCGATGAGCAGGTTGTCCGGCTTGAAGTCGCGGTGCACGAGCCCGGCGCGATGCGCCGCATCGAGCCCGCGCCCGGCGGCGAGCAGCACGTCGAGGATCTCGGCGAGGCTGCGCGGTGCGGCGCGCAGCCACTGGCGCAGCGTCGCGCCGTCGAGCAGCTCCATCACCATGTACACGCCCGGATGCCCGCCGGCCTGCTTCGGCAGCTCGCCGACGTCGTGCACCGCGACGACGTTGGGGTGCGACAGCTTCGCGATCGCCTGCGCCTCGCCGAGCAGACGCTCGCGCGCACGATCGCTGTCGGAACGCGCGCGTACGACCTTGATCGCCACGTCGCGCGCGAGCTCGGGGTCGTGCGCGCGGAACACCGCACCCGCGCCACCGCGGCCGAGTCGCTCCGTGATCACGTAGCGGCCGAGCGTGAACGGCAGCGGCAACCACTCGGGCGCGATCGCTCCGCCTTCGAGCTGGGTGTCCTGCGACGAGAGCTCGTCCTCTTCGACGGAGCCGGGCGGTACCTCGACGTCCGGCCCGGTCCGCTCCCCCACGACGTAGATTCTATGCCGAGGCGACGCCCCGCGATGCTACCGTTCCTGGACCAACGTTCGAGGAGCGAGCGCGATGCAGGAACCCGAAGCCCGACGGTTTTTCGAGACGTGGTTCGAGCGGCTATGGAGCCGACTCGACGATACGGTCATCGATGCGATGTGCCACGAGCAGATCCGCGTGTGGGGGCTCGACGGACCCCGGCTCGGCCGTGGACAGTTCCACGAGTTCTACCTGGGCATCCGAGCCGCGTTCCCCCAGGGCCTTCGCATCGTGGTCGATGAAGTGATGGTGCGCGGTTCCACTGTCATGATTCGCTGCAGCGCGCACGGCCGCGCGAAGAACGGGAGCGAAGGCTCGTGTACCGGATTCGCGCAGGCGACGATCCACGACGGCGTGATGACCGAGGCCTGGAACTGCTGGGACTTCCTGTCGCTGCTCGAGCAGTGCGGCGGGCTCGAGGCCGGCTGTCTCGCGAGCGGCATGGGGCGCCTCGCGGCGAGCTGAACAGGACCAGGGAACCGCACGCCCGACGATCGCCACTTCGGCTCGGTGATTCGCCCACGTTCCAGGCTGACCCCGCTCGCGCTGTGCTCGTTCGTGCTCGCTTGCGCGGACAGCGGCAGCCGCGATCCGCAGGCGACGGGTCCGATCCTCACCACCGCAGGCTCGCTGACCGGCGGCGGTGAGAGCCAGGGCGAAGCCGACGACGAGCTCGGTGACGACACCTCCTCGATCGACTTCGATCTCGGCACGGCCGACGCGACGGCGGAGGGCGGCATGGACTGCGTGCCGCAGTCGACGAACGCGACGCTGCGCGGCACGGTGTACGCCCCGAACCTGACGATCCCGATCAGCGGCGCCCTCGTCTACGTGTCGACGCAGGATCCCGAGCCCGTCCCCGACGGCGTCTACTGTGCCGAGTGTGTAGGCGTGCCCTGCGACGCGCAGTTCGTGCTGACCAACGCCGACGGCTCGTTCGAGCTGCCGGCGAGCACGTTCCCCGGTCAGAAGCTGATCGTGCAAAAGGGCGAGTTCCTGCGCGCGACGGAGATCGAGATCGTCGAGGGTGACAACCAGATCCCCGCCGAGGTGTCGAGCCTGCCCGGCGAGTGGAATCCCGATGCGGGCATGTGGATCCCCCGCGTCGCGGTCGTCGATACCTTCAACGACAGCATCTACAACATCCTCGCGAAGATCGGCATGGGCTCGGTGAGTGGCGGCGGGGCGCTGCAGCCGGGCACGGAGAACTTCGACCTGCTCGATCAGCCCGAAGGCGGTGCGCTACTCGACGACCTCGCGGCGATGCGCGCCTATCACATCATCTTCGTGCCGTGCATGTCCCAAGAGGGCATGGGTCAGCTCAGCGAGCTGCGCAAGATGAACATCCGCCAGTGGGTCGAAGAGGGCGGCAAGTTCTACGTCACCGACTGGGCCAACGAGTACGTCTACGAGACGTTCCCCAAGTACCAGACGCTGCACGGCCAGCAGTTCGATCCGGATCTCGACTACTACGACACCACCGGCACCGTGCTCGATCCGGAGCTGCTCGCGTGGCTGCAGGCCCTGCCGCCGGCGCTCAAGGACATCGGCGGTGGCCATCCCAACCTGTTGTCGCTGCCGCAGGTCGAGCTCGTCGACAACTGGTCGGGCATCGAGACGATCCCGCCCGTCATCACGCAGGACGAGATGGGCAACGACGTCGACGTCGGGCACTACCCCTGGGTCGAGGGCGCGTGCCACTCGTGCTCCCCGAGCAGCGTGCGACCGATGACGATCAGCGCCGACTACGGGTGTGGGCGCATCATGTTCAGCACGTACCACACCGACGAGGGTGCGCACGCGGGGCTCACTCCGCAGGAGCTGATCCTGCTCTACATCATCCTCGAGATCGGGGTGTGCCACGACGTCCCGCCGCCGCCGCCTCCGCCGGCGGGGTGACGGGCTCGACGGCCGGAGCCCGCGCTGCGATCATCGTCGGCGATGATCGACGACGAGCTCGATGCGCTCGCGCGCGAGCTGCTCGCACCGCTGGAGGTCGGCGCGACGATCCCCGGGGCGGGCCTCGTCACCGCGATCTCCACCGAGCTCGGGCTCGGGATCTGCGTCGATCAGGGCGGACGTCGCGTGCGGCTGGAGGTGGTGCCACGCGCAGCTGCGCGGGCGCATCGGGTGCTGACCGAGCACTTCGCGATCGGCCACGCCGCCGATGCGAGCTCGCCGAGCACGGCGCTCGAGCTGTGTCGGCGCATCGCCGAGGTGGTCGCGGCGAACGAGGCCGCCGTGCTCGCGCGGCTGCGGGCCGGCGTGCGCGAGTCCGACGATCGCGTCCGCGAGGTGCGGGGCGGCCGGATGCTCGTGCCCACGACCGACGCCGAGGGCCTGCGTTACGCGCTCAGTCCCTACAGCGGCTGCACGATCGGCTGCCGCTTCTGCTACGCGCAGTCGCGGCTGCAGCCGATGCGTGCGCTGCTGGGGCTGCGCGAGGCGCCGTGGGGCTCGTGGGTCGACGCCCGCGTCGATGCGCCCGCGCGTCTGCACGACGAGCTGCGCGCGCTCGCACCTGCGCCGATCAAGCTGTGCCCCATCGTCGCGGACCCGTACCAGGCCATCGAGCGCAAGCTGCGGATCACCCGCGCGTGTCTGCAGGCGATCGCCGATGCGCCCGCGGTGTGGCCCACGCTCGTGCTGACCCGCTCGGCCGCCGTGCGCGACGACCTCGCGCTGCTGGCCGCGCTGCCCCGCGCGTGGCTCGGGGTCTCGCTACCCACCGTCGACGACGAGGTGCGCCGCCACTTCGAGCCGCGGGCGGCGAGCATCGCCGAACGTCTCGACGTGCTGCGTGACGCCCGTGTCGCCGGGCTGCGCACGTTCGCGGTGGTGCAGCCGCTCCTGCCCGGATCCCTCGCGGCGCTCGCCGACGCGCTCGCGCTCACCACCGACGGGGCCGCGCTCGGTGTGCTCGACGGCGAGCTCGATGCGACGGCGTTGTTCGACGATCCCCGCTACGGCGAGGCGCGCAGCGACGCCTGGCAACGCGAGCGCCTCGCCGCGCTGCGCAACGAGCTCGCGCGCCGCGGCGTCGAGGTGTGGACCGGCGAGCTGCCGGCGGGAGCACGCGCGTGAGCGACGAGCAGGTCGACGTCCTCGTCGTCGGCGGCGGTCCGGCCGGATCGATCGCGGCCGCGAAGCTCGCGCGCGCCGGGCTGCGCGTGCGCTTGCTCGAGGCCGGTACCCACCCGCGCGCGCACGTCGGCGAGAGCCTGCTGCCGGGCATCATCCCGATCCTCGACGACGTGGGCGCGTTGCCGGCGATCGAGGCGGCCGGCTTCGCGCGCAAGACCGGCAGCACGCTGTGGGGCTGGGGTCGCACGCCGCGCTGGGATCTGTGGTTCGCCGACAGCGACGCGTACGACAGCGCTTGGCTGGTCGAGCGCGCGCGCTTCGACGCGATCCTGTTCGCGCACGCGCGAGCATGTGGCGCCGAGCTGCACGAGCGCGCGGTCGTGCGCGAGCTGCTGTGGTCCGGCGATCGCGTCGTCGGAGCGCGCTGGCAGTCGCGCGACGATCCGGCACCGCAGCTCGTGCACGCGCGCTGGGTGATCGATGCGAGCGGGCAATCGGCGCTGCAGGGGCGCGCGCTGGGGCTGCGCGAGCCGATCGACGGCCTGCGTCACCAGGCGATGTGGGCCCACTTCGAGGGCGTGGCACGGCTGCCGGCGCCACGCAGCGAGCAGGCGCTGTTCGTCGCGCAGCCGACCCAGTGGTGGTGGATGTTCCCGCTCGCCGACGGCCGCACGTCGATCGGCGTGGTGCAGCTCGACGCGGGCGAGCACCGTGGACCGGTGCGTCCCGACTTCGACGGCGAGCTCGCGAAGTGCGACGAGCTCGCTGCGCTGGTGCACCCGCACGGCCGCCGGATCTCGGAGGTCCGCAACGAGCGCGACTGGAGCTGGCGCAGTCGCACGGTCGCGGGTCCGGGCTGGCTCGCGGCCGGCGACGCCGCCGGCTTCATCGATCCCGTGCTCTCCACCGGAGTGATGCTCGCGCTGCACTCGGCCTGGCATGCAGCGACCACTGTCATCGCGCTCACGGCCGGCGGCGACGAGGCGACCGCGCTCGCCCGCTATCGCGAGCACCATGCGGGGATGTTCGACGACCTGCTGCGGATGGTGCGCTTCTACTACCAGCAGAACCTGCACCGCGAGGACTACTTCTGGGAGAGCAAGCGGATCCTCCTGCAGGCGGACACCGAGCTACGGCCGCAGAAGGCGTTCGTGGTGCTGACCTCGGGGCTCGTGCAGAACCTCGCGCTCGACGATGCGACCGCGCGCACGCAGGCGCGACGCGAGCAGCTCGCGGGCGTGCCGGCGCCGGCGATCGATGGTGCGGATCCCGATCGGCTCGGCTTCGTGTGTCTGCACCTCCGGCACGACGACGGTGCGCCCACCGCAGAAGGCCCCGACCGCGGCACCTCGCTGTTCGTGCTGATCGAGCCGGCCGACTCCGCACAGCCGACGCTCTTTCGCACCCGGCGGTTCCACGTCAATGCGATCGCGCCGCGACACGGCAACGATCCGATCTCGGTGCCGCGGCTCGCCGGTCCGTTGCGTCGCGTCGCGGGCTGGATCGACGCGCTCGATCGCGGCGACGCCGATCTGGCCGGGTTCTGGCGGGCCGCGCGGGCCGAGCTCGCGCAGCGGTGCACGGGCGAAGCGCTGGACGGCTTCGTGCTCGTGCGAGCGTTCGGCGAGTAGGCCGCGTCAGCCCATCGTGCCGGCGACGAACTTCGGGAGCTGCTCGCGGACGTCGAGCCCCGCCGACTTCGCCTTGCCGATGACGACGTCGAACGGCGCATCCTCGGGCACGGCGGTCCACATGCGCTGCGCACCGGAGGGCCCTTGCACGATCTCGAGCTTGCACAGCTTCTCGAGACACTGCCGCACCGTTCCGGCGTCGGTACGCAGCTCGGCCGCGATCTCCTGTTCGGCCATCTCGGATCCGGCGAGCTGATACAAGAGGTCGCTGATCATCGCCATGCTTCGGCTCTCCTCGCGCGCGGTCGTGCAGGTCACGACCACTGCCGGACGAAGGTGCACGAAAGCCCAGCGGCCCGCCACGGGCGCGACGCACCGCGTTCGCGCGGTTTGGTCACGTCCGTCGTTCCATCACGCCGTCAGCACACGTCCTTCGCTCACTCGGCGAGCTTGCGTTGCTGCGCGCGCACTGCACGGGCGTCCTTGGGCCCGAACCGCGCCTGCAGCTCGCCGAGCACGGCGCCATAGAGCCCCCCGGCGTAGTCCTTCTGGCCCAGCTCCCACGCGAGGTCGGCCCTCGCGAGCACCGACTCGGCGACGCGCGGGTGGCGGAGACCGAAGGCGCTGGAGAGCGGCAGATGGGCGTCGTCCAGCAGCGCGAGCGCCTTCGCGGTTGCTCCGGCATCGCGCTCGAGCGCCGCGAGATCCCACTGCACGAGCGCGGGAATCGGGCCGAAGCCGAGCTGGGCCTCGCCGATCGCGAGCGCACGCTCGAGCGCCTTGCGAGCGCCCTCGTCGTCACCGCCGCGTCGTCGTGCTGCCGCGATCGTGCGCAACGCCGCGACGAGCCGCGGATCGTCGTTGCCGACCTGTGACTCGAGCTCTGCGAGCGCCGCGTCGAGCCCGGCGAGCGCCTCGTCGCGCTGCCCGAGCGCGAGCAGCGACTGCGCCTCCCAGAGCATCGGCTCGGCCTTCGGCACGCCGACGTAGAGCCCGATCTTCGCATCACGGTAGGCGACGAGCGCGTCGGCATGCTTGCCCTCGGCACCGAGCACGTCGCCGAGCAAGCCATAGTAGCGACCACGGTCGTGATCGTGACGGATCGACTGTGAGGGGAACGGGACGTCGAGCGCGTGCTCGGCCCGCGCATGCGCAGCGGGCAGGTCCCCGGCGGCGAGCAGCGTGCGCGCGACGATCGCCTCAGCCGCAGCGGTGCGCAGATCGGTGGGACCGAGCACCGCGGTGAGCACGTCGAACGCCGCCTCGGCCTCGCGCCGCGCACGGTCGGTCTCGTCGAGCGCGAGCAATGTGCTGGCGAGCACGAGGCGTGCGCGCGCGTGCTCGGGGTGGCGCTCGCCGACGACCTCGCGCAGCTTCGGCAGCGCGGCCTCGAGGCGCTCCACCGCGGCGAGCAGCTCGCCCAGCGCCTGCAGCTCGATGGCCTCGGCCACGAGCGTCGCGGCCGCGAGGCGCACGTCGGCGAAGCGCTCGGCCTGGCCGGTCGCGATGCGCAGCCATCGCGAGGCTTCCTGCGGCCGCAGCAATCCCCCGCCCTGCTCCTCGACGAGCGCGATCGCGGCGAGTGCGAGCACGCGCTCGTGCACGCCGCCCTGTGCGGTGGCGGCCGCCGCCTGCAACGCGAGCGTGGCCTCGTCGTGCTCGTACTTCTCGGCGTGGGCGATGCCGAGGGCGAGCTGCGCCTCGGCCAGCAGCACCGGCTGCTCGGCGGCCTGCTCGACCACGTGCTGCAGCTGCTCGGGTGCAGCGACCAGGCGGTCGAGCAAGGAGAGCGCCTCCGCCGACGCGAGATCTCCGGCGAGCAGCTTCGCCTGCGCGGCGTCCCCTCGCGGCGCGGCGGGCATTGCTGCGAGCCATGCAGCGGTATTGCAGACGCGCAGCACCGGCAAGCGATGGGCCGCGGACGCGATCGAGTCGTCGACCTCGAAGGTCTGCAGCTCCATCGATTGCTGCACCAGCGCATCGAAGCGCACGAGTGCATCGGCGAGACAGCGCGTGCGCGGGAGCACGTCGGCGCCGGGCTTCGCGTTGCACACCTCGCTCGCCTGCGTCGACCAGTCCGTCGTCCACGCGTCGAGCACCGGCAGCACGCGCGCCGCGATCGCCTTGCCCTGGTCCATCCGTTCGATGCGCTCGACCAGCAGGGAGCGTCGGCGCGGCGTCCAGCGATCGTCGAGGCTCGTCGCCTTCGCGACGCAGGTCGCAACGGCATCCGGTGCGGCGACGGTGGTACCCGCGGCTGCGACTGCGGCTGGCGCGTCGCCCTCGCCCATGCCCGCGACGGTCGGCACGAATCCGGTGGGCGGGCTGCCGCTCTGCATCCACCCGAGCACCCCCACGGTGACCGCCGCGCTCACGCCCATCGCCGCGACGACGGCGGCCGCGCGCGCCACACGACCGCGATCGCGCTCGAGCGCGTCGAGCAGCGCGGTCATCGAGGGGTGACGCGCAGCCGGATCGCGCTCGAGCCCGCGCATGATCGCCGCGCGCAGCCACGCCGGCGCCGTGCGGGGCGGCGGACGTGGCGTGCCGCGCAACACCTGCTCGGCCAGCCCGTAGAAGTCGCCGCCGACGAACGGTCGCCCGCGGAACACCGCCTCGTAGAGCGCGACGCAGAACGAGAACTGATCGCTGCGCGCGTCGGCCGGCTCGCCGCGCCACTGCTCGGGGGCCATGTACGCCGGCGTACCGACGATCGCACCGTGGGCCGACGTGCCCTGCGTGGTGGCACCGAGCCCGGCCGCCTGCGCCGCGGCCACGGTGCCGGACTCGGCCGGATCGGGCCACGCGAGCGTGGGCCGTGCGAGCCCGAAGTCGGTCACGCGTGCGCGCGTGCCCTGGGCCTCGTCGCCGATGAGCACGTTGTCGGGCTTGAAGTCGCGGTGCACGAGCCCGACCGCGTGCGCGGCCTGCAGCCCACGTCCGGCCTGCACGAACATCGCGAGGATCTGCCGCATCGTGCGCGGCGCGGCCTGCAGCCAGCGCGTGAGCGTGGTGCCCTCGACCAGCTCCATCGCGACGAACACCTGCTCGCCGACGCGACCGACGTCGTGCACGGCGACGACGTTGGGATGCGCGAGCTGGGCCATCGCCCGCGCCTCGCGGAGCATGCGTGCGCGCGTGAGCTCGACGTCGCCGCCGAGCCCGGGATGCAGCAGCTTGATCGCGACGCGGCGGTGGAGCTCGGGATCGTGGGCCTCGAACACGACGCCCATGCCGCCCTGGCCGAGCCGACGTCCGAGCTGGTAGCGCCCGAGCTGCCCGGGTGGCGTGTCCTCGCGCGGCGGCGCGCCGATGCTCGCCGACAACGTGCCGTACACGCGCGCGAGCTCGGCCATCGTCGCCGCACACGCGCTGCAGCGATCGAGGTGGAGCTCGAGCGCGTCGCGCTGCGCCGGCGCGAGGCTCCCCTGCAGGAACCCCTCGAGCAGCGCCGGATCCGGACAACCCGTCAAGCGACGATGAAGCTACCGGGGCAGCGCGAGCGCGTCGAGCCACGCGGCACTGCCCGCATAGCGCTCGGCCAGCGCCCGCATCGCGAGCACGTTGCCCACCACCACGTCACGCAGCACGCCCGCGGGGACCGCCCCTGCGGGCGTGGCGGCGATGGTGGTGAAGAGCGGTGCGAGCTCGGCCACGAGCGCATTGTGTTGCTCCACGAGCGCCGCGGCGGCGTCGACCGGCGAGCAGCGCTGCTCGCGGGCGGTCGTCAGCACCAGGTTCAGCTCGGGGCGCTCGCGCGCCGCCGCGAGATCGCGCTCGAGCGAGCCGAGGTCGTTCGCGTAGATGATGAGCTCGCGCGCGATCCAGCGGGCGCGCGCGATGGCGTGCTCGAGGCCGGGCAGCGGCGCGACGTCGACGAGCGCGAGCCACAGATCGAGGTACGGATCGATGAACGCGTTGCGCCGCCGCAGGTCGAGCTGCTGCGCGACGGTGACAGTGCTCCCATCGATCGCGAGCTCGTCGACGAGTGCACCGAGGTAGATGCGCAGCGAGTCGAGCCACGCCTCGCGCAGCTCCGGTCGACATGCCTCGAGCTCCACGGCTTCGTCGCACCAGCGCGCGAGCGCGGGCAGGCGTTGCAGCGCCAGCGGCCACGACGTCGCGACCAGCTCGGCGAGCTCGCGTGGGTCGGCGTCGTCGAGCCAGAAGAAGACGACCGTGAACGTGGTCGCGAGCCCGAGCTGTCGCTCGGTGGCAGACGCGGGCGCACAGAGCGAGGCGTAGGTCGCAGCATTCACGCAAGCCCGCTCGGCGACGGCCGGTTGGCCAGCGAACAAACCCTGTTTCGTGGCCCATGCGAACGCATCCCGCATGCGCGACTGCAGTCGGGGGTCGCTCGAAGCGCGCGCGAACGTGTCGATCATGTGTCCCTTCTGCGGACAGCGCCGTTTTGTCGACGACTACCCTGTATCATCGGGGTCGCATGCCAGGGACGGTAGAGCTGCGCGAGGGGAAGGTCGTGGTGATCGTCTCCGGCTTCCACTCCGAGGACGACGCGAAGCGTTGCGCGGGGCAGGTCAACGATCTGCTCGATCGCAAGAGCGGCACCGAGCTCGTCGTCGATCTCACCGACATCGACGGCTTCTCCCGCGAGGCCCGCGAGGTCTGGCAGGGCTACTTTCGTGCGTACGCCAAGACCGTGCACACGCTGACGATCGTCGGCGGCACCGCGCTCGCGCGCATGGCCAGCGCCGCGGTCTGTCTCTACGCAGGCATCAAGATGAAGACCGCGGCCAAGCTGGTCGAGGTGTTCCCGGACGCAGAAGGCGCGAGCTGAGCGTCGCAAGGGCGCTCCGCTCAGCCCAGCTCGACACGCGCGAGGATCGCGTCGGCCCAGCCGGTGCGTCGCTCGGGACGATGGCGGCGCACGAGCGGCGGCGAGAGTGCACGGATGCAGAACGCGGCCGTGACGAGCGGCGAGCCGAAGTGCACCGGCAGTCCTTCGCCCACGCTGCCGAGCGTGAACAGACAGTCGTAACCGCGCCAGCGCCCGTCGTCGGCCTGCGCCGCCAGGAGACGCACGAGCTCGGGCTCGGCGGAGATGCCGAGGTTGCCGGCCGCGATCGCTCGCAGCGCGCTGTTCAGCGTGCGCTCGGGGTTGGCCGCACCGTCGCACGCCGCAGTGGCGCGGCGTTCTTCGACCGCCTCGCGCAGCAGCTCCGGCACACCGAACGGCGCGGTGAGCTCGGGGAACTCGCGCGACAGCTCGGAGTAGAAGCAGAGGAACGCGTCGGGCGAGGGATAGTAGCGACAGCCGCGCTGCCACTCGCCGCTCCACAGATGGCCGGCCACGTAACAGAGGTTGGCGGCGACGATCTCGGCGACCGTGCTGCTGCCCTCGCGCACGGTGCCGTCGCCGACGAACTCGCGCAGCGGCACCACCTCGTTCGGATCGCGCAGGCCGTGGGCCAGCTCGAACGACAATGGGAACAGCGCGTTGGCCACGACCACCGGGTTGTTCTTGAGCCCGCGATCGTGCTCCGCGCCCTGCAACAGATGATCGTCGCGGTAGACCTTCAGCACGCCGCGGCGGAGCGCCCCGTTGTCCTTGCCGTGGCTGCGGTTGCGCTCCGCGGGCACGTCGGCCACGGCCGCGCTGCGCAGCATCTGCCCGTTCATGCGCCGCAGCGTCGCGGCGCCCGCGGGCGTGAGCGGATCGAGCTCGCCGAGCTCGATGCGGGCGCGCGCCGCCATCGCGGTGCAATCGACGTCGCACGCGAAGCGCTCGGAGGTGAAGAAGTGGTGCAGCCCCTCGATGTGCGCGTCGCGGAACGTGGGCACGAGCGTCGTGCAGAGCCGGCGCAGGTGGACATGCTCCAGCCCGGCCGTATACGCGACGAACAGCATGTTGGAGAACAGCTCGGGCTCGAGCGGGAAGCCCAGCTTGTGTCGCACGAGCTCCGCGATCTCGCGCCACAGCGCGCGGTCGAGCTCGTCCGCCACGACGTCGTCGAGATGGCGAGGATCGGTGACGAGCCCGTCGATGATCGAATAGAGCTCGATGGGGTTGTCACCGTGCGGGCCGGTGGCGAGCGTGGCCTGGATGCCGACGCAGCGACCATCGGCAGCACGACGCTCGTCGAGCCGCTGATCGACCAACCAGGTGATCGCACGCTCGCGCGCGACCGAGGCCTCGTGCTCCAGGCGCGGCACCGGTGATCGCGAGAGCGATACGGGGCGCGGCGAGGCAACGGTTGCGGACATCGGATGTGACGATCCGGTTTACGGGATCCGAAAATCCGTTCTTACATCGTTCGATCGACGCGTCGCGTCCACGCGATCACGACCCGCATGAACGCGGTTCCCCTCGCACGAGTGTCCTAAAGATCGGCCGCTCGCACGGACCTTCGCAGATGGCGCCGCGAACGTGCCACGCGACGCATCACAGTGCGTGCGCGCTCGCGCGCGTCGGCCTCGGCGGGTGAGTGGGAGTCCTCGCGGCGATCCGTCACGGATCCCCGGCCTGTGTGCTGGATGCGGCTCACGCCCCGAGAACCCGGTTTCCGCGACGGTTTCGGCCCGCGACTCACATCAACCGGTCGAACTCGGTCATGAACATGCTCGACACCCGCCCCACCCTGCTCGCCATCCTCGCTGCGCTCGCGCTCGCCTGCGACGAGACCGGCGACTCCGGCTCCGACTCCGGCGGCTCCAGCGTCGACGCCGACGCCTTCTTCCTGCCGACCGGCGAGCCCGACAACACCAGCGCCCCCACCATCGAGCTCGACGCCGAGGGTGGCGTGCATGCGATCTACCCCGCCTACGCCGGCGGCTCCGCGTACTACGCCTACTGTGCGCCGGGCTGCAGCGGCAGCGACGACGTCCAGGTCGTGCGGCTCGAGACCGACAGCACGGTCGCGAACGCGATGCTGGCGCTCGACGCGAGCGGCCACCCGCGCGTCCTGCTCTCGGCGTTCGCGAACGTCTACTACGCGAGCTGCGACGCCGACTGCGGCGACGCGTCGTCGTGGACGATCGGCGACATCATGAAGCACGACAACAAGCGCGAGATCACCGGCGAGGCCTTCGCGCTCGACGCCGAGGGTCGCCCGCGCTTCATGATGCACACGTACGTCGCGTACCTCGGCATCGGCCAGGAGGCGCCCGAGACGCACTACGTCACCTGCGACGCGGACTGCCACGACGCCGCGAGCTGGTCGATGCACATCGTCGCCGAGCAGATCTGGCAGTCGACCCACCTGCGCTTCGATGCGCAGGGGCGCGCCCACGTCGCGACGGTCGCGACCGTCGAGGCCACGGAGACCGACCCCAGCATCGACATCGCCGCGTACGTGCAGTGCGCCGGCGACTGCACCGACGGCAACAACTGGATCGCGAACTCGCTCACGCCCGCGTTCACCAGCCTCACCGAGGTGGTGACGATGCGCCCGGCGATCGCGCTCGCGCTCACGAGCGCCGGCCAGCCCCGCATCGTGACGATCGGCAAGGACGACGAGGGCGTCCGTAACGTCGCCTATCTCGCGTGCGACGAAGACTGTGCGACCGCGCCGTGGACCGGCACGAGCCTGTCCTCCGGCGACGACATCGGCCCCGGCGTCGACATCGCCGTCGACGCCCAGGATCGTCCGCGCTTCGTCTACACCTTCGACTACAACATCGGGCTCGCGCACTGCGAGGCCGACGAGTGCCAGCACGCGGACTCGCCGTGGGCGCTCGAGAAGGTCGAGCTCGGCGGCGAGATGGACCCGGACGAGATCTTCCTGTGGCCGAACTGCAACGTCGGCGCGTGGTTCCTGCACAGCCCCTCGCTCGCGCTCGACGCCGCCGGTGAAGCCCGCGTCGGCTACCAGGCGCGCGACATCAGCGGCGGTTGGAGCAACCCCGACCCGACCATGCCCGACTGCGAAGCGGGCACCGACATGACGTGGAGCCGCCTCGCGCTGCTGCCCAAGATCTGATCTCCGACGCGCAACCGTTCGACTAGCGAAGACTGGAAAACCAAGACATGAGACACGCGACACTGGCAATGCTGGTGGGCGCGGCGGTGACGGCTTGCGTCCCGCCGACGGACCCCGAGGAAACCGATGCGAGCATGGGCTCCGAAGAGAGCAGCGGCGACGAGTCCGAGTCGACCGGCGTGCCGGAGCCGACCTGCCCCGCCGAGACGTTCGGCCCGACGCTGCACGCCGACGACATCGTCGGGCACGAGGTGTGGCGCGCCGAGGACGGCCCGCACGTCGTCATGTACACCGTCGACGTCCGCGAGGATGCGATCCTCGAGATCGAGCCGTGCTCGGTCGTGCAGCTCGCCGAGGGCACCGGCATCAACGTGGCCTACCCGGGCACGCCGACGACCGGCACGCTGATCGCCGAAGGCACCGCCGAGCAGCCGATCCGCTTCGAGGGCCTGCACGGCGCGCGTTGGGGCCACGTGCTCGTCAACAGCCCCGGCACTGCGCGTCTGCGCCACGTTACGCTCGAAGGCGGCGGCGGCGTGGATCTCTCCGGCGGCAGCCTCGTCGTCTCCGGCCAGGGCACGCTGCCGACGCACCACAGCACGCTCGTCGACCACGTGACGATCATGGGCTCGCTCGGCGTCGGCGCCAGCGTGACGGGCCATGCCGCGTTCGCGGAGGGCTCGACCGACCTCGTCGTCACCGGCTCCGGCAACGAAGCGAATCCGTTCGCGCTGCTCCTCGACGAGCACGCGGTCGGCTCGCTGCCGAGCGGCACGTACACCGGCAACCTCGTCGACGAGATCCTGCTCGATCCCCACGACCGGCTCGAGGAAGACGCCACGATGCGCAACCCGGGCGTGCCCTACCGCGTGGGCAACTCGCCGGTCGATCGCTTCACGGTCGGCGGCGGCGATGCCGACCTCCCGCCCACTACGCTCACGATCGAGGCCGGCACCACGCTGCGCTTCCATCCCGAGACGTCGTTCGAGATCGATCACTACAGCGCCGACCGGCCGGCGACCGGCAGCCTCGTCGCGATCGGCACACCGAGCGCGCCGATCGTATTCACCTCGGCGGCGGACGTGCCCGCCCCGGGTGACTGGGTGGGGCTCGGCTTCGGCGGTATCGTCAACCCCGAGACCCGCATGCAGCACACCCGCATCGAGTACACCGGCTTCGACTGCGGCTGCATCCTGCTCACCTGCAACGACCTCGTCGGCTTCGAGGGCGCGATCATCCTCACCATGCCGCCGTCGTCGATGTTCATCACCGACTCGGTGTTCGCGCATGGCTCGGGCCACGGCGTCGTGCAGGGCTACGACGGCGAGAACCTCGACTTCGCGAGCAGCAACGAGTTCGACGACGTGGCCGGTTGCCCGGCCACGATGCCGCGCATGCCCGAGTGCCCCGACCCGCGTCCCGCCTGCGGCGCGTGAGCCCGGACGACGACCGACCGGCGCGATGGCCTCGTCGAGGCCTCGCGCCGGGCGCGACGCGTTCAGAACGCGAGCTGCAGCTGCACGCGCAGCCGATCGGTCGCGAGCCGCTCTGCCGGCCCCGCCGCGTCGCTCCACAGCCGGTAGTAGTCCGCCTGCAGCTTGAAGTTGTGACCGGCGAAGTAGTAGTTGATGCCGCCGCCGGCCTCGTCCGCGTCGGCGATGCCACTCTTCGCCCCGTAGACGTTGCGCACCTGCGCATAGCGTCCGACGAGCTCGAGCGGCGTGCGCGGCAGCAACCATCCCAGCTGCACGAACCACCCCACGCCGTTGCGCGCGAGCTCGGCCGGCACGCGCGTGCCGTCGGCGAGCGCGGCATCGCCGGGGTTGCGCCGACCCACGCGCCAGTGCGCGGCGCTCTCGAGCGCGAGCCCGCGCCAGTGCACGGCGAAGTCGAGCGTGCCGTTGTGGTAGTCGGTCGTGCCGCGATCGGCGGGGCGATCGCCGAACACTCCGTGATCGCCCTCGGCCTCGTCGTGATAGGCGTACGCGGCTCCGATCGCCATCCCGACCTTCTTCGAGCGCCCGAGGTCGCTCTCCGACGAGTCGTCGAACTTGCCGAGCGGACGCACCTCGAAGCGCGCGACCCACAGCATGCCCGGCTGGCGCGGCTCGAACGAGTTGCGCCCCTCGCCCATGAACATGCCCAGCGCGTAGCCGAGCCGTCCCTTCAAGCCGCCGAGATCGCGCGAGCGCAGCTGCACGCCGATGTCGCGATCGAGGTTGAACTCCTCGTTCGCGATCGAGCGGTCGATCCCATCGAGGTTGCCGTCGGAGACGACGCGCTGCCGGCTGAACGGCACCTTCATCTGGCCGATCCACAGGTTCGCGTCGCGGAAGCGGCCGAGCTCGATGCGAGCGTCGCGCAGCGGGTTGTGCCGCGGACCGCTCGCATCGGAGATGATGCCGCCGGTCATGTCGCGCGGCGTGAACCCGAGCTGGATGTAGTAGCCGTTGTGCCGACCGAACAGATTGCCCTGCAGCGTGAGGCGAGCCCGACGCAGCATCAGGATCTCCTCGGTGGAGCCGTGCTCCGCGTGCTCGAGCTCGAAGCGCGGCTGTAGCCGCGCGCGGATCGCCAGCGAGAACTTGCCGTCCTTCGTCGCGAGCCCGAAGCCCTCGCCCGCGACGTAGCGCGTGACGACAGGCTCGTCGACGTCGGCCGCATCCGCTGGCGGTCCCGCGAGCGCCGCGAGCACGAGCATGCCCACCGCCGTCAATCGTCGAGCTCCTCCTCCAGCACCTTGCCGTCGATACCATCGATGACGAGCTCGTGCCCACGGCCGTCGGGCCCACGCACGTCGATCTCGTAGACCAGTCGACCGCGTCGACGATCGCGCTCGCTGTCCTCGACGGTGCCGCCCGGCACGTGCGCGAGCGCGATGCGTTCGGCATCCGCGAGGGTGATCGTACGTTCACGCTCGGCCATCGCGGTCGGAGCGCTGGATCCGCCGCACGCGGAGCCTTCCAGGGTGGAGAGCGCGAGGACGAGGGTTGCGATTGCGTTCATGTCGAGAGCATGGAAGCCGCACCTGAACGGCACCCGAACCGCGGCCGGCCCGACCCTTGTCGACGATTCCTGGCGCGCTAGAGTCGCCAGCAGGAGATGGAGCTGCTGGTCGTCGACGATTCGCTCGAGCTGCTCGAGCTGCTCGAGCGCGCGCTCACCCGCGACGGGCACGAGGTCCGCATCGCGACGACCGTCGCGGAGGCGCGCGCGCGCATCGACACCGCTGCGCCCGAGCTGATGGTGCTCGACGTCGCGCTCCCCGACGGCACCGGCATCGACCTGTGCCGCGAGCTGCGAGACCAGGGCGCGCGCTGGCCGATCCTCCTGCTCACCGCGCACGGCGAGGTGCCGAAGCGCGTCGCCGGGCTCGACGCCGGGGCCGACGACTTCCTGGCCAAGCCCTTCGCGATCGCCGAGCTGCGCGCCCGCGTGCGCGCGCTCGGGCGGCGCGGGCCCATCGAGCGCAGCGTCGCCATCGAGCTCGGCAACGCGCGGCTCGAGCTCGGGACCCGACGAGCGACGATCGCGGGTCGCGAGGTGCCGATCACCGCGCGCGAGTGGGAGATCCTCGAGCTGCTGATCACCCGGGCCGGTCGCGTGGTCCCGCGCTCGACGATCCTCGAGCTCGTGTGGGGCGACGCCGGCGAGAGCGCGAGCGCGAGCCTCGACGTGATCATGGCCAGGATCCGGCGCAAGCTCGGCAGCGAGGCGATCCGCACCGTGCGTGGAGAAGGCTATGTCGCCGAGCTCGCGTGACGCACCGCGGCTCGTCCGTCGCGTCGCGCTCGCGGGTGCCGTATGGGCCGCGGTGGCGGGCGCGTGTGCTGCGATGTTCGGCGGCGTGCTCACCGGCCGCCTCGTCGAGCGCCACGAGGATCGCGAGGTGCTCACGGCGGCGCGCGAGCTGGCCGACGAGATCCGCGAGGAGCTCGAGCGCGGTGCGCCCAACGACATCGACGACGAGCATCCGATCGTGATCGGCCCCGACGGCCGTCCGGTGCTCGCGTCGGTGCTCGACCACGAGCTCGCCGACGTGAAGCAGCCCAACGCGGTCGGGTCGATCGTCGAGGCGGGTGCGGTCATCGCGGGCGACCGCGAGCTCCCGATCGTCGCGGCGGGGGCCTGCGAGCTGATCGAGCTGCACGGCTTGCCGCGTCGCGTGTGTGCGCAGCAGCTCGACGAGGGGCGCGTGGTCGCGCTCGGGGTGAGCGCACAGGACGAACGCGAGCGACGCACGCTGATCCTGTGGGGCCTCGTCGTCGGCGCGCTGCTCGGTGGTGCGATCGGCGGGTTCGCGAGCCATCGCAGCGCGAGCTGGACGATCGCCCCGCTCACCGAGCTCGGCACGCGTGTGCGCCGGATCGACGCCGAAGCCCCCAGCGCGCAGCTGCTCGACCCACCGGCTCGCCACGCGGAGATCGAGGAGCTGCGCGCCGCGATCGCGCAGCTCGTCGAACGGCTCGGCGCCTCGCTCACCCACGCGCAGTCGTTCGCAGCGCAGGCCGCCCACGAGCTGCGCACTCCGCTGGCGGTGCTCGGTGGCGAGCTCGATCTGCTGATCGAGGCCGCACGCGATCCGGCGGAGGTCGAGGTGCTGCGCCGGCTGCATGCGCGCGTCGACGAGCTGGTGCGGCTCGTGCAGCGGCTCCTCGTGCTGGCCCGCCCCGGCCGCGCGCCCGCCGAGCAGGGCGAAGCGGTCGAGCTCGCCGACGTCGTGCAGCTCGTGCACGAGGGGCTCGCGCCCGAGCTGCGCGCGCGCGTGCAGGTGGAGTCGACCGACGACACCGTCGTGCGCGGCGACCCCGAGCTGCTGCGCGCGCTCGTGCAGAACGCGGTCGACAACGCGCTGAAGTTCTCCAAGGGCCCGGTACAGCTCCGGCTCGCGGCCGCCGAGCACGTCACCATCGACGTGCTCGACAGCGGACCGGGGATCCCGGCCCACGAGCGCGCGCAGGTCTTCGCGCCGTTCTATCGCCGCAGCGACGCGAACACCCGGCGCGCACCCGGACACGGGGTCGGGCTCGCGCTCGTCGCCCACGTCGCCGCGGCGCACGGCGGGCACGCCGAGCTGCGCGATCGCGACGTCGGTGCGCACCTGCACATCGAGCTGCCGCGCTGGTCGAGCTGATCAACGACGCGGACAGCCGTCGCGGAACGCACGGCCGTGGCTGCCCTCGGCCTTGCGCATCAGCTTGTCCATCAGCTCGGCCAGCTCGTCGTCCTCGACGCGCTCGTAGGCGTTGCCGTACGCGGCGGCGTTGCGCTCCTCCTGCGCCTCGCCCTGCCGGCACGCCTGCTCGAGCGAGCCCGGCGGCTCGAGCTTGCCGGTGTAGCCCTCGGCCTCGATCTCGTTCGCGGCGAGCAGCTTCGCGATCTTCTTCGCGTCGCGACGCTTCGCCCGTAGCACCCGCGCGAACGGCTGCTGCCGCCCGTGCTTGGCGATGACCGCTTCGTAGCGCGCGACGCTCTGCTGGGCGGCCTCGAGCGCCTCGGTGGCCGCACGGTCGGCGATGGCCTTCTTGCGCTCGGCCTCGCGATCACCCCGCGACTCGGTCGACAGCTGCGTGGTGCTCTCCTCGTCGTACTGACAGGTCTTGGCCAGCTTCTCGAGCGTGCGCCCGACGCCCTTGCGCGCCTCATGCTTGGGCACGAGATCGAGGAACATCTTGTAGTGCTTCTCGGCCTTGCGGCAGTCGCCCGCGAGCTCCGCCGCCGAGGCGATGTTGTAGTTGAACAGGTGCTTGTCGGGCGCGAGCTTGTAGGCCTGCTCGAACTTGGCGAGCGCGGTCCAGTAGTCCTTGGCCTCGAGCGCCTTCATGGCCTCGCCGTAGACCGCCTTGGCCTGCTCGATGTTGCTCTGCGCACCGCCGGGCGGTGGTGGGCTGGGCGCAGCGACGACGCGTGGGCTCGCAGTGACGAGCACCGAGAGCACCGCGAGCGCGAGCCGAGCCGAGGACCCCACCTCAGCGCGATCGTACCGCGGTCGTCGGGGCTCGGCGAGCGCCGCGAGCCCGCCCTTCGCGGCGGCCGAGAGCGCGTCGCGGGCATCCGCACGGGCTCGGAGCGCGAGCAGCCGCTCGTAGCTCACGCGGGCGGCCGCGGGATCACCCAGTGCAGCCTCGGCCGCTGCGCTGCAGAGCAGACAATTGCCTACCGGTGCGCAGTCGCTGCACGTCGACGCCGTCGAGCGGCAACACCGGCGATCGGCGCGGCCGAGTTTGACAGGCACCTGCGCGCGCGCTAGACCACCGACCGCATGCTTCGCCCGATCCCAGCTCCGAGCCCACGCTCGCTGGTCGATCTGCGCGAGCATTAGCCGCCCGCGCAGCTCGAGCAGTCGTGTGTGCGCGAGCGTGTCGACGGAGCCGTCCGTCGTCGCGCGCGCAGGGTGCCGCCGACCCGAGTTTCCCGGCGGAGAAGGCCACGAACGTGAACGCCATCATCCTCGAGATCCGTGCCGCCGAAGGCGGTGACGATGCCAAGCTGCTCGTCGTCGAGCAGTATCGCGTCTACCAGAAGCTCATGGGGCTGGAGGGGCTTTAGCCACGAGGTCCTCGATGCGCGCCCAGGCGCGCTGATCGTGCGCGTGCAAGGTCGGCGCGCAGCGGAGGTGTTCGCGGGCGAGCCCGGCGGGCATCGCTGGCAGCGCGTGCCACCGACCGAGAAGCGCGGCCGCGTGCACACGAGCACGGTGACGGTCGCGGTGTTGCCCGAGCCGAAGCCGCACGAGCTGCGCATCGATCCGGCCGATCTCGACGAGAGCTTCACGCGCGGCAGCGGCAAGGGCGGGCAGCACCGCAACAAGACCGACACCGTGGTGGTGCTGCGTCACGTGCCGACCGGCGTCGTCGTGCGCGTCGACGGCGGGCGGAGTCAGTCGCTCAACCGCGAGACTGCGCTGGGGCTCCTGCGCGCCCGGATCCTCGCGGCGCAACGGGAAGCGGTCGTGCGCGAGCGCAACTCGAGCCGCCGCGATCAGCTCGGCTGCGGGGCGCGCGGGGACAAGGTCCGCACGATCGCGCTGCAGCGCGGGACCGTGACGGATCACCTGACCGGCCGCTCGATGGCGACCGATCGCTACCTCCGCGGCCACCTGCAGGAGCTGCGTCGCGGACTGTGATCGAGTCGAGCCGCAGGCCGTCTATCATCTCGCGATGAACGGCCTGCGCCTCCTCGTCTGCTCGATCCTGCTCGGCTGCGCGTGCGACTCGCAGCCGGCCGCGGCCCCGACCCGGACCACCGAGACGCCGACCGCGACGAACCGCGAGCTCTTGCCGAATCCCGAGGCGAATCCCGAGCCGAACCTGAACCAGCCGAAGCCGGAGCCGAAGCCCGACACAAAGAAGGATTGGGGCCCACAGGCGGTCGACATGTCGAAGTTCGACCTGAGCTGCAAGAGGGACGACGAGTGCACGAACGTGCGCCCGAGCCGCTGCGGCAAGTGCGGCTGCAACAACATGCCGCTGCGCGCCGCGGACAGCGAGCGCTTCTTCGAGCAGCAGAGTGCGATCACCTGCGCACCCGAGCCGCCCGAGCACGCGGCAATCTCCTGCGGCGGCTGCCCGGGCTACCTCGCGTACTGCGACCACGGCCGCTGCGCCGTGAAGCAGCACTGAGCGAGGCGCGTGCGCTACGGCGGCCCCGTGACGCCGGTCTCCGGAGGTGGCGAGTCGACGGGGAGCTGGGCGCTCTCCGTGCCGAACACGCCCTCCCACTTCGAGATCACCACCGCCGCGAGGCCGTTGCCGATCACGTTGATCATGGTGCGCGCCATGTCCATGATCTCGTCCACCGCGAGCAGCATCGCCACGCCGGCCTCGCCCGGTAGATCGAAGCTCGCGCAGGTGCCCGCGATGATCACCAGGGTCGCGCGGGGCACCCCCGCCACGCCCTTCGAGGTGAGCATGAACGTCAGCACCATCGTGAGCTGCGCCGTCATCGACATCTCGATGCCGGCCGCCTGCGCGATCGTGATCGATGCGACGACGAGGTAGAGCGTCGAGCCGTCGAGGTTGAACGAGTAGCCGGTGGGGATGACGAAGCTCGCGACGCGCCGCGGCACGCCGAATTTCACGACGTCCTCGAGCAATCGCGGCAGCGCGGCCTCGCTCGACGCGGTGGAGAACGCCGTCGCGGCCGGCTCGCGGATCGCCCGCAGGAACGCACGGATGCGGATCCCGCACACGATCATGATCGGTACGAACACGAGCACGAACAGGGCGATGAGCGCGAGGTAGAGGCTGCCGACCAGCGTCGCGTACTTGCCCATCAGGTGCCACACCGCGGGCCAGCCCTCGAGGAACTGGTCGCCGACCTGCTGGCCGGCCGCCATGTGGCTCGTGTTGTAGGCCATGGCCCCGAACACGCCGAGCGGGGTGAGCCGCATGACGAGGTCGGTGTACTTGAACATCACCTGCGCGACGGCCTCGAAGAAGGAGAGCGCGACCTTGCGATGTTCCGCGCCCACGCGCGTGAGCGAGATCCCGAACAACGTCGCGAACACGACGACCGGCAAGATGTCGCCCTTGCTGGCGTGCTCGACCAGGTTCGACGGGAACAGGTGCAGCGCGATGTCCCAGCCGCTCTTCTGCTCGGCGAGCTCGAGGTGCGGGTTGTGCACCACGTCGATCGGGAGACCGTCGCCGGGTCGCAGCCAGTTCACGACCGCGAGCCCGATGAAGAGCGCCAGGGTGGTGACGATCTCGAAGTAGATCAGCGCCCGGCCGCCCATCCGGCCGACGGCCTTCAGATCACCGGTCTGCGCGACGCCGACGACGATCGTCGAGAAGAGCAGCGGGACGATCAGCCCCTTGATGAGCTGGATGAACGCCTTCGACAGGAACCGGAACAGCTCGTAGGCCTGGGGATAGTGGTTCTGCGGCAGCGAGCCGCCGACCACCACGCCGAGCCCGAGCCCGACGAAGATCCAGAACGTCGGCCGCAGATAGAACGGCCGCTTCGTCGTGGAACTGGGTTCTTCGGGGGTCAACGACCGAACTCTATCGCGGGTGCGCGCGACGTGAAGGAATCGCGCAAGCTCACCCATGCACTCACTCACGGGGGCTGCGATGGGTGGACGGCTTTCGAGATCGGTCGTGTGGGTTTCGCTGGTGTTGGCCGGGGCGGCCGGGGGGTGTCACGACGACGCGGGCCATCCCGCGGGTGCGGACACCGGCTCGAGCGGCGGTCCGTCGGAGCCGACGACCGGCACGAGCGCGGGCAGCTCGGGTGCGGACGAGAGCTCGAGCAGCGGCGGCGAGCCCACGGCACCGCCGGTCGATGCGGCCCCGGGTGGCATCCGTCGGCTCCGGACCGACCAGTACGTCGGCACGATCCGGGCGCTGATGGGGCCCGATGCCGCCGAGGCCGCGAACCCGCCGCCCGATCAGGCGCTGTCGGGCTTCGACTCGGTCGGTGCGAGCTCGGTCGCGCTGTCGCCCGCGATGGTCGAGCAGTACGAACAGTCGGCGCTCGCGGTCGCGAAGGCGACGGTCGCTTCGCCGGCGCAGCTGAGCGGATGGATCCCCTGCATCAGCTCGGGCCCGCAGGACGAAGGCTGCTACGTCACCGTCGCCGAGCGCTTCGGACGGGTCGCGTGGCGTCGCCCCGTGACGCCCGACGAGGTCGATCTGCTGGTCGACCTCGCCCGCGCGGCGCGTGCGACGAACGACGATCGCTTCGAGCTCGGCCTGCAGTTCGAGCTGGCGATGATCCTGCAGGCGCCCGACTTCATCTACGCGGTCGAGGTCGGCGAGGAGCGCGACGACGGCAAGCGCTGGCTGACCACCAACGAGTGGGTCACGCGCGCCTCGCTGTTCGTGCTCGGCCGTGCGCCGGATCCGAGCCTGTTCGATCGCGTCGACGCGGGTGAGCTCGACGGCGCCGACGCGCCGCGGATCCTGGCCGCCGAGATGCTCGACCGTCCCGAGGCGAGGCTCGCGGTCGCGGGCTTCTTCGACGAGCTCCTGCGCGTCCGCGAGGTCGAGCACAAGACGAAGGACGCGACGCTCTATCCGCTGTTCGGGCCCGAGGTCGCGGCCTCGATGCGGCAGGAGACGCTGAAGCTCGTCCAGCACATCGTGTTCGGCGAGGACGGCGCGCACGATCTCACCGAGCTCTTCGATGCGACCTACACGTTCGTCGATCCGCTGCTCGCCGAGATCTACGGCGTGCCGGCGCCGGCGTCCGGCGAGTTCGAGCGCGTCGATCTGCCCCCGAGCCAGGCGCGGGCCGGCGTGCTCTCGCACCCCAGCCTGCTCGCGGTGGCCTCGCACCACGATCGCAACTCGCCCACGCGGCGCGGGCTGTTCATCCAGCGCAACATCCTCTGCAACGACGTGCCGCCTCCGCCCGGCGACGTGGACACGACGCTGCCCGAGCCGACCGAGGAGACCACGCTGCGCGCCCGCATGGAGGGCCACATCACGCAGGGCGGCAGCTGCACCGGCTGCCACGTGCAGACCGATCCACTGGGCTTCGCCTTCGAGAGCTACGACGCGTCGGGCGTGTGGCGCGAGCTCGACAACGGCTTCCCGATCGATGCCTCGGGCACGGTCGAGGGGCTCGGCAGCTTCGACGGCGCCGCCGAGCTGGCCGCGCTCATCCGCCAGGATCCGCGCGTGGCTCCGTGCCTCACGCGCAACCTCTATCGCCACGCGATCGGTCGCGTCGAGGATGCCGGCGTCGCCGATGCGATGGTCTGGCTCGCCGACGGATTCACCGCCGAGAACCACGATCTGCAGCAGCTCGTCATCGAGCTGGTCGACAACCCCGCATTCCGCCAGGTCGGCGAGCCGCAGTAGGAAGGAGCCACGGTCATGCAACTGCTGCGCAATCGTTCCATCTCGCGTCGTACCGCCCTTCGTGGGCTCATGGGTGGCGCCACCGTCACGATCTCGCTGCCGGTGCTCGAGGCGATGCTCGACAGCCACGGTGAGGCGCTGGCCGGCGGTGAGCCGCTGCCCAAGCGCTTCGTCTCCTGGCTGTTCAGCAACGGCGTGCTGCTCGATCGCTTCGAGCCGAGCGGCGTGGGTGCGACGTGGTCGCTCTCCGACGAGCTCGAGCCGCTCGATGCGGTGAAGGACTACGTCAACGTCTGCACCGGCTTCGCGAACCTCGGCAAGATCAACGACTTCATCAGCGGTCACGTCGAGGGCATCACCGGGCTCACCGGCTATCCGTACGCGTACGGTGGCTTCGGCTACGACGCCGGCGGGCCTTCGATCGACCAGGTGATCGCCGGCACGATCACCGCGAACACGCCGGTGAGCTCGCTGCAGGTCGCGGTGTCGAAGGCGAACACCTTCGCCGGCACCGGGCAGCTCGGCCAGGCGATCTCGTTCCGCGGCACGCCCGGTCAGCTCGTCGCGCTGCCGCCGATCAGCAGCCCGAAGCAGGTGTGGCAGTCGCTGTTCGGGGTCTACCCCGGGCCCGATGCGCCGGAGGACTACCGCGACGAGCGCGGCCTGATGCTCGATGCGGTGCGCGCCCAGACGAACAAGCTGAAGGAGCGGCTGGGCACGGCCGACCGCGCGCGGCTCGATGCACACCTGCAGGGGGTCGACGAGCTCTACGGCAAGGTCACCGCGTTGCCGCCCTCGTGCAACCTGCCCTCGCAGCCCGACGAGGAGAACGAGGAGCCGGTCGGCGCCGAGCTCATCACGCCGGTCAACCAGCTCATGGCCGAGCTCATCACCTACGCGCTGCGCTGCGACATCACGCGCGTCGCGTCGGTGCAGTTCCTCGGGCTCGCCGGCGAGACGCCGTACACCGAGATCGGCATCTCGGCGACGAAGCACCTGCTCAGCCACGACGCGCAGTACAGCGCGTACGCGCGCGACCAGCTGCACCAGAGCGTGGTCTACGAGATGACGCGGTTCGCGGAGTTCGTGCAGTCGCTGCGCGACTCCGTCGATGCCACCGGCAACAACCTGCTCGACTCGACCATCGTGTACTGCACGAGCGACTGCTCGGTGGGCTGGCTGCACAGCATCTCGCGGCAGCCGGTGATCCTCGTCGGCACCGGCGGCGGGCACCTGCAGTACCCGGGCGTGCACGCGCAGGCGATCGAGAACAACCCCGACGATCCGAACGGCGAGCAGAGCCCCGACATGCCGTGCGCCGGCAACCTGTCGGACATCGCGCTCGCGTGCGTGCAGGCGTTCGATGCCGACATCCAGTCGTTCGGCGGCGGCGTCTGCGAGTCGACGACGCCGCTCTCCGACATCTTGGCGTAGCATTCCGCCGACATGGCGGCAGCGGGATTCGGGCGGCGCGAGCTGCTCGCGGGTGGGCTTGCGACGATCGCCGCGTGCGGTACATCGTCGTCGTCCGCGCCTGCGGCTCTGCCCGCGGACGCGCAGCCGACCCCGATGCCGACGACCAGCGCAGCCACCATGCAGACGCGTGCGATCCCCTCGAGCGGCGAGGCGCTGCCGGTCATCGGACTGGGCACGTGGAGCACGTTCGACGTCGGTGGATCGGCGCGCGAGCGCGAGCCGCTCGCGCAGGTGATGCGCGGGCTCGCGGCGGCCGGCGGTCGGTTGATCGACAGCTCGCCGATGTACGGGCGCGCCGAAGAGGTGGCCGGCGCGCTGCTCGGCGAGGTGCCCTCGGCCTTCGTGGCGACGAAGGTGTGGACGCGCGGCGAGGCGCGGGGCATCGCGGAGATAGAGCGCTCGCTCGGGTACTTCGGCCACGTCGATCTCATGCAGGTGCACAACCTGCTCGACGTGCAGACCCACCTGAAGACGCTGCGCAAGTGGAAGGCCGAGGGCCGCATCCGCTACATCGGCATCACGCACTACCAGCTCTCCGCGTTCGACGAGCTCGAGCGCCTGATCGCGAGCGAGCGACTCGACTTCGTGCAGCTGCCGTACTCGGTGCGCGTGCGCGAGGCCGAGGCGCGGCTGCTACCGGCGGCGGCGGACAACGGCTGCGCGGTGCTGGTGATGCGCCCGTTCGAAGAGGGCGCGCTGTTCGACGCGGTGCGTGGACGTGCGGTGCCACAGTGGGCGAACGAGCTCGACTGCACGAGCTGGGCGCAGCTGTTCCTCAAGTGGATCCTCGGCCATCCCGCGGTCACGTGTCCGATTCCCGCGACCGCGAACCCGAAGCACCTCGCCGACAACGTGCGCGCCGGCTTCGGCAACCAGCCGGACGCAGAGCAGCGCGCACGCATCGTCGCGGCCGTCGAAGCCTGAGCAGTCCGGCTCGGCATGTTCCCTGCCCCCTCGCGTGAGGCCGCGCGTGGGCACGTGGCCTCGGTCACGTGGGTTTCGCAGTGGGTGCTCGTCGGGCACCATGGCGGGTATGCGCGAGCTCCGATGGACGGCAGTGCTGGCGATCGTGGCCTGCGGCGGCGGTGGGAGCTCGGACGACGCAGCGAGCAGCGACAGCGGCAGCTCGACGACGCACGCCACCTCGTCGGGCAGCGTGGAGACGAGCGCGATCACCTCGGTCGATGCCACCAGCTCGAGCAGCGCACCGGGCTCGAGCAGCAGCGAAGGCAGCACCGGCACGACCGGTGAGCCCGGGATGCCGGAGGTGCTGCTGCCGCGCACGTCGATCACGGCCGATGAGCTCGCGGTGCTCGTCAACGACGACGATCCGCAGTCGGTTGCGGTCGCCGAGTACTACGTCACCGCGCGCGGGATCCCCGAGGCGAACGTCGTGCACCTGAACCTGCCCGTGGGCGCCAACGTGCTCTCGCAGGTCGACTTCGCGGCGGCGAAGGCCGTGGTCGATGCGGCGCTCGGCGACGACATCCAGGCGCTCGCAATCAGCTGGACCCTGCCCTACCGCGTCGACTGCATGTCGATCACCTCGGCGTTCGCGCTCGGCTTCGACATGCAGTACTGCGCGACGCCCTGCAACCCCACGGCCGAGGTCGACTACTTCGACTCGCCGAGCTTCGCACCGTGGGCCGATCACGGCATCCGCCCGGCGATGATGCTCGCGGGTGCCGACGTCGCGCAGGTGCAGGCGCTGATCGATCGTGGCGTCGCCGCCGACGGCACCGCACCCGCGGGCGACGGCTACCTGATCCGCACGACCGACGCCGCCCGCAACGTGCGCTCGCCGCTGTTCATGGCGACCGTCGATCTGTTCGATCACGAGGGCGGGCTCGTGCTCGAGTACATCGACAACTTCGACGGCGCCGGGCTCGACTACATCGAGAACACGCAGGACGTGATGTTCTACTTCACCGGGCTCGTGAGCGTGCCCCAGATCGCGACCAACACGTATCTGCCGGGCGCGATCGCGGATCACCTGACGTCGTACGGCGGCGAGGTGCCGACCAGCAGCCAGATGAGCTGCGTCGCGTGGCTCGAGGCCGGCGCGACCGGCAGCTTCGGCACGGTGGTCGAGCCGTGCAACTTCACCGCGAAGTTCCCGAACCCGGCCATCACGCTGCCGCACTACTTCCGCGGCCAGACGCTGATCGAGGCCTACTGGAAGTCGGTGGCGATGCCGGGCGAGGGCCTCTTCGTCGGCGAGCCGCTCGCCCGCCCCTGGCGCGACGCGACGATCGCGTTCGAAGCGGGCGTGCTGACGATCACCACGACCCTGCTCGCACCCGGCGTCGACTACGACGTGCAGGCCGGCGACACGGCGGACGGCCCCTGGGAGACCGTGTTCACGGGCTCGGTGCCATACCCGGTGTCGATCGCGATCGAGATCCCCGACGCGACGGCGCCGTTCTATCGTCTGGTCCCGAGCGCGTAGCTCACCACAGCTTGCGATCGCCGAGCAGCTCCGGCTCCACGCTGCCGGTCTCGGCGCGCAGCTTCGCGATCCCGTCGTCGCCGATCGTCACCGCGATCTTCTTCGTCGCGCGGATCGGCAGGCCCGGGGTCTGCAGCTCCTTCTCGACCTCGCCTTCCTCGGCCATGCCCATGCGATCCCGCTCGTATTCGTAGGAGGTCATGACCCGCAGCGGGCAGGAGGGTGGCGTCGTCGCGTCGCCGCGAAGGCAGACCACCAGCGTGTCGGTGACCTCGGACTCCGACTCGTCGATGCCCATGTCGCTGTCGCTGCGCGACTTGTGGCTCGTGAGCTCGACGATCGTGTGGCCCGCGATCGTGCGCTCGTTCGCGCTCGCCAGCTCCCACTCCTCGTAGATCCCGAACGCGCCGGGGTTGTAGACGTAGTCGAGCTGCGCCACCACCGACCAGCCCTCGGGTCCGCGCGCGACCAACATCACGTTCTCCTCGCCGAGACCCGACGTCGCGTATCTCGCGAACGAGAACCACTCGACGCCGGTCGGCTTCAGCTCGCACTCGAGCGGGGCCTCGTCGGGCGGCCTCGTCGCCAGCAAGCACTCGCACACCTTCGCCGAGTCGATCGGCTTCGTGCAGGGCAGCGGATCGGCCGAGGCCGGCACCCGCTTGCCCAGCTCGTCGAGTCGCTTCTGCACGACCGTGTTCGGACGCAGCGTCACCGATTGCTCGTACGCGGTCTTCGCGGCCGCGAGCTCGCCGAGCGCCTCTTCGGCGCGGCCGAGGTTGTAGAGCGCCGCGCCCTTCACCTTCGGGCTCGTCGCCGCCAGCACGGCTGCGCGCGCATGCGTGCGGGCCTTCGCGTGATCGCCCGACGAGAACGCCGCCCACGACAGCTCGCCCAGTGCCCGATCGTCGCCGGGGATCACCGCGAGCGCGGCCTCGAGCTCGACGATCGCCTTCGCCCACTCCCCGGCCTTGGCCAGCCTGCGGCCCTCCTCGAGGTGCTTCGCGTACTCGGCCCGCGCGTCCTTCGTCAGCGTGGGCAAGGCGGGCTTGGTCGGCGCGTCGATCTTCGTCGCCGGCTTCGCGGCAGGACGCTGCGGCGGCTCTGGCTTCGTCGCGACAGGTGCGGCCGCGGGTGTGGGCGTCGATGCGGGCGCGGCGTCGGCCGCCGGTGCGGGCGCATCACACGAGAGCACGAGCGGGAGCACGAACGACCAGGCGGCACGCATGCGGCGATGCTAACGCACGAACGATGCGTGCCGCTTCCCGGCCGCGGTATAGACTCGCCGCGAGATGACCAAGCCGATCCTCGCGCTTCCCTTCGTCCTCGCGTCCATCGCCTGTCGCCCGGAGCCGACCGAGAACCCGACGACCGACACGGCACCGACGACCGCGACGCCGACCACCGACGCGCCGACGACCGACACGCCGACCTCCGACACGAGCACCGAGCCCGGCGATGCGCCGAAGCAGGGCGAGGCGTGTCCCGCCGGCACGTGTGCCGAGGGTCTGCAGTGCATCGAGTACTTCGGCATCGCCGGCCCGAACGGCCCGAAGTTCACCTCGTGCGAGGTCCCTTGCCCGGACGAGAAGAGCACGTGCCCGGAGGGTCAGTCGTGCGTGACGATCGCCGACGGCCCGGGCCGCGTCTGCCGTCCGCCCGCCTGAGCGACTCAGCCGTCGGCGGCACCGGACGAGCTGCCGTCGCCGCTGCTCGAGCCGTCGCTGCTCGAGCCGTCGCTGCTCGAGCCATCGTCGCTGCTCGAGCCGTCATCGCTGCTCGTGCCCGTCGTCTCGCTCGAGCTCGAGCCCTCCGACGTGTCGCTGCCGTCGACGCCACTGCTGCTCGAGCCCTCCGTCGACGTGGTGGATCCGCTCGTGCCAGTGCTCTCGCTGCTCTCGGTCGTCGGCGCGCCCGAGGAGCTCTCGTCCCAGCCGGAGTCGGCGACGCCGTAGTCCGGCTCGAAGCCGAAGCAGCCGGTCAACGCCGCGGCGGCGATCGCCAGCGCGAGGGCCTGGGGCGCGCGGACCCGGGGGCCGGCGGCGCCGCAGTGTGGGCAACGCAGCTCCGCGACGAGCACATGCTCGCCGCAGATCGAACAGGCGAAGAGCTCCATGGTCGATTCCCGAGGGGGTGGTGTCCATCGCGGCCGAAACGATCACGGCGCGGCGCGATATCCGTGCGGCCCGTCACCACGCGCGCGGAAGGACGGTGGCGCTCACGGCGAGGGCGTGCCCATCGCGGCCGCATAGGGCTGACCCGGTGTGCCGCCGAGCGCGAGCAACGTAGCCCCCTCCTCCCGCGTCACGAACTTGCGCACGGTTGCCGGAGCCACGCGCACGAAGTCGCCCTGCACGAGCGTGCGCTCCTCGCCCGCCGCCTGCAGCACCACGCTGCCCCGCAGCACGAGGTAGACCTCCTCGTGTCCTTCGCTCGCGTGGTCGTGCTTCGGATAGTCGCTGCATCCGGGGTCGAGCTCGAGCACGCTCATGCCCCACGACGTCACGCCGAGCGCCTGGCGCGCTGGCCGGAATCGGATGCCGGCAATCGCGTGCGGGCCGGCGTACGCCTCGATCTGCGCGATCGATTTCACGGTGATATCGTCCATCGTCGTCTCCTCGCTGCGCGCGAGACATGCCATGGCCACGGACGCGAGGCTTGTAGAAACGCGACCGACCGGCCACGGGCGCGCGCGCGGCCTCGTGTCGAGCCCAGCGAGCGGTCGCCGGATCGAGGCCCGCACCTACGCGCCACCGGACGATCTCGGCGACGTCGTGGCCGCGTTCTGGACCGGAGGCTGGGATCTGCGGGGACAGCCGGCGCACACGACGGAGCTGCTCTCCGATCCGTGCCTCAACTTCGCCTTCGAAGCCGGCGGCGTGCAGGCGGGCAATCGCATGGTCGGCGTGTGGACGCGGCTGTGGCAGCGCACGCTCGAAGGGCTCGGCCGCGTGCGCGCCGTCAAGCTGCGTGCGGGCGCCGTGCGGGGGTTCGTCGACATGCCCGCGTTCCGCACGGTGAACCGCATCGTGCCGCTCGGCAACCTGTTCGACGACGCCGACGCGCTCGAGGCCGCCGTGCTCGCACCGCGAGACGACGACGCTGCCTTCGCGGTGCTCTCGCAGTGGCTGCGCGCGCATCGACGCGCGGACACGGGCGGCCAGATCGCGCTCGCCGTCGCGATCGTCGAGCGCATCGCGAGCGAGCCCGAGATCACGGACGTCGATCGCCTGGCCGCGGTCGCAGGCCTGGGGCCACGTGCGTTGCAACGGCTGTTCCGCGAGCACGTCGGCGCGTCGCCGAAGTGGGTGATCCGCCGCAACCGCCTGCAGGAGGCCGCGCTCCGCATCGAGCGCGGCGACGTCCCGAGCCTCGCTGCGCTCGCCGCCCTGCTCGGCTACACCGATCAGTCCCACCTGGCGCACGACTTCAAGACCGCGGTGGGGTTGAGCCCCAGCGCGTTCGCGGCCCGCGTGCGCGAAGCCGACCCGTAACGGGCCGAGCCGCGCGATCGCGACCGGGCCGCAACGCATCGGCGTCCGGATGTGACCGGCCCGCGATCGAAATCCCCGCGGCGACCACAACGCAGATCGGAGCCGTGCTTGGCCGTCGATCCGCTCGCACCCACGCCACGTCCCGGCCTCGGTCCGCCGCCGAGCGACGAGCTGTTCGACATCGACGTCGAGCAGCTGCGCGAGCTCGTGGCGACCCGGCTGTTCGGTGGCCGATCGATCGAGGACGACGCGGCCGAGGGTCCCGAGGCGGCTTCCGATCCGCCACGCGACCCCCGGCGCGAGCGTTGAGCTACGACAGCGTCTCGATCCACAGCCGCTGCGAGCCGGTCTGGTCGCCGCGCGGCTCGACACGCACGAGGCGGAACTTGCCGCCGGCCTCGATCTCGTCGTGCAGCTGCCGGATCGACGCCGGATCGTCCGCGGTCACGTAGCGATCGCCGCCGTCCTTCACGCGCTTCCAGTCGGGACGAAGCGGCGCGGTGAGCCGCTTCCAGTCGACGTCGATGCGGTACGTGAACGTCTCCGGGTGCGTGTGCGCCGGCGTGTACGCGTTCAGCAGCTTCATGTCGCCGAGCGACAGGTGCAGGTTCAAGCTGTTGCTCGTCCACTGCGTCGCGCCGTACTGCTTCGCGATCTTCGCGACCCGCACCGCGTAGATCTTCGTGATCGTGCCCATGCCGTGCAGCGCCTCGGTCGAGGTCACGTAGTTGCACGACGAGAGATTGTGGCCGAACCACGCATTGTCCTCGGCACAGCGGATCGCGACCCACATCGACAGCGGCACGAACACGTCGTCGAACTCGGGCAGATCGACGCGGTAGGCCTTGCGCAGATCCGGCCCGAGCTGGTGCGCAGGCTTGCCGAACCCGAACACGATGCCGGGGAACTCGCCGCAGTCGAACAGCACCCAGCGCGGCATCAACATCTCCTGGCCACCGAACGAGAACGCGTCGAGGTGGTGCAGGCCGTCGATCACATGACGGCTGTGCAGCCGCGTGGGGTCGTAGACGTGCTGCTTCGGGATCTCGAGCCCGAACGGCGCGAGGTCGAGCGAGGGCAGGTTGCCCGGATACGTGACGATGAACGGCTCGCAGCTGCGCAGGATCGCGGCGTAGCGATCGCTCAGCTCCTCGGGCTTCAGGTCCACGGCGCGCCTCCGAGCAACAGCAGCAGCACCGCCTTCTGCGCGTGCAACCGGTTCTCGGCCTCGTCGAACACCGCCGACCACTTGCCGTCCATCACCTCGGCGTCGACCTCTTCGCCGCGGTGCGCGGGCAGGCAGTGGAAGAACAGCGCGCCCTCCTTGCCGGTCGCCTCCATCAGCTTGCGCGTGATCCGGTAGCCGTCGAGCTTCGCGATGAGCTCCTTGGCCTGCTCCTCCTCGCCCATGCTGACCCACGTGTCGGCGTAGATGACGTCGGCGCCCTTCACTGCCTGGACCGGATCGATGACGACCTCGACCTTCGTGCCGGCGGCCTTCGCATCGGCCTGCGCACGCTCGAGCACCTTCGGGTTCACCGGCAGGCTCGTGGGCGACGACACCGTCACGTCCATGCCCGCGCGCGGGCCGGCGAGCATCAGCGAGTTCGACACGTTGTTGGCCGCGCCGACGTAGACCAGCTTCTTGCCCTGCGTGGTGCCGAAGCGCTCGCGGATCGTGAGCAGGTCGGCGAGCGCCTGGCAGGGGTGGAAGTCGTCGGTGAGCGCATTGATGATCGGGATCGTGCCGTGCTCGGCGAGCCCTTCGATCTGATCCTGGCCGAACGTGCGGATGACGATCGCGTGCACGAAGCGCGACATGACCTTCGCGGTATCCGACACCGTCTCGCCGCGGCCCATCTGCATGCCGGTGCCACCGGAGGTCGACAGCGCCAGTGGCTGCGCGCCGAGCTGGTGGATGCCGACCTCGAACGACACGCGTGTGCGGGTCGACTGCTTGGCGAAGATCATCGCGACGGACTTGCCGGCGAGGCTCTTGCTGTACTTCGCCGGATCGCGCTTCACGTCGGCGGCGAGATCGAGGACGCGCCCCACTTCGGCGGCGGAGAAGTCCATCAGGCTGCGGAGATGACGGGTCATGGCCCGCACACTCTCACACGCCCGGGCGGGCGACCACCGCTCGCTCAGCTCGGCGCGGCGGAGCGATCTTCGGGCGCGGCCGGCTCGTCGTCGTCCGCGACGCTCGGCAGCGGGAGCGGTTTCGCTTCGGCGTCCGGCTTCGGCTCCGTGTCCGGCTTCGGCTCCGCGTTCGGCTTCGGCTCCGCGTTCGGCTTCGGCTCCGCCGGCGCCGTGGGCGTGTCCGCGCGATCGCCCGCAGGCGATGCACCCGCGCCCGGCGTCTCCGTCTTCGCATCGGCATCGCCCGCATCGAGCTCGGGCACCGGGAGGTCGCGCACGTTCGTCGACGCGCGCGGCGTGGTGCGGGCCGGCGTCGCCTCGCCGTGCAACGGCGCGTGAGCGGCTGCCGGCGTCGCGCTGCCGCTGGCGCTCGCATCACGGCGCGCGAGCGAGCGCGGCTTCGGAGCGTCGCCCATCGCACGCACCGACTGGGCAGTGACCCACTCGATGCGCATCAGCTCGACCGCGCGCCCGACGTGCGAGAGCGGAGCCTCGAGCCGGGCGGTGAGCAGCTCGACCTCGGGGTTGCGCGCCGCGACCTCGGGTTCTTCGTCGGGGCCGCGTGCGATCGTGATCACCGCGGCGAGCAACAGCGATGCGCCGACGAGCCCACCGACCAGCCAACGCACGGACTTGTCCGGACGCAGGCCGTGCACGGTGCTCGCGGGGCGCTCCGCGGCGAGATCGACCGCGCCTTCGAAGCGCGCCGAGTCACCGTGCTCGAGCACCCCGGGAGCAGCGGGGAACGGCGGGGGCGCCGGCTGCGTGCGCGTGGGATCGTGGTCGCTCATCTCGGATCGAACGCGCGAGGGCGGCCGAGGCGTTCCAGGCGCGCGCGCGGCCAATCTAGCCGGGCAGGGGGGCAAGTCAAGTCCGCTGCACGCGCGAAGGTGCATCCCGCGGCGCAGCCCACCGAATGATCAGCCCGCCCGACCGAACCATGACACGCCGCATGCTGGGACAGGCCGCATGCCCGGTCACCGAACGATCACGTCGACGTCGCGACGCAGACGCCCGAGCCGCGCGTGCACGCGAGCGTCCCGGAGATCGAGCACGCGCAGCGAGCCGAGTCGCTCGAGCGCACGCACCCAGCGGCGATCGATGGACTTCTCGCGCAGGGCGAGCGTGCGCACGCGCGTCGCGATCAGCGAGCGCGCGGCGGCGGGCGTGGTCGGTGTCGCCGAGAGATCGAGCCACACGAGCTCCGGCAGGCCGACCACACGCGCGACGCCATCGTCGCCGACCGCAGTGCCGTCGAGCGCGAGCGCACGCAAGCCGAGCAGGGTCGCGACGTGAGCCATACCGCCATCGCTCACCCGGCTCGAGCCCACCCGCAGCGTGCGGAGCTCGGCACCGCCGCGCAAGGCCGCGAGCCCGTCGTCGCCGACCATCGTCGCGTCGAGCGCGAGCCACGAGAGCTTCGGCAAGCGCGCGAGCACTGCGAGCGTCGGATCGCCGATCTGCGTGCTGCCGAGGTCGACGAGCGTCAGCGTGCGCAGCTTCGGGAAGGTCTCGATCGCGGCGGCCTCGGTGATCTCGGTGCCGGTCAGCAGGAGCTCGGCGAGCCGTCCGAGCCGCGGCAGCTCGCGCAGCGTCGCGTCGCCGATCGACGTGCCGGACAGATCGAGCACCTCGAGCCTCGGCCAGGTCGCGAGCCACGAGCCGAGCTCGTCGTCGACGTAGGTGTCGGCGAGCACGAGCTCGCGCAGCGCGGGCGAGCGCTTCAGCGGCGCGAGCTGCCGCAGGAACACGTAGATGCCGCCGAGCTCGAGCACCTCGAGCTGCGGCTGCGGGAGCAGCTCCGCGATCGCATCGCCGCCGATCCGCGTGCCGCCGAGTCGGAGCTCGCGCAGACCCTCGCGCCCGCGCAGCCACGCGATGCTCGCATCGTCGGCCGTGGTGCCGCCGAGATCGAGCGCGACGATCGACGTGAGCGGGGCGAGGCCCGCGAGCGCGGCGGGTCCGGGCGCGGTCTCGGCCAGCCGCAGCTCGGTGAGCGCGGTGAAGCCGGCGATCGTGGCGATGCTCGCGTCGCCGATGCGCGTGCGCGACAGCTCGAGGCGCTCGAGCGCGCGCAGCTCTGCGAGCGCGGCGAGGCCCCGGTCACCGATGTTCGTGTCCGCGACGCGCAGGCTCGTGAGCTGCGGCGCACCGGCGAGCAGCGCGAGCGTGTCGTCGGTGAGCCCGGTGTCGCTCGCGTCGAGCACGTGCAGCTCGTGCAGGCCGCCCAGGGCCGCGAACGCAGCGGCGGTGCGCGTGCCGTGCACGTCGAGCTCCACGAGCCCACGCAGCCGTGCGAGCGCGACCATCGACGCGTCGCCGACGTCGGTGAGGCCGAGCTCGAGCACGCGCAGGCCGCGGAGCCGTCCTAGCTCGCGCAGCCCCGCATCACCCACGCGGGTGCCCGACAGCCGCAGCACCACCAACCCCGCCACCTCCGTCAGCGCAGCCGCGGTCGCATCGCCGACCTTGGTGCGCGAGAGATCCACACGACGCAGCTCGGCGAGCTCGCCGAGCCGCACCCCCGCGGTGTCGCCCAGCGCGGTGTCGGCGGCGGCGAGGCCCTGCAGGCCGCGGTGCGCGGCGATCGAGTCGGCCGCCGCGTCGTCGATCGCGGTCTCGGCGATGCCGAGCTCGCGCAGGCCACCGCGCGCCGCGAACGGTGCGAGTGCGGCGCTCGTGACCGCGGTGTGGTCGATGCGCAGCGTCGCGAGGCGTGGCAGCGCAGCGAGCCGCACGACGGTCGCGTCGCCGATTCGGGTGCCGTCGACGTGCAGCTGCTCGAGCGCGACGAGCTGCGCGAGGCCGGCCGCGTCGCGATCGCGCAGCGTCGTGCCGCCCAGATCGAGCAGCCGCAGCGCGCCGCTGCGCTCGATCGTCCGCTGCAGCACCGCGGCGCTGCAGCGCTCGCAGCCGCGCAACGACACGCCGTGCACCGCGAGCGCGGCGATCGTGCTCATCATCGCATCGACGTCCGCGGCGCTCTGCGGCACCTTCGTCGGCGCGGCGTACCAGAGCTCGCCTGCAGGGATCGTCGGTGCACGCAACGGCTCGCCGCTCGCGATCGCCAGTACCTGCTCGTGCTGACCCTCGGCTCCGATGCGACGCACGACGAGGTCCCAGCCCGCACGCGCTTCGGCAGCGACGTTCGCTCGCGGCTCGGGCGTGCTCGCGCTCTGCTGCGTTCGGCAGGCCATCGCGAGCACGCCGACGAGCGCGAGCACGCACGCGCGCAAACCGTGATATGCCGGATCTCGATGTCGCGTGTGCATGGCCCCCTGCCCGCCTCGCTGTCGTGCCTCGTCGCTGCCGCGCTGATCGTACCGGCTGCCTGGAGCCCCGTCGCGCACGCCGGCGCACCGATCCGCGCCATCGCGGCAGTCGAGCCCCCGGCTGCAACGACCCCGTCCGCGACCGCGCCCGCAGCCGCCACGGCCGCGCCCGCGTTGGGCCCCGACGAGGTCGAGCTCGTCGACGGCGGCTTCGTGCGCGGCACGGTGGTCGAGCTGGTGCCGAAGACGCGCGTGGTGATCGTGCCCGACGGCACGAACGAGCGCCGCGAGATCCCCTGGGAGCAGATCGCCGACGTGAAGCGCGGTGTACATGCGGCGCCCGCCGAGCAACCGTGGCCGAAGGAGGAGCCCGCCCCCGCGCCGAAGGGCGACGAAGCGGGGCTCGGCAAGCCGCGCATCCACCTCGAGCTCACGCGCCCGCGCGTCGTGAAGCTCTACGAGATCGACAGCGAGATCGTCGCGTCGGGCTACTACAGCTCGGTCTACGGGATGCAGTTCCGCAGCCGCTGCGTGGCGCCGTGCGATCGCGTGATCGATGGAACGCGTGGGCAAGACTTCTTCCTCTCGACCGGCGAGTCCGGGGTGATGAACTCCTCGCGCCGCTTCTCGCTGACGGACAAGACCGGCGACGTGACGATCCGAGTGAAGCCCGGCAACACCGGCCTGCGGATGGTCGGCGCGGTGCTGCTCGGCCTCGGCATCGGCTGCCTGCTGGGTGGCGCCGTGCTCACTGCCCTACCGTCCACGCGAAAGACCGGCTATGTGTTCCTCGGAATCGGCGCCCCGAGCCTGGTCGCGGGGATCCCGATGCTGATCCTCGGCCGCACGCGCTACGAGCTGGCCGACACGGACGACGCCGAGCCCCGCTGAGGCGGGGCGACGAGCGTCCCGAGTCGCTCGGGCTGTCCCGCGCGGCCCCGTGGGGTGGTCGCGAGCTCATGGGATGCTCGGGAGACGCGTCCTCATGCGCAGCTGCGCAAGTGATCATCGACGTTCGAAACGCGACGGGACCACGCGACCGCCGGATTGACGTCGAGCTCACCACCCAATGACTCGGCGACCGCAGTGTTCGCCTCACCAGATCCTGCCGGCGGCATCCGTTCGGGTCGACGCAGTAGCCCGAGATGCACCAGCGCAATGCGAGTTTGATTCGGCGATAGTGCGACGGCGCTCGCTCCCCCACCCTCGTCGTGGAGCGATCGCATTCATAGGGTCACCCCTGCGATCAGTTTGTTCCGCGTCGCGCGAGTGCCCGCACGCTGCATGCTGCACCGTCGTCGTGGCACGATCGCAATCATGCGATCGATCCGTCGAATCAGCTTGCCGCTTCAGTCACGAGTGCTACATCGCCGCGATGACGAAGCCCCGGCCGAAGGCGAAGTCGAAGAGCGTGCAACTCGAGCTGCGATTGCCGACGCGTGGTGGCGCGCGCGAAGGTGCGGGCTGCAAGCGCAAGCGCGAACGCGTCACGGTGAAGCACGTCCGCAGGGCGCCGTTCCGGGCATGGAAGCCGGCGCTGGTGACGATGCGAATGTGCCGAGGCATTCCGAATCTGCGTGAGCGCTCGGCGTGGGCGGTCATCGTCCGCACCATGCGAGCGGTGCGAGCACACGCGCCCCTGCGGGTCGTCCACTACTCGGTGATGTCGAATCACATCCACGCGATCGTGGAGGCTGATGGGCACGCGGCATTCGTCGCGGGAATGCGCGCGCTCACCATACGGCTGGCGCGTGCGCTCAATCAGCACTTCGCGCGCAAGGGGCGAGTCCTCGACCACCGCTACGACGCGCGGTCGCTGGGCTCGCCGCGGGAGGTCCGCAACGCGCTGCAGTACGTGCTGCTCAATTCGCGAAAGCACGCCGCCGAGCGTGGCGACGTCCTCGCGGGCGACTGGATCGACCCGCGCAGCACTGCCGTGTGCTTCGACGGGTGGGCAGCGGCGCCATCGGTTTCGTGTGCGAAGGACTTCGGGATCGCGGCCCCGCGGTCATGGCTCCTGCGCACTGGCTGGCGGGAGCACGGTCTACTTCAGCTCGACGCGGTGCCCGGACCGCTCGCGTTGCAGGGCATCGTCGGCATTCGCTGAGCGCGACATGCCCACCCGACATGCAATTGATTCGGCGATAGTGCGCCGAAGCGTCGCGCCGCTCGCTGCGTCACCGGTAGCCGAGTCGACCAACACACCGGCGCGGGTCAGCTCCGCCTCTCAGCACGCGATCGGGTCCGGGCAGTACGTCGCGATCTCTGCCACGCATTGCGCGTCCCAGCCGCTGCTGCAGCAGAACGGATCGTTCGTGCACACGCTCTGTACGCAGCCGAAGCCCGCGTCGCAGCCGGCCACCAGGGCGGCGCCCTGCGTGCACACGCCGTGCGAGCAGGTCGAGCACTGGGTCGTGCCGCACTCGGTCATCACCTCGAAGACGCAGAGGTCGTCCCACGCGTCGCTGCAGCAGAACGGATCCGCCGCACACACGGCGCTCACGCACGGCGTGCAGCCGTTCAACAGCGCCACACCCGAGGTGCACTCGTTGTGCGCGCAGCAGCCGTCGTCCACGGTGCCGTTGCAGTCCTGGTCGACGCCGTCGAAGCAGGTGTCGGCCGAGGGAAAGACGGTCTGCGTGCAGCCGACCGCGCCGCCGGTGCAGTTGTTCACACCGATCGAGCACGGGCCCGACTGCCCGGTGAAGCATGCACCTCCGCCGCCCGGATTGCCCTCGTCGGTGCCCGTGTCGCAGTCGTTGTCGAGCCCGTCGCACACCTCGCCGGACGCGCCGACGTTCTGGTTGCACACCAGCGTCGTGCCCACGCACGCCGTCGTGCCCGGGCCACATACGCCGGCGAGCCCGGTGACGCAGCCCTGCCCCGCGCCGGGGTTGCCCTCGTTGTTCGTCCCGTCGCAGTCGTTGTCGGTGGCGTCGCAGACCTCGGCCGACGCCGCGACGTTCTGCACGCAGCTCAGCGCGCCGCCCTGGCACTGGCTCGTGCCCGGCCCGCACGCGCCGGGCATCCCGGTGTTGCACGCACCGCCGCCGCCCGGATTGCCCTCGTCGACACCGGTGTCGCAGTCGTTGTCGAGCCCGTCGCACGTCTCGGCCGACACCGCGATGTTCTGCACGCACGACAGCGCGCCCGCGCTGCACTGCTGCGTGCCCGCCTGGCACACGCCGACGAGCCCGGTGTTGCACGCACCACCGCCGCCGGGATTGTTCTCGTCGGTCGCGAGATCGCAGTCGTTGTCGAAGCCGTCGCAGCTCTCGGCCACCGGCGTCTGGGCGCCGACGCAGTCGCCGAACGTGCCGTCGACGCACGTCTGCGAGCCCGCGTGGCAGATGCCGACGCCCTGCGTGCCCATCGGCCCGCCGTAGCAGCTCTGCACCTCGCCATCCATGCACGTGCAGGTCTCGTCGACGTCGCCGTCGCAGTCGTCGTCGAGCCCGTTGCACGACTCTTCGGGATCGGGATCGCCCGGCTCGCACTTCGACGGCACGCCGTCGAGGCACAGGTCGACCGTGACCTGGCAGATGCCTTCGCCGCACGTCGCCTGCTCGTCGAGCTCCTCGTCGATCGCGTCGTCGCAGTCGTCGTCCTCGCCGTTGCAGACCTCGTCCGCCGGCGTCACCTCGCCGTCGCACGCGCCCCACGTGCCCGCCGAGCCGCACACCTGCCCACCCGCGTTGCACAGCCCCACGCCTTCGGTGCCCTTCGGCCCCGAGTAGCAGGTCTGCGTGTCGCCCGCGCTGCAGTCGCAGCCCTCGTCGACCTCGTCGTCGCAGTCGTTGTCGAGCCCGTCGCAGATCTCTTCGTTCAGGCAGTCGTCACCGGTCGAGCTGTCCGCACTGGCGTCGCTGCTCTCGCTCGGTGTGCCACCGTCGGTCGTCTCCCCGAGCGTGCCCGCGCTCGTGTCGACCGTCGCGCTGCCGCTGCCCTCGCTGGTCGGCGTCACCGTGACGAGGCCTTGCGTGCCGGTCTCGTCGTCGAACGACGTGCTGACCAGATCGCTACCGCCTGCGCAGCCGAGCCCGAGCAGCAGTAGTCCGATCGAGCAGCGCACGTCGTAGGCCCGCATCGATCCGGCAGCCTATCACGGGGGTCGCGGCGACCCGCAATTGTCCGGCCTCGGCCTTCGTTTGGGGCGTGACGGCAGGACGCTCTCGATGCGCGAGATCGCGCCTGCGCGTCATCCGATCGCGAGCGGCTCGATCGGCTTGAGCGCGTACTGATCGGAGCTGGAGAGCTCGCGCCAGAACTCGAGCGCGGTCTGGGTGCGGCGCCCGACGACCGGATGCAACGCGTTCGCGATCGCCTCGCGGAACGGCGAGTGCAGCGACAGCGCCATCTGCTGCGGCACGCCGCTCACGATCTCCCGCTGCGAGAACGGATACATCTCGCGGCGCATCACGCCGACCAACAGGAGCGCCGCGTGATAGATGTCGGTGGCGCGGCCGACCGAGCCGAAGCGATCGGGATCGATCGCCTCGGGCGGCGTCATCCACAGCGCCATGATCGTGCCGAACTTGCGGATGTCGCCCTCGAAGCGCGCGATGCCCAGATCGCCGAGCTTGAAGCTGGTGACCGCGGGCTTGGTCGGATCCATGCGATCGCTCGTGGAGCTGACGAACACGTTGCCCGGGTGGACATCCTTGTGCACGTGGCCGTTGCGGTGGATGAAGCCGAGCGCCTGCAACAGGTCGCGGGCCACGTGCGGCACCCAGCTCGGGTCGGTGCGGTCGAGCACCTTGTCGAGGCTGTACATGCACTTCTCGATGATCAGGTAGAACGAGCCCTCGTGCACGAAGGCGTCGTGGATGTACGTGATGTTCGGATGTCGCAAGAGCGAGAGGTTCGCGACCTCGGCCTGCCACTGCTGGTGCATCTGCTCGAACGACTCGGCAGGGCGCAGCACCTTCGCGACCAGGGCATTCGACCACTCGTCGCTGCACTCGAACACGTGGCCATAGGCACCCGAGCCCAGGTACTCGCCCATGAAGTACACCCCGCCGCCGGCGCTGATGATCTTCCCCGGCGTGGGCGGGACGAACGCAGCCAGGTCGCGGATCGTGTCGCTCACTGCGCCTTGCCCTCGGCCGCGCCGAACTTCTTCGCGCACGCGCCCATGACGTCGGCGAGGTGCGGGTACTGCTCGCGCGTCATCTTGCCCAGCGCCTGCGCCTGACAGGCCGCGACCGGGATCGCACGACCGAGACACTCCGTGCGGAACACCGCCACCTGCATCTCGTTGCCACCGGTGGTCCACTTCGTGAGCATGTCGTCGGTCAGCACGCGACGCATGTACTTGTCGTAGGCCGCGACCATCGCGTCGCACGCCTTGGGCAGCGTCGGCGGCAGCGCGGCCGGGAGCTGGGCGAGCGCGTCGATCTCGGTGCGCGCGCGCTCGGCCTCGGCGGCCGCCTTCGCTTCGGCCTCCTCGCGCGCCTTTGCGCGCTTCTGCTGGGTCTCCGTCGTGGGCGCCTTGGCGGTTTGCTCGGTGCCCTGCGGCACCGGAGGTGGCGCCGCGTCACGGTTGCAGGCCAAGAGAGCGAGCGAGAGAAACGGGGCCAGACGCCGCACGGCGGGCAGTCTACCACTCGCCGACCTTCCGCTCGCCGAACCATGACGAACCGCGGCGCGGCGTGGGGCGTCCCCAGCGACCATGCAACGCCGCCTCGTCGCCGCTCTCCAGCTCGCGCTCACCATCACCGTCGTCGCGCCCGGGTGCGGTCAACGCAGCCCCGCGACCCAGGACCGCGTCGCTCGCGGCACGCCGCTGCGCAGCGAGGCGAAGTCCGAGGAGCGTCGCGAGGTCGAGAAGGTGGCGGCCGCCGCTCCCGAGCCCGCCACCGCAGCGGGCGCCGAGGACTATGCGCGCATCGTCGAGAACGAGTTCATCGCGGTCGCCGATGATCCGCGATCGACGTTCGCGATCGACGTCGACACCGCTTCGTACAGCAACGTGCGTCGGATGCTGAACGACGGCGCGCTACCGCCCCCCGATGCCGTGCGCATCGAAGAGATGATCAACTACTTCGACTACGACTACCCGGCGCCGACCGGCGACACGCCGTTCTCGATGACCTCCGAGGTCGCGAGCTGCCCGTGGAATCCCGAGCACCGGCTCGTGCACATCGGCCTGCAGGGCCAGCGCATCGACGCGGCCGAGGTGCCGGCGCGCAACCTCGTGTTCCTGCTCGACGTGTCGGGCTCGATGAACGCACCCGACAAGCTCCCGCTCATCCAGCGCGGGCTCGGCATGCTGGTCGACACGCTGCGCGCACAGGATCGCGTCGCGATCGTCGTCTATGCCGGCGCGTCGGGCGTCGTGCTCGAGCCCACCGCCGACAAGGCCGAGATCCTCGCCGCGCTCGACCGCCTCTCCGCCGGCGGCTCGACGAACGGCGGCGCCGGCATCGAGCTGGCCTACCGCCTCGCGGAGCAGTCGTTCGTGAAGGGCGGCATCAACCGGGTGATCCTCGCCACCGACGGCGACTTCAACGTCGGCACCACCGGCCAGGGCGCGCTCGAGGAGCTCATCACCGCGAAGCGCGAATCCGGCGTCTTCCTGTCGGTGCTCGGTTTCGGCGACGGCAACCTGAAGGACGCGACGATGGAGCTGCTCGCCGACAAGGGCAACGGCAACTACGCGTACATCGACTCGCTGTCCGAGGCGCGCAAGGTGCTCGTGACCGAGGGCGGTTCCACGCTCGTCACGATCGCGAAGGACGTGAAGATCCAGGTCGAGCTGAACCCCGCCGAGGTCGCGGCGTTCCGGCTGGTCGGCTACGAGAACCGCATGCTCGCGCACACCGACTTCAACGACGACACCAAGGACGCCGGCGAGATCGGGGCCGGGCACTCGGTCACCGCGCTCTATGAGGTGATCCCCGTCGGGGCGAAGGACGCGCCCGCCGCGAAGGTCGACGCGCTCACCTATCAGGCCGTGGGGACGCCGACGGGTGCGGCGCACGAGCTGATGAACGTGAAGATCCGCTACAAGCAGCCCGAGGGCGAGAAGAGCGACCTGCTGGCCTTCGCGATCGCCGATCGGGACGCGACGGCGGAGAGCAGCTCGGAGAGCTTCCGCTTCTCCGCCGCGGTCGCCGAGCTCGGCATGCTCTTGCGCGACAGCAAGCACCGAGGTGCGAGCACTTGGGAGAGCGCGCTCGCCCTGGCCGAAGGTGCGCTCGGTCGCGACGACGGCGGCTACCGCAAGGAGCTCGTGGCGCTGATCCGGCGAGCGCAGGCGCTCAGTGCCACCCGCGGGTGAGGCAGGGCCGCTCGCTCCGAACGCATGCGAGCGCGGGCAGCACGGGCGGCTGGCACTGCTAGCCGCCCGTTGGGCGTTTGCCAGACTCCGGTCGTGCAGCGCCGGGTCCTTCGTAGCTCTTGCTTGCTCGCGTTCGGGGTCTTGGGGATCGCCTGTTTCCGTGAGGACGACATCGACGCGCGCGGGGCCACGGACGCCGACACCGAGGCCACCGGTGCGAGCGCCGAGGCCGGACCCGGCACCGATGAGGAGTCCTCCGTCGGGAACACCCCGACCTCGGGCGAGAGCGAAGGCACCGAGGGCAACGGCGTCTGCATGCTCGACAACGAGTGCGCCGACGACGACCCGTGCTCGCTCGACGTCTGCGACAACCACCAGTGCGAGCACCTCCCGCTCGATGGCGTGCCGGTGGTCGAGCAGACCGCGAACGACTGCAAGCGGGTGTTCTGCGTCGCGGGCGAGGAAGAACCTCGCGCGCAGACCGACGACCTGCCGGACGACGAGAACGACTGCACCGCCGATGCATGCGAAGGCGCGGATCCGCAGCACATGCCGGAGCCGCTCGGCACCTCGTGCAACGACGGGGGCACGTGCGATGGCGAAGGCACCTGCCTCGAGTGCCTGAGCCCCGACGACTGCACCCACCTCCCGGTGGACGACGACTGCGCGACGCGGACATGCGAGGCCGGCGTGTGCGGGCAGATCTTCACCGAGGCGGGCACATTGGTGAACGCGACGCTGCAGACGTCGGGTGACTGCCAGCGGGTCGTGTGCGACGGCAAGGGCGGGACGATCAGCGAGCCCAACTACAACGATCCGTACGTCGACGGGCTCGAGTGCACCGAGGATGCGTGCAGCGACGGCGAGCCCGACAACGATCCGCTGCCGTCCGGCACGCCCTGCGCCGCCGGCATGTGCAACGCGAGCGGGCAGTGCACCGGCTGCAACGAGGCGGAGGATTGCGGCGACGCGACCTCGTGTCAGGCCCCGACCTGCAACGGCGCGGGCGTCTGCGGGGTCTCGAACACCGCCGCCGGCACGCCGCTGCCCGGTGGTCAGCAGGACGACGGCGACTGCCAGGAGGTGCGCTGCGACGGCGCCGGGGCGAGCGCGTCGTACGAGGACGACGACGACGTCCCCGACGACGACGGCAACGACTGCACCGACGAGGTCTGCAACGGCGGCCTGCCGCAGCACCCCGATCTCGACGTCGGCACGCCGTGCGGCGACGGTGGCTACTGCGACGGCATGGGCGCGTGCGTCGAGTGCATCGACGCCGGTGACTGTCCGCCGGCCTCGGCCTGTCACGTCGCGGTCTGCGAGAACAACGCGTGCGGCGTCGAGCCGGCCGACATGGGCACGCCGTGCTCGGACGGGCTGTTCTGCACCGCCACCGATCAGTGCAACGCGGCCGGCACGTGCGTCGGCACCGTGAACCCGTGCGCGGGTGCGGACGGCGACTCCGACTGCTCGGAGACGTGCGACGAGGCCGCGAACGCCTGCAGCGGCAACGACCCCAACGGCTCGCCCTGCGACGACGGGATGTACTGCACGACCAGCTCGTCGTGCAGCGCCGGCGCGTGCGTCGGGAGCGGCGATCCTTGCCCCGGGCCCGACGGCGACGCCGACTGCAGCGAGTCGTGCGACGAAACCGCGGATGCCTGCACCGGCGACGACCCGGCCGGCACGAGCTGCGACGACGGGCTCGCGTGCACGACGACCGATGTTTGCGGCGGAGGCAGCTGCACGGGCGAGCCCGTCGTGTGCGTCGATCCGCAGGCGTGCTTCGAGAGCTGCGACGGCTGCGGCGACGCCGAGTGCACCTGAGCTCGGCGCTCGCTCAGCTCGCGGCATCGATCCGCGAGATCCGCAGGGCCTCGATCGTCAGCCGCACGACCAGCGGGCCGAGGATCGCACCCCAGGCGCCGAGCACGAGCAGCCCGCCGAACGCGGATACGAACAGCACGAGCAGCGACATCTGCAGCGCGCCCACGCGCGAGAACAGCGGACGCAGCAGGTTGTCGATCGTGCCGATCACCCCGAGCCCGACGACCGCGAGGATCGCCGCCTTCACGGGATGGCCGCTCAGCAGGAGCCCGACCGCGATCGGGCCCCAGATCGTCGCGACGCCGATGACCGGGACGATCGATGCCACGCCGGTGAGCGGGCCCAGCACCCACGCCTGCGGCACGCCGAGCGCGAAGTAGGCCAGCATCGCGACGAGCCCCTGCACGGCGCAGGTGAGCCCGACGCCGATCAGCAACCCGCGACCGGTCTCGTCGAACGCCGCCGCGAAGCGCTCGAGGTGCTCGCGCCGCATCGGTACGTGGTCGACGATCCACTGCCACTCCTGTCGACCCTCGCGCATGAACGCGAACACGGCCGCGAAGTAGACCACCAGCATGATGAGCGCCTTGGCGGCGGCACCGGCGAGCTGGGTGAGCAGCCCGAACGCCTCGGTGCCGTACTGCTGCGCGAGCCCGACCGCGTCGCCGAGCGTTTGGGGCAGCTTCACGGTGGGAGCGCCGTCGCCACCGACCGCGAGGCGCTCCAGCAGACCGCTCGCCGACGCCGCCTCGGAGGCGGTCTCGATCAGATCGCGCGCGCCGACGACGACGCCGACCGTGACGAGCACCACTGGCGTGGCGATGACGATCGCGACGAGCACGACGAGCACGGCAGCGGCGCGTCGGCGCCCGTGCAGGCGACGCTCGAGCCGCGCCGTCAGCGGGCGCAGGAGCGAGGCCGTCCATGCGGCGAGCACGAGCGCGGGCCACAGCGGCCAGCACAGCAACAACGCGGCGGCGCAGAGCAGCAGCGTCACCCAACGCAAGGCGGAGGTCGGATCGATTGGTGCAGACAACTCGGCGCCAGCGTAGCAACGGGCGGTGCACGCGCCCGCACACGCGTGCAATCGCTGCGCGCGGATGCACGTAGGTGGGCGACATCGCTCGGTTGCGGCCGCGTGCGTGGGGGTCAGTTTGGGCTCGCCATGCGCACGCTCTCGCTCGTCACGATCGCCCTCGCCGCCCTGCTCACCTCGTGCGAGCGAGCGCCGCGGAGCACCACCGCCCCCGAGCAAGGCTCGGCGACGCCGGAGCAGATCCACGACACCGTCACGGTGATGGAGCCCAACGCGTGTGCGTTCGTCGGCACGCCGATGAACGCGACGCAGTGCGAGTGCGTCGGCGGGACGGCGCGTGCGGATCTCGGTGACGGACACGCGTCGTGTCAGGAGGGCGAGAACGAGCTCGCGCGGATCAGCCACGGCGTCGAGCACGGCGTGTGCTGCCAGCCGATCGTGCCGGTCGCAGTGCAGCCGCTCGCCCCGGGCCAGCGCGGCCGGCAGCCCGCGATGGCGATCGCCGAGCCCTACCGCGGGGCCGCGAAGAACGAGCCGGCCCGGGGTTTCCGCAGCGAAATCACCAGCTCGCTCGCGGATTAGATCGGACCGCTGACACGGCGCGTTCGACCACGCCAGCCGTGCCACGTCGAATTCTCGGAGTCTTCCAGCTCGCCGCGCTCACCCTCTCGACCTTGCCGGGCTGTGACCGCGGCGCGGCGCCGGAGGACGGCAAGGGCGAAGCGCCCACGGTCGCGAGCGCACCTGCGCAGCGCATGCAGGCGGGTGCGGTCGATACCAGCGCACGCGCGGCGGAAGCTCCGCTGCGCACGGGCACGCCGACCGAGTCGCCGCCCCCACCGGAGCCGGTGCCCGAGCTCGCCGAGGCGGAGTCGACGGCGACGCCCCAGACCGTGCCCACGTCGCCTCCGCTACCGGCTCCGCTGCGCGCCGACGAGAAGGCCGCCAAGAAGGCTGCCCCCGCGGGCGGCCTCGCCGGTCCGATGACGTCGACCGCCCGCGGCCGCTGGCACGGCGAGGTCGCGACCGACGACGGCGTGGGCGGCGAAGACTACGCGCAGATCGCCGAGAACGAGTTCGTCGCGGTGAAGGACGACCCGCGCTCGACGTTCTCGATCGACGTCGACACCGCGTCGTACAGCAACATGCGCCGCTTCCTCGGCGACAACGCGTTGCCGCCGACCGACGCCGTGCGCATCGAGGAGCTGGTCAACTACTTCGACTACGACTACGCGGCGCCCGAGGGCAGCGCACCGTTCTCGATGACCCACGAGGTCTCGAGCTGCCCCTGGAACGACGACCACCTGCTCGTGCACGTGGGCCTGCAGGGCAAGGTGATCGACGAGCGCGACGTGCCGGCGCGCAACCTCGTGTTCCTGCTCGACGTGTCGGGCTCGATGAACAGCCCCGACAAGCTCCCGCTGCTCAAGCGCGGGCTCGGCATGCTGGTCGACAACCTCCGCAAGGAAGACCGCGTGTCGATCGTCGTGTACGCCGGCGCGTCGGGGCTCGTGCTCGAGCCCACCGCCGACAAGGCCGAGATCACGTCGGCGCTGGAGCGTCTGGAGTCCGGCGGCTCGACCAACGGCGGCGCCGGCATCGAGCTGGCCTATCGCCTCGCCGAGAAGACCTTCGTGAAGGGCGGCATCAACCGGGTGATCCTCGCCACCGACGGCGACTTCAACGTCGGCACCACCAGCCAGGGCGAGCTGGTGAAGATGATCGAGGACAAGCGCAAGTCCGGCGTGTTCCTGTCGGTGCTGGGCTTCGGCACCGGCAACATCAAGGACGCGACGATGGAGAAGCTCGCGGACAAGGGCAACGGCAACTACGCGTACATCGACTCGGTCGCCGAGGCGCGCAAGGTGCTGGTGGAGGAGGCCGGCTCGACGCTGGTCACCATCGCGAAGGACGTGAAGATCCAGGTCGAGTTCAACCCCAAGGAGGTCGCGTCGTTCCGGCTGGTCGGCTACGAGAACCGCAAGCTCGCGCACACCGACTTCAACGACGACACCAAGGACGCTGGCGAGATCGGTGCGGGGCACTCGGTCACCGCGCTCTACGAAGTGGTGCCGGTCGGCGCGAAGGATGCGGCGACCTCCGGGCTCGATCCGCTGAAGTACCAGGCCGAGGTGCCGGAGGCGCGGCTGTCGACGGCGGCGGGCACCGGCGAGCTGATGAACGTGAAGATCCGCTACAAGCAGCCCGAGGGCGACAAGAGCGATCTCCTGACGTTCGCGATCACGCCGGACGACCGCGCGCTCGACAAGACCACCGACGACTTCCGCTTCTCCGCGGCGGTCGCCGAATTCGGGCTGTTGCTGCGCGGCAGCCAGCACAAGGGCGACGCGACGTTCGACGAGGTGCTCGAGCTCGCCCGCAAGTCGCTCGGCAAGGACGGCGAAGGCCACCGCGCCGAGTTCGTGCGGCTCGTCGAGACGGCGAAGCGCCTGTCGGGCGGACGCGTGGCCGTGCGCGGCGAGTGACGCGACGCACCGCTGGCAGCTCGAGCTGCAGCGATCCGCTATCATCGCGGGGCGGTGCAGAGCAGCGACGATCCTGCTTCGTTTCGGACCGTCGCGGAGTCCGGCTCGGACTCGGGCCGTGTGCCCGAGCTCGAGCCCGACGTGGGCCCCGAGATCGGGCGCTACCTCGTCATCGACGAGATCGGCGCGGGCGGCATGGGTCGCGTGTTCCGGGCCTACGATCCGAAGCTCGGCCGCGAGGTCGCGCTCAAGCGTCTGCGCCTGCGACCCCGCGCCGATCGCAGCGACGGCGCCCGGATGCTGCGCGAGGCCAAGGCGATGGCCCTGCTCTCGCACCCCAACGTCGTGCCGATCTACGACGTCGACATCGACCACGGCACGCTGTTCATCGCGATGGAGTACGTCCGCGGCGTCACGCTGAAGACGTGGGTCGTGGCCGGGAAGCCGGAGTGGCGCGAGGTGCTGGCGATGTTCGTGCAGGCGGGTCGGGGCCTCGCGGCCGCGCACGCACAGGGCATCGTGCACCGCGACTTCAAGCCCGGCAACGTCGTGGTCGGCGAGGACGGGCGCGCGCGCGTGATGGACTTCGGGCTCGCGCGCGCGGTGGGTGGTGCGTCCGACGATCCGTTGCCGGACGCACTCGCGCACGACCCCGGGCTCGACGCGTTCGACACCGGCGGCGCGAGCCGTGATCTCGGCGCGACGCTGACCGAGCTCGGCACCGTCGTGGGCACGCCGCCGTACATGGCGCCCGAGCAGCACGTCGGCGGGGCCGTCGATGCGCGCACCGATCAGTATTCGTTCTGCGTCGCGCTCTGGGAGGCGCTCTATCGCCGGCCGGCGTTCGAGGGTCGCACGCTCGCCGAGCTCGCCGCCGCGAAGCACCTCCCGCCCACGCGACCGCCGGCGGGCACGGGCGTACCGGCCGCGCTGTTCACGATCGTCGGCCGTGGGCTGGCCCCCGATCCCGACGCGCGCTGGCCCGACATGCCCACGCTGCTCGCGGCGCTCGAGCGGATGATCGCACCCACGCGCCGCAGGCTCTGGGCCGCGCTCGGCCTCGGCGCCGCAGCGATCGCCGCAATCGCGTGGTCGCAGCGCGAGTCGCCGTGTACGGGTGCCGAGCCGGAGCTCGCCCTCGTGTGGAACGACGATGCGCGCGCGCGGATCGAGGCGGGATTGCTGGCGAGCAACGCATCGTTCGCCGTGTCGACGGGCGAGCGCGTCATCGCTGCGCTCGATGCCGATGCGCAGGGCTGGACGGCGATGCACCGCGAGAGCTGCGAAGCGACGCGGATCCGTCGCGAGCAGTCCGACGAAGCGCTCGATCTGCGCATGGGGTGCCTGCGCTCGCATCGGCTCGAGCTCGGCGCCGCGATCGAGCTCATCGCCGCCGCCGATGCCAGCGTCGCCGAGCACGCGATCGAGCTGGTGGCGGGGCTGCCCCCGCTGTCGCGCTGTGCCGACGTCGCGGCGCTGCGCGAGCGCGTGCCACCGCCGGAGCACGCCGACGCACGGGCGAGCATCGACGACGTCCGCGACCGCCTGCAGCAAGCCCGACTGCAGTCGCGCGCCGGTCGGTTGGAGGAAGCACTGGCGACCGCCGAGGAGGCGCGTGCCGAGGCGAGCGCGACCGGCTACGCACCGGTGGACACCGAGGCCCAGGTCGAGGTCGCGTCGATCCTGCTGTCGCTCGATCGCGTGGAGGAGGCGCAGCCACTGCTCGAGCGCGGCTTCGAGGACGCGCTGCGCCACCGCGACGAGCACACCGCGGCCGAGGCCGCGATCCAGCTCATCGACCTGCTCGCGCGCAAGGGCGTGCGCGAGCACCAGACCGAGTGGCTCGCTCGCGCCGCGCTCGGGCTCGCCGAGGGCGACGCCACCGATGCGCACCTCATCGGCGGAGCACTGCTCGCCTACGGCAACATGTATCTCGAGCAAGAGCTCGAGCGCGAAGCCGAGCCCTACTACGTCGCCGCGATCCAGCGGCTCGAGCAAGCCTACGGGCCCGAGCATCCCGACCTCGTCGTGCCGCTGCTCTACCACGGCGAGGTCCTGTCGATGCTCAAGCGCCGCGACGAGTCCGACGCCCTGATGCAGCGCGCGCTGCGAATCGCGGAGACGGCCTACGGACCCGATCACCCCCAGGTCGCGGTCGCGCTCAAGCTGATCGGCTTCGAAGCGCTCGACCAGGGGCGCATGGACGAGGCCAAGGTCGCGTTCGATCGCGCCTACGCGATCAACGAGGCCGCGTTCGGACCCGATCATCCCACGGTGGCCGGTTCGCTGGCGATGCGGATGGCCCCGCTCGCGCACGAGGGCAAGCACGCCGAGGCGATCGCGATCGGCGAAGAAGCGCTGCGCCGCATGGACCGCACGCTGCCCGAGCTGCACTCCTCGCGCGCCGCCACGATGCAGAACCTGTCCAACGTCATCACCGACAGCGGCGACCTGCCGCGGGCCGCGAAGCTGATGCGCGAGGTGGTGCGACTACGGCGTGCGATGGGCCACAAGAGCACGACCGCCTCCGCGCTCACGACACTCGGCGAGCTGCTCGAGCAGACCGGCGAGTACGACGACGCCGAGCAGGCGCTCACCGAGGCGGCGCAGCTCTCCGCCGAGGCCCACGCCGACGACGGGGTCTACTACGCGAGCGCCGACTTCGAGCTCGCCGCATTCCTGTTCCGCCGCGGCAAGCTGGAGCGCGCGCGCGAGCTGCTCGAGCGATCGATCGCGCGGATCGAGTCGGAGCAGACCCCGGGCGAGTTCGTCGAGGTGCGCTTCTTGCTCGGCCGCGTGCTGTGGGAGCTGGGCGCCGATCGCCCGCGCGCAGTCGCGTTGGTCGAGCGCGGCCACGAGTCCGCGACGCGGCGCGGCAGCGACGGCGACGCCGAGCTCGCGACCGAGACGCGTAGCTGGCTCGACGCGCACGTGCTCCCGACGCCCGAGGATCCGCTCGCACGCTGATCCGACGATCGCGGTTCACTCGCGATCGATCGATCGTCGTGATCGCGATGGCTCGCCCGCCAGCGCACGCGATATCTTCCGAGTCCATGCGCACCGCAAAGACCATCCTCGTCGCGCTCGCGATCCCGGCGCTGCTCGTCGTCCTCGGCGTGGGCCCCGATGCCGCCGCAGCGATTCCGAAGCCGGGCACCGGCCCGAGCTGTTTCGTCATCTTCTGCCCGGCCAACACGGTCTGCATCGACACGCCGACCGGGGGCAAGTGCGTGACGCCACCGGTCAAGCCGTGATCCGGCGCGACGCATCGCAGTGCGATCGAGCTACGGGCAGCACAGCGCGCGCGCTTCGAGCTGCATCGGGCCGTCGACGCTGTTGTGATACGCGTAGCAGGTCCAGTGATCCGAGGGGATGCCCGTCGGAAGGCCGCCGGTCAGCCACGTGTGCTGCGGGTGGTTGACGATATTGCAGGAGCCCGACCACATGTGCTGACCGGCCGGGCACATGACGGTCTGCCCCTTCGTGCCGCTGCCGTTGAACATGCCCGACGTGCCGTTCCAGCTGCAGCCGACCGGCGTCTCCATCGGACCGCCGGGTGACGCGAGCCCGCCGGGCGCGACCGGGCCGTGGTGCTCGTGCGCGGCTTCGTCCTCGCGCACCGCGATGTCCTGCACCTCGTCGTCGTGGTCGAGCTCGTCGTCGGGCTCGTCGTCGAGCTCCTCGTCGCGCAGCGCGTGCTCGTCGACGGGGCGATCGTCGCAGGCCCACGCGCCGAAGATCGCGGCGACGGACAGCCAGGGCAGCACGACGGCGGGGAGCGGACGGACGCGATTCGACATCGTGGCTCAATACGGAGCCGCGGGCGCCGATTCGACGGCGGCTCGTGCATGCGCGGGACCGCGCGCTTGACCGCGCCGCGTCGCGCCGACCAAGCTGGGCACGTGGCGAAGCTCGGCAGCCCGTTCGCGCTCGCGTTCGTCGTCGCCTGCGGTGCGGATCCCCGTGCGACCACGGGCATGGAGAGCAGCGACGGCTCGGGTGCGTCGATCAGTACATCCAGCCCGAGCAGCACGAGCGCGCAGACCACCGCGGACGCGAGCTCCGGAGGGTCATCGAGCTCGTCGTCGACGGATGCGTCGTCGGACGAGAGCTCCGCCGGAGCCAGCAGCTCGACCGGCGAGCCGCCGGCGCACGTGTGCTCGAGCGTCGATCTGCTCGGCTGCCAGCGCGGCATGTACCTCAGCCTCTACACCGATCACACCGGGCAGATCGACTTCGGCCGCGAGACCGAGCAGCACCGCTTCATCCTCGGCGACGCGGCGAAGGAGCAGCTCGTGCTCGACTTCGTCGAGGCGCACCGCATCGAGTCGCTCGCGCTCTACGATCTCGCGACGATCCTCGACGACCCGGCGCTGCAGGACGCGCTGCAGTCGTTCATGGGGCGCGCGCGCGAGGCGGGCGTGCAGCGCATCGAGGCGATCGGCGCCACCGCGACCAGCACCTGGGACGCGATCGCCGAGTTCCACGACACGCACGCCGCGTTCGACGGCATGGTGACCGAGATCGAGTTCTGGAACGGCAGCGCGACGTTCATGGAGTTCCTCGACATCCTCGGCTACGCGCGGGACCTGGGGCTCGTCGCGCCCTCCGGCGAGCCCGCGACGCTGTCCGTCTACGTCGGCTGGCTCGAGCAAGCCGAGGTCGACGCGATGCTACCGCTCGTCGATCGGGCGTACGTGCACACCTACGTCGACGACGCGAGCACGGCCTTCGGCTACGGCGAGGAGCGCTTCGCGATGTACGCGGACGCAAACCTCGCGCAGGGGCTCGCCGTGGAGGTCCGCCCGATCTTCAGCGCCGAGGACAACGCCTGGTCCGCGGGCGCCGAGACGTTCATGGGCGAGTGGCTCGCCGACCACGGCCTCGATGCCGCCGAGCTCGCGATGCTCGAGGCCTTCGAGGGCTCGTCGCTGCACGGCCGGATCCAGCTCTCGGGGCACCAGTACTTCTCGTACTTCTTCCTCGAGCGCTACGTCGATTGATCAGCCGCGGATGCGGGCGATCCAGAGGTTGTCGCCCTGCCCTTCGCCGACGTCGGTGCCGATCGCGATCAGATCGCCGGTCGTCGGATCGCGGGCGAGCGCGCGAACGCTGTCGTTGAACCCGAGCGCATCGTCGTAGCTGGTGCCCCATCGCACCACGCCGTCGTCATCGAGCGCCGCGATGACTGCGTTGCTCGGCGTGTTCACCGGGTACGCGGCGCCGCCGACCACCAACCCGTTCGGGTCGTCGACGAGCGCGTACAACCAGAACGAGGCGTCACCGACCGAGACGTCGCGGAGGTCCACGAGCGCGCCACTGCGGTCGAGCTCGGCCACGAACGGAACGAACCCGAAGCCCGGGATCTCCTGCCGACCAGCGGCGAGCAGTCGGCCATCGCCGGTGAAGATCACCGTGTGCACCGCCTCGTCGTCGTAGTCGACGAAGTCCTCGTCGTACGTCCACACCTCCGTGCCTTCGCTGTCGAGCTCCCGTAGCCACACTTGACCATGACTCGCCGCGTTCTCGATCTGACCGGCGATCACGACGCCGCCGTCGGGTGTGCCGACGATCGAGAGCACCAACGCGCCGGGGAAATCCGAGGAGGTCCAGATCGCGCCACCGACGGCGTCACGCGCAGTGATGTCGTAGGCCCAGCCTGGATTCTCCGGGTCGTTCTCCCACGCCTGCCGCAGCGTGAAGAAGCCCCCGGTCGGTGATGCCGCGGCGCGCGTCGGGAACGGACTGTCCTGGGGTCCTTCGTCCTCGATCTGCTCGAGCCCACCATCTTCGCTGCGCAATACGAGCGCGGTACCGCTGTCGACGGCTTGTGCCGCGATGAACACGGCACCCGAGGTGTCGAGCACCACGGAGTTCGCGATCTCGTCCTCACCGAGATCGAGCGAGCTGTCGCTCATCGACGTGCCGTCGGGCGCGAAGACGCCGAGCCACGCATCGAGCGTCCCGGTGTTCTGCAGCCCACCCACCGCGTAGATCGTGCCAGCGGAATCGACCACGACGTCGGAGCCCATGTCCGGGAGCCCGGCTCCGCCGTCGATCGAGTGCGACCACAGGATCGTGCCCGGCGAGAACCGGCAATCGCTCTCGCAGCCGTCGTTCGCGTCGCCGTTGCCGTCGTCGCACTCCTCGCCCTCGTCGACGATCGTGTCGCCGCAGCTGTCGGGGACCTCACCGGTGCTCGCGGTATCCGAGGGATCGGAGGGATCGGAGGAATCGGACGCCGTCGGGCTGGCGGTGGTGCCGGCGGTGGTGCCGAGCGTCACACCGCCGACCGTCGGATCCTCGGTGGTGCTCGAAGAGTCCGCCGCGCCGCCTTCGTCCGCCGGCGTCGTCGCGACCGACGGTCCGCACGCCACCACCGTCGGCAGCACGATGCCGCCGATCCGCCCCAGCCATCGATGCATGCGGGCCCAACGGCGCCCGTCGCGGTCGCTTTCACCCGCCCCCTACGGCCGTGTGGTCGGGGCCTCTGGTAGCGTGGGGGCGTGTCCGCAGGGCGCACGCGCGCGATGATCGTCGTCGGCGTCGTCGGGTTCGCGATCGGGGCCGGGATTGCGATCGCCGATCACGTGCGCGCACCCGAGCCCGCGCCGACGGCCGCACCCGCCGAGCCGGCACGGACGACGGACGCGAAGGCGAGCCCGGCGGGCACGACCGGCGACGTGTCCGTGGCTCCGATCGTCCCGGCCGAAGGCGAGCCGCTCGTGCAGGTCACCGATCCACGTGTGCTGGCCGAGTGGGACGCGGACGCGAAGAGCCCGCTGTCGCTCGCATCGGTGCTGGCCCGACTCGACGGGTCCCTCGCGACGGCGAGCCCGGGTACGCCGACCACCGGTGCGCTGCTCGGCCGAGCGAGCGCGGGTTGGCAGGGCATCGCGCGCACGCTCGAGGCCGACCTCGCGCGCATCGTCGACGAGCTCGCGATCGACTGGGAGACCGACATCCTGCGCACCTACGATCCCAGCGCGGCGAAGACCGCGATCGGCCGCACCCGCGATCATCGCGGCAACGGCAACGTGGCGCGGGTCTTCGATGCGCGATGGCTGGCAGCGGAGCGCTCGCGGTGGTCGCTCGCGGCGGTCGTGTATCGTCCCGATCGTCGCGACTTCGTGCCGGGCACGTGCGGCGAGGTCCGGCTCGTGTACCGCCTCGCGTACGAGCTCGAAGCGGACGGGCGCACCTACGCATCGCGGCTGCCGTTCACCGTCAACGCGGTCATGCACGTCCCGGACGACGGCGAGAAGTGCCGGCGGGTGGCCGCTCGCTGGCGCGCGCCCGCGATCACCGACGACAATGCGACCGCCGTCGCGCGCACGCTGCTCGCCGGACCGCTCGCGGATCTCCGGGCAGCGCAGCTCGAGCTCGACGCACAGATCGTGCGCTTCCCCTCCGACCTCGAGCACGTCGAGGGCCGCGGCTTCGCCGGACAGGCGCTCTACTGGATGCGCATCTTCGCGATGCAAGACGGCGCCCTCGTGCCGATCGGGCTGGAGAACACGCCCGACGTGCGGGCGATCCGTGCCGATTCCCGCAAGCGCGAAGCGCTGCTGGCCTGGATCACCGCCGAGCTGCCCGCGATCGATACGGGCGTGTTCCAGCTGCCGAGCGAGCTGCAGGCGAAGGTGGCGCTCAGCTGGTCGACGCTCGGCAGCGCGCGGACGGCGAACCGGCCCTTCTCGGCCATCATCGCGCCGAGCGAAGTCGATGCGATGGCGCGGCGGCTCGCCGATGGCGTCGAGACCTTCGTGCTCGACGGCGCGACGCTGCTCGAGCGACTCGACGGCGCGAGCTGCAGCGGCTGCCACCAGTCGTCGTCGATCGCCGGCTTCCACCTGCTCGGGGTCGAGCGTCCGTTCGGCACCGACGAAGCGGCGCTGCGTGCCGCGACCGACGGCAACCGGCTGCAGCTGGCCTCCTCGCCGCACTTCGCGGCGGAGCAGCCGCGTCGGCTCGCGTACCTCGCAGAGCTCGAAGCGGGGCGCGAGCCCGACCACACGCGCCCGCATCCCTCGGCACCCGCGGCGCACTGGGATCCGTTCGGACCCCGCCATGCCCCGGCGGGTGTGAACCAGCCCTGCGTGCAGGGCGAGGCGTTGCCGAACCCGACGCAGTGGTCGTGTGCCGAGGGCACGACGTGCCGCGTGCTCGCGCAGGAATCCGGGCCGGGCTTCAGACTCGGCCAGTGCGTGCCCGACGAGGCGGAGGTTCGCGCCGGACTGTCGTGCCGCACCGCCACCATCGAGCCCGCGCCGCTGCCGAGCGCAGCGCTGCTCGCATGGAACGTGCGTGCGTTCGCCGACCGCGTCGTGCAGGAGCAGGAGCTCTACGCGATCGGCTCGGGCTCGCTCGACGCGTCCGCCTACAACTGCCGGCCCGCGAAGATCGGCGTGCCGCTCGGTCGCGTGACCCGCAACTGTCGTGCCGACGAGCGCACGCTCTCCGCATTCGCGGCCGCGAGCCCAGCGGAGATCTGTGCGATCGTCGGTGGCAAGGGCTTCGAGCAGATGGCGATGGGCCAGTTCGACAGCCTCGCGTTCGCGAAGGGGGTCGGCCGCGGGATGCTCGACACCTGCGACGCGACCCGGCCGTGCCGCGAGGACTACAGCTGTCAGCAGCTGCCGGACTTCCTCGCCCAGCCGCACGGGCCGGTCGCGCCCGCGCTGCTCGCCGACGTGCAAGCGCGAGGGCTGGGCTTCTGCACGCCCACCTACTTCGTCTATCAGCTCCGGCTCGACGGCCATCCGCCGCCGCTGTGAATCGCATGCGACCGGTCGCGATCGGATGCATGCGGCTGTCGACGGACGTCGGGCGCGACGACGAGCGGGCGATCGCGGTCATCCACGCTGCGCTCGACGGCAGCGTGCGCCTGCTCGACACCGCCGATGCGTACGCGCACGACGAGCGCGAGCGCGGACACAACGAACGGCTCGTCGCGCGCGCGCTCGCATCCTGGGCCGGCCCGCGCGACGAAGTGCGCGTCGCGACGAAAGGCGGCCTCACCCGGCCTGCGGGTGCATGGGTGCCCGACGGACGCGCGAAGCACCTCGCGCTCGCCTGCGAGGCCAGCCTCGCGGCGCTCGGTCGAGGGCGCATCGATCTCTATCAGCTGCACGCGCCCGATCCGCGCACCCCGCTGCGCACGAGCCTGCGCGCGCTCGCCAAGCTCCAGCGCGACGGCCTCGTCGAGCAGGTCGGGATCTGCAACGTCACCGTCGCGCAGATCGAGGAGGCCCGCAGCGAGCTCGAGCTCGCCAGCGTGCAGGTCGGGCTCTCGCCGTTCGACGACGTCGCGCTGCGCGGCGGTGTGATCGAGCACTGCATCGCGCACGGCATCCCCGTGCTCGCGCACCGGCCACTCGGTGGGGCGAAGGCGAACGCGAAGCTCGGCAAGCACCGCGTGCTCGCCGAGATCGCCGCGCGCCACGGTCGCAGCGCGGCCGACGTGGTGCTCGCGTGGCTGCGCGGGCTCGCGCCTGCGATCGTCCCCCTGCCCGGCCCGACGCGCGTCGAGACCGCCCGCGCGTGCGCGGCGATCGACTCGCTCGTGCTCGACGACGCCGAGCGCGACGCCATCGATCGCGCCTTTCCCGTCGTCGATCTGCTGCGACGCCCCCGTGCACACCGCCGTGCCGCCGCGCGCGACGACGCCGAGGTCGTGATCCTCATGGGCATCCCCGGCGCCGGCAAGAGCACGCACGCGCGCGCGCTCGCCCTCGCCGGATACGCACGACTCAACCGCGACACCGAGGGCGGCACGCTCGCGAAGCTCGCCGGCCAGCTCGACGCGCTGCTCGCCGCCGGCAGCACGCGCGTCGTGCTCGACAACACCTATCCCGCGCGCTGCGATCGCAACCTCGTCGTCGAGACCGCATGGCGCCACGGCATCCCGGTGCGCTGCGTGTGGCTCGACACCCCGCTCGAGGACGCGCGCATCAACGCGATCCGCCGCATGCTCGCGACGCTCGGACGCCTGCCCGAGCCTGCCGAGCTCGCGCGCGCGAGCAAGGCCCGGCCCGAGCTCGTCCCGCCGCGGGCCCAGCACGAGTTCGAGCGCCTGCTCGAGGTCCCGTCCGCCGACGAGGGCTTCACCGCGATCGAGCGGGTCGAGTTCGTGCGCGAAGCCCCGCAGCGAGACGGCCGCTCGCTCGTGCTCGTCGACGTCGATCGCGTGCTCGCGACGCCCGTCGATCCGCGGCGCGTCGTCGCGTTGCGGGCGCTGCACGAAGGCGGGGCGATCGTCGCGGGCTGGGCCTGGCGTCCGGCACCGGCGATCGGACGCGAGACCGAACGCCATGCGCTCGCCACCAGGCTCGGGTTCCCGATCGCCCTGCACACCTGTACGCATCGGGCAGGTCCACCGACGTGTTGGTGTCGGCCGCCGCTGCCGGGGCTCGTGCTCGCCGCGATCGACGAGCATGCGAGCTCGCTCGCGCACACGCGCATGATCGGCAGCGATGCGGCCGGTGAGCGCTTCGCTGCGGCGGCGCGCATCGGCTGGGTCCACGTCGACACGCTCGTGCCGTGATACGCTCGGCGTCGCAAATGGCGAGCACCGACGCGACCATCTCCGTGACCGGCGAAGCGTCGGTACCGATCTCCGCCGACGTCGCGTGGCTGCGGCTCGTGATCCGGGTCGAGGCCAAGACCGCTGCCGAAGCCGCGGAGCAGAGCGCCGCGCGCATCAACATCGTGCTCGACTCGATCCGCGAGACCGAGCCGATGCTCCCCGAGACGGTCACCGAGATCGAGCGCGTGCTCGAGCCGATGTTCGACGAGGAGGGCCGCATGGAGGGCTATCACCTGCGCCGGGTGATGAGCGCGCAGATGCCACCGGAGGCCGCGGGCGTCCTGCTCGACGTCGCGTTGGTCGCCGGCTCCGCGCCGGGCTCCAACATCGTGTGGGGTGTCCGCGATCCGGCGTCGGCGCGCGCGCGCGTCACCGAGGCCGCACTGCACGTCGCCCATGGCAACGCCCGCGCCGCTGCGCACGTGCTCGGCGGCGAGCTCGGCGAGCTGCGCTCGGCCGAGGTCGAGTGCAGCGTGCCGCCGGAGAGCCAGGGGCTCATCATGGCGACCGCGAAGGCGCGCGTCGTCTACGGCCATCGCCGCAGCGAGAGCTGACACGCCGCCGCGCACGCCGATGTGAGCCCAATCTCCTGCGCGCCGTCGCTATTCGTCGATGCCACGGGCGACGTATGCTCCGTGCTCCGCAACGAAAGCGAGCACGACATGGCGATCCGACTTGGCGACATTGCCCCCGACTTCACCGCCGACAGCACGGCCGGCACGATCAACTTCCACGAGTTCCTGGGCTCGAGCTGGGGCGTGCTCTTCTCGCACCCCAAGGACTTCACGCCGGTGTGCACCACGGAGCTCGGCGCGGTCGCGAAGCTCAAGCCCGAGTTCGACAAGCGCAACGTGAAGGTCCTCGGCCTCTCGGTCGACTCGGTCGCCGACCACAACCGCTGGAAGGGCGACATCGAGGAGACCCAGGGCACTGCGCTCAACTTCCCGCTGCTCGCCGATCCGGACCGCAAGATCTCGCAGCTCTACGACATGATCCACCCCAACGCGAACGACACGCTCACCGTTCGCTCGGTGTTCATCATCGGGCCGGACAAGAAGGTGAAGCTGTCGATCACCTACCCCGCGAGCACGGGTCGCAACTTCGACGAGATCCTGCGCGTGATCGACTCGCTGCAGCTCACCGCCCAGCACAGCGTCGCGACGCCGGTGAACTGGCGCGACGGCGAGGACGTCATCATCGTGCCGTCGGTCAGCGACGACGACGCGAAGAAGCGCTTCCCCGAGGGCTGGAAGACCGTGAAGCCGTACCTGCGCGTGGTGAAGCAGCCCGGCCGCTGAAGCTACTCTTCGCTCTCGGCGGCGAGCTTGCGCAGGCGCTCTTTGACGCGCTCGAAGCGTTTGCGCAGCGTCGCCGCCGTGCGGGTGATCTCGGCCTCGGACGGTTCTTCCTCGGCCATCACCCGCGCGATCTCCTGCCACGACAGCCGCCGATCGATCCGCAGGATCAAGAGCGTCCGATCGTCGGGCTCGAGCTTGTCGCGCAAGAGCGTCATCTTCGACTTCGCCGCGGTGCGCAGCGCGAGCATCGTCGTGGTGCGCACCTCGACGGCCAGCTCGGCGAGCTCCGGCGAGTTCGCGATCTCGACCTTGATGCGGCGCCGCTCCGGATCGCGACCGAGCCGGAAGTGGGCGTGACGCGCGAGCGTGTACGCCCACGTGCGGAACGACGACGCCCACCGGAAGCGCGGCAGCCCGCGCCACACGTCCTCGCAGAACAGCGAGAAGGCATCACCCGCGTCGCTGTCGTTGCGGGCGATCGCCACCAGATACCCGAGCACTTCGGGGCCGTAGCCGCGCAGGGCGATCGTCACCGCATCGCCGTACTCGCCGGCCTCGGCGCGCGCACGGATGTCGTGCTCGAGCTTGCTGCGCACCTCCGCATCCATGGACGTGCGGCCATCCTGCCCCAGAACCAACGCAGCGGTCCACCGGCGTCGACGCCGCGGCGCAGCCGTGGTCAAATGCCGGCGAGCCCACGATGAAGAGCACGGCCGAAGTCGTCAGAGTCAAGCAGGCGTTCGCGTGGATCGAGCAGCAGCGCGCGATCCACCTCAAGGCCGTCACGCCGAAGGGCGAGCCCGTCGAGCTGTCCGCCGAGGACGCGCGCAACCTGGCCGGGCGGCTCGTGCACCTCGCGACCATCCTGGAATCGCTGGCGGCGGGCGACGGCGAGGGCTGACGTAGGGGACTTCCACCGCGCGCGGCTTGGCCGTACAGTCCGCCGCGTGATGTCGCTCCGCTCCATCATCCTTTCTTGTTCGTCGCTGGCTTGGATCTCCGCATGCACGCAGCAGGCTCCGGATCCCGGCAAGACCAAGGCCGAGGCCAAGACCTCCGAGGGTGAGAAGGCCGAGGCCGGCGACAAGTTCGACAACAAGACCGGCGAAGAGGCGAAGACCGACAAGGCGAAGCCGCGCGGCAAGCAGATTCCTCCGCCCGACGACGTCGCCGCGGTGCCGGCCGACGCGACGAAGACCGCGAGCGGGCTGGCCTACAAGGTGCTCGAGCCGGGCAGCGGCGACGCGCTGCCGAAGCTGAACGACACGGTGAAGATCGAGTCGACCGGCTGGACGAGCGACGGCGCCACGTTCGAGACGACCGACGGTGCGAAGCCGAAGACGGTGCAGGTCGCGAAGGCGATCCCGGGCTGGACCGAGCTGTTCCAGCTGCTGAAGGTCGGCCAGAAGGTCCGCGCGTGGGTCCCCGAGGAGCTCGCGTACAAGGGCATGAAGGGGCGGCCCGCCGGCACGCTCGTCTACGACATCAAGCTCGTCGAGCTGCTGCCTGCGCCGGAGACTCCGCCCGACGTCGCCGCGCCGCCGGCGGACGCGAAGAAGACGAAGTCGGGGCTCGCGTACAAGGTGCTCGCGGCCGGCACGGGCAAGGACCATCCCAACAACTGGGACAAGGTCACCGTGAACTACTCGGGCTGGACGACCGACGGCAAGATGTTCGACAGCTCGGTCACGCGCGGCAAGCCGGCGAGCTTCAACCTCAAGCAGGTGATCCCGGGCTGGACCGAGGGCATCCCGCTGATGGTCCAGGGCGAGAAGACGCGCTTCTGGATCCCGAAGGAGCTGGCCTACGACGACAAGCCCGGCAAGCCCGCGGGCATGCTCGTGTTCGACGTCGAGCTCGTCGAGTTCGAGAAGCTGCCCGAGCCGCCGCCGCCGCCCGAGACCCCGAAGGACGTCGCCGCACCACCGTCCGACGCGCAGAAGACCGCGAGCGGGCTCGCCTACAAGGTCCTGAAGAAGGGCACCGGCAAGGACAAGCCGAAGGCCGAGTCCAAGGTCACGGTGCACTACTCGGGCTGGACGACCGACGGCAAGATGTTCGACAGCTCCGTCACGCGCAATCGCCCGGCTTCGTTCCCGCTCGGCAACGTCATCAAGGGCTGGACCGAGGGCCTGCAGCTCATGGTCGTCGGCGAGAAGACCCGCTTCTGGATCCCCGAGGCGCTCGCGTACCAGGGCAAGCCCGGCAAGCCCGCCGGCATGCTCGTGTTCGACGTCGAGCTGATCGAGTTCCAGTAGCGCCGAGCGCTGCGATCACGGCGCGCCTACGACGACGTCGCCGGCGTCGACGATCGACAGCGCCATGCCGCCGACGTCCTGCGTGTTGCCGTAGCCGAGCTGACCGCTGCTGGCCTTCCCCCAGCAGCGCACGCGGCCGCCGGTGAGGCGCGCACAGGTGTGATCGCCACCGCCGTCGACGTCGACGATGCGCGTGGTCGGCTCGTCGTGCACGACGACCGGCAGCAACATCCCGGGCAGCTCCATCGGCATGTCGCCGAGGTTGTCGTTGTTGCCGCTGCCGAGCCGCCCGTTGTCGCCGATGCCCCAGCACAAGAGCGCGCCGTCCTGACGGATCACGCAGGTGTGCGCGCGACCGACCGCGAGCTCCGCAGCGGTGCCACCGATGTCGACGCCGAGCATCGCGGGGGTCTCGTTGTCGCCGATGTCGTCGTTGGTGCCGAGCCCGAGCCGCCCGCCGTTGCCGAAGCCCCAGCAGCGGATCGTGGAGTTGGCCAGGAGCGCACAGGTGTGTTGGTTGCCGGCATCGATCGCGATCGCCGGACCACCGAGCGCGACGTCGATGCCCATCGCGCCCGGGGTCTCGCCGGCGTCGTCGCCGAGATCCTGCGTGAGCATGGGATCGCCGAGGATGCCGTGGTCCGACTCGCCCCAGCAGCGCACGTTCTGGTTCTCGAGCAGCGCGCAGCTGTGCGCGATCCCGACGGCCACCGCCGTCGCTGCGTTCGCACCGAGATCGACGCCGCCCGCCGTCGCGGGCGTCTCGGTGACGCCGATCGGGTTCGTGTTGCCGTAGCCCAGGCGGCCCGAGCCACCCGCGCCCCAGCAGACCACCTTGCCGTCGACGCGCACCGCACACGCGTGCTCGGGGCCCACCGCGACGTCGACCGCGAGCCCGCCGATGTCGACCGGACCCGCGAACCCGGGCGCCTCGGTGTCGCCGATGTCCTCGAGCACCAGCGGTCCGCCGCCGATGCGCTCGCGCGCGCCCCAGCAGCGCAGCGTGCCGTCCTGCAGGAGCGCACAGCTCGTGTCGACGCCGAGCGAGAGGTCGGCGGCGAGCCCACCGAGATCGAGCGTCGGTGCGGCAGAAGCGGGCTCGGCCGCGCCGATCGTCGTCGTGTTCTGGTGTCCGGTGCGGCCGCGCCCGCCGTTGCCCCAACACCGCACTTCGCCGGTGTGGAACAACACGCAGGTGTGCTCGTCACCGAGCGCGAGCCTCGCGACGGCGCGCGACAGCGTGCAGTCGGCATCGCAGCCGTCGTCGTCGACCGCGTTGTCGTCGTCGCACTCTTCGAAGGCCTCTTCGACCCCGTTGGGACACGTCGGCGAGAGGCACACGTCGTCGATGCAGCTCAGCACGTCGTGACACGTGCCCATATCGCACGCGCAGCCGATGTTGCCGGGCGGGCACGGATCGACCGTGTCGTCGGTGCCGGTCACCTCGGGCTCGCCGGTGCTGCTCTCGCTGCTCGCAGCGCCGCTCTCGGTGCCGGGCGCGGTGGTCGCGATGGTGGCGGAACCGCTGCTGCCCTGCCCGTCGCTGTCGAAGGCGCACGCAGGCACGGCGATGCACGCCAGCGTCGCGAGCCCGCGGCCGAATCCCCGCATTCCAGCCGCACTATATCCGAGCTGGCGCGGGCGTGGGGGCGCGCTAGTCTGCTGCCGGCCGTGGAGCAGGATCTCATCATCGACGACGGGCTCGTCATCCCCGGCGACGAGCTCCGCTGGACCGCGGCCCGCTCGGCGGGGGCCGGCGGCCAGAACGTCAACAAGGTCGCGACCAAGGTCGATCTGCGCTTCGACTTCGAGAGCTCGCGCGTGCTCTCCGAGGCCGTGCGCACGCGACTGCGCGCGCTGGCGGCCACCCGCCTCGACGCCCAGGGTCGCATCGCGATCGTGAGCCAGTCGGCGCGCACGCAGGCGAGGAACCTCGAGGTCGCGTGCGAGAAGCTGGCCGAGCTCGTGCGTGCGGCACTCGTGGTCCCGAAGCGGCGTCGCAAGACCCGGCCCTCGGCCGCGTCGAAACGGCGACGGCTCGGGGAGAAGAAGCAGCGCAGCGAGACGAAGGCCGGCCGCGGCCGCGTGCGCGGCGAGTAGGCCGGGGCGGGCCGAGCTCCGAGTGGGCTCAGGGCGCGAGCAAGCCCTCGGAGAACACCTTCCAGGCGCTCGCGAGGTACTCGTCGGCCGCGATGCGCTGGGGCTCGCCGTCGGTCACGAAGTCGCCTTCGTTGAAGTACGCCGACACGAGCGACAGAAACGCCATGAGCACGTGCTCGGCGGGGACGTCGGCGCGCAGGATGCCGAGCCGCTGCGCCTCGGTGATCGTGAGGATGCCGAGCCGACGCAGCTCGACCACCATGTCCGCGCAGTCGAGATCGTGCTCGAGCTTCATCCACATGACGAGCCGCACGACCTGCGGGTTCTGACAGAGGAAGCGGAAGTAGGCCTCCATCGACGCGCGCAGCGTTTCACGGGTGAGCTCGCCCGCGGCGTAGAGCTCCATCTGCTTCGCGTGGTAGCTCGCGAAGCAGCGGCGCTTCACCTCGGCCCACAGCGCTTCCTTGCTGCCGAAGTGGTGATGGATGAGGCTCTTGGTCACGCCGGAGCGCTCGGCGATCTCGCTCATCGATGCGCCGGCGAAGCCCTTCTCGACGAACATGGACTCGGCGGCGTCGAGGATCGCGACGCGCGAGGCCTCGGGGTCGTTGCGGCGCGCGGCGACGGCAGCGGACATCGAGCTGAGCCTAGCTCGAACTGGCCGACCGGTCAAACCGGCAGGCCCCCTATCCCTCGCGGAATCACAGCGGAATGTTGATCGGTTTGCAGAGTGACCAAAGGTCATTTAGCCTCGGGGACGGAGTCAACCGCCATGCCCGGTCAGCCCGCAACCCACCTGCGCGACGCCGCCACCCTCGACGTGCGCATCGACGACCTCGTCCGCCGGCAGCGCGCGTACTTCGAGAGCGGCGCGACGCTCCCGCGCTCGTTCCGCGAGCAGCAGCTCGCGTCGCTCGAGCACGCGATCCACAAGTTCGAGCCGAAGATCCTCGAGGCGCTGCACGAGGATCTGCGCAAGAGCAAGGTCGAGGCCTACGGCACCGAGGTCGGCTTCGTGCTCGCCGAAGCGCGACACACCCGCAAGCACGTCGGCCGGTGGATGCGTGGTGGCAGCTGGTTCTCGCCGCTGCTCACCGCGCCGTCGCGCAGCCGCCTGCACTACCAGCCGCTCGGCACCAACCTCATCATCGCGCCGTGGAACTACCCGTTCCATCTGGCGTTCGTCCCGCTCATCGGCGCGATCGCAGCCGGCAACGTCGCGGTGCTCAAGCCCTCCGAGCTCTCGCCCGCCACCTCGGCCGTGACCGCCGAGCTCGTGCGCGAGACGTTCGACGAGGCCTTCGTCGCGGTCGTCGAAGGCGACGTCACGGTCGCGCAGGCGCTGCTCGCCCGCCAGTGGGATCACCTCTTCTTCACCGGCAGCACGCAGGTGGGCCGCATCGTCGCGAAGGCCGGCGCCGAGCACCTCAGCCGCGTCACGCTCGAGCTCGGCGGCAAGAGCCCCGCGATCGTGCAGCCCTCGGCCGAGCTCGACGTCACCGCGAAGCGCCTCGTGTGGGGCAAGTTCACCAACGCCGGGCAGACCTGCGTCGCGCCGGACTACCTGCTCGTGCACAGCTCGGTGCACGACCAGCTCATCGAGAAGATGCGCGCCGCGGTGCGCACGTTCTACGGCGCGGACCCGCGGCAGAGCCCGGACTTCGGCCGCATCATCTCGCCGCGGCACTGGAAGCGCCTCGCGGGCCTCATCGAGGCCGACAAGGTCGCCATCGGTGGCGACACCGACGAGCCCGACCGCTACATCGGGCCCACGGTGATGACCGACGCGACGATGGACGACGCCGCGATGGCCGAGGAGATCTTCGGGCCTATCCTCCCGGTCATGCGCTACGAGACGCTCGACGAGGCGATCGCGACGATCGCGAAGCGCCCGAACCCGCTCGCGCTCTACCTGTTCACCCGCGACTCGAACGACGAGGCGCCGGTGATCGACCGGGTCTCGTTCGGCGGCGGCTGCATCAACAACACGCTCGTGCACATGGCCGATCCCGAGCTGCCGTTCGGCGGAATCGGCCAGAGCGGGCTGGGCGCGCACCACGGCCACTACTCGTTCGAGGCGTTCTCGCACCGCAAGGGCGTGCTCAAGACCGCGACGTTCATCGACCCGAGCGTGAAGTACCCGCCCTACAACGACGCCAAGCTCTCGATCGTGAAGAAGCTGCTCGGGTGATCCGGCAACGCGCACGCAAGCAGGAGGACAAGCTCGCCCGCCGCGAGGCGATCCTCGCCGTCGCCGCGCACGCGCTCGGCCGCAGGCAGTACGCGAGCGTCACGATGGCCGCGATCGCGGAGCAGTGCGGGCTCGCGAAGGGCACGCTCTACCTCTACTTCGACAGCAAGGAGGAGCTCTTCCTCGCGACGCTCGAGGGCGAGCTCGCCGCGTGGTTCGATCGGCTCGGCGCCGCGATGCTCGCCGCGAAGCGGATGACGCCGCGCGCGTTCGCCGAGCTCGTCGCGAAGAGCCTCGTGCTGCACGAGACGCTCGCCGATCTCCTGCCGCTCTTGCACACCGTGCTCGAGCAGAACGTCCGGCTCGAGGCGGCGCTGCGCTTCAAGCAGCTCCTGCGCGACCGCGTCACCACGGGTGGCGAGCTCGTCGAAGCCGTCGTCGAGGGCATGCGGCCCGGCGACGGCGTGCGGCTGCTGCTGCGCACGCACGCGCTGGTGGTCGGACTGCGCCAGGTGTCCGATCCGCCCCCGCAGCTGCGCGAGCTGCTCGAGCGCGAGGAGCTCGCGGTCCTGCACGTCGACTTCGAGCCCGAGCTCGCCGACACGCTGACCGCGCTCATCGAAGGCATGCGCGCCGTGCCGAGCGCAGCGAACGTTCAGCCGCCGCCGGCACGCCCGCGCACGTAGGTCACGACCGCCGCCACGTCGTCGTCGGCGATCACCCCGCGCCAGCTCGGCATGTCGGTGTCCGGGCGCGTCGCGGTGGGGTCGAGGATGAACGCCGCCATCTCGGCATCGGTCGCGAACGCAGCATCCGCCCCGCGCAGATCCGCGATGCCCACGCCTGTCTCGCCGTGGCAGTAGTGGCAGCCGTAGGTGAAGAACACGTGGCGTCCGCGATCGACGCGCGGTCCGACGATCTTGTAGTCGGCCGACGCCGGCACGCCCTTCGCCACGGGTGTCACCGTGGCGAGGTACGCGTAGATCGCCTCGATCGCGTGCTCGTCGAGCAGGTGGTGCCGACGCATGGGCCAACGCACCGCCGCGCCATCGGGCCCGAAGCCGTCGACGAGCGCGCGGCGGAACTCCGCGAACGACCAGCCCCCGATGCCGTGCTCGACGTCGAACGTGATGTTCGCGCTGTAGATCGGCTTGCCGTTCACGTCGCGCATCGGGTTGCCGCCGCCGAGGTAGCCCTCGCCCTCGTCGCTGCGGGGATGCGCCAGTGCGGTCCAGCTGGGCCCATGGCAGCCGTTGCACTGCAAGAGCTCGTCGACGAGGTAGCGACCGTAGGCGACGGGATCGCTGCGCACCGGGGCCTCGATCGGCAGGCGCGACCAGGTCGCCGGCGCCCAGTCGAGCCACGCATGCAGCCGGACGCGCAGCGACGGCTCGCTCGCGCGGTCGGCCGTCTCGTCGGCGCGCACCCAGGGATGGTCGCTGCGCAGCAGCGCGAGCATCGCGGCGACGTCGTCGTCGGCCACGCGCGAGAACCTCGGCATCCACGGCGGCACCAGGTGACCGGTCTTGCCGTGGATGCCGGTGCGCAGCACGAGCGCGAGCTCGCCGTCGCTCCAGCCCGCGATGCCGGCGCTCTCGCTCTGCGTGAGGTTCGGGGCGTAGACCGACCCGACGAGCGGCGAGAGCTCGATCATCGCACGGCCACCGAGCCGTTGCGTGATCGGATCGACGTGACAACGACGACACACCGTGCCGACCAGCTTGCGACCACGCTCGAGCCGAGCCGCGTCGCGCTGGATGCTGAGCTCGGGTGGCGCAGCGTCGTACGACGGCAGCGGACCGTAGGCGAGGAACGCGAGCACGCCGCCGGCCGCGAGCAGCAGCAACGCAAAGCCTGCGATGACCCAGCGGATCGCGTAGCGCCGACGCGCGCGACGAGTCCGAGGGGCCCTTCCCACGCGCCCACGTGTAGAGGTTCGGATCGGCGGGTGCAAGCCCGCGATCGCAGGCTTTGCGTGCGCTCACGCGGCAGGGCGAACGACGATCGCTCGCCAGCGCGCAGACGGTGGCCGTCGTGCCACCGCAGGGAGCGCTCGCCGCAGGGCACGAGACAGTGAGCGCGGGTTCGGAGATCATCTCTGACTCGCGTGATCCGCATCCTCACCAATCCGGGCGCCAACCTGCCCGACGAGCTGGTCCGCCGCTACGGCATCGAGCTGACGTCGTCGTGCATCATGGTCGACGGCAAGTCGCACGACACCCGCGCCGGTATCCCGCTCGACGAGGTCGACCGCTGGATCGCTTCCGCGCGCGAGTATCCCTACGTGCTCGGCACCTCGGCGGCCGAGTTCGCGCGCCGCTACGTCGAGCTCGGCGCGTACGACGGCAACGAGCTGCTGGTCGTGATGAGCTCGCGGAAGATCATCCAGTCGTACGACGCCGCTTGCTCGGCCTCGCGCACGCTCGCGTCGCAGTCGTCGTCGGGTCCGCCGCGGATCCGCGTGGGCGACTGTGGCTCGACCGACCTCGGGCTCGGCCTCCCGGTGCTGCTCGCGGCGCAGGCGATCGCCGACGGCCTCGATCTCGACGAGGCCGCCGAGCTGATCGACGCGATGGCCGCCTGCGGGCACTTCGCGTTCGTGCCGCGCACGCTCGACAACCTGGTGAAGGGCGGCAAGGCCAGCTTCCTGCGCGGGTGGATCGCCAACATCATGCGCGTGCGCCCGGTGCTCGCGTTCGTCGACGGCGAGGCGAAGCTCGTCGATCGCTGCGGTGCCGGCGACGATCACCCCAAGGCGCTCGCCGACTGGTTGGCCGCGCAGCACGACGAGGGGCCGGTGTGGATCGGCGTCGCGCACGGCGACGCGCCGGACGATGCGGCGGCACTGGAGTCGGCGCTGCGCGACCGCCTCGACGTGCGCTTCTCGTTGGTGCGCCCGATCTCGCCGTCCGTGTACCTGCATGCCGGGCGCAAGACGATCGGCGCCGTGGTCTATCCGCTCGCACGCCTGCCCTGGCAGCCCTGGTGACCCGACTCGGGTCCGCGCGCGTGCCCGGGTGGCGATTGGGGTCGAACGGCGCGGGCAACTGCGGCCCGACGCACGCCGGAGCGCTGGCATCGCGATTGCTCAGGGGTCCGGTGCATGAAACACCTCGACCTCGCTCTCCTGGGCTCGATCGCCGCGCTCGCACCCGGCTGCTTCCTCGCCGGCGGCTCCGACGACGATGGCGACGACGACGCGGCGGCCACCACCGATCCGAGCGCGGCGACGCTCGGTGGCTCGGACGACACCAGCGCAGGCGAGAGCGACGGCTCCGACTCGATCGCCGACGGCACGCACGGCGACGACGGCGCTAGCGACGAGGCGAGCAGCGGTGGCAGCAGCGACGCGGAGAGCGGCTCGGAGAGCGGTGGTGAAGACGGTCTCCCGTCGGCCGCGGCGATCGATCTCGCGGTCGGTCGTCTGCACGCCTGCGCGCTCGTCGAGGACGGCAGCGTGCGCTGCTGGGGCTACAGCGATCGCGGGCAGCTCGGCAACGGCGCCCCGCTCGACGACGTGGCGTTCCGGATCCCGGTCGCCGTGACCGGCCTCGATGCGCCGATCGTCGCGATCGACGGATACTTCGACCACACCTGCGCGCTCACGGACGCCGGTGCTGCGCTGTGCTGGGGCGCCAACGAGAGCGGTCAGCTCGGCGACGGCGGCACGGGCGACTCCGCGGTGCCGGTCGCGGTCACAGGAGGGGCGTCGTTCACCGCGATCTCGGCCGGCGTCGCCCACACCTGCGCGATCACGCAGTCGGGGGGCGTGCAGTGCTGGGGACACAACGACTACGGTCAGCTCGGCGACGACAGCATCGAGGACCGCAGCGCGCCGGTCGACGTCGTCGGCCTGCCCGGATCGGTCGTCGCGATCTCGGCGGGCCGCGATCACACGTGTGCGGTGACTGGTGCGGGCGAGCTGCTCTGCTGGGGCGGCGACACCTACGGCGAGCTCGGCAACGGCGATCCGCTCTCGGCGTCGCACACTCCGGTCACGGTCGAGCTCGGCACGGACGCGGTCGATGTCGCGGCCGGCGACAACGACACGTGCGCGATCACCAGCGGCGGCGCGGCGTGGTGCTGGGGAAAGAACGGCGACGGCCAGCTCGGCAACGGCGAGTCGGGCACGCTGGTCGAGAGCCATGCACCGACCGCAGTGGTCGGGCTCGACGCGGGCGTGACCGGCATCGAGCCCGGCCACGGCTACACGTGTGCCGTCGCGGAGGGGGCGATGCTGTGCTGGGGTGACAATTTCGACGGCACGCTCGGCAACGGCGAGGACGCGGGCTTCGAGAGCCCGGTGCCGGTGGGCGTGACCGGCCAGGCGAGCGGTGCAGCACAGATCGGCACTTGCTCGACGCACGCGTGTGGTCGCACCGACGACGGCGCGGTGTGGTGCTGGGGCGGCAACGACGGTGGTGAGCTCGGTGACGGCACCGACGCGAGCTCGACCGTACCGGTCGCGGTGGTCAGCCTGCCGTGACGCGGAGGCCAGTGTCCGCGCGCGCCAGCTCGGCGGCGAGCTTCTGGGGCTCGCCGATCGCGAGCGCGCGCGCGGCTTGGTACTGCTCGCGCGCGGCCTCGCGGTCGTGGCAGGCGAGCAGCGCGTCGGCGAGCCCGAGCCCGAACCGCAGCTGCGTGCGGCGGTCGTCGGGATTCGCCGCCTGTGCGATGCCGAGCGCGCGCTCGAGCGAGCCGGCCGCCGCTCGACAGTCGCCGCGCTTGCTCGCCACGTTGGCGAGGCTCGCGAGCGTCTCGGCGAGCGACGGATGCGTCGCACCGAAGGCCCGCTCGCGCAGCTCGAGCGCACGCGTGAAGGCGCGCTCGGCCTCGTCGAGCCGACCACGTCCGAGCTCGGCGTTGCCGAGCCCGACCAGCGACGTCGCGATGTCGGGATGGCCCGCAGGCAGCCAGCGCTCGCGCAACGCGAGGCTGCGGACGGCGTGGGCGTGGGCCTCGTCGTAGCGCTCGAGCTTGCTGCACGCCATCGCGAGGTTGTGCTCGACCGCGGCGAGATCGATGTGATCGGGGCCGAGCGCGCGCTCGAGGATCGTCCGCGCCTGCTCGAAGTGCTGCTGTGCTTCGGGCAGGCGATCGAGCTGGGCGAGCGCGCTGCCGATCGCGAGCTCGGCCGAGGCGACGCTGGGGTGGCCCTCGCCGTACGCGCGCACGCGGAGCTCGCGGGCGCGCTCGGCCGGCGCGAGCGCGTCCTCGATCGCACCGCGCCGCAGCTGGATGCCTGCGACGACCAGCGCGAGCCGGGCTGCGGTCTCGCCAGCGCCGCCGTCGTTGCTCGCGAGCGCGGTCTCGGCGTGGCGGATCCAGGCCTGCGCCTCGTCGAAGCGACCGAGCTTGGTGCCGAGCAACGACGCGCGCTCGGTGGCGATCGCGGCCGCGCCTTCGTCGTCGGACTCGCGCGCCGCGAAGTAGGCGCGCTCGAGCTCGGCCACCGCCTCGTCGTAGCGACCGAGCTGCGCGAGCGCGCGCGCACGTGCCCGCAGCGCGTTGGCCACGAGCGGCTCCCACCCGATCGAGGTGGCCTCCGCCATCACACCGTCGATCAGCTCGAGCGCCTCCTGGTGACGACCCGCGCCGGTCGTGTAGTCGGCGCGCGAGAGCACGCGATCGATCGCGGCGATGCGCTCGCGCGTGGTCGGATCGCTGGGCCACGCCGCATGGCGCGACAGCCAGGCTTCGTCGTCGCACGACGCCACCCGCGGCAGGTCGGCCGCCGAGCGGACGGCATCGCGTGCGACGTTGCGATCGGCGTCGCCGAGCAGCTCGACGAGGCCGGCGAGCGCATTGCGCCGCTCCTCGAAGCACTGCGCGCGCACCGGTGCGAGCGCGGTCGTGGTGGTGCCGGGCTCGAGCGCGGCGCGACACGACTGCTCGCGCAGCGACTTCCAGGCGGTCGCGTAGTCCTCCAGCCATGGCAGCACCCGCGTCGCGCTCGCGGCGTCCGTCGGGCTGGCTGCGGCGAGGCCGGAGCTCACGCGCGCGCGCGCGGAGTCGTTCCACACGCCGTCGATGGCCTGCGCGGCCGTGACGCACTCCGCGATCGCGGCCGCATCGGGCGCGGGCGGACGACGCGGCCACATCATCCACGCGAGCACGAGCGCGACGGCGGCGAGCAGTCGCACGAGCAACAGCCGACCGCGATCACGACGCGAGCCGTCGAGCACCGCACGCAGCTCGTCGGCCGCGGCGGTGATCGTCGGGAATCGACGCGTGGGCTCCGGATCGAGCCCTCGTGCGATCGCCCGGCGCAGCCGCGCGGGCACGCGACCATCGAGCCCCGACAGATCGGGGCCCGCCGACAGCCGCTGCAACAACTTCGCGAGCGACTGCGCGCGCGGCCACGGGCGTCGCTGTGCGATCGACTCGAAGAGCGACACGAAGAACGCGAACTGGTCCGCGCTCGGCTCGCGCACCGAGTCGGCCCAGCACTCGGGTGCGAGGTACACCGGCGTGCCGAACAACGTGATGCGCTCGCTGCCCGGCGACGATGGCGGCGCGCTGCGCCCGATCGCGCGCGCGAGCCCGAAGTCGACGACCTTCACCCGCGGAACGTCGTCGCCTCCGACCGCGCTCGTGCACACCAGCGCGTTGTCGGGCTTGAAGTCGCCGTGCACGAGCCCGACCGCGTGCGCGGCCGCGAGCGCATCGGCGGCCTGCAGGTAGAGGCGCACCGCAGCGCGCCAGTCGGGCGCGCGCTTCTCGTGGTACGCGCGCAGCGGCACGCCCTCGATCAGCTCCATTGCGATGAACACGCCGGCCTCGCACACACCGACATCGAACACCTCGACGATGTTGGGATGGGCGACCCGCGCGAGCGCGCGGGCCTCCTCGAGCAGCCGCGCATCGTCGATGCCGGTGGCCGACGGCAACGGGGCACCGCGGGTGTCGAAGATGCGGCTCTTCGTGCCCTCGGGGTCGGTCGGATCGCGCGCCGCCTCGAGCTCGCGGGGCCCGATCAGCTTGATCGCGACCTCGCGATCGAGCGCAGGATCGTAGGATGCGCGCACGACCCCCATCGCGCCCGCACCGAGCACGCGCCCGAGACGGTAACGACCCGCCTGCAGCGGGGCGCCGCCGGGCGATTCCTGCGCCGCGGGCGGCTCCATCGCGCTGCACAGTATAGACTCGGGGCGAGCGCGAGGATGCCGACCAAGACACCCGACCAGCTCGCGACGCGCCCGAGCGCACCTGCGGACGCCGACGGCGTGCACCTCGTGGTGCTCGGCGAGGGGGTGTTCACGCAGGTGCCGATCCCGGAGTCCGGCACGCTGCAGATCGGCCGGGCCGAGCAGGCCGACGTGCGGATCGACCGCGAGTCCGTGTCGCGGCGACACGCCGTCCTACACGTCGGGCCGCCGCTGCAGCTCGAGGATCTCGGCAGCAGCAACGGCACGCGGGTGGCGGGCGTGAAGCTCGCGCCCAAGGTGCCCACCCCCATCGCGCCGGGCGACGTGATCGCGATCGGCGAGGTCACGGTGCTCGTGCAGGGTGCGAGCGCGACCGCGAAGCTGGGTGCGGCCGTGCGGATCGGCGGCACCGCCAACGTCGCGGACGTCGAGGTGATGCAACGCATCGCGCGCAGCGGGATCAACGTGCTCGTGATCGGAGAGACCGGCGCGGGCAAGGAGGTCACCGCGCGGCGACTGCACGAGCAATCCGATCGTCGCGGCATGCCGTTCGTCGCGATCAACTGCGGTGCGGTGCCCGACGCGCTGCTCGAGAGCGAGCTGTTCGGCCACGAAGCGGGCGCGTTCACCGGTGCGCGCGCGAGCAAGCCGGGGCTGCTCGAGACCGCCGCGGGCGGCACCGTGTTCCTCGACGAGGTCGGCGATCTCCCACCAGCGGCCCAGGTGAAGCTGCTGCGCGTGCTCGAGGATCGGCGACTCCTGCGGCTCGGCTCGGTCACGTCGCGCGAGCTCGACGTGCGCTTCGTGTCGGCGACGCACCGCGATCTGCGGGCCGCGGTCGCGGCCGGCAGCTTCCGCGAGGATCTCTACTACCGGCTCTCGGGCATCACGCTGGCGATCCCGCCGCTGCGCGAGCGGCTCGCCGAGCTCACGGGGCTCGTCGTGCAGTTCGTCGAGGAGGGCTCGGCCCGCATCGGCCGCACGCCGCCGTCGGTGGCACCGGCCACGATCGCTCGGCTGCGCGCGCACGTGTGGCCCGGCAACATCCGCGAGCTCCGCAACGTCATCGAGCGCGCGCTCGTGCTCTGCGGCGGCGACGTGCTGGGTCCAGAGCACGTGGCGATCGAATCGGTCACGACGATGCCGACCGGCAGCGGCGGCGACGACGAGACGGCGCGCATCCTCGCGGCGCTGCAGGCCTGTGCGGGCAACCAGACCCGCGCGGCCGAGCTGCTCGGCATGGCCCGCAAGACGCTGGGCCTGCGCATGGAAGCGCTGGGGATCCCGCGCCCGAAGAAGCTGCGGGGCGACTGACCCTACTCGCGTCGTCGATCGGCGCGAACGCCCGGGTCGGCACCCCCACGCGCGTGCAAAGGGCCGCCACACGCCCGCGCTCCGCTGGCATCGCGCTTGCGATGCAGCGCCCCATGCGAACGCAGCCAGTCCTCCGCTCGGTGCTCGTGCTCGTCGTGCTCGCCGTCGGCGCCTGCCGCAACGCCGACCGTCCGCACCCGCCAGGCGCGCTCTCGACCAGCTACCGCGAGGAGCTCCCGGAGTCGGACGACCTCGACGACACGTCCACCGACGGCAGTGCCGCGACCGACGGCGCGACTCCGACCGAGCCGAGCGCAGCGAGCTCCGTGCCGGGGCCGGGCGGCCTCCCGTTGCCGATCGATGCGGCGGAGCAGGGTGGCCTCGCGCCCGCGGGCGGCAAGCTCGTCGTCTTCAAGGTGCCCCGCGATCGCGACACCGTGATCGAAGAGCTGCGCGCGAGCCTGGCCAGCGACGGCTGGACGATCGACGCAGAGGAACTGTCGCCGAGCCACCGTGCGCTGCGCTGGAAAGTGAGCAAGGACGGCAGCACGCTCGACGTGCGGGTGACGGGCGACGGCAACGACGCCGGGATCATCATCACGCTGCCGTGAGCGCGGCCGTCACTCGACCACGACGGTCTTCACCTGCTGCGAGCCACCGCGCACGAAGCGGATCTTGAAGACCTTCGTGCTGCCGAGCGAGAAGTAGACCTGCGCGGCTTCGATGTCGTCGGTGAGATCCTTGCCGTTGATGTGCGTGATCTTGTCGCCCGACTGGAAGCCCAGCTTGGCGACGTTGCTGCCCGGCTTCACGGTCTTCAGCTTGTAGCCGCTGAACACGTCGTTGCTGATCGCGGGCACGATCGTCGCCTGGGAGGAGATCGCGCTCGGCGAGCTCGTCATCTTGTCGAAGTACGCGCGCGAGATCGTGCAGCGGCTGCCGTCGCACTTCACCTGCGACGTACCGCTCGGCGGCGGCGGGGTCGTGCCACCGCCACCGCTCGGCTTCGTCGGCGTGCTGCTGCCGCCGCCCGACGGTGGCTTCGTGCCACCGCCGCCGCTCGGCAGCTTCCCGCCGCCGCTGGGCGTGCCGCCGCCGCCGCTCGGCGTGGTGCCGCCACCGCTCGGCGTCGTGCCGCCGTCGTCGACGCTGCCGTCGTCGGCCGGGGCCGCACCGTCGCCGCGCCCGTCGTCCTCCGGCGGCGCGATGCCTTCGTCGGACGTGGGCACCGGCTCGCCGCCCTCGGCGGCTGCGATCGCGGTGCCGGTCTGGCTGGCGAGCAGCTCGGTCCACGCGAGCGCGGCCGTGAGCCGATAGCTCTGCACGAGCGAGATGTCGTCGCGGAAGATCGTCAGGCGCACGCTGTTCTCGGCGCCATCGAGCGCGAAGGCGATGCGGCTCTCGTCCGAGAGCTCGACGCCGTTGAGCGCCTCGATCACGTCGCCCTTGCGCAGCCCGAGCGTGTGGAAGAGCGAGCCGTCCGGCACGTCGCCGACCGTGAAGCCGACGCGCGGACCACCGTCCTTCGCCGGCGCGGCGAGCTGCGTGAACGTGGGGCCGTTGCCGGAGCGGATCACCTCGAACACCAGCGCGGCGACGAACGGATCGACGCGGTAGGTCGCATCGGATCCTTCGGGCGCCTTGATCGCCCGCGCCAGCGCGGCTGCGAGCGCGCGCTGCTCCGGCGTGGTGGCCTCGGGCGCGGGCGCGGGCGCAGCGGGCGAGCCCGGCACCGCGGCCTTGCCCGGCGCGGCGGCGGTGGGTGCAGCCTTCGTGGGCTGCGCGTCGTCCTCGCGCTTGCAGCCGTCGCCCGCGAACGCGGCCCCGAGCCAGAGCGCGACGGCCCCTGCTCCACCGCGGCTGCGTCGGCCGGCGGTCCTCGCATTCGTGCGCGGACCGCCCCGCGTCGGCGACGGCGGCTCGACGACGCCGCGCTCGGGTTCACGTGCGCGCTTGCTGGTGGCCTGCGCCGGCACCATCTCGGGCGCGGCCCTGCGCGCGCGCCGAGTGCCGATCCACACCGCGATCGCACCGAGCGCGGGCAAGGTCGACAGCGGCAACGCGATCCACAGCGGCCACCAGATGTCGTTGTAGATCGCGTACGCGACCGCGCCCCAGCCGACGACGCCGACCGCGATCGGCCACAGGGGACGCTTGTCCATGCGGGCGATGATACCCGATCACGCCGCCGCGACTGCGCCGCGGCGCTCGCTCAACGCTTCGGCGTCGTGCTCGCGACCGCTGGCACGCATGACGGCGATCATCCCGTCGAGCACCTCGGCAAGCTCCGGGTGCTCGGCACCGAAGGCCGCCTCGCGCAGCCGCAGCGCCTCGCTGAACGCATGCTCGGCCGCACCGTGCTGCGCGCGTGCGAGATGCAGCTCGCCGAGCGCGACCCAGCCCTCGGCGCAACGCGGATGATCGGCACCGAGTCCCGCGCGCAGGATCGCGAGGCAGCGCCGGGCGCAGCGCTCGGCCTCGGCCCAGTCGGAGCGCGCGGTGTGGATGCGCGAGGCGATCGCCTCGATCGAGGCCACGCGCGGATGCTCGGCACCGAGGCACTGCTCGGCCAGCGACGACGCGCGCTGGATCTCCTTCGCGGCCTCGCGCACGCGGCCCTGCCGGCGACGCAGCTCGGCCAGCGACTCGTGCAGCGCGCACGCGATCGTGCCGGTGCTCTCCTCACCGCCCGAGAGCGCCGAGGCGGCGCTCGCATAGGCGGCGTCGGCATCCTCGTACCGACCCGCGCAACGCGCGAGCCAGCCGAGATCGATCGCCAGCGCTGCCCGCTGGGTGCTGCCCTCGGCCGACTCCGCGATCTGTCGCGCGTCGTCGTAGAGCCGCTGCGCCTCGTCGTAGTGGCCGAGCGCGACCTCGATCGCCCCACGGCCACGCAGGATCTCGACGTGCAGGCTCGTGCCCCGCGCGTGCGGCTCGCGTGCACGACCCGCGAGGTTGGCCACGAGGCGCGCGCGCTCGAAGCAGCCGCGCGCTTCTTCGTAGCGCGCGCGCTCGAAGAGCGTCCAGCCCAGCCCGAGCAGGCTGTACGCGACCGCGCGATCGAGCCCACCCGAGGTGGGCGCGACCGCGGGCCCGGGCACGCGATACGGCGACTCTGCGCTGCTCGTGCCGCGCACGGGTCGCTGCGCGACCTCGAGTGCCGCATCGCGGAACTGCTCGTGGATCGAGAGCGCCTCGCGGAACATGTACTCGGCGGTCGCGTACTGGCCCGCGTGGTGGTGGATCCACGCGACGTCGTCGACCACCGAGCGCACCGTGGTGTCGTCGGCACCCGGCGCGGGACCGACGAGCTCGAGCGCGCGCTCGCACAGCTCGATCGCGCGGGCGTGATCGCCGGCGAGCGAGTGCTGGTGTGCGACGCGGCGGAGCAGCCACGCGAGCTGGCCGCGCCACGACGCGGGCACGCGATCCTCGAGCCCCCGCAGCAGGCGCTGCAGGTACTCGTCGGCGCGCACGCGGTCGTGCAGCATCGAGTGGACGGTCGCGAGGCTGTAGCAGTTGAGCAGCACCTCGGGCGAGCCGCCCGGCAGGTCGCGCTGCACCAACGCGAGCGCGCGCTCGTAGAGCGAGCGTGCTTCGCCGTAGCTGCCGGTGCGGAGCGCACGATCGGCCTGCGCGCGCAGAGCCAGGGCCGGCGCGTGCCGCCGCGAGAACGATCGCCACGCCACCGAGGCGGTGGTGAACATCACCGTGAACAAGAGCGCGAGCCCGACGACCGGCTTGCCCGCCTGCAGTGCGATGAGCACGATGCCGGCCGCCGCGAGCGAGAACGGGATCCGGTACAGCGCGGGCGGCCGCGCAGCGTCGACCCGCACCATCGCGCGGGTGCCATCGACGTTGCTTCCGGCCTGCGCCACTCCATCAAGGTTGGCAAAAATCCAGCTTTTGGAAAGGGACGGCCGGCAGCGCCGCTCAGGGCGGGGCCAGGAGCCACGTCGTCGGCGACACCGCCCACACGTGTGTCTGTTGCAGCGCGGCGACAGTGCGGAGCAGGACGCGCAGGCGCGCGGCGAGCTTCGGGTCGGGGACCTCGATGGCCGCGAGCGCGCCGTCGAGCGCGCCGCCGAGTCCGCCGCGCGAAACCGCCGAGGCCTGGACCTGGCCGAAGCCCGCCAGCAGATCGCGCAGGGTCGGCTGCGGCGGGTACACCTCGAGCGCGACGTCGGCAGCGATGCCGCCGAGCTCGCGCGCACGCGCCAACGCATCGTCCAGGGTGCCCAGCGTGTCGACGAGCCCGCGCGACTTCGCGTCGGTCCCGGTCCAGACCCGGCCCTGCGCGAGCTTCTCGACCGCGGCGGGCTCGAGCTTGCGGCCCTCGGCGACGCGGCCCGTGAACGTCGCGTAGGTCGACTCCATGAGCCCCATCACTGCCGCGCGCTCGCTGTCGTCCCACGTGCGCGTGCTCGACCAGATCTGTGCCCGCGCGCCGCGGTGCACGTCGAAGGTCGCGACCCCGAGCATGTCGAGGGTGCCGCGCAGCACCATCTTGCCGCCGACGACCCCGATCGATCCGGTGAGCGTGTCCTTGCTCGCGAAGATCTCCTTCGCGCCGACCGAGATGTAGTAGCCGCCGGAGGCCGCGACCGAGCCCATCGACACCACGAGCGGCTTCTTGGCCGCGAGCTCCGTCGTCGCCTGCCAGATCTGCTCCGACGCGAGCGCGCTGCCGCCCCCGGAGTCGACGCGGAGCACCACCGCGCTCACCTTGTCGTCGGCCGCGACCGCACGGAGTGCGGCGACGAGCGTGCGCGACGCAATCTCTTCGCGCGCACCGAGCACACCGCTGCCCGCACCGTCGACGACGTTGCCGGTCGCGTACACGAGCGCGACGTGGGCCTCGCTCGGACGCTCCGGCGGCAGCATCCCGAGGAAGCGCTGCAGCGCCATCATGTCGCCCATCTTGCTCGGCGGTCGCACGCGCTTCCACGGCTCCGCACCGCGCGCCGCGTCGAGGTAGGCCTCCCACGTCGCGACCTCGTCGGCCAGCTTCGCGGTGACCGCTTCGCCGCCGACGAACAATCCGCGATCGACCATCGCGATGGCCTGCTCGCGGCTCAGCTTGCGTCCGCTCTCGATGCCGTCGAGCTGCGACGCATAGGCCTGCTCCACGATCGCCTCGAGCGTCTGCATCATCTCCGGTGAAGGAGCGGCGCGCGTGAGCGGCTCGGCGGCGCCCTTGAACGCACCGACGTGCAGGAAGTCGGCGACGACCCCGACCCGATCGAGCAAGCCCTTCAGGTGCACCGGTGTCGCGGACGGCCCGGTGATCATGATCTCGCCGAGCGGTGCGATCGCGAGGTAGTCGCACGCGGTCAGCACGTGGTAGGCGCTGTCGCCCACGCGCTCGGTGTGGCAGCCGAGCGGCTTGCCCTTGGCTTTCAGACCGAGCAGCGCGATGCGCAGCTCGTCGGCGTGCACGCGGTCGATCTCGAGATCGCTCGCGCGCACGATCACCTGCGAGACGCTCTCGTCCTTGCCGAGCGCGGCGATGCGCTCGGTGAGCTCGCGCAGCGGCTGGACGGTGCTGCCGCCGAAGAGCGAGATCGTCTCGAGCTCGCCGATGCTGCCCGAGAGCTCGAGCACCGCGACGTGCTTCGCCCCGTCGGTGTAATCCGGCGACTGTCGCGGTGCTTCGTAGGGCCCGGGCTCGTCGAGCTTGCTCGCGAACATGCCGGCGAGCGGCGAGAGCCCGGGCATGCCGCCCCCTCCGCCGCCGTCCGAGGGCGGCGCGGGCTCGGGTGCCTCGCGGCACGCGAGCACGGAGAGGAACACTGCGAGCACACCAGTGCGTTCGATCGCCCTACGCATTGCGGCCGCACGGTAGCACGGCCGCACGCAGCGACGCGCTCACGGGTACTGGCAGGCTCCGACCTCGCCGAGACACTCGTCGGGCGCCGCTTCGTCGCCGTACCACGGCAAGCACGCCTGGCCGGGCAGGCAAGCATCGTCGTCGCCGAGCTCGCAGAACGACGAGCAACAGCCGGTGCCGACGCAGCCGGGCACCTCGGATCCGTTCGCGCAGAACGAGCCGGGATCGCAGACGTTGATGAACCCGCACGCGTCCTGGGGTTGGCCGTCGCCGCCCGACGCATCCGGTGCGCAGTGGAACGCCGCACCCACGGGATAGCAGGCCTCGCCGTCGGCGCACGCGAGCGGATCGAGCGGGTTGCAGACGCCGAGACACAGCGCGAGCACGTCTTCGTTCGAGATGACGCAGCTCGTGCCGGCCGTGGCGCACACCGGGGTCTCGGCGCTGCACGAGCACATCTCGATGCACGTGCCCATGAGCGTCTCGGTGTCGACGTTCCAGCACATCGAACCCTGCACGCAGTCGTCGATGCCGGACACGCCGCTCGCCTCGACGGTGCACGCACCACCGACATCGACCGGATCGTCCGCCAGCACGGTGCAGCGCGTCGCGTTCCACGAGCTGCCGAAATCGTCCGCCCACGGCATGCACTTCTCGCCGACGGGACAGTCCTGCATGAAGATGTCGCACTCGATCCCGGGACCGCCGGCTCCGCCGCCGCCCGGATCTTCGCACTCGGCGGGCGGTGGCAGCTCGACCATGCACGCCGGTGCATCGCCCGTGCTCGATTCGCTGCTGCTGCCGTCGCTCGTGCTGCCGTCGTTGCCGGTCGTCCCGGTTTCGCTGCCGCTCGTCGTGGCGTCGCTGCTGCTCGACCCGGACTCGCCGCTCTCCGTCTGCGCGCCGGAGGACGAGTCCGCGGAGGTCGTGCTCGTGTCGCCACCCGAGGACGAGCTCCCGGCCTCCTCCGAGCCGGTGGCAATCGTCGCGCTGCCCGTCGACGTGCTCGGCGAGCTCGACGCAGCATCGTCGTCTCCGCCGCACGACCACATCCCCAGCATGCTGCCCAACACACACGCTCCCAGCTTTCGAGCACCGATTCGCATGACGTCGACTTCCTCCGCGGGGGTGGTTGCAGGCGGTGGCGTAGCGCTGCAGGCAATCGCCCCACGACGTGGCGCCGATCACCCTCGCGGCTGGAGCCACCACGGCCCCCGTGGTCCTGCAGCCGAAGTACCCCGTGACAGACCCGCGTTCCGAGCTCGCGCGTTGGATGCCGGACTCGCGGCCGATCGCATGCGGTCGATCACGCCGTTTCGAGGGAAACCGCTACCATCGGCACGCATGTCGGATCGACAGCTCTCCTCGTTCTTCGCGCTGGCGCTCGGCGTCGGGCTCTCCGTCGCATCGGCCGGCTGCACCGACAAGAAGGAAGAGGCGCCGGTCGAAGCGGCCGCGCCCGCCGCCGAAGCCGATCCGGTGACGCTGGATCTGTGGTCGGGCGTGCCCGATCTGCAGCCGCATCCCGGTGACGTCGCCGACGTGATCGTGCCGCGCCCGGGGCCGGAGAAGCCCGAGACCGTCTCGGAGTCGATCGAGCTGCCGTTCCCGCCGGAGGCGCCGTCGACGGCGAGCAAGCCCGAGGTCGTGACGGGCCCGCTCGCGGTCGAGCGCTTCGGCCCCACCGGCGAGCAGACGCTCGTCGATGCCGTGCGCGTGACCTTCAACCATCCGATGGTGCCGCTCGCGTCGGTCGAGCAGCTCGCGACGAAGACGGTGCCCTTCGAGATCGAGCCCAAGACCGCCGGCAAGGTGCGCTGGCTCGGCACGCGCACGGTCGCCTTCTATCCCGAAGGCCGCATGCCGTTCTCGACCGAATACAAGGTGCGCGTGCCGAAGGGCGTGAAGTCCACCGGCGGCAGCGAGCTCGCGAGCGAGCACACCTTCGCGTTCTCCACCCCGGCGCTCGCGCTCGCCAGCGCGTACCCCTACGACGGCGCGACCGGCATCGAGCTCGAGCCCCTGCTCACGCTGACGTTCAACCAGCCGGTGCAGCGCACCGCGTTGCTCGCTGCGCTGGAGTGGAAGGGCGGCGGCAAGACCGTGGAGTTCACGGAGACCGAGCCGGTCGGCGCGGCCACCATGGAGGCGTGGCAGCGCGATCGCCTGGTGGTGCTGAAGCCGAAGGGCAAGCTCTCGCCCGACACCACCTACAAGGTCTCGCTGCCGGCCGGCGTCTTCGGCGAAGGCCCACGCAAGAGCAGCGCGATCTCGTTCGCGTTCTCCACCTATCCGCCGCTCACGCTGTCGAAGACGCCGTGCTACGGCGTGTGCTGGGCGAGTAACGGCATCTCGCTCACCGCGAGCAACTCGATCACCGACATCAAGGTCGAGGAGAAGGTCCACGTCACGCCCGCGGTCGAGAACATCTCGGTCACCAGCGGCTACAACGGCATCCAGATCTCCGGCGACTTCGTCGGCGACACCACGTATGCGGTCACGGTCGATGCCGGGCTCGAGGACATGTTCCACCAGACGCTGGCCAAGCCGTTCAAGACCACGGTCAAGCTGGGCCCGCAGTACCCGCAGGTGGCGCTGAAGACGATGCAGCGCAACCCCGCGGTCATCGAGCGCGGCGCACCGCGGGAGATCGAGCTCGCGATCGCTGGCATCGACACGCTCGAGATCGAGGCGCGTGCGCTCGACACGACCGACGTGCCGCAGTTCCTCGACGCCTACTCCTACGACGGCATGTGGGGCTGGCCCGAGGGCGTGCCGGGCTCGACGTTCGAGAAGGCCCACAACGTCCGGCCGTCGCGCAAGAAGAAGCAGGACTTCCTCGTCGAGCTCGACGCGATCCTCGGCAAGAAGAACATCGCGTGGCTCATCGCGCGCAGCAACAAGATCAAGATCGACGACTGGGAGACGAAGTACGGCATCTCGCAGATGGCGCTCATCACCGACCTCGGCGTCGCGGCGGCGATCGATCGCGACTCGGGGCTCGTGCAGGTGACGCGGCTGTCCACCGGTGAGCCGATCTCCGGCGTCGAGCTCGAGATCGTGCAGGGTGCGAAGATGGGCACGCGGCTGTGGAGCGGCACCACCGACGCCGACGGGCTCGCGCGCCCGACCTACACCACCGCCGTGTACGGCGACCATTTGATGGTGGTCGCGAAGCACGAGGGCGACGTCTCGTTCCTGCGGCTCGACCAGAACGATCTGCGCGGGCAGTGGCGCAACTGGGGCACGCCCGAGGACACCAGCAAGGCCTTTTTCTTCACCGATCGCGCGCCCTACAAGCCCGGCGAGACCATCCACCTGGTCGGCGTGCTGCGCCAGGAGACGCGCGGTCCGAAGGGCGCCGTGCAGTGGTGGCGACAGAACGCGACCGCGAAGTACAAGGTCGTCGATCCGCGCGGCATCGACGTCGCGTCGGGCGACGTGAAGATCGGGGCGTTCGGCACGCTCGCGGTCGACATCGAGACGAAGGACGAGGGCGGCACCGGCAACTACCAGTTCACGCTCGAGGTGCCCGCGCTGTTCGGGCCCACGCAGACGTTCTGGCACGGCATCTCGGTGGAGACCTACCGGACGCCCGAGTTCACCGTGAAGGTCGAGCGCCCCGAGAGCAAGGCGCTCGTGTTCGGCGACAAGCTGCACGCCGACATCATCGGCGAGTACCTGCACGGCGCACCGCTCGTCGGCGGTCAGGTCGCGTACACGCTCACGCGCTCGACCGCCAGCTTCACGCCGCCGGGCTCGGAGAACGACGGCTTCACGTTCGGCAGCGGCAACCAGTGGGGCTACGGCTGGTACGGCGGCGGCGGCCGTGGTCGCCACTACGGCGGCGAGTACTGGGGCGGCGGCTACTCGACGACGATCAACATCGAGAACAAGACCGGCACGCTCGACGTGACCGGCAAGTACGCGGTCGAGCACGTCGTGGTCGCGAAGGAGCCGCCGCCGCCGGGCACACCGGTGCCGGCCGTCCCCTCGCCGCCGTCCACCGAGCCCGAGGGCCCGCCGCAGGCCGCGACGTACACGATCGCGGCGACGGTCACCGACGAGAACCGCCAGGCGATCGCGAGCAGCGGCAACTTCATCGTGCATCCGGCGCGCGTCTACGTCGGGCTGCGCAGCGATCGCACCGTGGTGCGCGAGGGCGAGCAGGTCGACATCCAGGCCGTGCTCGTCGACCTCGAGGGTGCGCGCAAGAGCGGCAGCCCGATCGCGCTCGAGTTCGTGCGCAAGGAGACCACCCGCAAGGCGGTCGAGAAGAACGGCGCGTGGATGTTCGAGTACGAGACGAAGGAGATCGCCGCGGGCAGCTGCGCGCTCACGGCCGACGCCGCACCCCAGTCGTGCCCGGTGACGCCGGACAAGGCCGGCAGCTACACCGCGCGCGCGTCGGCGAAGGACGACGAGGGGCACGAGACCAAGAGCGAGATCGTGGTCTACGTTCACGGCAAGGACGAGGTCATCTGGGATCAAGAGGATCGCCGCGTCGACCTCGTGGCCGACAAGCGCAAGTACGCTCCGGGCGACACCGCGAAGATCCTGCTGCGCTCGCCGTTCACCGACGCGCGCGGCGTGGTGGTGGTCGAGCGCGAGGGCATCTCGAGCGAGCTGCCCGTCGTCATCACCGGCGGTGCGCATGCGGTGGAGATCCCGATCACCGAGGAGATGGTCGGCGGCGTGTCGCTGTCGGCGATGGTCACCCGCGGTCGCGTCGAGATCGCCGGCGCGCCGAAGGGCCAGGACCTCGGCATGCCCGCGGTCGCGGTGGGTCAGCTCGAGCTCGACGTCAGCACCGATGCGAAGACGATCGCGGTCGAGCTCACGCCGCACGCGAAGGAGATCGAGCCCAAGGGCAGCCTCTCGCTCACGATCAAGACCACGCGCAAGGACAGCGGCGCTGCACTGCCGGCCGCCGTCGCCGTGATGGTGGTCGACGAGGGCGTGCTGAGCCTGATGGGCTTCCAGACCCCGAATCCGGTGTCGTTCTTCCACTATCGCCGTGCCGGCGAGGTCTGGCTGCACGCACTGCATGCGAACCTGTTGCCGCGTGACGACGCGGCGATCGTCGCGGCTGCGACGGCACCGGGGTTCGTCGGCGGCGTCGAGCAGCGCGACGCGTACGGCGTGGGCGGGCTCGGGCTCGTGGGCACCGGCCGTGGCGGTGGCGGTACGGGCGAGGGCACGATCGGGCTCGGCAACATCGGCGTGATCGGCAAGGGCGGCGGCGACATGGCGGCGCCCGCTCCGTCGGCGGCGCCGGTCGCAGAGGCGGCTGCGAAGCCCAAGGCCGCGCGCGCTTCGTCGGCGCGCGCACCGATGGCCGACGAGAAGAGTCGCGAGCGTCGTGCCGAGTACAAGGCCGAGGAGGAGTTCGACGTCGGCGCCGCGATGGCGCAGCAGGTGTCGCTGCGCACCGTGTTCGCCACGACCGCGTTCTTCGACGCCGAGATCCTCACCGACGAGAACGGCGAGGCCCGCATCGACATCCCGATGCCGGAGAACCTCACGACGTTCCGCATCATGGCGGTGGCGATCGACCCTGCCGCGGCCGATCGCTTCGGTAGCGGCGAGAGCTCGGTGAAGGTGCGCAAGCCGGTGATGATCCGGCCCTCGTTGCCGCGCTTCGCGAACTTCGGCGACGAGTTCCAGGGCTCGGTGATGGTCGACAACCAGACCGGTGAAGGTCAGCGCGTGCTGGTCGGCACCCGCGGGCTCAACGTGAAGCTCTCGGGTGAGACCGAGACGTTCGTCGACATCCCGGCCGGCGAGTCGCGCGAGGTGCGGTTCCCGATGGCGGTCGAGCAGGTCGGCCACATGCGGCTGCAGTTCGCGGCGATGAGCAACCGCGGCCGCGATGCGACGGAGATCACGATCCCGGTGCACTACCCGGCCACGGCGGAGGCGTTCGCCGACTACGGCATGACCGACGACGCGGTGCAACGCGTGATCGAGCCGCCGGCCGACGCGCTGCCCGCGTTCGGTGGGCTCGAGCTCAGCTTCAGCTCCACGGCGCTGTCGGGGCTCGAGGATGCGGTCGAGTACCTGGTCGACTACCCGTACGAGTGCGCCGAGCAGACGGCGAGCCGCATCCTGCCGATCTTCGCGCTCGGCGACATCCTCGATCAGTTCCCGATCGCGACGGTGCGCGACGCCGCGGCACGCAAGCAACTCGGTGCCGACGGCATCGAGAAGCTGTGGAGCCACCAGCTGCACGACGGTGGCTTCGGCTACTGGGACACGCGCGAGAGCTGGCCGTACCTGACCAACTGGGTGACGTTCGCGCTGCTCGAGGGCAAGCGACAGGGCTTCACCGTGGACAACGCGAAGCTCGAGCGCGCGCTGCAGTACCTCGAGAACTTCGCACAGTACGGCTATCGCTCGCGGTGGGGCGACTACTACGACTGGACGAGCCGCGCATTCTCGCTGTGGCTGCTCTCCGGCGAGAAGCGCGGCGAGTCGCTGTTCGACAACGTGTGGGCGCATCGCAAGGAAATGCCCCTGTACGCCCGCGTGCTGATGATGAGCGCGGCGCACCGCTACGGGAAGACCGCGGCGCGCGACGAAGTGATGAAGGAGCTGGCCGACGGGGTGATCGAGGCGGCGCGCACGATCCACTTCGCGGAGGGCAAGAGCGAGGCGGCCTCGGACGGGCTGCGCCTGCTCATGCACTCGAGCGTGCAGACCGATGCGATCGCGCTGATGGCGTTGCTCGAGATCGATCCGAGCGACACGCGGCTGTCGAAGATCATCGCGGGCATCATGGACGACCGCGATCCGAAGCGCGGCGGTCGCTGGACCACGACGCACAGCAACGCGTGGTCGCTGGTGGCGGCGAGCCGCTACTTCGAGGTCGTCGAGAAGGACGAGCCCGACTACACGGCACGCGTATGGATCGACTCGCTGTTCGCGGGCGAGCACGCGTTCAAGGGCCGCAGCATGACGAAGGTAGAGCAGAAGGTGTCGATGGACACGCTGCTCGGCGCGCCGACACGGCAGCTCACGATCGGCAAGGAGGGTCCGGGCAAGCTCTACTACCGGCTCGGGCTGCGCTACGCGCCCGCGAGCCTGAAGCTGAAGGCGCAGGACCAGGGCTTCACGGTCTACCGCGAGTACGAGGCGCTGCCGGGCAACGACGGCAAGGTGGACCCCGACGCCGTGAAGCAGACGGAGGACGGCGAATGGATCGTGAAGGCCGGCACGAACGTGAAGGTCACGATCAACCTGGTGGTGAACGATCGGGCGAACTACGTGGTCGTCGACGATCCGCTGCCGGCGGGCTTCGAGGGCCAGAACCCGAAGTTCCTGACCAGCGTGCAGGCGACGTCGGAGGCGGGGCGCGATCCCGGCTACGGCGGTGGCTACGGCGGGTATCCCTACTACGGCGGCTACGGCGACGGGTGGTGGTGGGGCTGGTGGTACACGTTCAGCCACACCGATCTGCGCGACGATCGAATGCTGCTGTTCGCGGATCAGCTCGGCGCCGGCGTGTACACCTACAGCTACACGGCGCGTGCGACCACGATCGGCGAGTTCCTGCTGCCGCCGGTGAAGGCCGAGGAGATGTACGAGCCCGAGCGCTTCGGGCACGGCAGCTCGAGCAAGGTCACCGTGGTGGAGTAGCGACCGTGGCTCGCGGTGCTGCGCGGCGTCGCAGCACCGCGTACACGATGGTGACGGCGACGAGCATGAGGCCGACGCCGCCGGCGATCATCGCCTGCGCGTAGAGCCCGTCGAACGAGTCGCGGAGCGCACGCTCGGGATGGTCGGGGTCGTAGCGCATGCGGACGCGATCGCCGACGTCGTAGCCGCGCCCCAGCGGATTCGCGAGGCGCACGCTGACGCTGCGCGCACCGGCCTCGAACGCGACGAGCGGCAGCCCGGACTCCGACCCGAAGTAGTCGACGTCGACGACCTCACCCTCGGCGACCTCGCCGTGACGGGCGATGCGCCACGACTGCGCGGCGAGCAGACCGGTCGCGACGAAGACGCAGACCGCGGCCGCGAGGAGCACGGGCACCGGCCACCTCGGCAGGACCTGCGGCGCGGGCATGGCGTGGAGCATCGCACGGCGGCGGTGCGCCGTGCTCGGCCGAGGCCGTCATGCCGCGCGTGCACGCCGTGTGCTGCGAATGGCCCGGGATGTCGCTCGCCGAGGTGTACTGGGGATCGCGTCCGTGCGCAGCAAGCCGCACTGCCGCCAGCCGTGCGCGAGCAGCCAGGTCTTCGGCGCGGAGGTGCCGTAGTCGTCGCTGCGCGGCGCCTCGGTCCGCGCACACCAGCCGGTGAAGCGCGGGCCGGAGCTGCGCGGGTCGATCCACTCGGGCGGAAGGTGGCGGCCGTGCTCGGCGGCGTGCTTGCGCTGGTTGAGGAGCACGTACTGCAACGACAGCCACACCTCGCGCGGTGAGCCGAGCGGACGTGCGTGATAGCGATCGGCGAAGAGCGGCCCCTTGCGGCCGAAGAGTCGGTTGAGCCGGAGCGCGAGGCGACCGGTGAGGCCCCGCATGCCGGCGGTCAGCGACGTCGAGTCGTCGGCCTCGACGACGAGGTGCAGATGATTCGAGAGCACCGAGTACTCGACGATCCGAAAGCCGGCGACGCCACGCATCGCCCGGAGCACGCGCACGATGACCGCCCACGGCGCCCGCTCGCGCAGGCCGGGTAGGCCGGGCGTGATGCGCAGCGTGACCTGCAACGGCTCGTCCGCGCAGAAGCCCGTGCGCCGCACGTGCGGCACGTTCGGTCGCGGCGACGCGCGTGGCCGTCCGGCGTTCTTGCGCTTGCCACCGTGCGTCGGAAGATGCAGCTCGAGCTGTCGCGGCTTCGGCATCGGCGCGATGTAGCACCGTGGCTCGAGGTGGCAAGGCGATTGTGCGCGCTGATGATCGAGTTCATCTCATGCGATGCCGCTCGATCGAAGCGTCGAACCGACGCGTTGCCGCCATCCGGCAAACGCCGCAACTTGATTCGGCGGACGTTGGAGACTGGAGCGGCCCATGGCGACGTCGATCATCTCGAGAATCTCGTGACCGATTCCCCATGCTCGCGGTACTCGCGGGAACAACGGGCTCCGGGTTGCGACCCATGCTCGAATCGACAGATCTGCGACTTCGCCGATGCGCCGTGCGACTTCGCCGATCACTGCGCAGTCCGCCTCGGGACCACAGCTGGTCGAGTCGTGGCTACGAGCTCACGGGCGCAGGGCTAGATGGCAGGCCGAATCGCGATAGAAGCCTGTCACAACGTCGGAGCCGTGGGCACTGCCTGCGGGAACTCCGATGCTCCGGCGCTGCTGCTTCGTGGTCCACGGCGTCGCCGCGCTCGCGTGCGACGTTCCCTTCTTCGGCGAGAAGCCGGCTCCGCGCGCCCGCACTCCGTTCGAGCGCGCGGTCCGGGGACCGCGAGAGGAGTCGATCCCGTGCGAGACCGACGCGGACTGTCCGACGTCGGCATGTGGACCGTGCAGACCGGCCCAGGTCTTCACGCGCGGAGACTTCCGGACCGACTGCAAGACGAACCCTTGCGCCGAGCCGCGCAGCGTGTGCGGCCCCGAGCAGGTCTGCGTGGTGGGTCCAACCACGAGGCCCCGCCCGCCCCGAAAGGCCGACTGAGCGCGCTTCCCGACGACGGCGAGACGCAGAGCACCACGATCCGTCAGGCGCTAGGCAGGGCGGGCACTGCCGGCGGCGAGCGCCGATGCGTCTCCCCGCCCGAAGCGACCGTGAGCATGTCGATGCTCGAGGCCGCCTCGAGCATCGTCGGCCAGTGGTCGAACAGCTCGGCGAGGTGCAGCACGATGCTCCGCAAGAGCTCCACCGGCTGCGCACGATCGACGAGGTCGTAGGGCACGAAGTCCCGACCGGCGGTCTGCATGCGCGCGAGGCCAACCATCGTCTGCTCGACATCGCGGGCCCACGACGTCGACACGTGTCCGCTGCGCTCGAGCGCACCACCCAGCAACTCGCGCAGTGCCGTCGCACGCTCGTGCGCCGCCTCGGCGACGAACGCCACGAACGTTGCCGGCGTCCGTGCGAGCTCGCGGAGCCCCGCTGCGACGACCGCGAGCGCGCGCGCCGGCGAGCTCACGGGCTCGCGGCCACGCGCACGCACGACCGCGTGCTGGACGATGGTGTTGCCCGCCATCGACGCCGCGATCGCCAGCAGCTCGCCTCGCTCGTGTCGATTCGGCGCGTCGATCCGGTGCTCGAGCGCCCCGGGCACGCGTACGAGCGACCACGCCCCGCCCGCATCGATCGTCGCGCCCCACACCAGCCCCTCGCCGCGCAAGACCGGCGTGAACGGTGGCAAGATCGCGCGGTGATCGTACGCGACGATGCCCGGGCTCCAGCCCGCGCCGGAGCACACCGTCGTGCGCACCACCGCGTGCATCACCAATCGCGACTCGCGGTGCGCGACGTAGCGAGCGTCGTCGGGCGCGAGCCGGGCCTGCGACGCGTCCGCCTGTGTGAGCAGATACAGCCCGCTCGGCGTCCCGGGATCGCCGACCACGCCCATCCACGCTGCCACGATGCGCGGCCGTCCCGGCGGTGACGCGAGCGCGAGCCCCTCTTCGAGCGCGAGGAACGGGTCGCGATCGGGCAGCACCGTCGCCCGCGCATCCGCTTCCTCTGCGAAGAACCAGCACTCCGTCGGATCCCCCGCGAGCACGGCGACCCCTTCCTCGATCGGATCCACCGCGTGCACCCGCGGCACGATGTCGTCGTCGACCGACAACGTCGTGCCCCGGCAGGCGAGCTGGATCGCATTGCGGTTCGCGCCGGTCCGGCGTCCGATCCGTAACGGATCCAACAGTGCGAACGACACCACCTCGCGATCACAGCCCGCGGCGACGAGCGCCTCGAGCAGCCGCAGCTTCGCCGCGCGATCGACCCAGCACAGCCTGCCGCCCGCGCCCGCGACGTGGCTGCGCAACCCGGCCACGTCCGCCCCGCGGTCGCCGTCGTCCGCGATGCACACGTCGATCGATCGACCACGTGCGCGCGCCGCGTCCACGAACGCCATCGCGGTACCGACGGCGCGCGCACCGTCGTTCGTGGGGATCGCGATCGTGGTGGGCGACATGGCCGAGGCGAGTGCCACTCGGCGTCCTGCGGTTCCGAAGATCGCTGCGATCGATGACGCCCACTCGGATCGAGCTCGGTCGGGAACCCGATGCGCGATTTCGGCACGACCCCGCGCAATGTCTACCCGACGCATTCCCACCGTCGTGCTGGCGCTCCTCGCGTCCGCATGTTCCACCCACGTCGACGACACACCGCGCGGCGACGACGACGCTCGCTCGGAGCGCTTCCCCGCACCGCCGGAACTCGTCGCGCTCGGCGTCGACACGTGGAGCTTCGCCGACGACTCCGAGACGCGCGTGCTGCTCTACGGCAAGACCGGCAGCTTGCTCGCTTCGGTGCAGCACGAAGTGAGCGCCGAGCGACTCTTCGCCGAGGCCGTGCTCGGCGAGACGAGCTACGTGATCGAAGGCGGACCCACGCGCCAGACATTCGTCGTCGAGGGCCAAGAGGTGCTCGCCGTCGAGCTCGCCGACGTGGAGGCGGGTCGCGAGCTCGGCACGCTGCCGGAGGAACGGTTGGTCGGCTTCCAGCTGATCTCCGCGACCGCGCAGCTGCTGAAGCTCGAGGATCGTGCGGCGCATCCGGGCGTCGTCGACGGCGAGCTCGCAGCCGCCGACGATCCGCTCGCGACCGGCGGCACGTGCTACATCGGGTTCGCCCAGGGCTCCATCGTCAACGGCGCGCAGAAGTCGAAGTCCGTGTTCGGCTGGCTGTACTACCCGAAGAGCGTGCTCTGCGAGCAAGCGACCCAGCAGCTCAACAACGATTGCACCAACCAGTACTGCTGGGGCTGCAACAGCATCACCGGCTGCGACGGTGCGTGCGTCGGCGGCGACTATCTCTGCGTCGGCGCCACCGCCCGCGGCTACGCGTGCGACTGCTACCTCCCGCCCGGTGGCGGCAGTGGTGGTGGCGAAGGCGGCGGTGGTGGTGGTGGTGGCGGTGGCGGTGGCGGTGGCGGTGGCTGCACGAGCGACTGGGACTGCGGTCCGTCGCAGGAGTGCTGCTGGGGCAGCGGCCAGTGCAGCTACTGGGGCTGCTGCTGAGCCGGCGCCCAGATCGTGTCGTGCTCGGCGTCGCGGCGACCCGATCCGGGTAGCCGCGCGGCCGAGCGCCCGCGGAATCGCGGCGCATCGTTCTTGCAACCCGCGCGCGCATGACGATTCGGTCCTTCGCGCCCCGCGCGTGTGTCCTCTCGCTCATCGTCGCGCACGGCTGCAGCGACGGGGGCGCCGCCGATGGAGGTGTCGACGCCGGTGGGAGCACCAGCGGTGAACCGACCTCCGCTTCGACGCAGACGAATCCAGGCAGCGCCACGAGCCCGGGCACGATGTCTGCGGAAGGGAGCGCGGACGACTCGAGCGGAGGAGCGAGCCCCACTTCCGACGCGTCGGGCAGCGAGGGGTCGACGACCGACGCACAGACCGATGGCTCGAGCGATGGATCCGATGGCAGCGAGAGCACGGGCACCGGCACCGGCCTCGAGTGTGGCGTCGATCTCGAGTGCACCGGCGACACGCTGTGGAGCCGACGCTTCGGCAACGAGGACATGACCTCGTCCACCGAGGCCATCACCGCCGTCGCGGCGATGCCCGACGGCGGCGCGGTGATCGGCGGCAGGGTGAGCGGCCAGGCCGTGTTCGACGACGTCGGCACCGTGGACATGCCGCCCGCGGCGTTCGTCGCACGGCTGGCGTCCGACGGTGCCGCGCAGTGGGTCGTCGCGTTGCACGCGGAGGACGGGGTCGGCATCGACGATCTCGGCGTCGACTCGGCCGGCAACATCGTGGCCTTCGGCGGTGTGCTCGGCGATCTCGACACCGGCACCGATCTCTGGCCCGGCGACAGCTTCGACTGGTCGGTGTTCACGCTCGGGCTCGATCCCGACGGAAACCAGCGCTTCTCCGCACGCTTCGACTCCAACTGGACCGTCGGCGGCCAGCTCGCGATGGGGCCCGACGACGGCTTCGCGATCGTCGGCTACTACGAAGGCGGCATCGACTTCGGCGGCAACCAGCTCGATGCGGTCGGAGCCAACGCGGACATGTTCGTCGCCGCGTTCGAGAGCGACGGCAGCCACCGCTGGAGCCGACGCTTCGGCGACAGCAGCTACCAGTACGGGCACGGCATCGCGATCGACGACGCCGGCGACATCGTCGTGGCCGGATCCGACTGGGGGCGCATCGACTTCGGCGACGGCTTGCTGCCCGAGCACCCCGGCGAGGCGATGGTGGTGGCGAAGCTCGCGGCCAGCGATGGCGAAGGGATCTGGGCCCAGCAGTTCGTCGGCGCGGACGGGGACGCGCTCGGCGACCCGCGCATCGCGACCGATGGCTCGCGTACGTTCCTCGGCACGTTCGCCGGCAGCGGCACGTACACCACCGTCGACTTCGGCACGGGCGCGAGCTCGGGCGACTTCCACGTCGCCGCGCTCGACGGCGACGGCATCGCGATCTGGTCGCGCAGCTTCTCGGACGACGACTTCGGCGGCGAGGGCATCGTGGGCATCGCTACGAGCGATGACGCGAGCGTGGTCATCGGCGGCTACATCCAGACCCCGACCGACTTCGGCGACGGCGTCGTGCACGAGGCGGTCGGCGGCGATCTGTTCGTCGCGAAGTACGACGCCGACGACGGCACGACCGAGTGGGTGCGCTTCGAGGGTGACGACGATCAAGGCTCTGGCCACCAGGGGACCACCGACGTCGCGGTCGCGGACGACGGCCGCGTGTACGCAGTGGGCAACTTCGCCGGTATCGTCGATTTCGGCGATGGCGACCTGGTCTCCGGCCAGGGCCACGGCGGCTGGGACGGCTTCGTCGCCGCGCTCGCGCCCTGAATCACCGTGATCGTCGAGGCGGCGGATCGGGATCCAGTACAGTTCGGCGCATGCCGTTCATCGCCACGATCGCGCCCGAGCGCGCCGAGGGGCTGCTGCGCCGGATCTACGCCGCTGCGATCGCGCGCGCCGGCAAGGTGTTCGCGGTCATCCGGATCCAGAGCCAGCAACCGCGCGTGCTCGAGGCCTCGACCGAGCTGTACCTGCGGGTGATGCACGGCAGGGACGAGCCGCTCACACGTGCGCAGCGCGAGCTGCTCGCCTCGTACGTCTCGCAGGTCAACGGCTGCGAGTATTGACTGCGCGCGCACGCGCACGACCTCCGTGCCGAGGTCGCGACCAGACCCGACGCCCCCGCCCTCGCAGATGCACTGCTGCGGGGCGAGCTGCCCGAGCTGCCCGCACCCGATCGGGCGCTGATCACCTTCGCCGACAAGCTCACCCGCACGCCCGCCGCGGTCCGCGAGCCCGACGTCGCTGCGCTGCGCGAGCACGGCTTCGACGACCGCGCGATCGCCCACGCAGTGCAGGTCATCGCCATGTTCGCGTACTACAACCGCATCGCCGACGGCCTGGGCATCCACACCCACGACGACGACATATAGAGGATCGGGGGCCCGGGCGGCTCTGCTAGGATCGCGAGGTCATGCATCCGTGCCCATCGTGTCGGCGTCATGTGGTGTCCCAGTCGCGCGCGTGCCCGTTCTGCGGCGCAGCCCAGCGCGATGCGCCTGCGCCGACTCCCGCGCTCGCCGCGATGCTGCTCGGCATCGCCGTCGCAGCCTGCGGTGGACGCGAGGTCACCGACACGAACGCCGACAGCACCACCACCTCGACGGACGCGACGAGCTCGTCGTCGAGCACGACCACGAGCACGACCACGGGCACCGACGACAGCATCACCAGCGAAGGTGGACCTTCGGCCGTCTACGCCGGCCCGAGCGCGGAGGAGTCGAGCTCCACGGCGCCGGGCAGCAGCGACACCGGAGGCTCGAGCGATACGAGCGGCGGCAGCACGGACGACGGGTCGAGCACGACGACCGGCGGCACCGACTCGTCGTCGAGCTCGGGCTGAGCGACTCCCGCGCGCGCGACGATGCGATCACCCGGCACACTCGTGGTGCAGGTCGTCCGGCGTCCAGACATACGTGTCGCCGATGCAGACCTGCATCTCGGTCTCGTGCGGTGCCGTGCCTTCGCAGCCCTCGCCCGAGTAGTCGAGCAGCCAGCAGCCCGGACCGGGTAGCGGTAGCTCGACGTCCTCGCCATTCGCGAGCCCCGGCGGCATGAGCGGGAACTCGCTCGCGTCGCTGCCGTCGCAGCGGACGAAGTACACGACCTCGATCGCGTTGCCGGTGCGGTTCTCGATCCGCACGATCGCGCCGGGGCCGTCGCCGAAGCAGACGTCCTCGGTGGACCCGGTGCTCTCCTCGGCCGAGCTTCCCTCGTCCGTGCCCTCGAGCTCGCCGCAGCGGAACACGTCGTCCTGGCAGCGCTGGCCGTCACTGCACGCGGCGACGAGGGCGAGCAACACGACCGTGACGAGCTTCGAGCCTGGCGGCATGACCCGACAGTGCCCGAGCTCGCCCGGACGATCACCTCTCAGAGGTGAAATTCTCGGGCGCTCAGTCCCCGAGGTGCTCCGCGCAAGCGCCCTCGCCCAGCTGCTGGAGGACCGTGCCGTCGGGGCAGGTCACCCCCGAACCGAACGCGCCGTCGAACAGCGCGCCCGCCAGCGCAGCACCCGTGAGATCGACGTTGGTGAGCAGTGCGCCGCGCAGGTCGGCGCCCGAGAGGTCCGCGCCCCGCATCGACACGTCGATGAGCAGTGCGCCGTGGAGGTCCAGCCCGTGGAGGTCGAAGCCGTCGAGCACGTTGAGTTGCAGCGAGGCACCGGCCAGCACGACGCCGTCGAGTCGCTCGTCGTCGAGGATCGCCCCGGTGAGGTCGGCCTCGCTGAGATCCGCGCCACGCAGGTCCGCGCCTCCGAGATCCGCAGAGCGTAGGTCGATGCCGCGCAGGTTCGCATCGGTCAGCACGGCATCGCGGAGCTGCGTCATGTGCAGGCCCGCGTGGGACAGATCGGCCTGACAGAAGCTCACCTCGGAGAGGTTCTCCCAGTCGAGGTCGACGCCGCTGAGCTGCGCACCGCTGCAGTCTGCCCCCGGCAGCCCCGTGCACGCGCTCGCCGGCGCCTCCTGACAGCGGCCGAGCTCGAGCGCGGCTCCATTGGTCCATGTGCGCACGCAAGTGCCGGCTCCGCAGTCCGCGTCCGAGTTGCACGCGCGGTCACCGACGGCGGCGCACGCGTCGACGCACGCCGTGCTCGAGCTCGCGGCATTCGCCGTCTCGCCATAGCAGCAGACCTGGTCGCCGTTGCAGTCCTCGGGTCCGTCGCAATCGACGCGCGAGTACGCGGGCCGGTCGGGAACGTCGAGGCAGCTCGGAGCGATGCCGAACCAGCAGCCCGCTTCGCAGAGCTCACCGTCGCACCACACACCTCGCTCGGGCTCACCCGTGTACGCGATGCCGACTCCGACGCTCGGCGTCGGGTTGCACGCCGGCGCAGCACTGCCGCCCGAGCTCGAGTCGGGGTCCACACCCGTCTCACCCGACTCACTCGATGTCCCATGTGACACGGCATCTCCACTCGAGCCATCGGCTCCGATCGACGCACCGTCGTCACCACACGCAACGCACACACACACCGCAGCCATCCACACGATCCTCGAGTCCATGGCAAACCTCCTTCAAGGTCGAAGCTGGTCCAATGACGCCGATGCAATCGCCTTACACCGCCGCGACCATCGCGACCTGCAGGACACGTGCCGTGTCGAGGCGACCCGGCGATGCAGCGACGCCGCGATCCGCTCTCACGGATTCGCGGCGTCTCGACCATGCGGCGCGATCAGGGTGCGGAGTGGCCCGCGCAGAGCATCGGGTTCGGGACCATCACCAGCATGCCGTCCGGGCAGATCACGTTGCCGACCGCGCCCGTGGCGTCGACGCCCGCCAGGTTCGCGCCCGTGAAGTCCGCGTCGTGGATCGTGGCATCGCGCAGGTTCGCGCCCGAGAGGTCGGCGTTACGGAACGATGCGAACGCGACGTCGGCCCCCTGCAGATTCACCGTCGTCAGGAACGCGCGATCGAAGAACGCACGCCGCAGTCGCGCGCCGGACATGTCGGCGGCGCAGAAGTTCGAGTCGACGAGATCGCCGTCGGTGAAATCCACGCCCGCCAGCATCGCGCCGCTGCAGTCGACGCCCGGCTCGATCGTGCAGCCGGTCGGCGGGCCGCCCTGACAGAAGCCGATGTCGAGCGCGCGATCGTTCGTGTAGCCCTGCACGCACGTGCCTCCACCGCACTCGTCGTCGCCGTTGCACACCGCGACGGAGCCGCCCGGGCACGCCCCCGCCACGCAGCTCGACGACGTGCGGTTGATGCTGCTGCCCTCGACGATGGCACAGCAGAGCTCGCCGTCCGCACAGTCCTCGACGCCGTCGCAGAACACGTCGCGTCCGTCGTCGTCGACCTCGACGTTGTTGTTGCAGACCGGCACCTCGTGGCAGTCGCATCCCATGGGGCAGACCAGATCGATGCAGCGCACGCCGGGCTCCTGCTCGCCCGAGAACGCGATGCCGACGCCACCGTTCGGCATCGGCTCGCACACCTGGGCTCCCCCGGTCGTCGTGCTCGTCGACTCGGTCGACTCCGCGCCCGAGCTCGAGCTGTCGGCGGCCGGCGATCCACCACCACCGCAGCCCTGCGCGATGCACACCCACATGGTCCACGCCACGAATCGCAGCTTCATCGGTCTCCCCTGGTTGCCACGCGTGCTGGTCGCGATCACGGCCATGGTAGGGGTGAATGGCGCTCGGGCGCACCCGCTTCGCGACCCCCGAGGTTTTCGCGGGTCCGAAGCGCTCGTCGCCCGCAGCCCCGGGAAGATCCCGGCTACCCTGCCGGTAGCGGCCCGTCGCCGGAGGTGCCCCGTTGAACGCGTTTTCCCGCAGCTGGAGCTTGACCAAGCTGAGCTTCCGCGTGATCGGCCAGGACAAGGAGCTCCTGCTGTTCCCGCTCATCGCGCTCGTGCTCTCGATCGGCTGGCTGCTCGCGCTCCTCTGGCCCACCATCTTGCTCGAGCTCGCGCGCGATCGCTCCATCGAGTGGAGCGTCGCGGACTACATCATCACGTTCATCGCCTACCTCGGGCTCTCGTTCATCGGCACGTTCTCGAACATGTGCATCGTCTACACCGCGAAGACCCGCTTCGCGGGCGGCAATGCCACGTTCGGTGAGAGCATCGGGTTCACGCTCAAGCGCATCCACCAGGTGCTCGCCTGGGCCACGGTGAGCGCGACCGTGGGCCTCGTGTTCCGCATGATCGACGACGCTGCGCAGCGGGCCGGCGGCGTCGGCCGCATCGTGGTGGCGATCCTGCGCGGTATCCTCGGCATGGTGTGGGGCGCGATCACGCTGTTCGTGATCCCCTCGATGGTCTATCGCGGCACCGGTCCGATCGACGCGATCAAGGACTCCATCCGCGTGCTGCGCAAGACGTGGGGCGAGAGCATCGTGCGGTCGCTCGGCTTCGGGCTCGTCCAGTTCCTGTTCATCTTCCTCGGCATCGTCGCGTTCGGAGCCGCATTCGCCGGACTCGGTGCGATGAATGCGAGCGCCGGCATGGCGATCGGGCTCGTGGTCGTGGCGATGATCTACTTCGTCGGGCTCGCGTTCCTGTTCCTGCTGGCCCACATGATCTTCAACACCGCGCTCTACGCCTATGCGTCCGAGGGCGAGCTCGCGCCCGGCTACGACCGCGAGCTGCTGCAGTCGGCATTCCGCGTGAAGTGAGCCGCCCGCCCCCCGCCCGGCTCCGCCGGGTCGGCGCCGAAACTCTGCTCGGGGGCGTTGGATCGGCAGGTGCGACATCGTATGGGCCCTGCGGTGCGGTACGCTCCGGGCCCGCGCATCGAACAGTGGTCGGCGGTTGCCCGATCCGGAGCGTGTGTCACACCACGAGAGGGGCGAGATCGGTGAGCGCGCACATCCTGACCGCCACGCATCTCGATGTCTGGCTGGCGCGCACCGGGACCCTCCACGACGCTCGCTGGCGCGCCGAATGCCTCGAGCTGCTCGGCCCCGAAGAGCACCAGCGACTCGAGACGCTGCGCGACGAAGACTCTCGGGAACGGTATCTGCTCATGCGGGCACTGATACGGAGCACGCTGTCGCGTTATGATCGCGTCGCCCCGGAATGCTGGCAGCTCACCGCCAACGCGCACGGACGCCCGGAGCTCGTCCCCGGCCAGAGCCGGCTCGATCTGCGTTTCAACGCGTCCCACACCACGGACCTGGTGGCGTGCGCCATCGCGCTCGGGCGCTCCGTGGGAATCGACGTCGAGCGGCACGAGCTCCGGGTCGACGTGGTCGCGCTCGCCGAGCGCTTCCTCGCCCCTGCCGAAGCCGACGATGTGGCGGCACGACCGCCCCACGAACAGACCGCGCGCTACTTTCGCTACTGGACGCTGCGCGAGTCCTACCTCAAGGCCAAAGGGATCGGCCTCGCCGGCTCCACCCCTGCGTTCTCGTTCGCGATCGCGGCGGACGAGGAGATCACCTTGGCTGCACCCGACGCGGAGCGGTGGCGTTCGTGGCAGTGGCAACCCGATGCGATGCACACGGTCGCGGTGACCGCAGAGCTCGCCACCGACGAGGACGTCCATTTACGAATCCACGACGTCGGCTGATGCACGCGTGCGGAGCACGAGGCCGGCTCGTCCGAACGCCATGAGCATCGCGCCCGACCCACTCGAGCAGCTCGCCGCCGTCGTGGCGCGACGGGGCAGTCACGTCGCCGCCAAGTCGGTCGACGGCAGCCTCACGTATGCCGAGCTCGAGCGCGTATCCAACCAACTCGCGCACAAGCTGCGGGCGCTCGGCGTGGGCCGTGACGCGCGCGTGGGCATCTCGTTGTCGCGTGGGGTCAACGAGCTCGTCACGATGTTGGCCGTCGCGAAGGCGGGTGGCGCGTACGTGCCGCTCGTGCCCTCGTATCCGATCGAGCGCCTGCGCGCGATCGTGGACGACGCCGCGCCGCAGGTGATGGTCGTGCACCCGGGCTCGCCGCTGGCCGCCGAGCACGGCGCGCGCGTGCTCGTGCTCGACGATCTCGAGAGCATCACCGCAGGGGCCCCGACCACGCGCCCTTCGGTGCGACTCGACGGCGATCAGCTCGCCTACGTCATGTTCACGTCGGGCTCGACCGGTCGCCCGAAGGGCGTCGAGATCACGCGCGGCGCTTTCGCGAACTTCCTGCGCTCGATGGCCCACACACCCGGGTTGCACGAGGACGATCGCCTGCTCGCGATCACCACCACCGGCTTCGACATCGCCGGCCTCGAGCTCTTCGGCCCGCTGTGGGTCGGCGCGACCGTGGACATCGCGGACTTCGAGACCGCCCGCGATCCACGGCTGCTCCGCCGCATGCTCGAGCAGGGCGACTACACCGTGATGCAGGCGACGCCCGCGATGTGGCGACTCCTGCTCGACATCGGGTGGAAGGGCGACGGGCGCCTGCGCATGCTCTGCGGCGGCGAGGCCATGCCGCCCACGCTCGCCGAACGCTTGCTCGCCGCGGGCGGGGAGCTCTGGAACATGTACGGCCCGACCGAGACCACCGTGTGGTCGTCGCTCGAGCGCATCACGGCGCACACCGAGCGCATCACGATCGGCCTGCCGATCGACGACACGCAGCTCTATCTGCTCGACGAGAGCGGACGCCCGATCGACGGCGACGAGGGCGAGATCGGCATCGGTGGGCGCGGCGTCGCGCGGGGCTATCGCGGGCAGCCCCACCTCACCGCCGAGCGCTTCGTCCAGCATCCCGATGGCAGCGATCGCATCTACCGCACCGGCGATCTCGGACGCCGTCTGCCCGACGGACGCTTCGAGTGGCTGGGGCGCCTCGACCAGCAGGTGAAGATCCGCGGCAATCGCATCGAGCTCGGCGAGATCGAGAGCACGCTGCGCAGCGTCACCGGCGTCGTCGATGCGCTGGTGCTCGCCGATCGGCGCAGCGAGGGTGACCCGCGACTCATCGCCTACTGGGTGGGCTCGGCGAAGCGCGAAGCGCTGCTCGAGGCCGCGAAGCGCTCCTTGCCGCCGTACATGGTGCCGGCGTCGTGGGTGCTGCTCGAGGCGTTCCCGATGAACACCAACGGCAAGGTCGATCGCAAGCAGCTCCCGCTGCCCGAGGCGGTGATCGACGAAGCGGCACCGCATCGTTCGATGAGCGACACCGAGGCCCGGATCGCCGCGGTTTGGCGCGACCTGCTCGGGCTCGCCGACGTGCCGGTGGACGAGGACTTCTTCACGCTCGGCGGCACTTCGGTGCTCGCGACCCAGGTGATCCTGCAGCTCGAGCAGCAGCTCGGGCTCGAGATCTCGCTGCGCACGTTCTTCGAGGCGCGCACCGTCGAGAAGCTCGCGGCGTGCGTGGGCGACGACGCGGCGCGGGCCGGGCCGGTGGTCGTGTGGCTGCGCCACGGCCATCCCGATCGCACGCCGCTCTTCTGTCTGTTCGGGCTCAACGTCTACCAGGAGCTCGCGCATGCGCTCGGCGGCAGCCGGCACGTGATCGGTGCGCACGTGCCGTTCCGCTACGTGCCGGGTCGAGACCCGCTGCCGGCGATCACGGAGATCGGTCGCCGCTACGTCTCGCTGGTGCGCAGCCACCAGCCGCACGGTCCCTACGATCTGCTCGGCCTGTGCTTCGGGGGCATCGTCGCCTACGAGGTCGCGCGCCAGCTCGAGGCGGCCGGCGAGCGCGTCTCGACGGTCACGGTGATCGATGCGGTGCTCCCCAGCGCGATCCGCATCGATCGGGGCAAGCGCGTGCGCAGTGCCGTCGATGCGATGCGTCGCGCATGGCACCAGCCCGGCGGGCTCGAGCGGATGCTGCGTCGCCACGGCAGCGCGCTCGCGGATCGCGTGCCGATGCTCGCGCAGCTGCGCCAGGTGGGCCAGCGCTCGGCGCTGCCGATCGATCTGCCCATCGACGGGCCTGAGGTGGAACAGGAGATCCGCCGCTTCGCCGCCGCGCAGCGCAAGCTCGACGCCCGCCTCGTGCTCGTGCGCGCGACCGCCGAGGTTCCGCCGCAGTGGATGCACATCGACGCCGACTACGGCTGGGCCGGTCGCGCCGCGCAGCTCGACGTGATCGACATCCCCGCCGACCACCTCGGCGTGCTGCAGGATCCGTGGGTCAGCGCGCTGGCCACCGCGCTCGCCGAGGCCTCCTAGCAACCCGTCCTAGTCGGCGGGCGGGAGCAGCTCGAGCGTGCGCTCGAGCTCGTCGGCGTCGATGCGGAAGTCCTGCCCCTCCGGCACGCCCACCACGAAGCCGAAGTGGTGGCCGTCGCGGTCGGCGATGTGCTTGAAGACGTTGCAGAAGCGATCCGGCGGCTGCAGCACGAGCAGGCCGACCCCGGGGCGCGCGGCAACGGCCGCATGGGCCAGCGCGCTGCCCTCGACCGCGACCACGACCCGCGCGCCGGCGCACACGTCGACGATGGTGGCGATGTCGACCTTCAAGGGGTCGAGCACCTGGAACCCGCGCGTGCGCTGCAGTCGTTCGGCGAGCGCTTGCTCGTTGCGGAGCACACGGCGATCACCCGCGGCCCCGCGCAGCAGGAACACGCCCGCGTGGGCCGGCGGCTCGCCACGCGCGACCAGCCGCTCGCGCAGCCGACGAAAGCGCAGGTGCTTGTCGGTGTTCTGGCCGGAGTCGTCGAACAGCACCACACGGCGGAGGAACGCGTTCTTCAGCCGCAGCGGACGCATGTCGAGCATCGCCTCGTACTGCCGCATGTGCGCGCTGATCGGCTGATCGGTGGTGACCGCCACGCCCTCGCGCCGCGCGAGCTCGTAGCGGGCGCAGTCGTCGATGAGCCACGAGCCGAACCATCGATTGCCCTGTGGCGTGCAGTAGATCGCGGCATCGTCGAGCTCGCGATCGATCGACAGCTGCGGCCATCGGCTCGTGCGGGGCCGCAGGTGCGTCACCGCAGCGCCCTTGTAGAGCACGCCGTCGATCAGCCACGCGTCGTCGAGCTGCGCCGCGAGCGTGGGCCCGTGGTGCTCCTCGACGTCGGCCTCCATCTCGTGACGCGGATGACGATCGGTGAACACCCAGCCGGTGACACGCTCGAGCTGACCGGGCAGGAAGTACGCGCGCGGACGCCTGCGCGAGACGCCGGGTGCGAGCTCCCACGTGCGCGTGGCCACCTGCTCGATCGACTGCACGCTGCCGCGCCGCAGCTTGGCGCGGAGCATGTGCGAGACCTGCAGCGCGAGCGTCATCCGGCGTCACTCGAGGCGCGCGGAGGCCCGCGCCCACGCCATCTCGGCCAGGTAGCGCAGCGTGTCGCGATCGAGGGCCTCGCCGCGCGGGACGAAGTCGAGCTCGCGGGGGTCGCGGCCCGTCAGCGTCGCGAACGTGGTGAACGCGTTGACGGCGGTGCCGAGCTCGTTCTGGTGCAGGTCGCCCTCGGGGTGGTCGGCATCGGCCGTGAGCCACCAGTGCGACTTGCCCGGGGGCGGCGAGCGGGTGCAGTCGTAGTGCACGAGCCCCGCGGGGATCACCGGGATGCCGAGCTCACCACCGATCTCGTCGTACGAAGCGGCGAGGTCGTCGATGAACGGCCGGAAGTGGAAGTCCCACGTCATGAACAGGGCCGTGCGCCCGCCGGCAGCCGTGATCTCGCGATGGAAGTCGCGCACCGCCTGGTGGAACTCGGCCTTGTTGTCCACCGGCTCGTACTCGTGGCCCTGCAGCACGAACACCGCGTAGCGCTTGGAGTCGAGCGCATCGCGGACGCGCGCGTGCTCGCGGAAATCGGCGAGCGGCAGATCCCCCGGCACGATGTCGCCGGAGACGTCGAGGCGCAGCGGCGGGCTCGCGATGTCGCCGAGCGCAGCGACCCAGGTGGGCAACGAGCGCGCCTGCCAGTCGAAGAAGCTGTTGCCGACGAAGAAGACCGCGTCGCCGTCGACGACCAGCGGTGCATGACGACGCGCCGGCGGCGGCTCGCCCGCACAGCCCGACAGCGCCCCGACGAGCGCGAGCACGATGGTGTTCGAGGAAGCGCTCACCTTGCGGAATCCGTCCGCGACGCTTCGCACGGTAGCAACGCGGCCATCGCAGGTAAAGGCGCACGCGCCGGCGCGACATCGCCCGCGGGCTTGCGCAGCGCAGTCGGCCACGGCGAAGATGACCGCCGTCGTGCGAGCTCGTCGCGGAGCCGGAGCATTGCTGCCGGCGTTACTCGCCTGCGGCGAGCCCTCGGCCGCGGCCGTTCGTGGGCCTGCCGCGGACGCAGCGAAGACACCCGCGCCGGCGCCCGCTCCGGACGACGCGGCCCCGGACCCTCGAAGCGCGCGCTGGATCGCGATCGGCGGCGGTGCGGTGCCCGAGTCGACGCAGGTGCAGATCGAGCAGGACATCGGGCTCGCGATCGAGGTGCTCACCGCGGACCCGCAGCCGGGCGAAGGCGTCGTGCTCTTCGGTGCCGGCGAGGGCGCCGCCGTCGTGCAGGTGCAGCTCGAGGATGCCGGACGCGATCCCATCGGCATCGCCCTCGCCGATCTGTTCGCGCCACGCGGTGGCCGCAATGCCCGCTACCGCGCCCCGCAGATCCGCGTCGATGCACCCGCGTCTGCGGACCAGGCGCTGACGACGATCGGCACAGCATCCGCCAGCCCGGGCGCGCCGCTGCTCGTCTTCATCGCGGGCCACGGCGAGATGGGCGAGCGTCCACGCGACAACTCCATCTCGCTCTGGGCCAGCTCCGCCTTCACGGTGCACGAGCTCGCCGCGGTGCTCGACCGGGCCGAGCGCACGACGCGGGTGGTGGCGACGACCTGCTTCTCGGGCGGCTTCGCCGAGCTCGCGTTCGTCGGTGCCGCCGAGGATGGCGCGGCCCCGAGCACGACACGCTGCGGGTTCTTCGCGTCGACGTGGGACCTCGAGGCCTCGGGTTGCGACCCGAATCCCGATCGCAAGCAGCACGAAGGCTACGCGCTGCACTTCCTCGAGGCGCTCCGCGGCCGCGACCGCGAGGGCGCCGCGCTGGCCTCCGCGGAGCTCGACCTCGACAAAGACGGCACGATCGGTCTGCTCGACGCACACACGCACGTCGTGATCGCGTCGAAGGGCCCCGACGTGCCCACCACCACGTCGGAGCGATGGCTGCGCGCGCACGCGCCGAAGCACGGTGCGAGCGCGACCGTCGACGTCCGCGAGGACGAGGCGGTGATCGCCGCGCTCGCGCCACGACTGGCACTCGGCGGTCACGAGGCCGACGCGCGTGAGCGACTGGCGGTGCTCGAGCGCCGCATGGGCGAGGACGAAGCCGCGCTCGAGCGCACGCGGCTCGACATGGATGACGCGTTCCGGCTCGCGGCCGCCGAGCTGCTCGCCCGCTGGCCCGTGCTCGACGATCCGTGGCACCCGGAGTTCGCCGGCGTGTTCCATCGCGAGCGCGAGCAGATCGGCGCGGCGCTCGAAGGCTCGGCGCCCTACGCCGCGTTCGTCGCTGCCCGCGATGCGAGCGCGCAGCTCGAGGACCGCCTCGCGGATCTCGCGGTCGAGGCCGCCCCGCTCGAGCGACTCGTGCGCGCGCTCGACAACCGCGAGCTCGCCGGTCGGCTCGCGGCCGCAGGCGGACCCGCACTCGCGGCGTGGCAGCGGCTGCGCGCGTGCGAGCGATTGCCGCCGTAGCGTCGCTGCGGGCCGCTCGTCCGTCGGCGTTCGCCGAGCGCAGCGAGCTGGTACGAATTCGGGGTGTCGCTGCCGTTCGCGCCGCCGCTGCCGCCGATGCTCGCGAAGCTCTCGACCGAGCTGCCCGAGGGCGACGGTTGGTTGTTCGAGCCGAAGTGGGATGGCTTCCGCGCGATCGTCTTCAAGGACGGCGAGAAGGTGAACATCCAGAGCCGCGAGCTGCGGCCACTCGAGCGCTACTTCCCCGATCTGCTCGCGCCGCTCGGCGCCGCGCTGCCCGAGCGCTGCGTCGTCGACGGTGAAATCGTCATCGTCGGGCCGAACGGCCTCGACTTCGAGGCGCTGCAGCTGCGCCTGCATCCCGCGGCGTCGCGCGTCGAGATGCTCGCGCGCGAGCAACCGGCCGGCTTCGTCGCGTTCGATCTGCTCGCGCTCGGCGACGAGGATCTGCGCGATGCCCCGCAGGAACGACGCCGCGCGCAGCTCGAGCAGGTGCTGGCCGAGGTACGGCCGCCGATCCATCTCACGCCCGCGACCCGGGATCGCGCGCTCGCGTTGAAGTGGTTCCAGGAGTTCGAGGGCGCGGGCCTCGACGGCGTGATGGCGAAGCCGCTCGCCGGCACGTATCAACCCGACGTGCGCGCGATGCTGAAGGTGAAGCACGCGCGCACCGCCGATTGCGTCGTCGCCGGATTTCGTTGGCACAAGCAGGGCAAGGGCACGCTGATCGGCTCGCTCCTGCTCGGGCTCTACGACGGTGACGGCGTGCTCCACCACGTCGGTGTCACGTCGAGCTTCACGATGAAGCGGCGCGCCGAGCTGGTCGCCGAGCTCGCGCCGCTGCGCGAGGGCGCGATGGATGCACATCCATGGCGCGAGTGGGCCGCGTTCGCGGGCGACGAGCCCCCGCAGCGCCGGCCAGGCTACGAGAGCCGGTGGAGCCGCGGCAAGGATCTCTCGTGGGAGCCGCTGCGCATCGAACGGGTCTGCGAGGTGAAGTACGACCACCTGCAGGGCTCGCGCTTCCGCCACGGCACCACGTTCGTGCGGTGGCGGCCCGACAAGTCGCCGGAGCAGTGTCGCTACGATCAGCTCGAGGTCACGGTGCCGTACGAGCTGTCACGGATCTTCGGCCTTCCCCCGGGCACGTCGAGCGGCGGCGGGTAGCTCGGCTTCCCAGCCGACCACCTCGTCGGGATCCGGTGGCTCGGGCGCGGGGCGCTCGCTCTCCGGCACGTGCTGCAGATCGATGCGGATCCGCGTCCACGTGCGGAAGCGGCCGCGCATCTTGTCGACGAGCACGTCGCTGGGCGAGAGGTACGGCACGACCTCCGGATGCCGCGCCTTCCAGCGCTCGAGCCCGGCGAGCGCATCGGCCTCGTGCTGTGCGCGCGCGATCTCCAGCAGCGGATGCTCGGCGCGCCGCTTCTCCGTCTTGGTGCGCGCCGACGGCTTCGCGCGCGTCGTCTTCTTCGCACGCGACGGCGCGACGCGGGTCGGCTCGCCTTCCTGCTTCTCGTAGTGCGGCGGCCACGGTGCGTCGCCCTGCCCGCCCTGCTCCTGCCGCACGGAGAGCTCGAGCAGTCCGTCGAGCACCCCGACGGTCTCGTCCATGGCCTCGTGCAGGTGCCCGAGCTCCGCGAAGCGGGCCGGCATCGTCGCGAGCGTGAACGCGGCGGGATCGCAGCGCGGCACCTCGTCCCACGAGAGCGGCGCCGACACGCGCGCGTCGGGCTTCGGGCGCACCGAGTACGCACCGGCGGTCGTGCGGTCCTTCGCGTTCTGGTTGTAGTCGATGAACACGCCGTGGCGTTCCTCTTTCCACCACGCCGAGGTCGCCGACGCCGGAATGCGGCGCTCGACCTCGCGTGCGAGCGCCAGCGCGGCGCGGCGCACTTCCTGGAAGCCCCAGCGCGGCGCGATGCGGACGTTCACGTGCAAGCCGCGCGAGCCCGAGGTCTTCGGCCAGCCCACGAGGCCGTGCTCGCGCAGCACGACGTCGACCACCGCGGCGACTTCGACGATCGTCGACCACGGAACACCGGGTACCGGATCGAGATCGATGCGCAGCTCGTCGGGGTGATCGAGATCGGCGGCGCGCACCGCATGCGGGTGCAGCTCGAGGCATGCGAGGTTGGCCATCCACGCGAGCGTTGCGGCGTTGTTCGGCACGACCTCCTCGGCGGTGCGCCCCGAGGGGAACTTCAGCACGCAGGTGTCGACCCACGGCGGACGCTGCTCGGGCGCACGCTTCTGGTAGAAGTGATCCTGCGCGATGCCGTTGGGGAAGCGCACGAGCTGGTGCGGCCGCCCGCCCGAGCTCTGCAGTGCCCCGGGAGCGACCGCGAGGTAGTAGCGCACGAGCTCGAGCTTGGTGTGGCCCGCCTCCGGGAACAGCACCTTGTCCGGGTTGCTCACCGTGACTTCGATGCCCGAGACGTCGATCGCGATCGTGGGGGAGCGCGCCACCTCGCAGAGGATAGCGCGATCGCACGACGCGCCGACGCGTGGACGGGGCTCGCGGCGCGGCGTCGCTTGGTGGAAACTGGCAGTGATGGCGGATGCGGGACAGGCTCCGGTCGAGGTCGCGGGAGCGGGCAGCGACCTCGAGCGGGTGATCGCGCGCGAGCGCGTGCGCAGCCAGCTCTTCGGCGGATCACCCGCGGCGACCGTGATCGATCGCTTCACGGTGCTGAGCTGCCTCGGCTCGGGTGGCATGGGCTCGGTGTATGCGGCCTACGACCCGCGACTCGACCGCAAGGTCGCGCTCAAGCTCCTGCGCGACGGCGACGGCAGCAATCCCTCGAACGATCGGCAGAGCCAAGGGCGACTGCTGCGCGAAGCGAGGGCGATGGCCAAGCTCGCGCACCCCAATGTCGGTGCGGTGCACGACGTCGGCGTCTGCTCGAACGGCGACGACGGATCGCTGGTGTGGATCGCGATGGAGTTCATCGACGGCGAGGACGTGCTGCGTTGGTGCCGACGTGCGCGACCGAGCGCGCGCGAGCTGCTCGACGCGTACCTCCAGCTCGGCCGTGGGCTCGCGGCTGCGCACGCCGCCGGGCTCGTCCACCGCGACGTGAAGCCCGAGAACGCGATGCGCGACCGCGACGGACGCGTGCGCGTGCTCGACTTCGGGCTCGCGCAGCTCCCGGCGCGCACGCTGCCGGTCGGCCCCGCCGATCTGCGCGAGCTCGCCGCGATCGACCTCGAGGCGTTCACGCAGAGCGGTGCGCTGGTCGGAACGCCGGCGTACATGGCCCCGGAGCAGTTCGAGGGTGCGGCCGCCGATGCGCGCAGCGATCAGTACTCGTTCTGTGTGGCGCTGTTCGAGGCGCTGTGGCACGTGCGCCCCCACGCGGGCGACTCGGTGTCCCGGATCGCGGAGGAGCGGCGCTGTGGTCGGGTCGTGCAGCCCCCGCGACGCAACGACGTGCCGCGTGGCATCCGTGCGATCTTGCTGCGCGGCCTCGAACCCGCCGCGGAGAAGCGTTGGCCATCGATGGACGCACTGCTCGAGGCGCTCGAGCGCAGCCGTTCGTCGCGACGGCGCAGCTGGATCGCCGCCTTCGCGATCGGGCTCGCCGCGACGTTCGTCGTCGCGGCGCAGCGACGGCCTGCCTGCGACGAGAGCGATGCCCCGCTCGCGGGCGCGTGGGACGACGACGCGCGGGCTCGCGTACGCGCCGGCTTCGCGAACGACACGCGCGCGTTCGTCCCCGCCACCACCGAGGCCGTGATCGCGGGCATCGATCGCTACGTCGAGGATCTCCGCGTCGGCTATCACGAGGCCTGCGTCGCGACCCACGATGCGCAGGTGCAGTCACCTGCCCTGCTCGACGTGCAGAGCGCGTGCCTCGACGTCCGACGCGCGCGACTGCAGGCGTTGCTCACCGTGTTCGCAGCTGCGGATCACGACGTCGTCGAGCGTGCACGCGTCGCGGTCGAGCGGCTCGAGCCGACTGCGGCATGCCTCGACCGCACGGCATTGCTCGCCGTCGAGCCGCCCGCGACCACACTCACGACCGCCGTGGCGGAGGTCGAAGCCGTCCTCGCGCGCGCGGCCTCCGAACGCACGGCGGGGCACTTCGACGACGCCGTGGCGATCGCCCACGAGGCACTGGCCGCCGCGATCGCGACGGAGTACGCCCCGCTCGTCGCGCGTGCGCAGCTCGAGCTCGCGCGCGGCGAAGCCGAGCTCGGTCACGAGGACGCCGTGGTCGCGCACGCGATCGAAGCCCACTTCGGCGCCGTCGCGACGCAGCAGCACGCGCTGGCGGCCGACGCCGCCACGGTCGCGACCGACGCGCTCCCGGGCGAGTCGTCGAGCCGGGCCGTGGCCGAGCTGTGGCACCGCGCCGGCGTCGGCGCGGCCGATCGCATGACCGACGGCGCACGTGCCCGTGCGGACCTCGACATCGCCTTCGGCACGCTGTTGCTGCGAGTGCAGGACCACGCGCGAGCGACCGAGGTCCTCGATCGCGGCCTGGAGATCCTGCGTGCGCGCCTCGGCGCCGATGCACCCGATGTCTGGCGCGCCGAGCTGATGCTCGCGCGCGCCCTGGTCGTCGCTCAGCGCAGCGACGAGGCGAAGGCGCTCACCGATCACGCGCTGGCCCTGGCCGAGCTGCAGCTGCGCGACGATCCCCCGCGCCTCGCGACGGCGCTGGCCTCGATCTCCGAGCTCTACCAGTTCACCGGCGACATCGCGGCCGCCACCGAGATCGGCATGCGCGCGCTCGCGCTCGCGGAAGCCAACCTCGGCCGAGACCACCACGTCACCAACGACACGCGCGTCAACCTCGCGGCGCTGCTGCACCGCGCGCGCGAGCGCGAGCGTGCGGCCGAGCTGCTGGCGGCGGCGGTGGCCTCGGCCACGCGCACGAGCGATGGTCCGCGACGCGCACGCGCGCAGCACATCCAGGCGATCGTGCTGAAGAGCCTCGATCGGCTCGACGAGGCGCTCGAGGCCGAGACGGCGAGCTCGGCCTGGTATCGCGAGCACATGAGCGATGCGCCCCGGCACCTCGTGATCGGCCAGCTCACGCTCGGCAACATCCAGCTGCTCCGCGACGACAACGCCGCCGCCGAGCGTGCCTACCTCGAAGCGGTGCGCCTCGTCGACGAGCACGCGATCGTCGAGCGCGAGGTCGCCGTGCGCTCGGACTACGCGAACTTCCTGTTCCAGACCGGCCGCGCGCGCGAGGCCATCGCACGCTACGAGGAGCTGCTCGCGCTCATGCGTGCGAAGCAGGCCACGCGCTACGATCTCGCGCAGTACGAGTTCGATCTCGCCCGCGCGCTGTGGCGCGAGGGCAGCGACCGCGAGCGCGCGCGTGCGGTCGCGACCGAGGTGCTGCGCGTGCTACGGACCGAGCCGGCGACGCCACAGGCCGGCGGCCACATCCGTCGCGACTGGACGGCCGAGGAGGTCGAGACCTGGTTTCCCGATCCGGACGCGTGGGAAGAGGATTAGCTCTGGTCGCGCCGTCCGGTGCTCTTCCTGGCGCGGGCGGTCGTGCTCGCTGTCCGCCGTGGCAAAGCCACGTCGGGCTCGATGGGCCGTCAGTCCGAGCTCTGGTCGCGCCATCCGGCGCGCTTCCTGCCGCGGGCGGGCTCACGTCGGCACGTGCGGACGCAAGAGCGGCGACCACGGCCCGGTCGTCACCAGCCAGAGCTGGTGCATCGTGCGGGTGATCGCGACGTAGAGCGCGCGGCGGGCCGCGTGATCGTCGGGGTACGCACCGCTCGACGCATCCGCCACGATCACGTGGTCGAACTCGAGCCCGCGCACCTCTTCGACGCAGGTGACGATCGCACCGGGGCGGAAGTCGAAATCGCCCTCGAGCGCGAGCCGAACGGAGCTCGCGCGGGCGAGCTGGGCGTACAGCTTCTGCGCCGACTCGTAGTGCCGGCACACGAGCGCGATGCGCGAGCGACGGTCACGCTCGCGGAGCCTCGCGAGCGCCTCGATGACGTGGCTCGCGAAGTGGCACGCGCTCGCGCACCGGTGCCACACGATCGGTGCCTCGTCGGGTTGCGCGCGGCCGGGACCCTGTGGGCGCCCGACGATCGCGCGAGCCAGCGACTCGACCGCAGGCGGGCAGCGATAGCTCTCGGTGAGCACCGTGCGTTCGTGATCACCGACGCCGAGCTCCCGCATCACGGTGGGCCAGCCCGCGAACGGCATCGGCTCGTCGATCTGCTGCTGCTCGTCGCCCGCGATCGTGACGGCGCCGCCCGGCACCACCGCGCGGCCGAGCACCGCGAGCTCGATCGGCGCCAGTTCCTGCGCCTCGTCGATCACCACATGGTCGTAGCGCGCGCGCTTCTTCGTGCCGGTGCGCAGGTGCTCGAGCTCGAACAGCACCGCGCAGTCCTCCGGATCGATGGTCGTCGCGTTCTGCATCGGCGTGCTGTCGTCGATCGCGCGGCCGTCGAGCGTCTGCAGGCGATCGGCCGAGTAGTGCGCGTGCGATTGCTCGGTGGTGGGCGTGAACTGCAGCCGCGTGTGTGCGGCGACGGTGGCCACCGCCGAGCCGGGCAGCGCACCGGCCGCATGCTCGACGACCCGTTGCATGAGGTCGCGGTCGCCGAAGAGGTGCAAGAGCGGCTCACGCGACCCATAGCGTTCGGCATCGCCGCGCGCGATCGCCTTCATCGCCGGCGTGCCCGCGATGATGTCCGGCAACACGGTGCGCAGCGCGGGATGTCGCTTGAGCCGCGACACGACCGGCGCGACCTCCTTCGAGATCCGACGCGGCAGATCCGGAAACGCGGCGAACGCCTGCGGCACCACCCAGTCGTCGAACGTCGCGACCTCGATGCCTTCGACATCGAGCCGCGCGAGCATGAGCGCCGAAAGCCGTCGCAGCGCCTCGGTCGGCACGACCACGAGCGCCGCGAACGGCCGCCCGGCCTCGCGCGCGAGTCGTCGCAAGTGCGCCAGTCGGTAGAGCGCGACGGTCGTCTTGCCGAACCCGGCCTCGCCGAGCACCAGCAGCGAGCGCCGGCCATCGAGCTCCACGGCAGCGCGCTGCGTCGCGTCGAGCGTGACCGGATCGCCGAGCGTGGTGGTGCTCGCGCGCCTCGGGACCAGCGTCGGAGCGGGCAGCGACGCGGCGCGCCAACTGCTGCCGTCGCGGCGCCAGAGCTCGGTCTCCGTCTCGATCTCGACGAGCTCGTCACCGTCGAACGCAACGAGCTGCCGCGTCACCACCTCGCCCTGCAGCGTGCGGCGGTCGGCATCGAGCTCGTAGGCGTCGCCTTCGCGATGCGTGAAGAAGATCTCCGCGAGCGGCGAGCGTTCCCAGTCGACCAGCGCGAGGTCGCCGAGGATCATCGCGCGGCGGCCGAGCAGCACGTCGCGGACTCGACCACCGGTCTGCACGCGGAGGTAGCCGAAGTACGGCGCGCCGGCGCCTGGCTGTGCCCGCCGAGCGAGCTCGGCGGCGCGGAGGTGCAGCGCGACGCTGTCGGCGATGCCGGCCATCTCTGGCCGTTTTGCGCGCCGGATCGCCGGCTTTCAAGGCTGGTAATGCACGCGCGAATCGACTAGGATCGAAGGGCGGATGGATGGCGTGTTCGTCGACGTACGGCGTTCACGAGTCGAATTCGATCGTCTTCAGGTTGTCGTCGGGGTCGCGATCGACCAGCAGCACCCTTGGATCGATGCCGGCGCGCGTGGGCCGCTCGTCCACGCGTAGCTTCACGGTCGAGGTCTCGGTGTCGAAGCGACGCTGCTCGAGCGCGACCGGCACCTCGCGGGTGACGCCGTCGGCCTCGACACGCTCCACCATCACGCCGACCTCGATGAAGTCGGAGAGCGGCGCGGGCACCTCGACCCCCTTGTCGTCGCCACGCAGCTTGCGCGTCTCGACGTCGATCTCGACCTCCCAGCCGCCGCCGGGCAGCTCGGTCGCTCGCGCCGCGCTCGCGCGGTTGTCGTAGAGCGTGATCGTCTCGAACAGATCCTCGATGAGGTACGCGCGGTCCGGCGGCGTCGCGGCCCGGAAGCGCTCGACCAGCTCGCGCGCGGTGGTGTAGGGCGCGCGCTGGAACGCGACATCGCGGATGTACTCCGAGAGCACGCGGTTGACGGTGTCCTCGCCGATGTACTCGCGCAGCGCGTACATGACGAGGCTGCCCTTGTTGTAGTGGACGTAGGGCTGGTTCTCGACGCGCATGAGCGGCAGCTCGCGCTGGGTCTCGCGACCACGCCCGGCCAGGTAGCGATCGAGCTCGAACTTCAGGAACCGGCGCATGTGCTCGCGGCCGTACTCCTTCTCCATCACCATCAGCGCGGAGTACTGCGCGAGCGTCTCCGACATCACGGTGCTGCCCTGGACGTCGGCGCCGATCACCTGGTGCGCCCACCACTGGTGGGCGACCTCGTGCGCGGTCACGTAGAACACGTAGTCGATGTTGTCGGGATCGCGTAGGTCGGCGATGAACCCGATCGCCTCGGAGTACGGGATCGTGTTCGGGAACGACTGTGCGTAGCGCTCGTAGCCGGGAAACTCGACGATGCGGACCTGCCGGTGCTGGTAGGGGCTGAACGCCACCGTGAAGTAGTCGAGCGACTTCTTGGTCGCGTCGACCATGCGCGCCACGTTCATGTCGTGGCCGCGGTGGTGGTAGACCTCGATCGCCACGTCGTTCCAGGTGTCGCGCACGATGTCCCAGCGCGCGGACAGGAACGCGTAGAAGTCGAGGATCGGCGCGTCCATCACGTAGCGGAAGTAGTGGCGTCCGTTCTCGTGCCACTCCTTCTCGAGGTAGCCGGGCGCGAGCGCCACCTGGTCCTCGGTGGTGCCGACCGTCGCGGCGAAGTCGATCCAGTCGGCTTCGTGCGAGATGTACGTGTTCGCGCGCGCGGACTCGTCGTCGAGATCGGCCATGCGCTGGCGCTCGGGCAGTCCCCGCTTGCGGCGTTCGTTCGGATCACCGAGCTCGAAGCCACGGTCGTAGCCGATGCGCGGGATGTACTGCGGGCTGTGCAGGAAGGAGCCGTTCCAGACCACCTCGGTGTTCGAGCCGCGCTCGACGAAGCCCGGCTCCGCGAAGCCGACGTCGAAGTCGAGCCGCGTGGTCGCGCCCGGCGCGAGCGGCTCGGCCAGCGCGAACGCGCGCCAGCCGACCTCGAGGTCTTCGCTCTCCAGCGTCGCGCCCCGGATCTCGAGCTTGCGCACCATGAGACTGGTGTCGCCGAGCGTCACGTAGACGACAGGGATCGCCGCGTCGCCCCGGTTGACGAGATCGAGGTGTCCCCGCAGGTCGGCGCGGCGCTCGTCCGGATACAGCTCCACGTCGACGTCGACCGCCGTAACGCGCGGCTGCAACACGTGCTCGTACTGCCGATAGCGCTGCTCGAACAACACCGCGATTCGCTCGCGCTCGTCGCTGGGCACGTAGTGGTTGAGCACATCGGTGTTGTAGAAGATCCAGCCGCCGACGCCCCCGAACGCCACCACGAGGAGCACGACCACCGGTCGCACGATGCCGGTGAACCGTCGCCGGGCCTGGCGCAGGCGCAGCTTGAAGCGCGCATCGGTGCCGCGCGGCCACATGAGCCCGGCGAGCGCGAGCAGGATCAAGGCGCCGAGCGCCCAGTACACGCGGTACCACACCAGGCCGAGCGTGAAGTGGCCGTACCCGTTCATGTCGGAGTACGGCGCGCCCGGCGAGGCGCCGAAGCGATAGAGGGCGCGCTCGAAGTCGATGAGCGGCAGCACCTCGTCGAGCACGAAGTAGCCGATCATCGCGAGGAAGCCGACGTACTTGTGGTTCACGAGCGCCTGGAACACGAGCGCGAGCGCGGCGAGCAGCGCCCACTGGCTCAGGCCGATGACGAACACCGACTCGAAGTAGAGCCCGAGCTCGAGCTGCGTCCAGCCCCGGCTGAGCTGGAGTCCGATGGCCGTCACGACCGCGCACGCCTGGAGTACGGCGATCGCCACGACCAGCGCGCCGAGCTTTGCGACGAGCGGAATCCACGACGACATCGGCAGCGCGTCGTAGACCTCGGCGAGCCCCAGCTTGCGCTCCTTCCACGCGAGCTCGCCCGCGTAGAAGACGATGACGATGAGCACGAACAGCGACGAGGCGCCTTGGATGGTGTTCACCATGAGCGCGGTCACGGGATAGACCGGCGTGCCGTAGAGCTCGTCGGCCACCGAGAACACGCCACCGAGCACGTTGAGCGCCCCGAACAGCGTGATCACCAGGAACGGGGTGCCGCGCAGCACCCCGAGCACCTCGACGCGGAGCTGGTGCGCGAGCTGGGCGAAGAACGGCGCGCGCGAGACGTGGACGACGGGAAGCGGCCGGTCGCGCACGTCGGAGTCGGACTCGGGTGCGTCGAGCCGGCGGTCGCGGCTGCGCTCGATGGGGGCCGCCAAGCGGAAGCGCGCGTGCGTGAGCGCGAGCGCGGCTGCACCGACGACGATCCACAGCGCACGGTTGACGAGCAACATCGATCCGAACACCGGCAGGGCACCGTTGCGCTCGGCCACGGTCCAGTACCGCGTGTCGATCGACATCGCCGACAGCCCGAAAGGATCGGCGCAGGCCGCCAACGTCTCGTTCTCGAGCCCGCCGATGAGGCCCTGCGAGACCACGAAGACCACGAAGAAGCCCGCGACCGCGACGTACGCGAACAGTACGCGTCGCGTGAGGGTTCCGACCGTGAAGAAGACGGCGCCCATCACGAAGAGGTTCGGCACCACGATCACGGCGATCGGCGCGAGGTAGGCCGCGATGGGGTTCGACACGACCCGTTCCTGATCGAGCCACGGCATCACCGTGCCGATCGCGAAGCCGAGTGCGGCAGCCGCGAGCACGATCCACGCCATCGTCAGCGAGCCGAAGAAGCGGCCGAGCAACAGATCGCGGCGCTTGATCGGGCTCGTGAAGAACGCGGCGTAGGTGCGCTGATCGAAGTCACGGACGACCGCGGTCGCCACGAACGCGGTCGCGATCAGCACGCCGAAGACGCTGAAGACGCCGAGCATCTGCGCGATGACGACGGGGGCGTTGAGCGCGGTCTGACCGCGCGCGCCACCGACCTGCACCGCGTCGGTCGTGACGAGGCCGAAGCCGAGCAGCGCGAACACGGCCGCGAACAGATACACGGTGGGCTGGCGGAGGCGCGAGCGCAGCTCGAAGCGGAAGAACTCCCAGAGCATGGCGGCCTCAGGCTGCGCGCTTGAGCGCGGTGAAGTAGACGTCTTCGAGATCGGGATCGACGGCAGCGAAGCCGCTGCCGGGATCGTGCTCGTCGAACACGTGGATCACCGTGCGTCCACCGACCAACCGGGTGGAGATGACGACGTGCTCGGCACGGTGCGTGGCGAGCTGCTGCTTGTCGATCACCTTCCGCCAGGTCTTGCCGCGCAGGCCTTCGATCGCGTCGCGGGGCTCGCCGCGCTGCAGCACCTTGCCACCCGCGATGATGGCCATCTGCGCGCAGAGGTCGGCGACGTCGTCGACGATGTGCGTCGAGAGCACCACGACCACCTGCTCGCCGATCTCGGCGAGCAAGTTGAGGAAGCGAGTGCGCTCCTCGGGATCGAGCCCGGCGGTCGGCTCGTCGACGATGATGAGTCGCGGTGCGCCGAGCAGCGCCTGTGCGATGCCGAAGCGCTGCTTCATGCCACCGGAGAAGCCGCCGAGCCGCTTGCGTCGCACGTCCCACAGGTTGACGCGCTGCAGCAGGCCCTCGACGACGGCCCGCCGCTCGCTGCGATCGCCGATGCCCTTCAGCACCGCGAAGTGATCGAGCAGGCTCAGCGGATCGAGGTGCGGATAGACACCGAAGTCCTGCGGCAGATAGCCGAGCACGCGCCGCGCACCATCCTTGTCGCGCAGCACGTCGAGCTCGCCGAGCGAGATGCTGCCGGTGTCGGGATCCTGCAGCGTCGCGACGGTGCGCATGAGCGTCGACTTGCCGGCGCCGTTCGGGCCGAGGAGCCCGAACATGCCGGGCGGCACGTCCAGGTCGACGCCTTGCAGCGCACGCACGCCGTTGCCGTAGGTCTTGGTGAGGCCGCGGATCTGCAGGCCATGCTTGCTCGTGGTCTCTTCGGCCATGCAGCCCTCTACCTCGGATCGGGAACGATCCGCGACCTAGACCCCCGCAGCCCGGGGGTAGTTTCCTGCTACCCTCGGCCGGCGTGGGTGTGAACCCGTACGCGGCGCCCGCCGTCGACGACGCTCCGAGTCGCGATGCCACGGTGAACGGCGATGCGCCGGCGTGCGCGGCAAGGTTGCTCGTCCTCGGACATCTACTGCTCGTCGTGCTCGGGCTCTTCCTCGGCGGCGCGGCGGGCCTCGCGATGCGGCTCGCGCTCTGGCACCCCGAGGGCACATCCGACGTGGAGCACTACGGGCTGCTCGTCTCTGTGCATGGCAGCGCCATGGTCTACGCCGTGATGATGCCCGCCGTCTTCGGCGTGCTGGGCGGCCTGGTGGTGCCCGAAGCGATGCGCGCGCGCCGGATCCCGCTACCGATGGCGGGTTGGGCCGGCCTCGTGCTGTGGAGCACCGGCGCGGTGGTGCTCGTGATCTTCGCCATGACCGCCGGGCCGTGGACGTTCTTCCAGCCCTCGACCCCGACCCCGCTCCTCGTGGGCCCACTGCTCGTCGCCACCGGGAGCCTGCTCGTGCTCGTGCAGCTCGGCAGCACCGCAATGGCCGGGTTCCGCAGCGCATCGACGGCCGGTCGCATCGTCACCGCAGCGATCCTGCTGCCGCTCGCGTGGCAGTGCGTCCGCTTCTTCGTCGTGCTGGCGCTGCACCTCTCCGATCCGATGTCGCTGGCGGTCACCCCCTTCCTCGAGGTGCTGACCGGATCGCTGTCGGTGCTGCTCATCGCGACGCTCGGAGCGCTCACCCACATCGCCACGCGTCGCCACCCGCCGGGCAGCACCGCGACCATCGCGTCCGCGGTCGCGCTCGTCCTCGTCGGGATCTGGCTCGCGTTCTCGTCGTACTGGCCCATCGCGCTGCTGGGCTTCGGCGCGAAGCTGCCGCTCATCGCGTTGTGGCTGCGCGCCATCGCCCGCAATCCGGCGTGGCGCGGCGCGGTCGCGCTGCTCGTCGGGCTCGGCATCGTGCCCGCGTTGCTGGTCTACTCGGCCTCGGTCTCGCTGCTCGCGCGACTCTCGGTCGACATCCACCTGCACGACACGTACTTCGTCGTCGGGCAGCTCCACCTCGCGGCGGCGGTGGTCGTGCTCACCATGATCGCCGGGCTGCTCACGTGGTCGGAGCCGCTCTTCGGCCGCAGGCCTCGCACGTGGCCCGCGCGGCTCGGCGCCGTGCTGCTCGGCGCCAGCGTGGTCGCGCAGTCGATCCTCATGCTCTTGCTCGGCGGGCGCGGCATGCCGCGGCGCTACTCGAGCTACGTCCCGCAGTTCACCGATCTGCAGCGCGGGCTGTCGATCGCGGCGTTCGCCGCCCTCGCGGGCGGCGTGCTGCTGCTGGTCGCGTGGATCGCCGGTCGGCGCTCAACGCCCGCTGGCGGCGGGCCAGCCCTGCTCGGGTGACGCGCGTCGCACCGCGCCGCCGCTCTTCGGACGATCGAAGCGCGCGCAGTAGCGATCCCACAGCCCGTTGACGCGCTTGACCTCGGGGTCGCCCTCGATGCCCTGGCTCATGCGCTGCAAATCGGTACGGCCCGAGTCGCACATCGCGTTGGCATCCTCGTCGATCCAGGCCCCACGGTCGGCTGCCCAGCTGCTGGGCAGCGGACGCGCGGCCATCGCTGCGAGCCCGTCGATGAAGTGGATCATCATCCGGCTCTTCTTGAGGTTCCGACCCTCGTTCTGGATCTCGCCGAGGTTGAACGCGAACTCCTCGACCATCGCATCTCCGCTCTCCGGATCCTCGTACTCGACCGTCAGCATGATCGAGTCTTGCGGACGCAGCTTTCCGCCACGGGCCATGAGATCGGACAGGAAGAGCTGCGAGGTGTTCGCGAAGTAGTGGATCGACTGCACGTCTTCCTTCACCGCCGACGATTCCTCGCCGTAGAAGACGTTCATGCGCAGCGACGGCGGCAGGTGCAGCTGGAAGTGCACGTCGTTGGCCACCGTTTCGACCAGCGAGATGAAGCGCGAGCCGAACACCGCGTCGACCTCGGCCTCGGAGCCGAGGAACACGTAGGCCCCGCGCCCGCGCTCGGTGAGCTTGTCGAGCAGCTCGTCGTTGAACTCCGTGCCGACGCCGATGCCCGACAGGCGGATGCGGCGCTGGTCGAAGTGCTTGCCGATGAGCGCGATCGACTCGGTGTCGGTCACGCCGGTGTTCGCCAGCGCGTCGGTGACGAGCATGACGCGGTTGCTGTGCGTGGGCTGGAAGCTGCGATCGGCGATCGCGTAGCCCTCGGTGAGCCCGAGGTGGATGTCCGTCGAGCCGCGCGGCTCGAGCTTGTCGATCGCCGAGTCGAGGATGCGTCGCGGGTCGCGACCGACCACGAAGTTCTCCACCGGCGTGCACACCTGGTCGTCGAACAGCACCAGCGAGACGATGTCGCCGGTCTTGAGCTCGTCGACGGAGCGATGCAGGCCGCGCTTGAGGTACTCCATGCGGCCTTCGTCCGACATCGAGCCCGAGCGGTCGACCACGAAGGTGATCGCCGCGTTGCGCCGCGACTCGCGATCGAGCGGACGGCCCGCGACCGCCATCGCGAGGTTGTAGATGCCGGGCTTCTCGGGATCGGGCGCGATCTCGGCGGCCACCGAGAAGTCGTCCTGCTCCGGGACGTCGGCGGTGTCGAAGCTGAAGTAGTTGAGCAGCTCGTGCGGCCGGATGTGCTGGAGCGGCAGCGGCAAGAAGCGATCGATCGCGAAGATGACGCGCTGCGCGGACGAGAGGCTCATGCTGTCGTCGTTCGACAGGTACGTGGCGCGACCCCAGTCGTCGAACTGCTCGTCGGGATCCGCGGCCGCGATTGCCACGGGCTCGGGGGCCGCAGACGCGGGTGCATCGGCGGCCAGCGCCTTGCCGCCCTTCTTGTCGAACTTGCGCTGCTGACGACGGTCACGACGCGACTCGCTCTCTTCCTTCCGCGACTCTCGCTTCGAACTGCGGTCGTCGGCCGCGAGGCGGGACGCCGGCGCGTTCGTGGGCGGAGCTGCGTCGGCGACGGCGCCTGCGCTCTCCGTGTCGGCCTCGAAGCTCGCCGCGCCGCTGGCGGGCGGTGCCTGCGACGGCTCGGCGGCGGGCGAAGGTGTGACGGCAGGAGTGAGCGGCTCCTGCTTCGGGGTCGCGGTCGGCTTCGCGGGCTTCTTCGTCGCGACGGTCGTCGGCGCCGCACCACCGCTGCCGGTGCCACCTGGATTGTACGGAACGAACCCGCTCGACTTGCGTGCGACGGATCCAGAGGCGCCCTTGGACTTCTTCGATCTCTTCTTCTTCGGCGGCGTCGCGATCGCGGCGTCGTCCGAGCTGCCGCCGAAGCACGAGGCCGAGCGCTCGACGAGTCGCGGCAAGCTCGAGACGTCGACCTGCGGCGGCGCGGACCGAACGCGCGGCGGATGCGTGCGCGCGGTGAAGACGTGCGGCGCATCTTCGGCACCTTGGTGCAACGCCTGCCCGCCCTGCCCGTTGCCGCCGATCGCCGACGCAGTGCTGCAGCCCAACTGCAGGGCCAGCGCCCCACACACCACCGTCCGAAGCTTCGTTGCCATGTTGGCCCCCGAACGACGCCGACCCCCGCGTCGCTTTCACCCGCAATCCTCGCGGGTCGGCGCGCGACTGTCAGCGGGGAGCGTCGACGCTCGTTCTACCGCTCACCGAGCACGGGGCACGGGTTTGCCAGCGCCCGTCCGCTCGGGGATGCTTGCGCCGCCCATGCACCACCGCCTCGCATTCGCCCTCGTCACGGCGTTCACGCTGGCCGTGGCTTGCAACAAGCAGGCCGCTCCCACCGAGGCACCGGCCGATGCGGCGGGGTCGGCCGATGCGGCCGCGTCGCCTGGCTCGCTCGACGACCTGGAGCGACAGCTCGCCGAGCTGGAGACGGAGCTGGAGTCGCGCAAGGTCGCCGCGACGACGGAGAGCGGAGGCGAGGCGGCGGGCGCAGCTCCGCAGGATCGCTGCCAACGCGTCTGCGATCTCCGCGAGGCGATCTGCGGATTGCAGGAGCAGATCTGTGGGCTGGTGGACGAGCACGAGGACGAGCCGCGCTACGCCGATGCGTGCACGCGGGCGACGGACGACTGCGAGCGGGCGACGGAGGCGTGCAGTGGCTGCTCGTCGTGAGCTGCTCGGGCTCGCGTGCGTGCTCGCGCTCGTCGCGACGCAGGCGTGCAAGAAGAACAAGGAGGCGCAGGCCCCCGACGACGTCGCCGACGACATCGCGCAGATCGAGGCCGCGCTCGGCGAGCGCGACGACGAGCTGACGCGCGCGGGCATCGTCGTCGCCTATCGCGAGCCCGTGCGACGCGAAGAGCTCGAGACCCCGCCCGCCACGCCCGAGGGGCCGCCCGAGCCCGTCGAAACCGACGACGCTCCCGACGAGGCGCCCGACGAGCCCGACGCGCCTCCGGATGCGACGGCGCAGGAGCGGGACTTCGAGACGGAGCCGGTGACGCCCTCGTCGAACGCGCCCGCGACCTCGCCTTCGTACGAGGCCGATGCACCGCGGCTCTCCGGTAGATCGGGGGCGAAGCGCAGGGCGAAGCGCGAGCGCAGACGCGACGTCGCGAACGTCGAGCGCGACGGGCGACCGCGCTCGCGTTGCGAACGCGTCTGTATGCTCGCGGACACGACCTGCGAGCTGCGCGAGCGGGTCTGCGGGCTCGCAGCCGAGCACGACGACGACGTGCGCTACGAGGACGCGTGTCGACGCGCCGAAGACCAGTGCGCAGCTGCGACGCAGCACTGCGAGAGCTGCGCGGTCTGATCCACGCTCACGCGAGCTGCTGCTCGACCGCGAGCATCGCGATGCCGACGTGGTAGATGAGCAGGCAGCTGTACGCCACGCACACGAGGCCGATGCCGAACGCGGCGAGCCGGCGTCGTCGCTGACGCCACAGCAGCAGCAGACCGAGCGAGACCAGCATGCACTTCGCGGCCGCGAAGCCGACCGCGTTGCGCTCGACGAGATCCGCGAGCAGCACGTTCGCCTCCGTCGCGACGCCGGAGTGCACCCAGACCATCGTGAAGATCGCGTCGCCGAGGTTCAGCAACAGCACCGCGGTCACGGCCGTCCACAGCCAGCCGCCGCGCTGCCCGTCGTCGCCGATCTCCGTCATTTTCGCGCGGACCCGTTGCCACATGCCTACGGATCAGGTGTGGCCTACGTGGGAGTAGGTGCAACCTCCCGCGACATATCGGACTAGGGCGCCTCGGCGGAAAATCACACGATCTCCACGGATTCGCCGATTCGTTGGAGCACCAACGAACCGCGACCATGGGCGCGATCGAGCAACGACGGGCCGACGCGCGACGGGCGGCTCTCAGCTCGCACCACTGCCGCGGAGCACGGCCGGGACCGTGCGCGCGATGATCTTGAGGTCGAGCCAGAGCGACCAGTTGTCGATGTACTGGAGATCGAGCTCCATCCACTGCTCGAAGTCGACCTGGTTGCGGCCCGAGACCTGCCAGAGCCCCGTGAGGCCGGGCTTCACCGACAACCGTCGACGCTGCCAGGCCTCGTACTGCGTGACCTCCGACGGCAACGGCGGCCGGGGGCCGACCAGGCTCATGTCGCCGAGCAGCACGTTGAAGAGCTGCGGCAGCTCGTCGATGCTCGTCGAGCGTAGGAACCGGCCGACTCGCGTGATGCGCGGGTCGTGCTTGATCTTGAAGACCGGCCCGCCCATCTCGTTGAGGTGCTCGAGCTTCGCGCGCAGCGCTTCGGCGTCGACCACCATCGAGCGGAACTTGAGCATCCTGAACTTGCGGCCGTGCCGACCCGCGCGCACCTGGCTGAAGAAGACCGGTCCGCGCGAGCCGAGCTTGATCGCCAGAGCGGCACCGAGCAGCACCGGTGACGCGAGCAGCAGACCGAACAGCGCCCCGCTGATGTCGAGCAGGCGCTTGACCAGCAATCGTCCCTGCGAGGTCGGCACGCGGGACATGCCGAGCATCGGCAGATCGAAGCCCGTCACGCTGGCGATCTCGAACTTCGCCGATGACGGCGGGAGCATGCTCGGCATCGTGAGCAACACGTCGACGCCGCGCTCGTCGCAGGCCGCGAGCGCCGTCGAGAAGCGCTCGGCCTCGTAGCCGGGCACGGCGAACACGACCTCGTCGACGGGCTGGCTGTCGAGGATGCTGGCCAGCTTCTCGAGCTCGCCCACGAGCGGCTCCGCGGCCGAGTCCACGTTCTCGCCGGGCACGGTGACGTGGCCGACGAAGCGGTTGTTCCACGGCGAGTTGCGCTTGAGCGCGCTCGCGAACGCGATCGCCTGCTCGCCGCAACCGACGACGAGCACGCGGTGGCCGTCCACGCCCTGACGACGCAGCGCGGCCACGCTCTGCAGCAGCACGAAGCGTCCACACACGAGCGCGCCCAGCTGCACGAGCCCGAGCAGGAACACGAAGCTGCGGGCGACGAACGCGACCTTGTAGAGGAAGGCGACGACGACGAACAGCACCAGCCCGATCGCGACGGCGCGCGCGTAGCGGCTGAACATCTTGCGGTACGACGCGCGGAAGTCGGGCGCGTTCGTCCAGTAGAGCGCGAGCGTCCACATGGGGATGAGCCCCCACAAGAGCGCGTAGTAGTCGTCGACGACGACGGGCAGCACCTCGACGAGCGGGTGCTCGTCGGGCACGAAGGTGATGGTCGCGATCCACTCGCGCAGGTGCAGCGCCCCCAGGAAGGCGCACACGCTGACGAGCACGTCGTAGACGAGCAGGATCTGCCGGAACAACACCGCCTGGTGGCGAGTCACGCGTCCCCCTCCGCTCCGACCGGTCTCGACCGCGTGGTGCTGCCGGAGAAATTCCGGCGTCCCGCCTCACGCACTCGGCAGAGATTCGGTCAGGGTCCTATCTACCCGGGCGGGCCGCGCCGATCAAGTGGCGTCTTGGCCCTGGGGGTGACGGTTGCGAAACGGCCTGCCACCGCCCCGCGTTCGTGGCAGAAGCGGGCCATGTCGGAGCGTCCTCGTGTCAGCGAGCGGTTCCTGGGTCGCACCGGGGTGCGCGTTTCACGGCTCGCGCTCGGTACGATGCCGTTCGGCGGCGACGTCGACGAGCCCCTCGCGGCGCGCATGTTCGCGCTCGCCCGCGATCGCGGCATCAACGTGTTCGACTGCGCCGACGTCTACGCCGAAGGGCGCGCGGAGCAGGTGCTCGGGCGGCTCGTCGCCCCGTGCCGCAACGAAGTCGTGCTCGCCACGAAGGTGTACTTCCCGACCGGCAAGGACGGCAACGCACGCGGTGGATCGCGCTACCACCTCGTGCGCGCGGCCGAGGCGAGCCTGAAGCGGCTCGGCACCGATCGCATCGACATCTACTACCTGCACCGCTTCGACGACGTGACCCCGCTCGAGGAGACGCTGCGCGCGCTCGAGTCGTTGGTCGCCTCCGGCAAGGTGCTCTATCCCGCGGTCAGCAACTTCGCGGCATGGCAGACGGCGCGCGCGCTCGGCATCGCAGAGCGCAACGGTTGGTCGCCGATCGTCTGCACGCAGCCGATGTACAACCTCGCCAAGCGCCAGGCCGAGGTCGAGATCCTGCCGATGTGTCAGGCCGAAGGGCTCGGGGTGTTCCCCTACAGCCCGACCGGCGGTGGGCTCTTGACCGGCAAGTACGGCCGCGAGCGCAGGCCCGAGCGCGGGCGTCTCGTCGACGTGCCGATGTACCGCACGCGCTACGGCGACGCGCAGAACTACGAGCTCGCGGAGCGCTTCACCGAGTACGCGCACGCACGCGGCCTCGATCCGGTCGCGCTCGCGATCGCATGGGTCGCGGCGCACCCGGCGGTCACGGCCCCGCTCGTCGGCGCGCGCGACCTCGAGCAGCTCGAGCGCTGCCTCGCGGCCGCCGAGCTCGAGCTCGATGCAGCGACGCGCGCCGAGCTCGATGCGCTCGCACCGGCACCGCCGCCCGCGACCGACCGCAACGAAGAGCGCACCGCGACCAACTACGGCAGCCGCTGACTTGCACGGCGCCGACGCCTGGGGTATCGCGAGAGACGATCGTCGTCGCGATGGCCGAGACCGCAAGACCCAGAGGTGAGCCCGACGTCGACTGCTCGCCCGACGAGCACGGCCACCGCGCGGCGCCGAAGCGCTCGCCGGAGTCGGTCGAGCGTGCGGTGCGATTGTTCCGTGCGCTGGGCGACGAGGCCAGGCTGCGCACGCTGGACCTGCTGGTCGCGGGCGAGGCCTGCGTCACCGAGCTCGCCGATGCGACGGGCGAGCGGGTCTCGACGGTCTCCCACCGGCTGAGGCTGCTGCGCTCCGAGGGGCTGGTGAGCCGCCGCCGCGAAGGGCGGCACATCTTCTACGCGCTCGCGGACCGGCACGTCGTGGAGCTGATCGAGAACGCGCTCGTGCATGCGACCGAAGAGCATGCCCACGACGACGAGGACTGAGAGGCTGACAGCCGATTGAGCGCTCGTGCGCGGCGGAGGCCGTGC
>CAZFKC010000012.1:0-3725 GCA_964519175.1 uncultured Nannocystaceae bacterium
GCGCAGCAGTGAGGGTGGTTGCTCACGAAAGGAGCGACGACATGCTCGCGATCTATCCGGTGATTCTCGAGACCATCGAAATGTTGCGGCCGATGATGGGGCGCATCGAAAGACGCGACCGTGATCTCGGTCGCCAACTTCGGCGCGCGGCCAGCAGCGTCGCGCTCGGCGTCGCCGAAGGGATGTACTCGCGTGGGGGCAATCGCGCGGCGCGCTATCACACCGCGCTCGGGTCGGCGCGCGAGACGATGGCGTGCCTCGAGGTCGCGGTCGCGATGGGCTATCTCGAGCGCGCCGACGCCGTCGTGCTCGATCGGCTCGGGCGCATCATCGGCACGCTGGTCCGGCTGGTGCAGCGGCACGCGTGAACATCCCTCGATTCGAGCGCGGCGAAGCCGATGCGGGTCTTCCGCCTTCCGAGCTTCGCCGTCGCTCTGTCAGAGCGCGAACCATCCGCCGACGCCGAGGCCGAGCGCGAGCTCGAGGCCGCCGGCGCGCAACAGCGACACGGGCGGTGATGCGCTCGCGTCGATGAAGCGCGCGACGCCGGGGGTGCGGCGGGCCTCCATCGCACCGGCGAGCTCGAGCTCGAGCGACAGTCGCAAGGGCGGGTGGCCGCGTCCGCGACGCACCAGCAGGCCCGGTGCGAGCGATGCGAGCGCGCCGACCAGCGGTGCACGCGAGGTGGTCGTGCCGTCCTTCGTGATCGTGTGTGCGCGCGCGCCGTGATCGCGCAGCAGGATCGGCTCGACCGAGACGCCTGCGCGCGCGAGGAGCTCGAACGCACCCCTGCGCCACGCGTAGCCGCCGGTGACCGCGACGCGCACGCGCACGATCGCGAGCGCGTCGCGGCGGTGACCGAGCACTCGGGCCGCGCCGCCGACCAACGCGCCGCTGCGATGGCGCGCGTCGACGCCGAGCGCACCGCCGCCCGCGACGAAACCGTCGAGATCCAAGGGCGGCCCCAGCCCGAGCACCGCGAGGCCGCTCGCGTGCGGGCCCAGCTCCCAGCGCGGCGGCGCTTCGGCGCGCTTGGGCACGGGCGCGGACGTGGCGATCGTCGCGGGCTGCGGCACCGGGTCGGGTGGTGGCTTCGGCGGTGTGCTCGGCCGCGGGATCGCCACGCCGGTGCGATCGGCCGCGATCTCGCCGCGTTCGATCGCCGCCATCATGCTCGCGGCCGTGCCGGCGAGCGCACGCCGCAGCTGCGCCGGCGGGGCCGTCACCACGCGCTCGTACGCGCGGCCGTCGGTGTCGACGAGCTCGAGCCGCGCCCGCTCGTCGTCGATCCACGCGACGCTCAGCCATACGAAGCGGGCGGCCGGCAGCTCGACGATCGTGTCGCTGGCCACCACGTCGCGCGCGCTCGCCCGCAGCTCGAGCTCGGCGCGCAGCTCCGCGTCCACCTGATCGGCGTCGAGCACCACGGCGGTGATCGGGCGTGCGATCGTGTCGCTCGCCGGCGCGCTCGCATCGGAGGCGCTCGCCTCGGTGGGGGGAAGGCCCGCCTCGGAGGCGAGCTCCGCGAGCCCCAGCAGCGCCGCGAGCGAGGAACCGAGCAGCACCGCGTGCACCTTCCGAGGACGCTACTTCGCCGGCGCGACGCGATCCACCGCCGCGATCGCGCTCTTGGCCTGCTCGCGCCACGTGCCCTGCGGATGCGCCGCGAGGTAGTCGCGCCAGCAGCTCGCCGCAGCGTCGCCACGGCTGCGCCGGCACGTGCCGGCACGCGCGTCCTCGGCGTAGCGTCCGCGCGGGAACACCTTCAGGTAGCGCCGCAAGAGCCGGAGCTCGCCGTCGCGATCGCCACGCTGACGGGCGAGCTCGAACAGATCGCCCCACGCGATGTCGGCCAGCGCGCTGCGGCCTCCCTTGCGCACGAGCTGCTCGAGCTCCGCCTGCGCGCGCGCGAGCTCGCCGCGCTTCCACGCCGCGCGCGCGCTCGCGTCCAGCTCGGCGAGACGATCGCGCTCGGCGACCCGACTCGACTTGCGCGGCGGCGTCGCGATGCGCTCGAGTGGCGCGGGCTCGCTCGGGATCACCGCGGGCGTCGGCTCGGGCCGCGCACGCACGCTCGGCCGCGCACGCGGAGCTCGAGCGCGCTCGAGCGTCGCCTCGGACCACGCGGTGCGCATCGCCGCAGACTGGCTCGCGCCCGACAGCGGCGCACCCGCGCCGGGCGAGACCAGCTGCGCACGGAGCCCCCAGGCGAGCACGACGGCCGCCGCGATCGCAGCGGTGGCGGCCGCGAGCGCGACCCAGCGTGCACGGCCACGCTTCACCGGCAGCACGAGCGGCGGGGGCTCGCTCGCCTCCGCCTGCGCGTCCGCGGTCGCGCGCGCGCTCTCGACGAGCTCGCCCAGCCCACCGATCCGCGCCGCCCGTGCGAGCGCGGCATCGTCGAGCGCATCGAGCTCGCGTGCGATCGCCAGCTCGCGCTCGAGCTCGTCGGGCGCACGCGGGCGCAGCCGGGCCGCGCGCGCGATCACGTCGGCGAAGTCCGGCACCACGCTCGCCGCTGCGAGCTCGCCCTCGTCCTGCGCATCCACGACGTGCACGTCGAGCAGCGATCGTTCGGCGCTCATCCGACCTCCTGCGATCCGCTGCCGTCGGAGTAGATGCGCGCGAGCTCGGCGTCGAGCAGCTCGCGCGCGCGATGGGCCCGCACCCGCACGGTGCCGGGCTCGATGCCGAGCTGCGCGCCCGCCTCGGCCGCGGAGAGCCCCTCGACGTAGCGCAGCACGAAGGCCTCGCGCAGCGCCTCGGACAGCCGCCCGAGCAGGCCGTAGAGCACCTCGCTGCGGCGCGTGCGTGCGAGATCGCGATCGAGCTCGCTGGCCGCGAGCTCGCGCACCGCTTCGATCGCGACCAGCTGATCCTGCGCCCGCTGTGCCCGCTGCGTGGAGCGGTAGTCGTTGCGCACGAGGTTGATCGCGATCCCGTGCAGCCACGTGCGGAACGCCGAGCGCCCGCTGAAGCTCGGCAGCGCCACGAGTGCGCGCGCGAAGGTCTCCTGCACGAGATCCTCCGCGGCGCTGGACTTGCCGGTCATGTGCAGCACGTGACGCAGCACGCTGCCGTGGTGCCGCCGGTAGAGCAGGGCCCACGCGGTCATGTCGTCCCGCCGTGCGCGCTCGATGAGCGTCGCCTCGTCGTCGACCGCCGGGCCCCCGTCGCCGGGCGGCTCGGTTGCGCACGCGTGGCCGGGGAAGGGCACGATCGTGCGGGTCGCCTTGCTCGCGAGCACCGGGGTGTGGGTCGCACCGGGAGGCTCCGCGTTACATCCGTTTTCTGCGTCGGGCAGACCACAGGAGCAGCGCGCCGAGCAGGGCCGTGGGCGCGCCCGCGCGCGAGCCGATCGCGCACCCGGAGTTGCCCTCGGCGTTGCCGCCCGAGTCGCCACCGCCCCCGGACTCGCCCGCGCCCCCACTCTCGCCCGCACCGCCGCTCTCGCCCGCGCCGCCGCCCTCGCCCGCGCCGCCGCCCTCGGCCGACGCCGATGCACCGCCGCTCGACGCGTCGTCGGTCTCCCACCAACCGCCGTCGTCGGACGATCCCGAGCCGCCGCCGGTCTCCGCTCCGCCTCCGCTCTCGCCACCACCGCCCGTCTCGCCGCCGGTGCCTCCGCCGTCGCCGGCCGATCCACCGCCGTCGCCCGCCGAGCCGCCGCCATCGCCTTCACCGGCGCTGCCGCTCGCATCGCCTTCACCGGCGCTGCCGCTCGC
>CAZFKC010000012.1:3825-141921 GCA_964519175.1 uncultured Nannocystaceae bacterium
CATCGCCTTCACCGGCGCTGCCGCTCGCATCGCCTTCACCGGCGCTGCCGCTCGCATCGCCTTCACCGGCGCTGCCGCTCGCGTCGCCTTCGCCCGCGGAGCCCGAGGCATCGCCCGCCGAGCCGCCGCCTTCGCCTTCGCCCGCGGAGCCCGAGGCATCGCCGGCCGAGCTCCCGCCGTCGCCGGCCGAGCCCGCACCGCCGCCGGCATGCGCCGACGTCACCGCCGTGATCCACAGAGTCGTACCGAGCATCGCAATCGTCATCGAGCGTCGCATGGTGATGTCCTTTGTTCGTTCGTGCCGCGTCGCATCGGCGGCGATGGGCCCGTCGATGCGTTCGAGGATGGGTAGCCGACCGGTCCGTCGTCGTTACATCGCGATCGATCGCGATGCGGCAGGTAACGACCGGCCGTGCTCGCGCCACTCACCGCCCCGATGCTCGCGAACACGCACCTCGCCACTCGCGTATCGATCATGCTCGCGCTCGTCGGCGGCTGCTCCGGCGGGCATGGATCCGCCAGTGCGGGTGACGAAGCCGCGACGCTCGGCACCGACGGTGGCACGGGCGAGTCGGGTGGAAGCGGTGGTGCGGACGACGACTCCGGCGACGGCACCGCGGGTGCGCTCGACGACCCCGAGGCGATCGGCCCCACCGGCCTGCGCCGGCTGACGCTCGCCGAGCTGAGCGCGAGCCTGCAGCTCGCGCTCGGGGTACCGGCCGATCGCGTGCAGCCGCTGCTCGCGGTGCTGCCCGGCGACGGCAGCACGCCGTTCGACAACGACTACATGCTGCAGTCGCCGTCGGCTCCGCTCGTCGAAGGCATGTTCGCGATCGCCGAAGAGCTGTCGACGATCGTGCTCGAGGACGACGCGATCCGGGCCGAGCTGCTCGGCTGCGTGCCGGCCGGCCCCGACGACGCCGCGTGCCTGCGCAGCTTCGCCGAGCGCGTGGGTCTGCGACTGCTCCGACGTCCGCTCGACACCGCCGAGCTCGACGAGCTCGCCGCTTTCATCACGTTCGCGCAGGCCGAGGACGACTTCGACGTCGCCGCCGCGCTGGTCCTGCAGGCGCTCGTGCTCGACGCCGAGCTGCTCTACCGCGTCGAGCGCGGCGAGCCCGTCGCGGGCAGCGACGAGCTCGTGCGCCTCGGCGATCACGAGATCGCGGCACGGCTCTCGTTCCTCCTGTGGGGCAGCGGACCCGACGATGCGTTGCTCGCCCGCGCCGGCGCCGGCGAGCTCGGCACCGCCGCGGAGATCCGCGCCGCCGCGACCGAGCTGCTGCAGCACGAGCGTGGGCTCGCGCAGCTGCAGCGCATGCACGCGATGTGGCTCGGCTACGCGGAGATGGGCCTCGACCCCACGCTCGCGGCGTCGCTGCGCCGCGAGACCGACGCGCTCATCCAGCGCGCGCTCACGAGTGGCGACTGGCTCGGCATGTTCACCTCCGAGGACACCTGGCTCGATGCGACGCTCGCGGAGCACTACGACATCCCGCTGCCGAACGGCACCGCGGGCTGGGTCGACTATCCCGACATCCGTCGCCGCGGGCTGCTCTCGCACGGCAGCGTGCTGTCGACCGGAGCGAAGTTCGGCGACACCTCGCCGACCGAGCGCGGCAAGGCGGTGTGGACGCGGCTGCTCTGCAACGAGATCCCGCCGCCACCACCCGAGGTCGATACCGGCCTGCCGCCGTCGGGCGGCCCCGCGAACGCGTGCAAGACCGACCGCTACGACATGCGCACGAAGACCGAGTGCGCGAGCTGCCACGCGATCCTCGACTCGATCGGCTTCGGGCTCGAGAACTACGGCGCCGCCGGCGAGTGGCGCACGACCGAGCCCGCGATGCCGGGCTGTGCGATCGCGGGCGAGGGCGAGCTGTCCGGCGCCGGCGAGTTCGCGGGCGCCGGTGCGCTCGGCGAGCTGCTGGTCGAGACCGGCCAGCTCGAGCGCTGCTGGGTGAAGAGCTACTACCAGTTCGCGATCGGTCGCCGCGTCGACGACAGCGACATTGCGATGATCGACGTGCTCGCCGACGACTTCACCGACGAGGACGACGTGCTCGCGCTGGTGCTCGAGTACGTCGGCAGCGAAGGCTTCCGTCACCGTCGACTTCCGTGATCCCCCGCCTCGCGCCGAACAGGAGCAACCCAGATGAAGACACTTCACCGTCGCACGTTCTTGACCGGGCTCGGAGGCGTGTGCGTCGCCCTGCCGTTTCTCGAGGCCATGCTTCCGCGCCGCGCGTGGGCGGCCCCGGCCGGCCCGGGCCGCTACGTCGCGATGTTCGCGGGCGTCGAGCAGAAGAGCTGCGTGCCGTCGGGCAGCGGCACCGGCTACACGATGCCGACCGGGCTCGCGTCGCTCGAGGCGGTGCGCGACAAGGTCAGCATCGTCACGAACCTCGAGGTGCCCGCGGCCGGTGCCGGCGCGCCTGCGGCCGGCGGCAAGGCGAACCCGCACCACGGCAACATCATGATGCCGCTGCTCACCGGCTATCGCTCGACGAACGAGAACTACGGGATCCCCACGTCGGCGACCGCGGATCAATTGATCGCGGACGTCGTCGGCACGGACACGCACTTTCGCTCGCTCGAGTACCGCGCGCAGCCCGACGGCTACCGCGGCGGCGATGCGGGCATCAAGACCGTGATGGCCTACGAGCAGGGTGGGGCGCCGCGTGTGCCGCAGGCCAGCCCGCGGCTCGCGTGGGAGGCGATGTTCACGAACTTCACGCCCAGCGACCCCGCCGATCTCGAGGCGCGCGAGAAGCTGCTCGCGCGCCGCATCAGCGTGCTCGATCTCGTGGCCGCCCGCGGCGATCGGCTGGTCGCCACCGTCGGCACCGACGACCGCATGCGGCTCGAGCGACACTTCGACGAGATCCGCGACCTCGAGACGCGACTCGCCGACATCCCCGACACGAGCGGCGCGGGCTGCGAGGCGCTCGCCGATCCGGGTGCCGATCCGTCGCAGAGCGATCACACGAACACCGAGCACGGTGGCTCGGCCGGCTACTCCGACGAGGATCTGCGTGCGCGCGTGTTCGTCGATCTCATCCACATGGCCTTCGTCTGCGATCTCACCCGCGTCGCGACGCTGATGATCACGATGGAGCAGTCGGTGATGAGCCTCGAGCCGCTGTGGGGCGCGGCCTACGAGATGCACGACGTCACGCACAACGACATCCCGAACCGGCAGGCGGTGTGGGACGGCATCACGTCGTGGCACGCGGACATCTTCGCCGCGCTCGTGCAGAAGCTGGCCGACACGCCGGACGCCACCGGCGGCACGCTGCTCGACGGCACGGTGGTCGTGCTCACGAACTCCGGCGGGCCCTCGGGTCACGGCTCGACGAACATGGCGATGCCGATCGCGGGCATGCCCTCCGTGCTGCGCATGGGCGAGCACATCGTCGCGCCGGGCGGCGCGCATCCCTGCAACGTGTTCCAGACCGCGATGCACGCGCTCGGGATCGATCACGACTTCGGCGAGCTGCCCGGGCTCGTCGACGGCATGCTCGTGTGAGTCGCGCCGCGCTATGCTCGACGCCGTGCTCCGCCTGCTCGTCGTGCTCGTCGTCGTCGTCGGCTCCGGCTGCGTGAACGATCAGCTCGTGCGCGGCGGCGATACGGGCTCGAGCAGCAGCAGTGGCGACGGCACCACCACCGGCTGCCGCGATCCGGGCTGCGGCGGCACCACGCTCGCGACGGACGGCACCACGCAGCCGAGCGACGGCGGCACCACGACCGGCACGGGCGACACGACGCACGTCGGCATGGGCGACGAGACCGGCAACGCGTTCACGTGCGAGCCGTGCACGGCGGACACCGAGTGCGGCGACGACTACGACAACTGCGTCGGGCTCGACGAGCTGGGCCCGCGCTGCCTGTTCGCGTGCCCCGAGGCCGGCTGCCCCGACGACATGCAGTGTCGCAGCGTGATGTCGGTCGACGGCGTGCTCGCGATGCAGTGCGCGCCGGATCCGAATCCACCGGCGTGCGGCGGCGCGGGCGAGACGACCGCGCCGGGCGACACGAGCGGAGCGAGTGCCGGCGACGCGACCGGCACCACCACCGGTTGAGCGTCAGCGCGTGCCGACGACCCGCGCGATGAGCTGATCGGCGAGCTCCTCGGGCGTCGCACCCGCGCCGGTGAGCACGAGCTCCGGCGCCGCGGGGCGCTCGTACGGCGCGTCGACGCCGGTGAACCCGGTGATCGTCCCCGCGCGCGCCTTCTTGTAGAGCCCCTTCGGGTCGCGCGCCTCGCAGACCGACAGCGGCGTGTCGACCCACACCTCGAAGAACGTGCCCTCGGGCGCACGCGCACGCACGAGCGCACGGTCGCGCTCGTAGGGCGCGATCACGGCCGCGAGCACGACGAGCCCGGCATCGGCCATGAGCAGCCCGACTTCGCCGATGCGGCGCACGTTCTCGGCGCGATCCTCCTGCGAGAAGCCGAGGTCGCGGCAGAGCGCGGTGCGAACGCGATCGCCGTCGAGCACGTAGGCGGGCACGCCGCGCGCCTGCAGCTTCACGAGCGCCGCCTCGGCGATCGTCGACTTGCCCGCACCCGAGAGCCCGGTGAGCCACACCAACGCGCCTGCACGACTCATCGCACCCACGTTACCCGAGCCGCGCGCGGAGATCTTCCGCGAGCGTGCCCGTCGAAGGCGAGATGGGTCGGCCTCCCGTCGGCGCGAGCGGGGTGCGCCAGGATCGCCGATGCGGCGCGCGCTCGCGCTGCGGGCCCCTGCGGGGGCAGGCACGCACAGCTCGCGGATGAGCGCAAGATTTTGGCCGGAGATCCGCGAGCGGGTAAGGTGGCCGCCGCGCGGGCCAGGGCCCGCCGCGGAGCGTCCGTCGATGTCCCAGCTCGAACTCCTGCCCGGTGAACCGGAGCCGCACGCAGGCGGCATCAACACGGCGTCGCGCGGGGGCCCGCCCTCGCTGCCGGGCGCACCCGAGGGGGCGCAGGGTGGCGGACCGGGCGGCTCGCTCGAGGGCGATCTCGCGGAGGAGACCCGCCGCAAGTACCTCAACTACGCGCTGTCGGTGATCACCGCGCGCGCGATTCCCGACGTGCGCGACGGGCTCAAGCCGGTCGCGCGCCGGATCCTCTTCACGATGGAGCACGAGCTGCACCTGCGCCACGACGCGCGCCATCGCAAGAGCGCGAAGGTCGTCGGCGACGTCATCGGCAAGTACCACCCGCACGGCGACGCGTCGGTCTACGACGCGATGGTCCGGCTCGCGCAGGACTTCGTCATGCGTGCGCCGCTCGTCGACGGGCAGGGCAACTTCGGCTCGATCGACGGCGACGCGCCCGCGGCCTATCGCTACACCGAGGCGCGGCTCACCGCCGTCGCGGCGCAGCTGCTCGAGGAGCTCGACTCCGACACGGTCGACTACCGCGAGACCTACGACGGCAGCGGCAAGGAGCCGATCGTCCTGCCTGCACGCTTCCCCCAGCTGCTGGTGAACGGCGGCACGGGCATCGCGGTCGGCATGGCGACCAGCATCCCGCCGCACAACCTGGGGGAGGTGATCAAGGCCTGCGTCGCGCTCATCGAGGAGCCCGAGCTCTCGGTCAAGAAGCTGATGAAGTTCGTGAAGGGCCCGGACTTCCCCACCGGCGGCGACCTGGTGGCGACGAAGTCCGAGCTCGCGGAGATCTACGAGACCGGGCGCGGCTCGGTGAAGCTGCGCGCGCGCTGGAAGCTCGAGGACAACAAGCGCGGCCAGCGACTGGTCATCACCGCAGTGCCGCACGGCGTCGAGAAGGCCGCGATCGTCGAGGAGATCGGCGCGATCATCCTCGCGAAGAAGCTGCCCGTGCTCATCGGCGTGCAGGATCTCAGCACCACCGACATCCGCGTCGAGCTCGAGCTCGACAAGAAGAGCACCGTCGATCCCGAGCTGGTGATGGCCTACCTGTTCAAGCACACGCGCTTGCAGGTGTCGGTCAAGGTCGACATGACGGTGCTGATCCCGACCAGCAACCCCGAGGTGGGGGCGCCGGCGCGGCTCGATCTCAAGTCGATCCTCAAGCACTTCATCGACTTCCGCTTCACCACCGTGCGCAGGCGGCTGGAGTACGACCTCCGCAAGCTCCGCGAGCGCATCCACATCCTCGAGGGCTTCGAGAAGATCTTCGACGACCTCGACAAGGCCATCAAGATCATCCGCGGCTCCGACGGCAAGGCCGACGCGTCCGCGAAGCTGTGCAAGGCGTTCGGGCTCGACGACATCCAGGCCGACGCGATCCTCGAGACCAAGCTCTACCGGCTGGCCAAGCTGGAGATCCAGAAGATCCGCGAGGAGCTGGCCGCGAAGCGGGCCGAGGCCGCGCGCATCGAGGCGCTGCTCAAGAGCAAGCCGAAGTTCGCCGCGCTGGTGAAGAGCGAGCTCGAAGAGGTCGCCGAGAAGTTCGCCGACGCCCGGCGCACGCGCATCAGCGACGACGACGTCACCGAGGAGTTCACCGCCGAGAGCTTCATCGTCGAAGAGGACGCGGTGGTGCTGGTCACGCGCGACGGCTGGCTCAAGCGCCAGCGCACGATCAACCTCGAGACCACGCGCATGCGCGAGGGCGACGCCGCGCTCGCGCTGGTGGGCGGCAGCACGCGCGAGTGCATCGTGTTCCTCACGAACCTTGGCTCGGCCTACGTCGCGCGCATCAACGACGTGCCCGCGTCGTCGGGCCACGGCGTGCCGGTGCAGAAGCTGTTCAAGTTCAAGGACGGCGAGCGGGTGATCGCGGCGCTCGGCACCGACAAGCGCGTGATGCCCGAGTTCGCGCACCCCAAGCCCGAGCTCGGCGAGGAGTACGAGGAGCCGTACCCGCACGTGCTCGCGGTGACGAAGCGCGGGCTCTCGCTGCGCTTCTCGCTGTGGCCGCACAAGGACCCCAGCACGTCGCGCGGCCGCATGTTCGGCAAGGTGGGCGAAGGCGACGAGTTCGTGTCGGCCTTCAAGGTCTACGCCGAGGACGACGTGTGCGCGCTGACCAACGAGGGCCGGCTGCTCTGCTGCAACTCGCAGGAAGTGAACCTGCTGTCCGGTCCGGGCAAGGGGGTCATCTTCATGAAGGTCGACTCCGACGACCAGGTCATCGCGGCGTTCCACGCCAGCACGCCGGTCGTCATCCACAAGTCGTCGGGCGGCAGCCAGAAGCTCACCGCCGGCGATCGCGAACGCACCGCGCGTGGCGGCAAGGGCCGGCCGGTGTTCAAGCGCGGCAACGTGAAGAAGCTCGAGCTGCCACCGCCGGTCGTGCCGGACTTCGGGGCCGAGGGCTGAGGAGGATCCCATGGCGATCACGAAGCGACCCACCACCGCCGCCCCGAAGCAGGTCCGCAAGGACTACGACGCGTCGTCGATCCAGGTGCTCGAGGGCGTGGATCACGTCCGCAAGCGCCCGGGCATGTACATCGGCGGGCTCAACAAGGAGGGCCTGCACCACCTCGTGTGGGAGGTGCTCGACAACTCGGTCGACGAGGTGATCAACGGCCACGCCAGCCAGATCACGGTGACGCTCGACGAGGACCACCAGGGCATCACGATCACGGACAACGGGCGCGGAATCCCCATCGATCCCCATCCGACGCTCAAGGTACCGGCGGTCGTCGTCGTGTACACGAAGCTCGGCGCGGGCGGTAAGTTCGATGGCTCCTCCTACAAGCACTCGGGCGGTCTGCACGGCGTGGGTGCGGCGGTCGCCAACGCGCTGTCGGCCAAGCTGAGTGTCACGGTGTGGCGCGACGGCATGCGCTGGCGCGCCGACTTCGAGCGCGGGGTGCCGCAGGGCAAGCTCGTGAAGCTGGGGCCGGCGCGGGGTAGCGGCACGATGGTGCACCTGCGGCCCGACGCGAGCATGTTCGACAAGGTCACGTTCGATCCGCAGATGCTGCGCGATCGCCTCGAGGCCAAGAGCTATCTGCACAAAGGGCTGGAGATCACCTTCGTCGATCCGAAGGCGGCCGGGCCCGAGCACTTCCACCACGCGCAGGGCATCGTCGAGTACCTCGGCAAGCTGATCCAGGTGCGCGGCAAGGCCGCGGTGCACCCGGGGCTGTTCAACCTCGAGCGCGCCGACGATCCGAAGCTCGAGGTGTCGTTCGCGTGGACGGAGTCGACCGAGGACGCGACCTACTCGTTCGTCAACGGCGTGCCGACGCCCGACGGTGGCACCCACGAGCAGGGCTTCCGCAACGCGCTCAACCGGGCGCTGCGCAACTACATGAGCACGCACAACCTCGAGCCGAAGGGGCTCGTGATTGCGCTCGAAGACATCCGCGAGGGCATGGTCGCGATCCTGTCGACGTACGTGCTCGAGCCGCAGTTCCAGAGCCAGACCAAGAACCGGCTCAACAATCCCGAGGTCACGCAGCAGGTCGAGGGCGCGATTCGACCCGCGCTCGAGCTGTGGCTGAACGAGAACCGCAGCCGGGCCGAGGCGATCGTCGCGCGACTGATCGCGTCGGCGCGCGCGCGTGCGGCCTCGCGTGCGGCGAGCCAGAAGGTGTCGCGCAAGACGGCGGGCGGCGTGCGGCTGAACCTGCCGGGCAAGCTGGCGGACTGCGGCAGCGACGATCCGCGGAAGAGCGAGATCTTCATCGTCGAGGGCGACAGCGCCGGTGGCTCGGCGAAGATGGGCCGCGACCGCGAGCACCAGGCGATCCTGCCGCTGCGCGGCAAGGTGCTGAACGCCGAGCAGGCCAGCCTGGCGAAGGTGCTGGAGAACGAAGAGCTGGGCAACGTCGTGAAGGCGCTGGGCTGCGGCATCGGCAAGGACTTCGAGCTCGAGCGGCTGCGCTACCACAAGATCATCCTCTTGATGGATGCCGACAGCGACGGCCACCACATCGCGACCTTGTTGCTGACGTTCTTCTATCGCTACATGCCGGAGCTCATCAAACGCGGGCATGTGTTCCTCGCCCAGCCGCCTTTGTTCCGCGTCGACATCGGCAAGGAGTCGCACTGGGTGGCCGACGATGCCGCGCTGGCCGCGATGCTCGCGGCGCCGCACCGCGGCAAGCCGGAGATCCAGCGCTTCAAGGGCCTCGGCGAGATGAACCCGGACCAGCTCAAGCAGACGACGCTGGATCCGAAGACCCGCACGCTGGTGCGCATCGGCATCAACGATCCGCTCGCGACCGAGCGCGCGATCACGGAGCTGATGGGCAAGGACACCCAGGCGCGCTACCAGTTCATCATGGAGCGCGCCTCCGAGGCCGAAGCGCTGGACGTGTAGATCGCGGCGTCCGGACGTCCGGGTCGGTGCCCGAACCCGTGCTACTGTGGTGGCGTGCGGCGTCTCCACGCGAGCATGCTCTGCTGCGCGCTGGCCTGCGCGAGCACGGCGGCGTGTCGACGCGAGCGTGATGTTGTGGTGCCGCCCGCGAGTCTGCACTGGCAGCTGCGCTGCGACGGCGTCGAGCACCGCGACGTACGGCTGCCGGTACGGATCCCCCGCGGATGCGTGCTCCGCAGCGAGCTCCCCGTACCCGATGCGCCGACCGGCATCGTGGCGCAGCTGGACGTCGATCGCGTGCCCGAGCTCGTCGCGCTCGTGCGCGAGCGCGGCGACGGGCTGTGGCTGCCGCAGCCGCCCTTCGTCGCATCCCCGCACGCGGGCGGCCTTCGCCTCTCGACGGGTCCGATCGCGAGCGGGTACGCCACCAAGATGCGCCTCGTGATCGGCAACGGCGATGGCGAGCCGACCACGGTGCGCGCAGCCTCCGTCTCCGAGCTCGCCGAGGTCCCGCCGCATCCGGTCGGATCGATCGTGCGACTCGAACACCATACCGACCTCGACATCGCGGCCGGCTCGACCGTCGCGGAGCTGTGGCTGCCCGTGCCGTTGGCGTTCGGAGGGCAAGTCCCGCTCGAGCTGCACGCGGCGCTCGAGCCCGCGGATGCAGGAGAGCTGGAGCTCGTGCGCGACGGCGAGGTGAACCTCGGGTTGGTCGCGCGGTTCGCCGCGCGTGACGTGCCCGGACGCGTGTCGGTGTCGTGGACCGCAGTGGTGTTGGTGCGCGACGTGCTACCCGACGAGCGCGCGACGATCGCCGAGCTCGCCGACTCGCCGCTCGACTGGCTCTCGTCGACGACGCTGATCGACGCGGATGCCGAGCTCGCGCGCTCGATCGCGCAGACGATCGCGGCTGGCCACGGGGAGTCGCAGTCGCGCGTCGCCCGGTTGCGCGAGTGGCTCGCGAAGCTCGAGTTTCCCGCCGAGCTCGCGGAGAGCAACCAGTCCACCGATGTACTGGCCACGGGTGGCCGCGCCAACTGCACGGGCAGCGCGAACATGGCGGCGGCGCTCGGCCGAGCGCTCGGGATCCCGTCGCGACACCTCGCGGGTGTGGTGACGGACGACCAGTTGCAGACGCATTCGATCGTCGAGCAGAGGCTCGGGACACCAGCGGTGTGGCGACGGATCGAGCCGCAGGACGGCAGCGTCGTCGCAGACGACTACATGATCGTGCTGCGCGTGGTGACGCCGGTCGACGAGGGCGAGGCCGCGATGGATCCGCAGCGCATCGGTGCGCCCGGCGTGCCGATGCGAGCGCTGGTCGAGGTGCTGAAGGGCGCCGATCGCATCGAGCATCGGCTCGAGACGGAGTGGTTCCCGGGCTGCGCACGCTGTGACAACGCGGCGACACGGCGTGCGACGCTGCACGACGTCTCGCTGGTCGAGATGCGGCGACTGCACGAACGTGCGCGGAAGCTGTGGGAGTGCCGGGTGGATGCGGCGATTCGCGAGCGCTCGGTGGCGCGCGAGGATCGTGCGCTGGATGTCGCGGCCGCGATTACGACGCTCGGCGAGCTCGAGCGTTGGCTCGGTGATCCCTCGAACTGCGAGAGTCCGGCGATCCGCGATCGTGCCCTTCGACGATGAGCTGCGCTCGCTTTCCAGTGTCGCGTTTGATTCGGCGATAGTGGCGAGCCATTCGTGATTGCGATGGTGTCGATCTTCGCCTTCCGATTCCGATTGCGTGCACCCGAGCGAGTGCTACATCGGCGCGATGGCGATGTCGAAGTCGAAGAGCGTGCAGCTCGAGCTGCGATTGTCGACTCGTGGTGGTGCGCGCCAGGGCGCTGGCTGCAAACGCAAGCGTGAACGCGTGACGGTCGAGCACGTGAAGCGGGCTCCGTTTCGGGCATGGCGTCCCGTGCTGGTGACGATGCGAATGTGCAAGGGCGTGCCGAATCTGCGCGATCGCTCCGCGTGGGCCGTCATCGTGCGGACGCTGCGGGCCGTGAGAGCCGAGACGGGGCTTCGCGTCGTGCAGTACTCGGTGATGGCGAATCATATCCACGCGGTCGTCGAGGCCGACGGACACGCGGCGTTCGTCGCGGGCATGCGTGCGCTGACCATTCGCCTGGCGCGTGCGCTCAATCTGCACTTCGCACGCAAGGGGCGGCTGCTCGATCATCGCTACGATGCGCGTTCGCTGGGCTCGCCCCGGGAGGTCCGCAACGCGCTGCAGTATGTGCTGGTCAACGCGCGCAAGCATGCGGCCGAGCGCGGCGAGACAATGGCGAGCGGATGGATCGATCCGCGGAGCACGGCCGCGTGCTTCGACGGCTGGATGGAGCCGCCCTCCGTCATCTGCACGAAGGACTTCGGCGCCGCGGCACCCCGGACGTGGCTGCTGCGCGTGGGTTGGCGCGAGCTGGGCCTGCTGCAGCTCGACGCGGTGCCGGGACCGCTCGTTTCACGGCGTGTCGTCGCCGAGCGCCGCGCGACGTTCCGCGATCGCGGGCAGGTTTGATTCGGCGATAGTGCACCATGCCACCGCGAGCGCAGGCGGTTGGTCCAAGAGCGCCGGTGAAACGCCGCCGCCGGCGGGCGACCGCTTCTCGTCGCGCGCCGAAAGCAGAGCTCGTTCGGTGACGTGGGGTCCGACGCATGGGTCTCGAGCATGCGGGAGGCTACGTTGCTACGCCGATGCCCCGCGGCACGACTCAGCCGCTCGCTTCGTAGCGCGCGACCGTCGTGCCCGCCGGCCCGCGCGTCACCAGCACGAGCGCTCCGGTCGAGTCCGAGCCCAGTGCACACACCAGCGTCGTGCCGACCGGCTCGCCCGCCGCGGGATCGAAGCGCCTGCGCCACAGCTCGGTGCCGTCCTCGTCGTAGCCGGCCAGCCACGGGTACCAGGCGTCGTCGTCTTGCTCGCTCGGGACGCGCGACTCGCCGGCGACGACGATCGTGCCGTCGTCGCGCGCCACGACCTCGCGCGGGTAGTCCTTGCCGACGAGCTCGCCGATCTGCACGTCGATCGCCCAGCGCAGCCGGCTCGCGCGATGGCGACGCACCCACGGGGCCTCGGAGATCCGGCCCACCGCCACGAGGTCGCCATCGCTCGCGAGCGCGATGCCGCCGAACGCGGGCGGCGGATCCGCGACGTCGTCCCAGCGTAGCCCCCAGTTGAAAGCTCCGTCCGGGTTGCGACGCTGCAGCCAGTCGCCGAGGTCGTTCGTGCGCAGATAGGCCTCGTCGCTGTCGGCGACGATGCGATGCCCCGTGTCGTAGGACGCGCCGCCGAGATCGTCGAGCGGCCACGACGCGAGCGGCGGCGTCGGAGGCTCCCCGCGCAGTACGACGCGCAGCTCCGCACCTTCGCGCTCGACGAGCCACAGCACACCGTCGCCGCGCACCGCGACCGCCTCGATGCTGCCGTCGCCGAGGTCGGAGATCGCGACGTCCTCGCCCGCGATCCCGTCCGCGCTCCACGGCTGCACGAACGGCGTGACGACGTCGAGCTCGATCCGGCGACCCAGCGCGACGAAGCCCTCGCCACGCGCCGCCAACCCCCACACCTCGCGGTGCCCGGCCTCGCTCGGGCTCTGCGCCGAGCTCCGCTCGGTGCCGTCCGGTGCGAGCACGAGCGTGCGCACGGTCTGCCACTGCGCCGCCACCTCGTCGCGATCGCCGAGCCCCGCGAGCGCGAGCGCGTCGTCGGCGAGCAGCGCCGTGCGCGGACAGCTGCCGTGGAAGTCGAACGTCGCGCGCCAGCGCTCGTCGATCGACACGCGGCAGAGCGCGTCGCAGCCGTCACCGTCGATGCGGTCACCGTCGTCGCAGGCCTCGCCGCGCTCCACGATTCCGTTGCCGCACGGCACTTCCACCGCGCCGGTGCTCTCGTCGCCGACCGAGCTCGCCGGCGGACTCGTCGCGGCGGCGCTCGACGTCTCGGAGCTCGATGCCCCGCTGCTGCCCGTGCCCGAGGTCGACACCGCGGGTCCGCACGCGGTCGTCATCGCCGCGCCGAGCAGGACACCGCACGCGCGACGCCGCCGCACCGACTCACGCGCCCGTCTCGCCCGGGCCCGGGCAGTCGGTGAGCACGCGATCGAGCTCGCGCAGCGCAGCACGCCCGATGCCGGCCGTCACGAACGTCGTCGGCGTCGCCATCACCCCTCGACGGGCTCGGGCGCACCGGGCTCGCCCGGCGGATCCTCGCCGATGCGCCGGTGCATCGCGGAGATCCAGTCGCCGAACTCCGTGATCGTGTCGCTCGCGAGCCCGGGCGCGGCCGCGACCGACTCGATCTGTTCGCGCAGCATCGCACGCCCGCGGTTCAGCCGGCTCTTCACGGTGCCGACCGCGATCTCCAGCACCACCGCGATGTCGGCGATCGGCAGCTCCTCCCAGTAGAACAGCTCGAGCGTGATCTGGAAGTCGAGCGGCAAGCGGCGCAGCGCGATGAGCAGCACGCGCTCGGACTGTTGCCGCGCGAGCACGCCGGTGGGGGAGGGCACCGCGGCGTCGTCGAGGTCGTGCATCGACACGCGTTCCGGGTCGAAGACCTTCGCCGCGCGGTGCTTGCGGCGCAGGGCGAGCATCAGCTGCTTGCGCGCGATCGCCAGCAGGTAGCCGCGGAAGCTGCTCTCGCCGCGGAAACGGTCGGCCGATTCCACGCACGCGAGGAACGTGCGCTGCGCGACCTCCTCGACCTCGTCGGGCAGCTTGTTGCGGAAGAAGCGGTAGACCACCGCGAAGTGGCGCCGCATCAGCTGCTCGGCCGCGTCGTTGTCCCCCGCGCGCCAGGCCGCCAGCAGCTGCTCGTCGGTGTCCGCCACCCGTGCACAGCTTTTCATGGCCAACCCGGGCGCACCAGCGCATTCGTGGGTAGCATCCGCGCCGCGCATGCCGAAGCCGCAACGAGCGGGCGTGGGAGCAGGTCGGCGAGATCCGGCTGACAAGTCCCGTGAGTGGGGTCCGCAGGTGGTCTTGCGCAAGCCGCTGCGCGCGGCGTTGGCGGCAGGGCATCCGTGGGTCTTCAAGGACGCGCTCGAGCCCGCCAGCGTTGCGCCGGGCACGGTGGTCACGGTCGTCGACGCGCGCGCGCGCTTTGTCGCGCGCGGCTGGGCGGAGTCCGGACCGATCGCGGTGCGCGTGCTCACCACCGTCGACGAGCCGGTCGACGACGCGCTGCTCGGCGCACGACTGCTCGCGGCGGAGCGACTGCGCGATCGCGTCGTGCCGAGCGACACCGATGCCTACCGCTTGCTGCACGGTGAAGGCGATCGGATTCCCGGGCTCGTGTGCGACGTCTACGGCGCCTGCGCGAGCGTGCAGCTCGACGGTGCGGCCGCGCTCGCGCGCCAGGGCCAGCTGCTCGCGCTCTTGCGTCCGCTGCTCGCGGCGCGTGGGGTCGACACCGCGCTCGTCCGTTCCGGTCGCCGCGGCGAGCGGCGCATCGAGCACGCCTGGGGTCCGCCGCCGCCCGAGCCGATCACGGTCGTCGAGCACGGCATGCGCCTCGTCGCGAGCCTCTCGCGGGGACAGAAGACCGGGCTCTTCCTCGATCATCGCGAGAGCCGTGCGCGCGTGCGTGCGCTCGCTGCCGGTGCGCGCGTGCTCGATCTGTACTCGTACGTCGGCGGCTTCTCCGTCGCGGCCGGGCTCGGTGGTGCCGCGCACGTGGACAGCGTCGACGTCGCGCCCGAGGCCATCGCGCTCGGCGAGCAGACCTGGCGCGCGAACGGGCTGCCGCGCAACGGCCGGGTCGGGCACGCCTGCGACGTGCCGGAGTTCCTCGCGGCCGCGCGCGATCGCGGCGAGCGCTGGGAGCTCGTCGTCGCCGACCCCCCGAGCTTCGCGCCGAACGAGGCCAGCAAGGCCAACGCGCTGCGCAGCTACGCGCTGCTGCACCGCGCCGCGCTCGACGTGCTCGCGCCGGGCGGCATCCTGCTCGCGGCCTCGTGCTCCAGCCATGTGCGCGCGCACGAGTTCGAGGCCGTGCTCGCCGAAGCCGCCGCGCGGTCCGGTCGGATCCTGCAGGTGCTCGAGCGCGCCGGCGCACCGGCCGATCATCCGCGCCTGCTCGCCTTCCCCGAAGGCGACTACCTCGACGTCGTCATCGCGCGCGCGTAGCCGCTACTCGTCGTCCGCCACGAAGCGCAGCGCTTCCTGGTAGAGGCTGCGCAGCTCGTCGTCGGGCCGCAGCCGCGCGCGCGGTCGCTTGGCCGCAGGCTCGGGCTCGGGTGCATCCGCCCGCCGCGGCACGCTCGCGAGCAGCTCCGCGATGCGCCGCTGCTTGAGCTCGCGCAGCTCGTCGGGCGTCATCGGCCCGGGCGCTTCGCTCGGCGTCGCGATCGTCGCCTCGACGTGCCCGTGCTCGGCGGCGATCGCTGCGACCACCTGCTCGGGCAACGCGGCCGGCTCACCGGCGTCGAACGCCGCGACGGACTCGATCACGAACACCGCCGGCGGGCCTTCCCAGCTCGGCTCGGGCGCCACGTCCGCGAAGCCGATCGGCTGCGGGCCTGCGTGCGCCAGCTCCAGCGCGGCGGCGGGCTCGGCCGGCAGCGCGTTCGGGAACACGTCCGCGATCGCGACGCGGACCGTGTTGCCCTGGGCGAGCGGGGCCTCGGTCAGCGTCACCTCGACGTCGATCTCGGCGGTCGCGTCGGCGATGCCGCTGGCTTCGGCGGAGCTGGGAAAGAACGCGGGGTCGTCGGCCGTGGCGCTCGCACGCGCATAGATCCGTGTGGGCAGCTCGTCGGGCTCCGCCGCGAAGCTCATGGTCGGCGCGTCGTCGGTGCGCGCGCCGACGTAGAGCTCCTGCAGGATGTCGACCGCGAGGCAGCGATCGACGAACGCCTCGATGTGGTCGCGCTGCTCGTCGGCGAGCTCGACGAAGCGCAGCCCCCAGCTGCAGCCCTGCTCGGCGTGTGCCGTCCAGGCGATCTCCGCCCACAGCTCGAGCGCGGCGCCGTCGATCTCGAGCTCGATCGAGACGGGCTCGCCCGATCGGATCGACCACGGCGCGTCCACGCCGACGCCGCCGACACTGAGATCGCGCGCGCGCAGCCGCACGCGATGCTCGCCGAGCATCGCGAGCGCGTCGGCCGTCCACTCGATCCTCGGTTGCAGGCGCCGATCGAAGCTCGTCACGTTCCCACCCCTGGGCGTCCGGCCGGGTCGGCCCAACGTAGCCGACGGTCGGCAGCGGCCCAAGGGCCTGCGGAAGGCGGGCCTCCGGGCGCCACGGAGCGCGGTTCCTCGCGGCGTGGGGGCGCGTGGCCCCGCCGCTCGCGCAGGCTCGGATGGGGTTGCCCCGAGGCGGCCGCGGCCTATACCGCCGGTCGTGCGGGTCACGCTTCCAGAAGCTCCGAGCCCGTTCGTCGGCGAGCAGGCACTTGCGCCACTCGTCGTGGTCAGCAATCGACTGCCGATCGCCGTTCACGTCGGGGAAGGCGGCGAGCTCGAGCTGCGCGACACGGTGGGCGGGCTCGCGACCGCGCTCGGCGGCGCGCGCGAGCGCATGCAGTTCTCGTGGGTCGGCTGGCCCGGTCGCCTGCCCCCCGGGCTGGAGTGGGAGACCGTCGAGCACGGCTTGCGCGAGTCCGGCTACGAGCCGGTGCGGATCCCGGCCGAGCTCGAGCATGCCTACTACAACGGCATGTGCAACTCGGTCATCTGGCCGCTGTTCCACTACTTCCTCGGTCGCGTCGCGTCCGAGCCGACGCACTTCGAGGCGTACACCGCGGTGAACGAGACGTTCGCCGCAGCGATCGCTGCCTCTGCGCCCGAAGGCGCGCACGTCTGGGTGCACGACTACCAGCTGATGCTCGTGCCGGCGATGTTGCGCCGCCAGCGTCCGGACGTGCACATCAGCTTCTTCCTGCACATCCCGTTTCCGTCGTCGGAGGTCTATCGCATCCTGCCCGCACGCGCCGAGCTGCTGGCGGGTGTGCTCGGGGCCGACTACATCGGCTTCCACACCGGCGACTACGCGCGGCACTTCCGATCGTCGTGCCTGCGCGTGCTCGGCGACGAGTCGGGCTTCGACTACGTCGTGCACGAAGGGCGCCGCGTCGGCATCGGCGTGCACCCGATCGGGGCCGACGTCGCGCGACTGCGGGCAGTGCTGGCCTCGTCGGCGAGCGCCGAGCGCGTGGCCGAGCTGCGCCAGCGCTGGCACGGCCGTCGCGTGATCCTCGGCGTCGAGCGGCTCGACTACAGCAAGGCGATCCCGCTCAAGCTCGCCGCCTACGAGGAGTTCCTGCGCCGCGACCCGCAGCGGGCCGCCGAGAACGTGCTCGTGCAGGTGGTGGTGCCGTCGCGCCTCGACACCGAGGAGTACCGCGATCTCAAGCTGGAGATCGAGCAGCGGGTGGGCAGCATCAACGGTCGCTTCGGCACCCCGGGGGTCACGCCGATCGAGTACCTGCATCGCGCGCTGGAGCTCGAGGAGCTCGCGCCGCTGTATCGCGTCGCGGATGTCGGCATCGTCATCCCCGCGCGCGACGGCATGAACCTCGTCGCGCACGAGCTGGTGCTGTGCCAGTCCGAGGAGACCGGCGACGAAGCCGAGCCCGGCGTGCTCCTGCTCAGCGAGTTCACCGGCGCCGCGCACAGCCTCGCGCACTGCCTGCTCACCAACCCATGGGACACCCGCGGGGTGGTGGACGCGCTCGAGGCCGCGATCGCGATGGGCAAGGACGAGCGCCGCGATCGGATGGCGCGCATGCGCGAGCGCGTGCTCGACATGGACTGCGAGAAGTGGGCGCAGCGATTCCTCGTCGCGGCGGATGCCGCGTTCCGGCGCGAGCGTGGCCGCGACGACGTCACGCGCATCGGCCCCGCCCAGCGCCGCGAGCTGGTCGCGCAGGCCGCCCTCGCGCGTCGACGGGTGCTGCTGCTCGACTACGACGGCACGCTGCGCGAGGTCACGCTGCGGCCCACCGACGCTCGCCCCACGCCCGCCCTGCGTGCGCTCCTCGTCGAGCTCGCGCGCCTGCCCGACACCGAGGTGCACGTCGTCAGCGGTCGCGATCGTCGCACGCTGACGAGCTGGCTCGGCGACCTGCCGATCACGCTCTGCGCCGAGCACGGCTTCGCGGTGCGCCCGGTCGGCAGCGATCGCTGGCAGCCCCGCGAGGACATCGACCTGCGCTGGCTCCCGCGTGCCGATGCGATCCTGCGCGCGATCGAGATCGAGGTCGACGACAGCGAGATCGAGCGCAAGCCGTGCGGGCTCGCGTGGCACTACCGTCGCGTCGATCCCGACTATGGTGAGTGGCGCGCCCGCGAGCTGCGCCTGCACCTCGCCGAGCAGTTCGCGAACGAGCCGGTGGAGATCCTCGCCGGCCGCAAGGTGATCGAGCTGCGGGCCGCCGGCGTCGACAAGGGTCGCTACGTGCGCGGGCTCGATCTGAGCGACGCGTTCGTGCTCGCCGTGGGCGACGACCGCACCGACATCGAGATGTACTCCGCGCTGCCGCCCGAGGCGATCAGCGTGCACGTGGGCGCCGACGGCGAGCGCAATCGCTACCGCGTCGACGCGCCCGCCGAAGTGCGGGCCTTGCTCGAGGAGCTCATCGTGGCCTGCTCGGCGAGCGGGGCCAGCCGCGCCCAGACCGGCAAGTGATCCGAGGCCACGCGCGCGAGCCCGGACGAGACCGCGTGCACTTCGGCGAGCAAGCTCGCCGGGCGCGTCCAGATGCGGTCGAGCGCGAAGATCGGACGGCGCACCGGGAAGCTGCGCGGCGCCGGCTGGGCCCCGAAATGACCGCGCAGCTTGCCCAGCACGTCGCCGCGCGGCAGCCATGCGTTGAAGTCGCCCATCACCACGAGGCGCCGCTGCGCGTCTTCCAGATCGTGCTGCAGCAGGTGCGCGCAGCGGGTGAGCTGCGAGTGACGCTCGCGCATGCGCACGCCGAGGTGCGTGTTCATCACGGTGAGGCGCTGGCCCGCGTGCTCGAGCTCCACGTGCATGAGGCAGCGGGGCTCGTAGCCGCGCACGCTGAGATCGAAGCAGTCGGAGCGCACGACCGGCAGGTGGGTGAGGATCGCGTTGCCGTACGGACCGAGCGGGCGCGGCATCGTGCTGCCGAGCACGGCCTGCATGTGCAGACGCTCGGCGAGCTCCGCGACCTGCCCGCCCTCGGCCCCTTCGTGCGCGGCGTGGACCTCTTGCAGCGCGACGACGTCGGGGGCGAGCGCCGCGAGCACTTCGCCGATGCGGGCGATGTCGACGCGGCCGTCGAGCCCCACGCCGCCGTGCACGTTGTACGTGACGACCACGAGCGGGCGGTCTGGATCATCCCGCACGCGGCTGCTCCGTCGGCTCGGTGATCGGGACCGCGCCGGCCGGTGGGCTGGCCATCCAGCGCCGCGCGAGCACGATGCCGAGCCCGACGAGCACGGCCATGCCAGCGGCGATGCCGATGGTCGACACGAGCGTCGACGCGCCGCCCGTCGCCGCGCCGCCGGCGGCCTGGTGGCCGATCATCACGAGCGCCACGGCGCCCGGGGTCATGACCAGCATCGTGCCGAGCATGTAGTCGCGGAAGGAGACGCGCGCGGCACCAGCCGCCAGGCCGACGACCACGTGCGGGGCGATGGGCAGGAGGCGCAGCACGGCGACCGCGAGGAATCCGCGACGGGCGACGTCGCGGAGGCGTCGACGCAGGCGCGGGCCCGCGAGCGAGTCGATGAGCGGGTGGCCCAGCCGGCGGCCGAGCACGTGGTAGCTCGCTGCGGCTCCGAACGCGCCCGCGAGGCCATAGGCCAGCCCGAGCCAGGGGCCGAACAACGCGCCGCAGGTCGCGATCATGATCGTGACCGGCACGAACATCAGCCCGCCGGCGACGAACGCCACCAGCACGCCGAGCCCCGAGAGCACCGGTGCGCCCCGCACCGCCTCGATCATCCGCACGAGCAGCGAAGGATCGAGCCAGCCGGTCACGCGCCCGATGACGATCGCGACGATGAACGCGGCCCACCACGCGAGCCCGGCGTAGCGCCAGCGTCGCGACTTGCCGGCGTCGGGGCCCGAGCGGGTGAGCCAGCGGCCGATCTGGCGCGCCTCGATCGGCGCGGCCGGATCGACGAGCTCCGCGTCGGGGAGCAGCTCGCTCGCGAGCGGGGACGGCATCGGCTGGTAGGGTCGCAGGGTGCGGGGCCCATGGGCGAGGCTCGCGATCGCCGGGGCCAGCGCGCCCTTGTCCTCGACTTCGGCGGCGACGCGATCGGGAGCGACGCCGAGGTGCTCGCCGAGCAAGCGGTGGCGGAGCTGGACGATCGCGCGCGCGACGTCGGGACGATCGATCGCCTCGATCGCGAGGTCGCACTCGCCGTCGAGCCCCATCGAGCGGTTGGTGAGGTTGCTGCTGCCGATTCGCAGGAAGCGCTCGTCGACGATGCACACCTTGCTGTGGAGGTTCAGCGAGACCGGCGGCGCCGCGGGCAGGGCCGGAGGCAACCAGGGCGTGAGCACGTGGAAGCGGTCCGGCGGCGCCGCGCGCTGCGTGTCCGCGATCGTGGCATCGCGCAGCACGCCGACCGTGACGTCCTCCATCCAGCCGCTGCTCTCCTGCGGCGTGACGACGATCGCCTCGGTGTCGGCGCGCGCACGCAGCATGCCGGCGATCGCATCCGCGACCTTCCTCGCGGTGAAGTAGGGGTTCTCGACGAACAGCGAGCGCCGCACTGCGGCCACGCTGTCGATCCACAGTCGCTCGACCTCGCGGACCTCGGCGCGATCGGGCAGGGCAGGGCGCGTGCGTGCGATGCCGACGTCGACGTCGCGCACGTCGATCGGCAGGCACGCCGGCCAGCTCGGCGCGACGGGCCCGAGCTCCGGCATCGCCTCGCCGGTCGCACGCTGCCATCGCTCGCGGGCGAGCTCACCGACCGCCGCTGCGGCGTCACCGTCCACCGCGATCTGCACGTCGTGGTGGGGACGGTAGCCATGGCCGTGGACGTCGACGCGACGGCGATCGTCGGCGCCGTGCTCGGGCGTGTCCCAGCGGACGTCGCAGAGATCGAGACCTCCGCAGAACGCGAGCGCGTCGTCGACGATCACGAGCTTCTCGTGCTGCGACCCGCCGGCAGGCACGCGGTCATCGAGGGCGAAGTGCACCCGATCCGGGGTACCGAGCGCGAAGCGCAGCCGCAGCAGCGGGTCGCGCTCCAGCAGGTAGATCGGCGAGAAGTCCCAGCCCAGCACCCAGACGTGCAGGTCGGGGTTCCGGGCCGCGCACGCGGTGAGCAGCGAGCCCAGCGTCTCGTGCTCGGCGGTGTCCCGCAGCCGGATGCGGCAGTCGATGTCCCAGCCGAGGATCACGATGCGCTTGCGTGCGCGCTCGAACGCCTCGGCCACCGCGCAGAAGAACGCGGCTCCGTCGACCATGAACCCGACCCGATCGGCGTGCGCGAGGCGCCAGCAGTTCTTCCCGGGCTGGAGGATGCGACGCGCGACCATTCGCTCTCGATCAGGGACTAGCCAGGCAACCCACCCTGTCAAGCCGCTGCAGCGCCGCTGACGCCCGTGCCGAACGTGAGTACGGCTTGCGTCGCGGCCCATGCACTGCATACCAAGTTGGGACGCTCTCGCGGACGTCGGCCACGTCGAGCGGCGCTATGCTCGTGCGGTGGACGAGACGAAGCGCGTCATCGAGTCCGACGAGCTCGTCCGGGCGCTGATCGCCGCCGCTCCGGGCGGCATCGTGCGCGTCGCCGCCGACGGTCGGGTGCTCGCCGCGAACACCGAGGCCTGCCGCATCCTCGGCCTGCGCCGTGACGAGATCTCGGGGATGCTCGTCGCCGACTTCGAGGCGCGGGTGATCGACGAGCACGAGGTCGACGTGCCGGTCGAAGCCTTCCCCGTCTCGCGTGCGCTCGCGACGGGCCGGCCCGCGGGTCCGAGGACGCTGGGCGTGATGCGCCCCGACGGGACCGTCGAGTGGGCCATCTACCACGCGGTGCCGCTGCACGACGCCGCCGGTGCGGTCGCGGGCGCGATGGTGACGTTGCTCGACGTCAGCGAGCGTGTGCGCGTCGCCGCCGAGCTGCGGCGCGGCGAGGAACGCTGGCGCTCGCTGTTCGGCAACATCCCCGGCTTCGTCATCCTGGTCGACAAGGACGGCCTCATCCGCGCGATCAACCGCACGCTCAGCGTGCTCTCGCCGGACGAGGTGGTCGGTAGCCACGTGGCGACCTGGATGCCGCCCGAGAGCGCCGCACGCGTGACCGAGCGGCTCGCCTACGTGGTGGCGACCGGCGACACGGTCGCGTTCGAGATCGAGGCCCAGGGCGAGGGCGGCGTGATGGAGTGGTACGAGGACGTGATCGCCCCGATGCGTCAGGGCGGCGAGATCGTCGGCGGCATCATCATGGCGCGCGTCGTCACCGCGCGGAAGCGGCTGGAGCAGGAGCTCTCGGAGAGCCGGCGGCTCGCGGCGATCGGCATGCTCTCGGCCGGCATCGCCCACGAGATCAACAATCCGCTGACCTACATCCTCGGCAACGTCACGCAGGCGATCTCGCGGATCACCGACCCCGCGCTCGTCGAGATGCTGGAGGACGCGCGCAGCGGCGCCGAGCGTGTGCGCACGATCGTCGGCGACCTCAAGCTGCTCGCCCGCGAGCCCGACCGACACTACGGCCCGGTCGACCTCGCCAAGGTCATCGACGCCGCGCTCGGCATCCTCGACAGCGAGCTGCGGCACCGCGCGACGGTCGTGCGCGCGTACGTCGACATGCCGCCGGTGCGCGGCAACGAAGCGCGGCTCATGCAGGTCGTGCTCAACCTGCTCGTCAACGCGATGCAGGCGACGCCGGCCGGCGACCCCGAGCGGCACGTCGTGCGCGTGACGACGCGGCTCGCCGAGCCGGGCTGGGGCGAGCTCGTCGTCGAGGACGACGGCGACGGCATCGCGCCCGAGCACCTCTCGCGGGTGTTCGAGCCGTTCTTCACCACCAAGCCGCCCGGCATGGGCACCGGGCTGGGGCTCTCGATCTGTCAGGGCATCGTCGACGCCATCGGCGGCGCGATCAGCATCGCCGCGGCACCCGGCCGAGGCACCCGCGTGCTCGTGCGGCTTCCGTTCGCGAGCGGGCAGCCCAGCGAGTCCCGCACGCCGCCACCCACCCGCGCTGTCCGGCGGTTGCACGTGCTGGTGATCGACGACGACGCCGCGGTCGCGCGCTCGCTCATGCGCATGCTCGCCGGCGACCACGAGGTCGAGATCGTCGACGACGGCGATCAGGCGCTGGCCGTGCTGGCGCGCACGCACTTCGACGTCGTGCTGTGCGACGTGATGATGCCGCGGCGCTCGGGCGTCGAGATCTACGAGCGCGTGCGAGAGCGGGATCCGGCGCAGGCGGAGCGCTTCGTGATGCTCACCGGTGGCGTGTTCTCGCCGGAGCTGTGCGAGCGCATCGAGAGCTGGGCACTGCCGTGCCTCGGCAAGCCGATCGAGCACAGCGTATTGCTCGAGGCGGTCGCGCGTCGGGGTGCCGCGCGATGACGATCTACAAGATCTGCGACGGCGCCGCGTGGCGACGCTGCGAGCAGGAAGGCGAGCTGCCCTGGTCGAAGGACGACCTGCGCGACGGCTTCGTGCACCTGTCGAGCGCGGCGCAGGTGCGCGAGAGCTGTGCCAAGCACTTCGCGGGCAAGGACGACCTGTGGCTGCTCGAGGTCGATGCGAGCGCGCTGGAGCCGGGCGCGCTGCGGTGGGAGCGGTCGCGCGGCGGCCTCGAGTTCCCGCACCTGTACGGGCCGCTGGCCCGCGCCGCGATCGTGCGCGCCGATCCGATCGTCCGCGACGGCGACGCGTTCACGATGCCCGCGTGGTGTCCGTGACGCTCAGCCGGCGGCCGGCGGGATCGACAGCACGCGCACGCCCGAGCCGCCCGCGAAGCCGTAGCCGACCGCATCGTCGACGCCGATGACGGTGACACCCACCGGCGACTCCGACTCGAGCGTGTGCGTGCCCGCGGGCAGCGGCACGTGCAGCCAGTAGTGCTGCTCGCCGCGCAGCGTGCCGAGCTCGTGGAGCTCGTCCTCGTCGATGACCTCGCCGTCGACGCGCAGCCCGTTGGCGTCGCGCAGCACCAGCGTGGCCCAGCTGGCGGCGTAGCCCTCGGGTACGACGAACACCGAGCGACGCTCGTGCTGGCCCGTGGGGGGGAGCACGATCATCGCGGGATCGCCGAGCCCGCTGTCGCCGAGCTCCGTGTTGCTGAGCGTGAACTGGGTGATCGAGAACGCGGCCTCGGTGTCGGTGCTGCGCACGGTGAACGGCTGGTCGGTGTCGAACGACCAGTGCTCTCCGGCGTCGAGCTGGGAGGGCGCACCGTCGGGACGCTCGGGACACCACACGAGCTCGCTGTCGCGTGTGCCGGCGATGATGGCGTAGTGCGCTCGCGCGGCGCCGCCACCGGTCGGCAGCGGCGGTGGGGCGACGGCATAGGCGTTGCCCCACGCCGTGTCGGGCAGGAGCTGGTGCTCGAGGTGATCGGCGCAGCACACCTCGGTGTCGGCCGGGATCGCGGTCGCGACGTTGCCGGCGAAGACGGCGATCGGCTTGTCGGCGTGGACGCGCGTGCCGGAGAGGTTGCCGGCCTCGGCGCCGAGCGCATCGGAGAGCAGGGTCGCGACCTGCCCGCGGTCGAGCACGACGTCGTCGAACGCCTCCGCCACGATGCCCGCGGTGGGAGCGATGTCGACGTGCGTGTCGTCGGCGATCGCGACGATGCTGACGTACGCGCCGGCGTTCACCGGGTTCGGATCGGCGCCGTTGGTGCCCAGCAGGATCGCGTCGGCCGTGGCCGCGGTGTAGTCCTGGCCGAGCGTCTGCTCCGGCAACAGCAGCGACGCGTCGTTGGAGTAGACCTCGACCGTGTTGCCCGAGGGGTTGAACTGGTACGCGGCGACCGGCACGTCGCTGTCGATGCGGAACGCGACGCCGTTGCTCGTGCTCGCCATCGCGTCGATGTTCGCGGTGCCGAGCTCGAACGTGTACGTGTCGGTCGGTGCGATCGTGGCCTCGGCGACCGGGTCGCCGTCGTCGGCGCCCATGCGGATCTCGACGTGCGCATCGCCCGTCGCCGACACGTTCGCGACGACGACTGCGAACGGCTGGTCGGCCGCCGGTGGCGACATGCCGGTGCCGCGCTCGTCGTTCGGGAGGTCGACCGCCCAGAACGTGCAGCCGAGGTTGCTCGGCACGTTCGCGACGTCGTCGCACGACAGCGAGAATCCGATCGATCCGTCGGGCGCACCGACGTCGAACTTGAAGCCCTCGTCACCCGCGCTGCCCTCGCCCTCGCCCTCGCTGGCTTCGCTGCCGTCGTCGGCCGCAAGGGCGCACGGGTCGGGCTGCGGCTGGATCGGCCCGGTGCCCGCCGAGGTGCCCTCGCTGCTGCTCTCGGACACGCCGGCGATCGGCGGCGGGCCGGGCTTGTCGTCCAGGGCGCAACCGCTCACGAGCGCGAGCGTGCAGACGAGTCGACGGCAGCTCACCACACGATCTCTAACACGGCGGTCGATCCCCGACCACCGGCGCGGCGGCACGAAGCGGGACATGGACGCTCCGCGGGAGGTGTATGCTGTCCGCAATGGCCGCACGCCAAGCCCTCCTCGACGCCGCGACCTCCTACCTGCGCAGCCACCCCGAAGAGATCATCCGCGTGCTCCGCAACGCCATCGGCCTGCGCTTCGGCGTGCCGATCGCGTCGCTGCGGTTCCTGGCGGGACGCGAGGGCGGACCGAAGGACGTCGAGATCGATCCCGATCCGCCGGGCATCCGCGTCGCCGCGACGCTCGAGCTGATGGGCACGACGGTGCGCGCGATCACGTCGATCTTCATCGAGCGCATCAAGCTCTCCGCCGAGGAGCTGCGGCTCGAGATCCGGCTCGAGGGCACGACGTTGCGCGTGCTCGGTGACTCGCAGACGCCGGTGGCGGCGCTCATCCGCTCCGGCGCGCTCGACCTCACCAAGAGTGGCAACCTCGCGGCGCACATGCCCAAGCTCGGTGCGCTGCTCGGCGAGTCGACGGGCAACAAGCTCGTGATCGATCTGATGAAGCACCCGAAGATCGGCAAGAACAAGGCGGTCCGGCGCGTGCTCGGCCTCATGTCGTCGTTCGTCACGGTGCACGGCGTCGAGTCCGACGACGGTCACCTCGACGTGCTCCTGCGCGCCTTCCCGCGCGGCGTCGGTGGTGCAGTCCGGGCGGTCCGCGATCACCTCTTCACCGACGGGCCCCCGTGGATCCGCGGCATGCTCCCGGGCCGCCGCGGCGAAGCTCGACCGGGCTATTGATGGTCTCGGAGGCCTTCGCGTCGGTGGTTCCGCGTCGCCGAGGCGCGACCGGGGGCTGACGGGGCTGTTCAACGGCCGGAACCCTTCCTACTCGTGCTCGCCTCTCGTGGGGCGACACGGGCAAGCGATTGTCGTCGCCTCGGTCTGCGCGCGAGCAGGCGACCTTCCGTCCTACGCGCCCCGTCAGCGCATGACGCGTGACGCGACGGGCCAGCGACCGCCGCCACGATCGCAACGACGTAGCCAACCACGCAGCACCGGACCAATCCCGCGCCGGTCCGAGCACCACGAGACTACGAAACTACGAAACGAGCACTCGGAGACTACGAGTCGAGCGGCCGATGCTCTCTCTGGTTGTGCCGAACCAAGAGCTGACGGGGCGCGTAGGGCGGAACGTCGCCTGCTCGCGCGCAGACCGAGGCGATGTCGCCCCGCCGACCCGTGCCGCCCCACGAGAGGCGAGCACGAGTAGGAAGGGTTCCGACCGTTGAACAGCCCCGTCAGCCTCCGGCCGCCTCGGCAAACGCGGAACCACGAACGCGAAGGCCTCCGACGAGCGAAGGCCTCCGACGTGCGAAGCCCGACGCGAGAGCTAGGGCGTCACGTCCGCGATGCGGAAGCTGTAGGACGCGTAGCCTGGCATCGAGCACCACCAGGAGTCGGGATTGACCTTCTCGGCCCCGAACGCGATCGCCTCGATGAGGTAGTCGTGGCCGTCGACCGTGACCGAGGCGTCGCCCTGCGACCAGACCGTCGCGATGTCGTTGCCGTCGGCCGAGAACGTCAGCGACTGGCGGTCCGGCGAGTAGCAGCGATCGTCGACCACGTCGCACGGCGCGAGACACTCGTCCTCGTTGGCGCTGACGGCGAATGGCGCGAAGACGTCGACGCCGGGGATCGGGTCGACCGTGGTGCCCCACATCGCGATGACGAGCGGGTCGCCGTCGTCGTTGGAGAGCGTGAACGCGTTGCCGTTGCCGGCCTCCTCGGTGGAGAACTGCACGTGCACGTCCTGATCTAGCGCGAGCTTCGCGAAGGTCGCGGCCGGGAGCGCCGTGCTGGCGTCCGTGGGGAACTCGAGGCCGCAATCGAGGATGATCCGGGTCAGTCCTTCGCCCATCCACTCGAGCTCGGTGATCGTGCAGTCGTAGCCGTTCGACAGCGGCAGAGCGCCGCCGCTCACCGGCGGCGCCGGGACGACCGACGCGACCAGCGTCTCCAGCGGCGTCGGGCCGCAGACCGCGTTCGGGTCGGGCTCGCACTCGACCGCTTCGCCGCCCTCGCTCGAGCTGCCGCCGTCGTCGTCGGCGCCCGCCGACGTCACGGTCTGGCCCGGGCCGTCGTCTTCGGCCTCGGCGCCACCGTCGTCCTCGGACGAGGCGAGCTCCTGCGTCTCGAGATCGGCGATGTGCTTCGTGCCGCAGGCGCAGAGCAGTGCGGCACACACCGGAAGGGACAGGTGGCGGATCGTCATGGTCATCGTTCTCCCTGCTGCAACTGCCCGGCCGTGCCCGGCTTCGTCACCGGATCGCACGGTCGTTCGCGCAGCGTGATGGCAGATCTCGAGGTGGGGAACTCGGCGAAGAATGCGGTCGCGTCGCGGCGCGCTCGAGCGAGCTCGCCGGCGGCGCACGCGAGCTCGATGCGCAGCACCCAGCGCTCCGGGGCCAACGCGCCGTGCGGGAACGTGCGCGCGTGCTCGTCGATCGCCGCCCGGGCACGCACGCGATCGCCGGCGAGCGCAGCCTCGCGCGCGCGGGCGACGAGGGCCGCCTCGCGTGCGAGCGCAGCCTCGCCATCGTCTGCGCCGGCGTTCTCCACGGCGATGGGCGCAGCCGCCGGGCTCGGTCGCACCACGGCGGGTGCGGTGGGCATTGCACGCGGTGCCTCGCTCGCCGGCGACGATGCGGGCTCGGGCACCGCGGGCACGACGACCGCGTCGTTGCGGGTCGTCGTCGCGCCGCCGGTGTCGCGCGTCGCCGCGCGATCGAGCGCTTCGTCGCGCGACGGCGCCGGTGCGCTCGTGCGCGCGTCGCCGAGCCCCTGCGCGATCGACCACACCAGCACGATCGCAGCCGCGAGGGCGAACGTCGCGATCCACACCATCGGGACGTCGCGGCGGGGCGTCGCCACGACGCGCGCGTGCGCCTCGTCCTGCTGCAGCGCCGCCCAGATCGCGCGTCGCGTCGGATCGTCGGCCGACGTGCTGGTCGCCGCGCGGAAGCGGCTCAGCAGCTGCTGGGTCTCATCGTCCATCGCGGGACCCCCGATCGGCGAGCACACCACGGCGCGCGAGCGCAGCGGCCAGCTTGCCGCGTGCGAGTCGCAGGCGCGACGCGACCGTGTTGGGGCTCGCGCCGACGATCGTCGCGACCTCCTTCGCAGTCAGCTCTTCGATCTCCGCGAGCACGAACACCGTGCGCTGATCGTCGTCGAGCGTGTCGAGGAACGCGTTCATGAACGCGACCGCCTCCTGCTCGGCGAGCCGGCGCTCGGGAGAACCGCGGTCCTCGGGCACGTCCGCGAGGTGGCGCCGCCGCTCGGCACGCGAGTCGCTGCGATGGTGCCGCCACGCGACGCGTCGCGCGACGCCGTAGATCCACTCGCGCGGGACCGCGACCTCGTCGCGGGGGCCGAAGCGACGGTGCACGACCACGAAGACCTCCTGCACCGCATCGTCCAGCGCGGCCGGCGGTACGCCGAGGCAGCCCAGCGTGCGCCGGACCGCGTCGTAGAACCGCTCGTAGATGGCAGAGAAGGTGCCATGGGTCATGTGCCCATCCCCCAACTGCCCGGCCGGCGGCGGTTTCGTCACCGGCGTGGGCTCCGCCTCCGGCCTGCGCGCGGATCGATGCGCAGCTCGACCCCCGCGACCGCGCGCAGCCCCAGCCGGGGGGTCTCGAGCACGACGTCGCCCGTCGGCGTGTGCACCGCGAAGCGCGGGCGCGCGAGCGCGAGCAGACCGGCGAGCTCGGCCCGGAACGCGAGCCACGGCAGCGGCACGACCGCGATGCCGGCCCCGGCCGCGAGCGCGACCAGCATCGCGGTCCCGACCTCGCGGTTGGTACCGCCCCTCGGCCGGGCCCACTGTGCACCGAGCTCGACACCGCCGTGCAGCGGAAGCTCGACGATGCGGACGCGAGGCACCCACGCAGCGCGCAGCTGGGCGACGACCGAGCGCACCTCGGCGGTCACGTCGTCGGCAGGCTCGGCGAGCGGCACGCGGGTGCGCGTCGTGCCGAGCACCCGCAGCTCCGCGCGCCAGCCCTGCGCCATGATCGCGAGCCCGCCCGCGATCGTCGGCCCGACGCCATGGACCGTGCGCCAGGTGATGCCCGCGTCCGCGAGCACGCCGATGCGCAGCCCGGGCACCGTCGTGCGCACGGGGGCGACGGGCTCGGGGGGCGGGCTCGGCTCGCGCACCGAGGGTGGTTCGCGCGGCTCGTCGACGTCGTCGGCGTCGGGCGAGGGCGGGGGCTCGGGGGTGAGCAGCGGCGGCTCGTCGACGGGCAGCGGTTCCTCGCCGGCGCGCTCGGGGCTGATCGCGACGACCAGTGCGGCCGCCTCGGCGACGGCGGCACAGCTCGGTGCGGTCAGCTCGCGCGGATCGAGACCGCCCTCGCGCTCGATCTCCACGTGCGCGCGGAAGCCCCCGCCCTCGGCGACGATGCGCACGCGGGCGGGCAACGGCTTCGTGCTCGCGAGCGCAGCGATGCGCGCGCGGACCTCGGCCTCGGACGGACACGACGCGGGTGCGTCGTAGCGCAGCTCGATCGCCGACGCGTCGGTGCCGGCAGCCGGCGGCTGCATCGCGGCCGCACACGCGAAGATCCAACGCAGCATCGGCGCTGGGCGCCGAGCATGCCACGCACGCGACCGGGTGGATAGCGCCCGAATGCGCGCGCGCCGGTTCGACGCGCCGAAGATCAGTGCGACGGCAGCTCGGGCACGTCGGTGCCGTACACGCCCGACTTCGGCACGCACAGCACCGGCAGCGCGAGATCCCACGTGAACGCGCCGCCGTCGGTGTAGCACGCGGGCGTGAACGAGCCGTCGCCCATGCGCTGCAGCAACGCGCCCTGATCGGCGCGGCAGTCGACGTTCGCGTCGTCGTACCAGGCCGCGAACGAGCCCTCGATGCGACCCTCGGAGTTGAGCGGCGTGGGCACGTCGGGGTTGCGCGTGATCGCGAACCACAGCCGATTCGTCTCCGCCGCATCGGGCATCCGCCAGCCGGCTTCGCACTCGAACGGCGCCTGCGAGAACTCCACCGCGTCGGGGCTCGCGGCGTAGACGAGCGGACGGATCCGCGTCTGCCCATACTCCGCGATGCTCGCGAGGATCCCCTGTCCGATCGCGGTGTCCTTCACGGCGGCGCTGCAATCGGAGTAGTCACCGAACTCCGCGCGGCTCCAGCAGGTCTGCACGAGCTCCGCGAGCGCGCCGACCTCGGTGCCCGAGACGGGATCGAAGGCCTCGGCCCAGTCGGCGGCGTGCTGCTGCAGCGCCGGGAACTCGAGCTCGCCGCGCAGCGTGCCCGAGGTGTCGTAGATGCCGAAGTCGTAGGGGCGATCGGAGGCGACCATCGCGTGCACCTCGTCGGCCCAGATCGCCACGATCGCGTCGTAGAGCTCCGCGTAGTCCTCGAGCACCGACACCGCCTCGTCGGCCGCCCTCGCGACCGCGAGCAAGCCGTCGACGTTCTTCCGGCTCGCGGGAAAGTTCGCGGTGCGCTGGAACTGCTGACGCAAGAGGCCCATCGGCACGGCGAGCCGCGCACCGTTTTGCAGGTAGCCGCGCGCGGGCGCCTGCCCGCACGTGCCGGGCCCCGCGTCGCCCTGATCGTGGCACTTGTCGAGCTCGACCGACGCGTTCAGCTGCTTCACCGCCTCGGCCGTCGCACCGAACGAGCTCTCGTCGAGCTTCGTGATGCCCGAGAGATCGACCGTCGGCGAGAACCCACGCGCCTCGACCCACACGCTCGCGGACATCGAGTCGTCGGCGAGCGCCTCCTCGAACTTCGCCCCGAGCGAGCCGTCGAGGCTGGCGGGCCCGGCCTTGATGCCGGCGGCCTCGAGCTTCGACTGGATCTCCAGCTTCTTCTGCAGGGTCGCGCCCTCGATCTGCACGAGCACGAGCAGCTCGGCGCCGTGGGCCACGCCGGCGATGTAGTCCGTGCCGCACGCGCGCACGAACTCGGCGGGGTCGGCCTCGAGCATCGCGAGCGCCTCGTCGGTGAGGTGGTGCCGCTCCTGGTTGATGACCGTGTAGACGTGGCGTGCGCGCAAGAGGATCGACACCGTCTTGTCCGAGGTCTTGAACGTGCGGCTGATCCCGAGGTCCGCACCGCCGCCGAGCGGGCCCACCTTGATCTTCGCGGCCGCGTCGATGTCGAGCGCCTGCTCGAGCTCGCGGCGCGTCGTGATGTACTTGAGGTCGGTCTGGATCATGTCGCCGCCGGCGCGGAAGTCGGCGACGTCGAGCGCACCCGCCCGCGGCAGCACGCAGTTGCGACCGACGGGGCGATCGACGACGCGGTTGTAGCCGTCGAACACCATCACGTTCTGGTCGCGCGTCGGGGTCAGCCCGGTGCCGAGCTGATCCTCCTTGCTGCTCCACGTCGGGAACTCCCAGCTCTGCGGGTCGGCGTCCGCATCGTCCGTGTCGCAGGCGAGGAGCGAGGTGACGAGCAGCGCGGTGACCAAGGCGAGCGGGTTTCGCATCGCCCCCGGAGGTTCATGTGGCGAGGGCGAGGTTCCCGCCATGATCCGTCGGATCGCGCTTCGTCGGGAACCTCGGGGCCGCTGCGGAAACCGGCGGGTCGGCCTCGCCGCGCGGCCTGTCGGCCGTTCCGTGACATTGTCGTGGCGTGCGTGAACCGAAGCGGCCCGAGCCGCACGAAGGCCCGCGATCGATCGCCGCGGCTACGTAGTCGACGCAGCGGGATTCACCCGCGCTGCTGGGGACGATAGCCGACCGAGCGCACCCAGCCCTCGTCCTTGCGCACCGTGATCGCCGTGGAGCCACCGCCCGGGACCGCGCCGTGCACGACGAAGTTGACGTAGATCGGCCCGTCGACGTCGGCGGAGGCGCGGAGCACCGCGGCCTTGCGGGTCGTGCACGGGCTCTGCCCGGCGGTGCAGTTCGTGCCGTTGTGCTCGCCGAGCTCGCCCGGTGCGATGCCGAGGACGTCGTCGCCTTCGGTCGCGCTCGGGTCGCGCGTGACGAACAGCTTGCTGGAGATCCGTGCACGTCCGCCGACCGCGGTGACGAGCTTCGCCTCGATCGCGAGCTGCTCGTCCTTCCGCAGTGCGTCGGCGATGCGGTGCGAGTAGACCAGCCGCGCGCTCGCGTCGGTCGGTACGGACATCGTCCCGCTGCCGCTCGTCTCGCCCTGCTCGCGGTCGGCGTCCACGAGCCCACGCTCGCGCACGACCATGAGCCGGGCCTTGTCGCTGCCGATCATGCCGTTCGCGAGGAAGTCGCCCTCGTTCTCGCCGACCAGCACGACGTCCTGGCCGCCCGTGCGTGCCTGCGGATCCCAGGCCCACATCACCAGGCCGACGTGGCAGCTGCCGTCGTCGAGGCACGGCAGCGCGAGCACACCGCCCAGATCCGCGGTCGCGTCGCTCGCCTGGAACACGAACATGCAGTGGTGCTCGCCCTTCGTGCAGGTCTGCGTCTGCGGCTCCGACAGCGCGTGCGTGCCGTCGGCCATCGGGTCGGTCGCGTCGGGGTCGCCGCTCAGCACGAGCTGCGCGCGGATCCGCGGGTCGTAGTCGCAGCCCGCGGCGGTCTGGCCGAGGTCGCAGCGCGTCGTCACCTGCACCTCGGCCATGACGACGAGGCGATCGCCCGCGCGCAGCTGCGGCAGGCGATCGGGGCCGAGCCGCAGCACGACCTTGCGTGTCGCCTCGGCCTGGCTGCGTGCGATCGGCAGCCGTGACACGAGCTCGGCATCCTTCGTCGGGCCGGGCTCCACCGCGACGCGCTTGCCCGCGAGCGGGTCGGGCTCGTCGGTGCCGCCCTCGCTGCTGCTGCTCGCCTCGGCCTCGCCGCTGCTCGACGTCTCGGTGGTGCGCCCGGTGCTGGCCTCGCCGTCGCTGCTGCTCTCGTCACCCCCGCTGCTGCTCGTCGCCTCGCCGCTGTCGAGCGCGCCGACCGTGCCTTCGAACAGGCTCTGCTCGGCGCACGCGGCCGCGGAAAAGGAGAGGATCGCGAGCACGCACCAGCGCATGCTCGCTCGTTCCCGCGGCGGCCGAGGCTGTCCGTGCTGCGCCGATGTCGCTGCGCAGGCCTACGTAGTCGCTCACCCGGCCGGCGGCGGGGGCGGCTCGGAGATCGTCTTCACGCCGCTGCCGCCCGGATACCCGTAGCTGACGTCGGTCGAGTAGCCCACCGACACGATGCCCGAGGGCTCCTCGGAGCTGATCGCGTGCGAGCCGGTCGGCACCTCCATGTGGATGTACTCCCACTCGAAGCCGCCGACGTCACCGAGCGGCTTCCACAGCCCCGCGGCCACCGACACGCCGTCGAGCGTCACGTCGGTGCCGGCGTGGCGCATCGCGGTGACGTAGTTGACGGTGTAGCCGTTGGGGACGAGGAAGATGTAGTTCGTCTCGAACTGCGCGGCGGCGGGCAGGGCGATCATCGCGGGATCGCCCGGCTGACCGAGCGGCGCGATCGCCTGGTTGCTCATGAGGAACTGCGTGACCGCGAACGGCTTGGCGGGATCGCTGCTCGTGACCGTGAACGCCTGCGTCGTCTGGAACTTCACCGTCTGATAGGCGCCGATCGTCGTCGGTGCACCCGCGGGGGTCGACGGCGAGTAGGTGAGCGTCGTGCCGTCGAACGCACCGGTGATGCGATAGCCGCTGGGGTTGTCGACCGCCGAGCCGTTCGGACCCGGCGGTGGCGCGGCCACGTACTCGTGGCCCCACGCGACGAGCGGCAGCATCTGGTGCTCGAGGTGATCGGCGCAGCACGAGCCGGGGTTCGGCTCGATCGTCGCGACGTTGCCGGAGAACACCGCGACCGGCTTGTCGGCGGCGATGCGCGAGCCCGAGAGGTTGCCGTCGCCGGGGATGCCCGGGTAGGTCATGGGCCCGAGCGAGACCGCGGTGAACACCTGCCCGCGATCGAGCACGACGTCCTTGTCGGCGCCGGGATAGAGCGCCCAGGTCGGATAGAGATCGACGATCGTGTCGTCCTCGGTCGCGACCACGCTGACGTATGCACCGCTGTTGTCGCCCTCGGGCTCCTGATCGGTGCCGAGCAGGATCGCGTCGCCGGTGATCGCGGTGTAGTCGGTGCCGAGCACGTGGGTGGGGAAGAGCAGCGACGCGTCGTTCGAGAACACCTGCACGGTGTTGTCGAGCGGCTGGAACTGGTACGCGGTGATCGGCACGTCGCTCTCGATGCGGTAGGCGACGCCGTCGTAGGTGTTCGCGCGCGGAGCCTGGTTCTGCGCGGCGAGCTTGAACTCGTGGATCTCGCCGGTCGGCACCGACACGCTGTCGATCGGCTGGTCGCTCGCGCCCAGGAACACGTCGACGTTCGCGGGCTGGTCGGAGGCGACGTTGGCGACGACGACCGCGAACTGCTGGTCCTGTGGCGCCGGGCTGCCGTTGATGCCGGCCCACGCGTTGGGCAGATCGACCGCCCAGAACTCGCAGCCCTGGTTGCTCTCGCTCGCGGCCGCGTCGGCACAGGTCTCGATCGGCCCGCTGCCTTCGCCGGCGCCGGTCATTCCGTCGCTGTCGCCGAGCACGTCGAGCTTGTCGCCGCTCTCCTCGCCCTCGGGCGGGTCCTCGTCGGGGTCGTCGCCCTTGGTCATCGAGGAGGCGACGCCGGAGAGCGAGGCGGAGGCCGACGCGAGCTCGGGCTCGCGATCGTCGGGGGCGCATGCGGCCGTGCAGAAGAGGATCGCGGCCGCAGCCGCCTCGAGACGAGTGGTCACCTGGTTCGACATCGCGCGCACGACCCGGCCCGGAGAGCCGTCCCCGATGCGGGTGTTGGCCGCCGAGCCGCCGAGTTCCTCGAAAAAGTGCGGGTGCGCGTACGAAATCTCGCGCCTACCTCGCCCTACGCAGGGGAATCCCCCGCAGGCGGAGGGGCGCGGCCGACCAGGTCGGCGACCCGCACGCGCGCCGCGAGCCCGGGCAGCCCGAGCTCTTCGTCGGCGCCGAGCAGCTCGACGTGCAGCTCTCGCGCGAGCACGCCGGTCTCGACCATGCGGAGGACCTCGTCCACCGTGAACTCGTGCCGCGGCCACGCCGCCTCGCCCGCGCTCGCCATCCGCTCCATCGTAGCACCTCGGCCTCCGCCGCCACGTCGAGCACGGTCGACCGCGGCGCGCGGTCGTTGCAGGAAATCGTGCGCCGCGGGGCGGCACGACGCCGATTCAGCGTCCCGTCGGATCGCCCATCGCGATCGTCGTCGGTGTCCAGCCGCGGCGGCGCCTCGCGATGCGCTCGGCCTTCGTCTCCGCCGAATAGTCGACCGCCTTCGCCGGTGCGGTGAACTGCTCCCACGCCGCGAGCACGCGGGCGTTCAGCGTCGCCACCTGGGGCAGCTCGGGCATCACCGCCGCGACGTAGCAACCGCACCGGCCGCACACCAGCGCCTCGCTGGTCTGCAGCCCGAAGCGGTAGCGACAGAGTCGCTCGTCATCGGCGACGTGGATGACGAGCCGACCCGCAGGATCCGAGATCGTGCGTGCGCCGTGGCGCTCGCAGAACGAGCACTGGCACGCGCGTACCTCGAACGCCGCGGGCGCGATCGCGGTGACGAGCTCGACCCGCAGGTTCCCGCAGTGGCAGCCGCCTTCGAGCGTCATCGGGCTACTCCACGATCACGCGGTCGCTCGCGCCGCGGCCGAAGGTCTCGGGGTGGTACATCTCCTCGGCCTTCGGCGGCGGCACCACGAAGTCGCCCGGGGTCGTCGCCCGCGCGACGTAGTCGTAGTCGTGCACGCCTTCCCAGAGCAGCGAGGTGAAGGCCTCGACCCGCTCGTCGCGCATGTTCTGGTGCTCGTACCACGTGCGCCACCACCACCAGAAGCGATCGCCGCCCGACGACTCCGCCTTCGGATCGACCGGCAGCGCACCGGTGGTCGCGAGCTCGGGGTTGACGGGCTCGAGCCCGGCCGGCAGCGGATCGACGAGCGCCACGTGGTAGCGCCGCGACTCCGCGACCATCTTCAGCCGCACGCGCACGCGCGCGCCGGCCTTGATGCGCCACGTGCCGTCCTTGTCGCGCTTCACGTCGCCGGGATCGTCGATCGGCTCGTAGCTGCGCTCGACCGCGAAGCCGGCGTCGAGCGGCGCCAGCTTCAGGTCCTTGGGCGCGTAGCGCATGCCGACGCGGTAGTACATGCGGCCCTTGCCCTCCTTCGCGAGCACGAGGTCCGCACCGCTCTTGGCCTTGCTGTCGGCCAGCCACGACATCGGGATGTCGATGTGGCTGTACTCGGTCGTGCGCCCGCGGAACGCGTGGTCGCCGGCGAACTGCTCGCCCAGCCACGCCTTCGCGACGAAGTCCGGCGTGACCTTCTCGAACACGCCGAAGTAGCGGTCGAGCGCGACGAGCACGAAGCCGTTCTCCTGCGTGCTCGACCAGCGACCTGCGGTGCGGTGATCGAGCAGCCCGCGCACGAGCTTGGGGATGAGGTCGCTCTTCGGATCGCTCGCGACCAGGCCCTCGAGCACGAGCGCGTCGACGCGGCGATCGGAGTGCAGGAGCAGGTGCGCGCCGTCCGTGTAGCTGGTCACGAAGTGCGCGTCGGCGGCGGTCTCGGCCACCTTGTTGCCGAGGTGGCGGTGGATGAGCGCGACCGTCTTCTTGCTGCCGGTGTCGCCGGCGAACGTGGGCAGGAGCCACGCGGTCGCCTCGAGCGGCAGCTTCTCGAGCGTCGCCTCGTCGAGCAGCGCCTGCGCCCGGCGCACGTCGGGCTTGCCGCCGACGTCGAGCACGTAGAGCGCGTACGCCCGGATGACCCGCTTCGCCTCGATCGAGTACTCGGAGGGCAGGTGCTTCTCGATCTCGCGCACGTAGCCCTGCGCGCGCTCGAGCATCGCCTTGGGCACCTTGAAGCCCTTGCGCTTGGCCCGCTCGAGCGAGTGCAGCACGTGCACCGTGAGGTACGGCCACGACGGCCAGCCGCGGCCCCAGAACGAGAAGCCACCGTCGTCGGTCTGCATCCGCGACAGCTTCTCGAGGTCGCGATCGACCGCGGCCACGAGCTGCTTCGCGGGCGGCAGGCCCTCGGCCTGGAACGCATCGAGCACGTCGCGCAACGACGCGATCGCGAGCACGCGGCTCGCAATCTGCTCGGAGCACTCGAAGGGATAGGCCACGAGGTAGAGCACCGCGTCGGTCAACGCCTGCAGCGCCGTCGAGGACGTCGTGATCTCGAGCCCACCGAACTGCGTGAACACGCCGGCCGGCATCTTCACCGGCTGCGCGATCGCACCCTTGTCGAGCTCGCCGTAGGTCGCGAACGCCTCGGAGGTCGCCGGCGTCCACACGGGCAGCTCGATCTGCGCGGCGTCGGACCACTTGGTCGACGCCGCGCCGATCTGGAAGCGCGCCGTGCCGGCCAGCACCGCGCTCGCCGGGAAGCGCACCTCGACGCGATCGTTGGCGGGCACGGTGACGCGACGCCCGCCGCCCTTGGTGAGCTCGGCGTTCTTCGCCCGCACCGCGACGTCGACCGTCATCGGTGCATCGGTCTGGTTCTGCACGACGACCGGCAGCTCGAGCTTGTCGCCGAAGTTGAGGAAGCGCGGCGCCGACGGCCGCACCATCAGCGGCAGCCGTGCGGTGATCGACGACTCGCCGAGCCCGAAGCGCCGATCGCCCTCGACCGCGACCGCCATGATGCGGTAGCGCGTGAGGTTGTCGGGCAGGGGCAGCGGCACCTCGGCGTGGCCCTTCGCGTCGGTCTTGACGCTGGGGGAGAAGAGCGCGAGCGCGTCGAAGTCGGTGCGCATCGCGATCGGCGAGCTGTCCTCGCCGCCGCTGCTCTTGCCGCCCTTCGGCGCGTTCTTTGCCGGCGAGGGCTCGGCCGGCGGGGCCGGGGGTGCGGCCGCGGGCGCCTCCTCGGCGCGCGCGAAGTCGCGGCCGTCGCCATCCGCAGCCACGCCGCCGGGGGCTCCGGTCGTGGTCTGCGCGGTCGCGATGTCGGTCGTCGATGCGAGCAGCACGTTCGCGCGCAGGAAGTGATCGCGCACGCCGGGCTCGCGGTAGCCGTAGAACACCGACAGCGGATCGGCCAGCTTGTAGCCGGTCAGCGCGAGCACGGCCTCGTCGACGACGACGAGCGCGACCTCGGCATCACCGACCGCCTTGCCGCTCGCGTCCTTCACGTCGACCGCGATCGTGGTCTTGCCGCCCGGCTCGATCTTCGTCACGGCCGGAGCGAGGCTGAGCGCGAGCGTGCGCGCGCGCGGGGGGATCGTCAGCGCGACCGTGCCGCTGGCGAACGCGACGCGCTTGGGCAGCTTCGGTGCGATCTTGCCGTTCTCGTCGCGCCGGGGCGCGCTGCCGGCGAGGTCGACCTGCACGTGCAGCATCGGCGTCATCGGCTCGGTGATCTCCACCTCGACGACCGTGCTCGTGCCGTCGAGCTTCACGCGCCGCGACTCGACGAGCCCCGAGCGGCGCAGCGTGACCAGGCCCTCGGCGTCCGGCCACGGCGCCGACACGGCGATCTTCGCGGTGTCGCCGGCGGCGTAGGTCGACCTGTCGGGGATGAGCAGCACCTGCTCCTGGCTGACGTCGCGCGGCGCGGGCAGCTCGCCGCCCGCGACCCAGGTCTGCATCTCGGTGCGGTTCTCGCGGCCCTTGGCGTCGGTGGTGGTGGCGACGATGCGGTAGCTGCCGCCTTCTTTCGCCTCGAACGTGCAGCGCACCGGCGCGCTGCCGGCCTTGCGATCGCAGGTCTGCGGATCCTTCTCCTGCTCCTTCTGCTCGCCGGCGATCTGCTCCCACTCGAGCCGCACGACCCGCACGTGGATCGGCGCGCCGGTGACGGGCTTGCCGTCGATGTCGACCGCGATCGCGTCGAGCTCGAGCTGCTCGCCCGCCTGCACGAACGCGCGATCGGTCTTGATGCCGACGTAGGTCGAGGCCGCGTGCACCACGGCCGACGTCGTCGACGTCCAGGCCTGGCGGTTCACGTCCATCACCGTCGCCTGCGCGGTGACGCTCATCGGTCGCGCGGGCTTCACCGACACGAAGTCCATGCGCAGCTCGTGCACGCCGGAGCCGTCGGTCTTCGCCGCGAAGCTCTGGTACTTCGGCTGATCGGCGGGGTCGACCTCGTAGCCGCCCCAGTGGCGCCAGAAGCACCACCAAGGCTCGTACTTGCCGAAGATCCAGCCGTCGTGGCCGGGCGGCTGGTAGAAGCCCGGCGACGACGTGACCTGCCAGCTCACCTCGGCGTTCGGCAGCGCACCGCCGGCGTAGTACTTCGCCTCGACCTTCGCGACCGCATGGCCGCCGACCGTGTGCGGGCCCTCGGACATCGACGCGCCGACCTCGTACTCGGGCCGGCGGAACTCCTGCACCTCGAACGAGTGCCAGGTCTGCGCACCCGGGGCGTCCTTCGGCGTCGTGCGCAGCGAGAGCTGCAGCTGCGCGCTGCCCAGGTTCATGGTCTTGGGCAGCTTCAGCGTGGTGTCGAAGCCGCCGAACGGACCGAGCGCGATGGTGCCCTTGTCGATCTTGTTGCCCTGCGAGTCGCTCAGCACGAAGTCGACCGAGCGGGGCTTGCCGACCGCCGCGAGCCCGCCGACATCGCCGCCTTCGCGCGGATCGACGGTGCGGATCCAGCCCTTCAGCTTCACCGTTTCGCCGGGCTTGTAGAGGTGGCGATCGTCGAAGACGTACCAGCGCACCTCGTCGCGACGCTCGAGCTTCTTCCACGAGCCGTCCTCGTTCCACCACCAGAAGTTCTCGGGCAGAAACGCGACGTCGTCGCCCTTCCTCGCCACGATCATCGGCGCGGCGGTCTTGGGCAGCGTGAGCTCGGTGAGCCCCCGCGCGTCGCTCTTGCCCTTGATCCCGCCGGTGAGCTCGACGTCGACGCCCGCGAGCGGCTTCGCATCCCCGAGCGCGCTCGTCCACACCAGCATCTCGTCGTCGTCGACGTGGGCCGACAACCCGAGCTTGGTGACCTGCACCCAGCTCAGCACGCGCTGCTGCATCCACGGCTCCTTGGGCGGCTTCGTGGGCTCGACCACGACGATCGCGTGGCCGAGCTTGCCCTTCAGCGCCGCGGACAGATCGATCGCGGTCTCGACGATCGCATCGTCGTCTTTGCGCACCTCGACGACCGTGTCGATCAGCTTCTTGCCCGGCGGCTTCAGGTCGCGGCTGTCGCGGCTCATCGCCTCGACCGCCTTCAGGTACGCCTTCCAGTCCGACGGCGTCACCGCCCACGCGCGCACCTTCAGCTTGCGGTGGTTCACCGAGAACACCGCGAGCTTGGGCCCGCCCGCGGGGTCGAGCACGGTCATGCCCTGGCCCTGCGCCCACAGGCTCTCGGGCGCCTCGCCGACCTTGAAGTCGAGCGGCTTGTGCTTGCCGAGCCGCTGGCCGAACTGATCGGGCAGCTCGGGCGCGAGCTTCACGTCGTACTTCGTGCGGCCCTTCGTGCGGCCGCCGATGTACATGTGCTCGCCGTAGACCTGGACGGTCATCCCCGGGATCGGCGGGTCGACCTCGACCATCCGCTTGTCGAACTTCTTCGCGTCGACCGGGTTCGTGAACACGATCTCGAAGGGCGTGTTGGGCGGGCAGTTGCCCTCGTAGCCGCAGCGGTGCGCGTCGACCTGCATCGGACCGAACGTGCGGAAGTCGTACTGCGCGGCGGTGGTGGTCTTCTTGGGACCCTCGGCCGACGGCGTGCCCGGGCCGATCGCGACCTGCACGCGCGCGTTGCCGGGCAGGGGCTTCGTCGACACGACCGCGAGCCAGCGGCCCTTCTCCGCCTGCGCCGAGAGCTGGCGCGCGAGCTCGTCGCCGTCGACCTCGGCGTCGGTCGCGAGCCGCACCGCGAACTCCTTGCGACCGGACTGCAGCGTGATCGTCTTCGCGACCGCCTCGCGATCGATGCGCTGATCGAACTGCACGAACATCACCGGCTGCAGGCGCACCGGGCCGTCCTGCGGCACGAAGGTCTGCACGGTGGGCGCCGGCGTGGCGAACCCGAACGTGGTCGCCTTCGCGGTGGCGGTGCCGACCTTCGACTTCGTGCCCTTGGCGATCGACACCTCGTAGGCGGTCGCCATGGGGAAGCGGCCGTCGGGCTCGAACATCAGCGTCTTCGCGCCGACCCAGCGCCACTTGCCCTTCGGCGTGGGCGAGAGCACGACCGGAACGTCGGCGGCGGCGAGCTCCTCGAGCGAGGTGATCTCGACCATCGGATGGTTGAACGTGACCGACAGGTGTGGCGCCAGCGGCACGTCGCCCTCGGGCGCGAAGCGCACGACCTCGAGCGGGCCGGTGATCTTCGGCGTCGTGGGCTTGCTGCTCTTGGCCGGCGGGAATGCGCCGAGCACCGTGGCGCCGGTGCGCGGCGGCGGCAGCGAGCGCTCGCGCATCGCGAACGCCTTCTCGTCGTCCGGATCGCTCGGCATCTTCGGCAGCCGCGCGAGCACCTTCGCGGCGTCGGACGCCGAGAGCACGGTGCCTTCGATCGGCTTCGGCCTCGCGGCGTTGCCGGCGTCGGGATCGGCGTGGGAGAGCGCGATGACGAGCCCGGGCTCGTCGCCGGTGCGCGTGGGCGGTGCGGTGTCGTCGGGGTTCGTCACGGCGAGCGGGCCTTGTTTCTCGCGGCAGCTGAGCACTGCGATGGTGGCGAAGGCGACGAGTGCGAGCTTGCTCTTCTGGACGCGAGTGGACACGAACGGCTCCGGGCTCCGCGGCCGAACGCCGGGGGCGGCGCGAAGCTAACACGGGCGCGACGAGCGTCGGGTGGCAGGCGAGATCGATCCGGAGCGCCGGGCGTTCGACGTTCAGACCTCGGAGCACACCGAGGGCCAGCGCATCCCTTTGCGCGGCCGGTACTCCCAGTGCCACGGCTCGGCCTTCACGGTCGCGACGAAGCCGAAGCGCGACGCGTTCGTGACGAGCCATGCGTGCACGCCCGGCCACATGCCGATGTCGATCGCGTGCCCGCTCTGGTGGTTGCTGAAGCCGGGCTTGGCTGCGGGCGCGCAAGAGTTGCACGCGCAGGTCTTGTAGCAGCCGTAGAAATAGCGCTGTTCCTCGTCGCTGCGGAACGCGCTGTAGATCGCGAGCTCGATGCCGTCTTTCGCGGCGGCCTCGCGCATCGCCCAGTACGCGTCGGCGGTGCTGCGCTCGATCGCACGCCCGTCGATCGCGATCACCTCGATGGGCTTCTTCTTGCCCTTGCGATAGCCGTCCTCGCGCACCGCGTTGCAGTCGAGGTCGGGGCGCCGGATGCTGGGCTCGGGCTCGACGAGCGGCGTCGCGTCGGTGCTCGGCCGCGCGTCTGCGGAGTGGGCCGCGACGGCGATGCGCACGGGCGTGGCCTCGCTCGCGCGCGCATGGACGCGGGGAGCGGCCATCGCTCCGGCCTCGGCGCAGCCACCGAGCAGGAGCGCGAGCGCGAGCACGGCGCCGCCCGCGATCGCGCGATCACGCCCGCCCATCGGCCCCAGGATTCGACCCTTCACCGGCTCCGAATACTGACACGCACGGCCAGGCGGATCGTTCCGTCGTTCCACATCGTCGCGACGACCGGGCCGGCGATGGTCATGAGGTCGGCATCGCCGGGAAGCGAGCGTGCCGCGGCGCGCACCGAGGGGCACGCTTCGGGTAGAGTCGGTCGCACGTGGCGGCGGAGCAGCGGGCGGCTTGGCGTGCGTCGCTGCGCTGGGCGCTGACGCTGCCGCTCTTCTGGGTGATCGCCGCGCTCCCGCTCGTGCTGCTCGCCGGCGTGGGGCGCGGCGTCGGTCTGCCGTCGCTCGTCTATGCGGCGGCCTGGCCGACGCGACTGGCACTGGGGCTCGCGCTCGGCGTGCACGCGTGCGAGCTGTGGTTCGTCGCGTATCTGCTGCGCAGCGATCGCGGGGCCGGTCCCGCCGATAGGACGGCGACGCGTCGCTTCGCGCGCTGGGTGCTGGCACCTTGGGGGCTCGTCGTGCTCGCCGCGATGGCGCGCGCGGTCGCGACCGGGCGCGGCAGCCTGGTCGCGGCGGGCAGCATCCTCGCGGCCGCGATCGTCACCGCGCTCCTCGGCACGCGCGCGCTCGTGTGGGCGGCGTCGTTGGCCGCGCGCCCGGGTCCGCTCGATCGCTTCCTCGCGCTGCGGATCGCCGCGCCGCTGGGCGTCGAGCTGCGCGCGCTCGATCGCCTGCAGCTGCGCGTGTCGCTCGCGGTCGTGCTGGTCTGGGCCGCGCTGTCGGTCGGCGAGAACCTCGCGCACCGCACCGCCGGAGCATTCGCGGCGCTGGTGCTCGCGGTGCTCTTGCTCGGCAGCTACGGCGCGGTGCGCTACTGGGCGCGCGAGTACCGGATGCTGGTGTACCTCGCGATCCTGGCGAGCACGGCGGTCTGCAACCTCGTCGGCTTCGATCGCGGCGCCGAAGTGCCGGGGCTCGCGGAGCCCGACGGGGCGAGGCCGCGGCTCGCCGGCACGGGGCCCGAGCACGCACCGGGGCTGCTCGACGAGGTGCAGGTGCTCGCGCGCTGGAAGGACGATCGCGTGCGGCCGAAGCTCGTGGTGGTGGCGACCTCGGGCGGCGGGATCCGGGCCGCGGCCTGGACGGCGCACGTGCTCGGCACGCTCGAGCGCGACGCTGCGCTGCCCGGCATCGCGCACGACATCCGGATGATCACCGGGGCCTCGGGCGGCATGGTCGGCGCGGCGACGTGGGTCGCGACGCTCTTGCCCCGCGACGAGGCGCGCGCGTGTGGACGCGACTCGGCGTGCCTGCACCGCGCCCACGACGTGCTCGCCGAGGTCGCGACCGGGAGCATCGACGCGGTGGCGGTGCACTTCGCGTTGGCGGTGCTGCGCGATCGCGGCAGCTCGCTCGAGGCGCAGTGGGTGGAGAACACCGCGGGCGCGCTGGGCCGCACGTTCGACGCGCTCGTGGACGACGAGCGGGCAGGGGCCGTGCCGTCGCTCGTGTTCAGCCCGCTCGTCGTCGACGACGGGCGCCGCGTGCTGATCTCGAACCTCGGGCTGCACGCGCTGACGGCCGCGATCGATCCGTGGCCGCAGGGCCCGCGCGAGCTGTCGCCCACCACGCCGCGCGCGGCGGTGGAGCTGTTCGACCTGTTCCCGGTGCACCCAGGCTTCACGCTCGCGACGGCGGCACGCGTGTCGGCGTCGTTCCCCTACGTGAGCCCGTTCCCATGGCTGCCGACCGCCGAGCCGGCGCCGCGGCTCGCCGACGCGGGGCTGTTCGATCCCTACGGCGTCGAGCTGGCGACGCGCTGGATCGCGAGCCACGCAGCATGGCTGATGGCGAACACCGGTGGCGTGGTGCTCGTCGAGATCCGCGACGACGCGACCGTGCGCAGCGACGTCGCGCTCGCGCGACCCGTCGCAGCGCTGCGCGCCGGTCATCCGCTCTTCGGCCCGCTCGAGGCGCTGCTCTCCGCGCGGCAGGCCGGGTCCGCGCAGCGCAACGACGTCGCAGTCGACGCGCTCGCGCATCGCTTCGCCGCGGCGGGCCAGCCGGCGGAGTTCTTCACGCGCATCGTGCTCGCGCGCAGCGGCGAGGCCTCGCTGTCGTGGCACCTCTCGAGCGAGGAGCGCGAGGCGATCGAGGCCAGCCTGCCCGCGGGCACGAGCTGCGCCGCCGACGAGCTCGCGACGCTGGACGCGAGCGCCGAAGCGGCCCCGGCAGACGCGCGACCGACCTGCTCACCGAACCTCGCGGAGCTCGATCGCCTGCGCCGCTGGTGGCGGTAGCGCTACTCGATCGGCGTCACCTTCTGCACGCAATCCTCCGGGCCGTAGTCGTAGCCGACCCAGTTGCAGAAGCCCTCGCCCGGGCGGGGCGAGTCGCAGAACACGTAGTCCGACGGCAGGCCGCGGCCCTTGCAGTCCTCGTCGGTCTCGCACGACGCACGGCAGTACGTCGTGTGGCCGGCGCAGACCCACATGCAGCTGTCGAAGCGATCGTCGGCCTCCACGCACTCGTCGACCGACTCGCAGTCCTCGACCGGCACGAGCTCGGCCTCGTCGTCGCCGCCACACACCGCCGCACCGAAACCCAGGCCGAGCGCGAGCACCAGGCGCGCGGCCCCACGACACGAAATCCACGCCATCGACGGCTCCATGCGCGAGGCGGTCGAGAGTTTCCTCGAAACCATCCCGCGACCCCGGGCGCGCCCGGAATCGCGGGCGGCGCCGCTGCGCGGGCCCTCGTCGTCACCCCCCGCGCGGCAGTGTGATCGTGAAGGTCGTGCCGGCGTCCGCGCTCGACACCACCGCGATCGTCCCACCGTGCGCGAGCAGGATCTGCTGCGAGATGAACAGCCCGAGCCCGAGCCCGCGACCTTGCTGCGCGCCGCCGCGGCGGCCCCGGAACGGATCGAAGAGCGTCGGGAGCAGCTCGGGCGGGATCTCGCCGCGGTTGTGCACGCGCACCACCACCGCCGCGCCGTCGTCCGTCGCCGTCACGCGCACCGGGCTGCCGGGCTCGCCGTGCTCGAGCGCGTTCGCCACGAGGTTCGAGAACACCTGCAGCAGCCGCTCGCCGTCGCCGAGCGTGACGAGCCCGCTGCCCACCTCCACCTCGAGCTCGCGCCCGGCGTGGACGGCCCGCAGCTCGTCCGCCACCCGGTTCAGCTGCTCCGCGACGTCGATGCTCTGGCGCTCGCGCGCGAGCCCGAGCCCACCGGCCATGCGCGCGCGGGTGAGGTCGAGCATCTGCGCGATCATGTTCTCCATGCGCCGGCCCGCCGAGCTCATGCGCTTCACGACCCGGAGCTGCGCCTCCTCGGTGATCGTGCGCTCGAGCAGCTGCGTGCCCATCAGCATCGCCGACAGCGGGTTGCGCAGATCGTGGCCGAGGATGCCCACGAACAGCTCGGCGAGCTGCAAGGAGTCGTGCAGCTCGCGGCGCTGCCGGTCGAGCTCGAAGAACACGTCGGCCTTGCTCTTCAGCACGTGCGGATCGATGGGCTTGAACAGGAAGTCGACCGCACCGGTCTCGTAGCCGGCCAGCACGCGCGAGTAGTCGCGCGCGCCCGCGGTGACGAAGATGATCGGCACGTGACGCGTGCGCTGCGAGCCGCGCATCAGCTCGGCCAGCTCGAACCCGCTCATCTCCGCCATCTGCACGTCGAGCAGCGCGAGCGCGACGTCGTGCACGAGCAGCAGCTCGAGCGCTTCGCGACCCGACCGCGCGGTGAGGATCTGCAGGCCGTCACGCCGCAGCAACGCCTCGAGCGCGACGAGGTTCTCCTCGACGTCGTCGACCAGCAGGAACTTGATGGGCGCCGCGCTCATGGTGCCTCCGCTTCGCGTATGCCGACCAGCTCCGCGAGGATCGCACCGAGCTGCTTCGGCGCGAGCACGTGATCCGGCTTCATGGCGGCGAGTGCCGCTTCCGGCATCGTGCGGGCCTCGGCGCTGGCGGGGTCCTGCACCATCGTCATGCCGCCCTTGGCGGCGATGCGGGCGAGCCCCTGGGCGCCGTCGTCGCTCGCCCCGCTCAGCAATACGGCGACGACGCCGTCGCCGAATGCGTCCGCCGCCGACTCGAACGTGACGTCGATCGAAGGCCGCGAGAATCGCTGGGGCGGATCGACCGAGAGCGACAGACAGCCGCGCCGCTCGAGCAGCAGGTGGTAGTTCGGAGGCGCGACGTGGATCGTGCGGGCGGACAACGGCGCCTTGTCCTCGGCCTCGCGCACCGCGAGGCGGCCGCGGCCGGCCAGCACGGACTCGAGCAGGCTCGGGCGATCGGGGCGCACGTGCAGCACCACGACGACCGGCACCGCGCAGTCCGCTGGGAGCGCGCCCACGAGCTCGGCCAGCGCATCCAGTGCGCCGGCCGAGCCTCCGATCACGATCACTGCGCAGGGCTTCGTCATCGCGTTCACATCCGCGTTCACAGCAGCTGGTAGATGCGATCTTCGGGCGCGAAGTCGCGGAAGGCGGCCGAATGGCTGGAGAAGCGCAGGGTCTCGCGTAGCCCGAGCCCGAGGAATCCGCGCCGACACAGCGAGTCGCGCAGCACCCCGAGCGCGCGATCCTGCAGCTTTCGCTCGAAGTAGATCAGCACGTTGCGACACGACACGAGCTCGACCTCCGCGAACGCACTGTCGGTGGCGAGGCTGTGATCCGAGAACAGGATCGCCTGCTTGAGCCGGCGGTCGAGCATCGCCGACGAGTAGCGCGCCGTGTACCAGCTCGACAGCGACGTGTGCCCGCCCGCGCGCTGGTAGCTCTCGCTCGAGCGCACGAAGCGTTCGATGTCGTAGATGCCCTCCTGCGCCGTGCGCAGGCTCTCCGGGTTGATGTCGGTCGCGTAGATGAGCGAGCGCTCCAGCAGGCCCTCCTCGGCGAGCACGATCGCGAGCGAGTAGGCCTCCTCGCCCGTCGCGCAGCCGGCCACCCAGATCCGCAGCGACGGATACGTGCGCAGGTAGGGCACGACGCGCTCGCGGATCGTGCGGAAGTACGAAGGATCGCGGAACAGCTCGCTGACCTGCACGGTGAGGAAGCGCAGCAGCTCCCCGAACGCCGCCGGCTTCGCGAGCACGTGGCGCTCGAGCTCGGCGAGCGTGTCGCAACGGAAGTGGGCCGAGGCCGCACGCAGACGCCGGCGCAGCGATGCCTCGGAGTAGCCGCGGAAGTCGTAGTGGTAGCGCTCGTGGATCGCCTCGAGCAACGAGCTCAGCTCGCGAGCGTCGGCGGGATCGTGTGCGCCGGCGTCGGTCATCGCGGCATCCACACCCGCACGAGCGAGAGCAGGCGGTCCACGTCGAGCGGCTTCGCGATGTAGTCGTTCGCACCTGCCGCGAGGCAGCTATCGCGATCGTCGGCCATCGCCTTCGCCGTGAGCGCGATGATCGGCAGGCGTGCGAGCCCGACGCGCTTGCGGATCTCGCGGGTGCACTGCAGCCCGTCCATCTCGGGCATCATGATGTCCATCAGCACCAGGTCGACACCAGGGTTGCGCTCGAGGTGCTCGAGCGCCTCGCGGCCGTTGCGGGCCAGCTCGACCTTCGCGCCCTTGGGCTCGAGCACCTTGGTCAGCGCGAAGATGTTGCGCACGTCGTCCTCGACCACGAGGATGCGCTTGCCCTCGAACACCGCCTCGCGGTAGCGCGCGTCGCGGAGCATTCGCTGGCGCTCGGGCGGCAGGTCCGACTCGACCTGGTGCAGGAACAGCGTGACCTCGTCGAGCAGCCGCTCGGGCGAACGCGCGCCCTTGATGATGATCGACTGCGAGAAGCGCCGCAGCTGCTGCTCCTCGTCGCGCGACAGCGAGCGAGCGGTGTACACGATGACCGGTGGGAACGCGTACTGCTCGCCCTCGGACATCTGCTGCAGGAGCTCGAGCCCGCTGCCGTCGGGCAGCGTGAGATCGAGGACCATGCAATCGAACGTCGAGCTCCGCAGCTGCTCGAGCGCGGCGCCGGCGGTCGCGACCGGCACGGTCTCGACGTCGTCGGCGGCGAGCAGACGTGCGGTGGCGTCGCGCTGCACCGCGTCGTCCTCGACCACGAGCACGCGCCGGAGCCGCTGCGTGAACTTGGCCTCGAGCACCCTCAGCGCCTCGACCAACCGGTCGCGCTCGACCGGCTTGATCGCGTAGCCGGCCGCGCCCATCGCGAGCGCGGTCTGGGCGTAGTCGGTGCCGGCCACGACGTGCACGGGGATGTGCCGCGTCTCGGGATCGTGCTTCAGCAGATCGAGCACCGAGAGCCCGGAGCGGTCGGGCAAGCCGATGTCGAGCACGATGCCGCTCGGGCGGGCGCGCTTGGCCTGCGCGATGCCGTCCTCGCCGGTGTGGGCGAGCAGCGGATGGAAGTCCAGCTCGCGCACGATGCCGGCGAGCACGCGGGCGAACTCGACGTCGTCCTCGATCACCAGGATCGCGCGCGCCCCCTCGGGGACCGGCGAAGGTGCGCGCTCGCGGGGGGCTCGCGACGGCGCGCGGCGTGGCGGCGGCGCGAGCTCCAGCGCGGGCGTGGGATTGAGCGCGTGCGCGGTGTCGCGAGGGGCACGCAGCGGCACGCGCAGCGTGAAGGTGCTGCCGCGGCCGGGCGTCGACGCCAGCACGAGCTCGCCCCCGAGCAGGCGCGCGAGGTCGCGGGAGATCGAGAGCCCGAGCCCGGTGCCGCCGTGCTTGCGGCTCGTCGTGCCGTCGCCCTGGCGGAACGCCTCGAAGATGACCGCGTGCTGCTCGGCGGGAATCCCGATGCCGGTATCGGTGACTGCGAATGCGACGCCGCCGTCGCTGCTCGGGCGCACGTGCAGCGAGACGCCGCCCTTCTCGGTGAACTTGATCGCGTTGGACAGCAGGTTCTTGAGGATCTGCTGCAGCCGGACCGGGTCGGTGAAGATGGTCTCCGGTGCGCCGTCCTCGAGGACGGTGTCGAACGACAGGTGCTTGTCCTGCGCGAGCGGGTCGAACGTCGCGTGCAGCTCTTCCAACACACGCGCGAGCCCGACCTGCTCGGGGCGTACGTCGAGCTTGCCGGCCTCGATCTTGGAGAGGTCGAGGATGTCGTTGATGAGCGCGAGCAGGTCGTTGCCCGAGCTGTAGATCGTGCGGGCGAAGCCCACCTGTTCGTCGTCGAGGTTGCCGTTGCGGTTGTCCGAGAGCAGCTTGGCGAGGATGAGCGAGCTGTTCAGCGGCGTGCGCAGCTCGTGCGACATGTTGGCCAGGAACTCGGACTTGAAGGTGTTGGCCCGCTGAAGCTCGCCCTGCGCGCGCACCAGGTCGTCGCGCTGGATCTCGATCGCCTGCATCTGCTCCTCGAGCTGCGAGTTGATCTGCTCGAGCTCGGTCTGCTGGTTCTCGAGCCGCGCACGCGAGCTCTGCAGCGCCTGGCTCTGCTGCTCGAGCTCCTCGTTGTTGACGCGCAGCTCCTCCTGCTGCGTCTGCAGCTCCTCGGCCTGCCGCGTGGTCTCCTCGAGCAGATCGACCAGCTCGCGGCGATACACCGCGGAGCGCATCGCCGCGCCGATCGGATCGGCGAGCCGTGCGAGCAGCTCGAGCACCTCCGGCGACACCGGATCGAACAGACCGAGCTCGAGCACGCCGTTCGGCTTGCCGTCGACCTTGGTCGGTGCGAGCACGACGTGGCGGGGACGCGCGCCGCCGATGCCGGTCTCGGCGGCGAAGAAGTCCTCGGGCACATCGGGCAGCACCCACGGGCGCGTGCGGCCCAGCGTCTCGCGGGTGAGCCCGAGCGTCACGGGACGCGCGTGGTCGTCGGACGCCGGCCCGAGCCCGAACCCGCCGATGCGCTCGAGCAGGTCGGCGCGGGTGAGGAAGTGCAGCGCACCGACCTTCGCGCCGACGTAGTCGGCGATGAAGGCGACGACGGCGTCGCCCAGCTGCGCGAGCGACTGCTCGCCCTGCACGCGCACCCCGAGCTCGGTCTGGCCCGCACGCAGCCAGGCCTCGAGATTCTGGGCCCGGAAGTCGCGCGTGGACAGCATCGCGGCCCCGGTGATGAGCGTGAGCAGCACGCCGGCGCCCACGAACACGACCGTCGACGAGAGCTCGACCGCGTCCTGCCAGTCGACCACGCGCGCATCGAGGACCAGCTGCGTCGAGGTCTGCATCTCGGCGACGAGCTCGCGGATGCGGTCCATCGCCGCCTTGCCGCGGTCGCGCTTGACCAACGCCAACGCGCCCTCACGATCGCCGCTGCGCTGCCGGGCGATCGTCTCGGCGAGCTCGGCCATCTTGTCGGTGACGAGCGACTCGAGCACCCGCAGCCGCTCGTCCTCGCCGGGCATCTCGCCGAGCGTCCGGCGCAGCGTCGCGATGCGGCCGGGCAGATCCACCTGCGCGGCGTCGTAGGGAGCGAGGTAGCGATCGTCACCGGTGAGCAGGAATCCGCGCTGGCCGGTCTCGGCGTCCTTGAGGCTGGAGACCAGCCCCTCGAGGCCCTGGGCGACCTCGCGCGCGACCTCGACCTGGCGCGCGCCCTCGGTGCGCCGCTGCAGCGTCGCGTACGACAGCCCTGTGATCGCCAGGAGGGCGAGCACGGCCAGCACGTAGCCGACGAGGGTCGATGGGGGGATCGACGCGCGCAGGCGTCCGCCCTCGAGGCGTGCGGACACCGAGTCGGCGCTCTCGCGGGTCATGGTCGGCGGGGTCGCGCCGCAGTGTTCCCGCTGGGTGACGCGGCGCAAGCGGCCACGTGCACGAAGTCATGCGACCGGACGCACATCGCAGACCTATAGATTGTCCCAGCCGTAGCGCTCCTGGGCGACGGCGTGCTCGGCCAGCGACTTGATGAGCTCGTCGTCGTTGTCGTCGATACGCTCGAAATTCGCGCGGATCCGCCGGCGGGCCTGGCCCGCGAACACCGCGAGGATCTCCAGCTCCTTCACGGTCGCCGCACCGCCCTGCCGCAGCAGCGCCGCGTTGACCCGCGCGATGACCGAGGCCAAGACGAAGAGATCGATCATGATGTCGGCGAGGCGGCTGGACGCGAACTGCTTGCCGATGATCTCGCGCCCGTGCTTGCGGAGGATGCGGTCGGTCGCAGTGGCGAGATCCCGAGTGCACTCCGCGAACAGCGCAGCGTGGGGGGCGAGCGCGGGCTCGAGCTTCGTGAACGTGCCCTTGTCGCGGCCGATGCCGGTGGCCAGCGCCGCGCGGCGCAGCGCATAGGCCGAGAGCACGCCGAAGCCCTTGATCGGGTCGTCGAACACGCCGCGCAAGGACGACGACAGCTCGCGCAGCTGCGTGCCGGCGTCGTTCATGGCCGACAGCGCGATGAACAGCCGCAGCACCTCGTTGGTGCCCTCGAAGATGCGGTTGATCCGCGAGTCGCGGACGACGCGCTCGTAGGGGTACTCGCGCATGAAGCCGTTGCCGCCGGCGACCTGCAGCGCCTCGTCGGCGGTGCGCCACAGCGCCTCGCTCGCGAACACCTTCGAGATCGCGGCCTCGATCGCGTACTCCTCGTAGCCCTGATCGATGATGCCCGCGACGAGGTTGACCACCGACTCGGCGGCGTAGCAGTCGACCACCATCTGCCCGAGCTTCTTCTTCACGAGCCCGAACTCGGCGATGGGACGGCCGAACTGCTGGCGCGACTTGGCCTGCTTCGTGGCCAGCTCGACGAGCTGCTTCATCGCCCCGACCGCGCCGCCGCCGAGCCCGGTGCGACCGTTGTTGAGGATGTGCATCGCGACCTTGAAGCCGCCGTGCTCCGGGCCGAGCAGGTGATCGGCGGGCACGCGCACGTCGTCGAAGAACACCTCGGTCGTGGAGCTGGCGCGCAGCCCCATCTTGTCCTCGTGGGGTCCGACGCTGACGCCCTTCATGTCGCGCGTCACCACGAAGCCCGACAGGTTCGCGCGCACCTCGGCGCCGCCCGTTTTCGCGAAGACCGTGAAGAAGTCGGCGATGCCGCCGTTCGTGATCCACAGCTTACTGCCGTTGATGATCCAGTCGTCGCCGTCCTTGACCGCGGTGGTCTTGATCGACGCGGCGTCGGAGCCGGCGCCCGGCTCGGTGAGACAGAACGCGGCGATCATCTCGCCGGTGGCGAGCTTCGGCATCCAGCGCGCCTTCTGCTCGTCGGTGCCGTAGAGCAGCAGGCCCCGCATTCCGATCGAGCTGTGCGCGCCGATCGTCACCGCCACCGAGGCGTCGTGGCGCGCGACCTGCTGCAGCGTGCGCGAGTACGCGGTGGCGTGCAGGCCCATGCCGCCGTGCTCCTCGGGGATGACCAGCCCGAACAGCCCGAAGTCGCGCAGCTCCTGCACGAACGACGCCGGCAGCTCGCCGTCGCGATCCCAGGTGCGGAACTCGTGCGCGTGCGGACCGAGCAGCTGATCGACCGAGTCGACCACGGCACGCAGCGTGGTGCGCTCGTCGTCGGTGAGCTCGGGGTAGGGGATGATCACATCCTGTTCGATCGCTCCCATGCAGAGCGAGCGCATGAAGCTGATGCTCTTGTCCGCCATCGAAGGCAGCGTACACCCTTCGACGGGCCGCGTCCGACGGCTACGGCGCGTCGTGATCGCGGAGCCATGCCGCGATTTCTTCGGCCGTGCGACTGCCCTGCACCGTGCGCGCCTGCTCGAGCGCGGCGCGAGCCTCGGCGATCGCCGCGGGCATGCGCTGCTGCAGCGCCCACACCCGTGCACGCACCCAGCGCGCGCGCACGAGCGTCGCGGGCTCGACCTCCGCGCGTGCACCGAGCTCGATCGCGGCCTCGGCGTGGCGCAGCGCCTCGTCGGGTCGCCGCAGGTCGAGCATGGCGACAGCCATGCCGGCCTCCGGTACCGCACCGCCGGGGTGATCGCGGAGCTCCGGTGTCGTCCAGATCGCGAGCGCCTCTGCGTAGCTCTTCACCGCCGCCTCGGCGTAGCCGAGCTCGAGCTGCGCATCGCCGACCTGGCTCAGCTCGGTGGAGAGCTGCGGGTGCCCGGGTGGGAGCAGCTCGCGATGGATCGCGAGCGCCTCCTCGTAGTGCGCGAGCGCGGCTCCGGGGCGCTGCCGCTCGAGCTCGAGCCAGCCGAGCGCCGACAGTGCGAGCGCCTGCTCGGGCCGCGCGTTCGCGTTGCGCCAGATGTCGAGCGCCTGCTCGATCGACGGGCGTGCCTCGTCGACGCGGCCGGCGAGCAGCTGCGAGATCCCGAGGTTGAGCAGCACCCCGGCGGTCTCTCCGGTCAGGCCCTCGTGCGCGAGGTGGATCTCGAGCGCGCGCTGCTGGTCCGCGACCGCACGATCGAGCTGCTGCAGGTAGTAGTGCGCGAGGCCGCGGTTGGTCAGCACCTGCGCGACGCGGGGATGATCGGGGCCGTACAGCGTGACGGTGTCGTCGAGCAGCGTGTCGTACTCGGCGATCGCCTCGCGGTGACGACCGGCCTCGTCGAGCGCGGCGGCGAGCTCGTTGCGCACGCCGAGCACGCGCATCGGCGGAGCGCCGACCTCGTCGCACGCCGCGAGCGCGGCCCCGGCCGCGGCGATCGCCTCGGCGTGGGCGCCCGCGCGCTGCAGCACCTGGCAGCGTGCCGTCTCCAGCCCCACGCCGATCTCGCCGGGGACCGTGCCGCGGGCGAGATCCGCCGCCACGTGATCGAGCCAGATCTCGGCGGTCGCGCGATCCGTGCCCGCCGAGCCCGCGAGGAACGCGAGGAGCAGCGCGGCATCGGCTGCGCTCTCGTCGTCACCGGCTGCGCGGGCGGTGAAGTACGCCCGCCGCAGGCGCGCGCCCGCCTCGTCGCGACGATCGGCGGCGAGCTCCAGGCGTCCGCTCTCGATGTCGACGGCGGCGATCACGGGCGCGTACTCGGTGCGGCGGGCGGCATCGCCGAGCTCGTGCAGCCGCTGGCCCAGCTCCGCCGACGCGCCCTCGTCGAGCCCCAGCCTCACCTTGCGCAGCTCGTCCTGGATGCGAAGGACCTCGGTCCGCAGTGCGGCATCCGTGGGCATCGCGACGCGCGCGAGCAGATAGGCGCGATCGCGACAGGACGCCGTCTCGTGCAGCGCGGCCGCATGGGCGTCGGCGGCCGCACGCACGCGCGGATCGGAGGCGAGCCCGTCGACCAACGCGCCGAGATCCGCGAAGCGCTCGTCGAGGCACACGACGGCGCGGTCGAGCAGCTGCTCGCTCTGCGAGCCGTGCACGCGCGTCGCGATGCAGGCGTCGCGGCGATCCTCCACCCAGCGCGCGACCCAGTCGTCGATCATCGGCGCGGCCACGGCCCACGTGCGTCGCGTGAGCGGATCGTCGGTCTCGAGGCGCCGCTCGATCTCCGCCCTCACGGCGTCGTTCCAGCGGCCCTTGGCGATCGCCTCGGCGTCGTCGCAGGCGGGCGTGCCCGAGGTGCGGCCGAGCCCGATGCCCATGCCGACGGCGCCGACGATCGCGAGCGTGCTCACCACGGCGATCGTTCGCCGGCGCAGCTGCAGGCGCCCGCGCTCGAGCGCGACGACCACGGCCTGCATCGAGGGGAAGCGCGCGCGGGGATCGAGCATGATCGCGCGCAGCACGATCGTGCGCAGCCAAGCGGGCACGCGCTCGTGCGAGGCGGCACGCGCGGGCACGCGCAGATCCTCGGCGGTCGCGGCCCAGCTCGGCAGCGTGCCGTAGGGGCGCTCGCCGAACAGCGCCTCGAACAGCGCGACGCCCCACGCGAACTGATCGAGCGCAGGCCCGAGCTCGCCGCCGCCGAACTGCTCGGGGGCCATGTAGCCCGGCGTGCCGACCACGGCGTCGGTCGCGGTGAGCTGCGGCACCGACGGACGCGAGCGCGGCTCGAGCGACACGGGGGCCGAGGGCGGCGCGACCACTCGCTCCTCGTTGCTGCCCCACGTGCGCGCGAGCCCGAAGTCGGCGACGCGCACCCGACCGACGCCGTGGCTCGCGTTCACATCGCGTCCGATGAGCACGTTGTCGGGCTTGAAGTCGCGGTGGACGAAGCCGGCCACGTGCGCAGCCGCGAGCCCACGCGCGGCCTGCAGGTAGACCTCGACGATCTCGGCGATCGTGCGCGTGCGTTCCTGGGCCCACTGTCGCGCGGTGCCGCCGTCGACGTACTCCATCGCCACGTACACGCCGCCGTCGTGACGACCGACCTCGTGCACCGTGACCACGTTGGGATGGGCGAGCTGCGCCATCGCCTGCGCCTCGCGCTCGAGCCGTGCGGTGCCGGCCTCGCGCACGCTGCCCGCCGCCGAGCGGCGCGGGGCCAGCAGCTTCAGCGCGATCTCGCGGTCGAGCCGCAGATCGCGGACGAGGTAGACGACACCCATGCCGCCCATCCCGAGCTTGCGCACCACCTCGAAGTGCTGCGCGATCGCGGTGCCGGGCAGCAGCACGCTCGCGCGCTCGTGGTCGGCCGGTGGCGCGGCCAGCTCGCGCACGAGCTCGCCGAGCTGGCTGTCGACGTCCGAGAACGAGTCGCGATGCGCGACTGCGGTCGGCGCGTTGGCGGAGGCCGGCCCCGGGCTCGGCCCCGAGCTGGGCTGGCCCGAGCTCATCGAAGGGAGCGTACAACGGGCCCGTGCGCTCGCGTATGATCGCGAGCCGCCGATGACGAGCACGAAGGACGATTCCGACCCACCGCAGCGGTCGTCGGCCGAAGCGGATTCGCTCCCGTCGCCGCTGGAGCTGGAGATCCGCGCGCTCGCGGCCGAGCAGGGCGCCGCGGCCGCGGCCACGCGCGCGATCGAGGGCTACGGCAGCGAGCTGCTCGGCTACTTGTTCGCGCTCGCGAAGACCGGCGAGGACGCCGAGGAGATGTTCTCGGAGCTGTGCGAGAAGCTGTGGCGCGCGCTGCCGCAGTTCCGCTGGGACAGCAGCTTCCGCACGTGGGCCTATGCGATCGCGCGCAACCTCGTGCGCGAGGCCTATCGACAGGAGCAGCGCCGCGGTCGCGTGGTCGGACTGTCGTCCGCGCCCGAGGTGGCCAACCAGGCGCAGGCGGTGCGCACCACCACGGTCGCGTACATGCGCACCGAGACGAAGCAGCGACTCGAGGTGCTGCGCAGCGCGCTCGACGAAGACGATCGCACGCTGCTCGTCTTGCGCGTCGATCGTCGCATGGCGTGGCGAGACATCGCGCGCGTGATGGCCGAAGGCGACGACGAGCACGATCTCGACAAGCTCGCCGCGAAGCTGCGCAAGCGGTTCGAGCGCGTGAAAGAGCGGCTGAAGGACAAGCTGGGCCCGCACTCGCCGGGCGCATGAATCGGCCGCCGAGCGGAGCCGATGGTCGGCCGCCATCGGCGCGGTTGCCCGCGCCGTGCGCGGGCTGCTACCGTGGCGCCATGGCTTCGTACGTGCGCTGCGCCGCGATCGTCCTGTTCATCGGCGCGTGCCCCGGCGATCCGGTGGAGGGCAGCGGCAGCGCGTCGATCGGCGAGGGCTCGTCCGGCTCGACCGGCAGCGACAGCCTCACCTCGTCGTCGACACTGTCGGCGACGGGCGTGTCCGCGACGATGTCGTCGGACAGCGACGGCTCGACCGGGCCGACCACGTCGCCGACCACCACGTCGCCGACCACCACGTCGCCGACCACCACGACGGACGCGAGCGCGACGGATCCGACGACGACGGACGCGACGGACACGGATCCGACGACGAACGCGAGCGACACGGATCCGACGACGACCGACGCCAGCGCGACGACCGACGCCACGACGAGCGAGAGCACGGGCAACACCTGCGCAGGCGACGAAGACGACCACATGACGTCGGGTACGGCGACGCCGCTCGACGACAACGCCTGCGACGAGGGCAACGGCAGCGGCGCGGCGATCATCGACGGGGCGAGCTCGCCCGACTGGTGGTCGTTCGACGCGATCGACGTCAGCGGCAAGGGCACCTGCGAGCCGCAGGTGCGCGTCGAGGTCGACGCTGCGGTGCCGCTGCAGGTCTGCGCCTACTCGAGCTGCGACGTGGCGTGCCAGGCACCCGCCATGGCGGACGGGACGATGGGCTGCTGCGACACCGACGTCGTCCGCTTCTCGGTGGACTGCGGCGGCGGAAACGACGACAGCTCGACGATCACGTTCTCGGTGGGCGACGGTGGCGAGGACTGCCTGCCGTACACCTTCGAGTACGACGCCTGAGCGGGCTCGATGCGCGCGCAACGCGCTGATTGACGATCATCGGGCCGGGGGGTATTGAACGCGCCCCTTCCCGAGAGGGGCCGAGCGCGCGAGCGCACGGAAGAGCCGGGGCGTAGCGCAGTCTGGTAGCGCGTTCGGTTCGGGACCGAAAGGTCGGAGGTTCGAATCCTCTCGCCCCGACAACTGGTGGATGACGTCGCGGACGGCGCGGATCAGCACTCGACGATCCGCACGAGTCGCGCCGGCGCCTCTGCGTCCGTCGAGTAGAGCTCGGTGCGCCCGTCGCCGTCGACGTCGATCGTCGCGTAGTAGCCGGGCGAGTCGAGCGTGCCACCGACCTCGAGCCCGACGACGTCGTCGGATACCGGTGCGGGGTAGAGAAACACCGCGCCGTCGATGGTCGCGACCAGGATGTCGCGCGTGCCGTCGCCGCGGAAGTCGCCCACCGCAGCGCCCGTCAGCTCGTCCTGCAGGCTCGCGATCGGCTGCGGCATGAATCCGCCGCCCGCCGCTCCGTGCCAGAGCACGACTTCGCGGCTGTCGACGACGCCGAGCAGATCGGCGGGCGCCTGGCCGTCCAGCTCGCCGATGCCGATCGCGCGCTGCCACGGTCGGTAGTCCGTCGCCGTCGAGATCTGCAGCATGGACGACCCATCCACCGTGGCCACCGCGAGCGCGCGCTCGATGCCGAAGCCGATCGCGCCGTTGTCGATCTCGAGCGCGAAGCCCCGCACCTCGGGGAGGAACGGCGGCTCCGTCGACGGGATGATCTCGGCATGGGCGAAGAACGCGTCGACCCCGACGACCGGCTGCTCCTGCACGAGCTCGAAGCCACCGTCGCCGTCGCCGATCCACAGCTCGATCGTCGCCGGGTCCGTGCGCGCGCGCAGCACGTCCGCGATCCCGTCGCCGTTCGCGTCGCTCCACGCTGCGCCGTACGCGGTGGTCTCGGGGAAAACGAGCGGCAGCGGATCCTCGCCGAGGGTCGCGTCGCTCCGGCCCGGCAGCCACCACAGCGTGTCGTCGGTGCCCTCGAACACGCCGTCGTCGAGGCCGTCGCCGTCGATGTCCGCGAAGCGCCGGAATGCACCGTCTCGGATCGACGGCGCGAGCGCACTCACCGTGCCGTCGATCGCGACCGTGAACGGGCTCAGCGTCGCGACCGTGCCGGCGTACTCGGAGCTCCACAGCTCGGGCACGCCGTCGCCGTCGACGTCCGCCACGATCGGCAGGGCCGGCGGCGTCTCGCCCTCGAGCAGGATCGTCTCGAGGCACCACCCGGCTGGCGCTCCGGTCGACTCGCCGCTCGTGTCGTCGTCGGTCCCGCCGGACTCCGTCGAGGTCGGCGTCGTCGACGATGCGCTCGTCGTCGTCGGGCTCGCGTCGCCGGAGGACGACGACGCATCGTCGTCGCCGAGCTCGATCTTGGCGACACATCCGCCGAGCCCCACCACGAGCAGCCAGATTGTCAGGTCACGTTGCGTCTTCACACCTGTCCCATGTCCGCCAGGCTCGGATTCCTCCGGGACTATTTCGCGGGCTCGTCGCACGCGGACTGCGCCCGCATCGCGACCGGCGAGCTCGGGTGCGTGGCCAGCAGCTGCTTCGCCTCCGCACGACCTTGTCGCGACTTGCCGAGCTTGCACAGGCTCTCGATGCGCAGCGCAGCCCGCACGTCGGCGAGCGCACTGTCGTCGAACTCGCGCGCGTGACGATCGGTCAGTGCGAGCGCACCGTTCGCGTCGCCGCCCGCGAGCAACGCCGCCGCATCCGAGAGGAGCTTCGTCTCGCTCGGCGGCGCGGCCGAGACCGGTGAGGTCTCGACGACGCGCGGTCGTGCGTCGTGGGTGGGCGCGGCCGGTGGTGCGGCCGCGATCACCTCGCTCGCCGGCGCAGCGGGCAGCTCGGCGGGGCTCGGCACGACGATGCGCGTGTCGGCCGTGGTGCTCGAAGTCGCGGGCGGCGACGCGCTGGCTCCCGGCGCGGCGTCGTCGACGATCGCGCGGTGCACCCAGAGGATCGCGACCACGCCACCGGCCGTCGCCGTCGCGAGCTTCGCCGCGCCCGCCCAGCCTGCGACGGCGGGCCACAGCCCCTTCGCCGGCAGGCAGAGCACGAGGCGATTCCACGAGCGCTCGCTCGCAGCAGGACGCTCCGCGCGCGCGCGTGCAATCGCGAGCGCACCGCGCTCCTGCAGGTGTGCCGAGAACTTCGCGCGCGTCGCCCGGATGCGATCGTAGGTCGTGCTCACCGGCATCGCGAGCGCGGCCGCGACCTCGGAGCCGCTCATGCCCTCGAGCTCGGCGAGGACGAACACCTCGCGCATGTCGTGGTCGAGCGAGCGCACGAAGGCCTCGAGCGCATGCAGTGCCTCGAGCCGCGGCGCATCGCTGGCCGCGCGCCCGTCGTGATCCGCGAGCGCGTCGTGTCTGCGCCGTCGCCGGTGATCGGCCCGGCGGTAGTTGCTCGCGACCCGTCGCGCGATGCCGTACAGCCACGGGCGCGCGCCATCGTCGTGCAGCGCGGCGAGTCGCCGATACGCCGTGACGAAGGTGTCCTGCACCGCGTCGTCGAGCTGCGCGTCCGCCACCCCGAAGCGTCGCGCGGCATGCCACACGAAGCTGTAGTTCTCGCGATAGAGCTCGCGGAATCTCGCGGGAGGGGAGGTGCGGGCCATCGCGCGCGCCGACGCCCAGGGTAATGTCCGCACCCGGCCCGGTCCTACGGGAAAAAGAGCTCGAGCCCGGCAGACAGCCGCGCAGACACCCAGGACTGCCGGAATCGCTCGACGCCGCCGAACGTGAACGCGCTGCCGTAGGCCCGCGCGACGACGTCGGCCCCGATCCACAGCCCGGGCTCGACGCCGACGCGGCGACGCCGCCACGCGAGCGCTGCACCCACGAGCGGCCCGACCCACGGTCCGTGGGCGACCCGCCGGCCTGCCCCGATCGCCGTCGCACGCACGGCACCCGCCTCGGCGCCGATGCACAGCGGGAGCTCGATCGGGCCGGCGAAGAAGCGTCGACAGCCGCGTGCGCCGACGATGCCGGCCTCGTAGCGCGCGCCGACGCCGGCTCGCACGTCGCGGCGTGGACCGAGATATGCGCCGTGGAGCTCGAGCCGCCAGCGTGGCCATGCGAGGCCGGCCCCGACGAACGGTCCGCCCGTCACCCCCGCGACGATGCCGCCCTCGAACACGCCGCCGATGCGCACCACGGCACGCGGACGGACCGCGCGGCGCGGCGGAGGATCGCGTTCGACTTCCGGAACGTTCGGCGCCGGTTCGGGCAAGGGCGTCGGCGCGCTCGTGGGCGCGCGTTCCGGCTCGGGCTCTGGCGGCGTTCGGCTCGGCGGGGCCGGGGGCTCGGGCGCGAGCGCGAAGGACACCACCAGCGCGACCGCCTCGCCGAGCTCCGCACACTCGCGCGCCGCGAGCTCGCGGGTGTCGCTGTGCCCGCGATACTCCGTCGTGAGCGCCAGTCGGTGCAGCTCGCCGTCTTGCACGACCTCCGCGCGGATGTCGACGATGCCGTCGCCGCCGGGCTCGGTCGTGCGCAGGGCAGCGACGCGCGCCTGGATCTCTTCGGCGCTCGGGCACGACGCGGGGGCGCTCCACACCAGCGTGTAGTCGGCCGCGTGCAGCTCGTCCTGCGCGGAGATCTCGATCGGCGGGGGCGGCAGCGTCGGCGCGAGGCCGAGGACGAGGCTGGCCACGGGTCCCACGTGTGCCGAACCTGCCACGGTCGGCCGAGCCTGGCGAGGTCCACAATTTCGTGTTACCGTGGGAAACACGAAATGGCGACCCGGCCCTACGAGATGGAGCGCAGGCACGCCGCGGTGGAGCGCACGCGGGAGGCGATCCTCGCGGCCGCGTACGAGCTGTGGCGCACCGAGGAGTACGACGACGTCAGTCTCGAGCGCGTCGCCGAGCGTGCGGGGGTCACGAAGCAGACCGTCATCCGGCAGTTCGGCTCGAAGGACCAGCTGGCCTACGCGACGGTGGACTGGCAACGCCCGCGCGAGGAAGCGGCGCGCGAGGTGGAGCCCGGCGATCTCGAGGCGGCGGTCGACGTGCTCGTCGATCGCTACGAGCGGATCGGTGACGCCAACATCCGCGTGCTCGCGCTCGAGCAGCGCGTCCCCGCGATCCGGTACCTGCTCGAGCAGAGCCGCGCGAGCCACCGGCAGTGGGTCGAGCGGGTCTTCGCCCCGTTCCTGCCGGCGCGCGGTGTGGCACGGCGACGACGCGTGACGGCGTTCTACGCCGCGACCGAAGTGACGCTGTGGAAGCTCGTCCGTCGCGACTTCGGGCAGAGCCGCGCCGACGTGCGCGCGGTCTTCCTCGCGCTCGTCTCCGGACTCACGTCGACCGGAGCGGCAGAGTCATGAAGCACTACCTGTTCGCCATGTGGGAAGGCGGCGGCAACGTCCCGCCGCTCCGGGGCGTCGCGCAGCGCCTGCTCGCGCGCGGTCACCGGGTCACCGTGCTCGGCGACCCGACGATCGAGGGCGAGGCCAAGGACGTCGGGTGCGGCTTCCGTCCGTGGCAGCGCGCGCCGCATCGCACGACGCTGCTGCCCGAGGACGACCTCGTCCGCGACTGGGAGACCACGAACCCGCTCGCGATGCTCCGCAACTACCGCGACAAGGTCATCGTCGCGCCCGCACCGCACTACGCCGCGGACACGCTCGCGGCGATCGACGCCGTCGCGCCCGACGTCGTCGTCGCCGAGTACACGATCTTCGGCGCGTTCATGGCGGCGCAGGTCCGCGGGCTGCCCGTCGCCGGGCTCGTGCCCAACATCTGGCCGATGCCGGCCGTCGGCGCGACGCCGTTCGGCCCGGGCCTGATGCCGGCGCGCTCGTTCCTCGGCCGCATCCGCGACGCGATCTTCCGCCGCGTCACCGTGGCGATGCTCGACCAGGCGGTGCCGCAGCTCAACGCTTCGCGGCGCGAGCTGGGCTTGCCGCCGGTCGCGTCGCTGTTCGACACGCTCGCCGACGTCGATGCGTTCATCGTGCTCACCAGCGCGGCATTCGACTTCAACTCGAGATTCGTGGCCGACAACGTGCGCTACGTCGGTCCGATCCTCGACGATCCGCCGTGGGCCGAGCCGTGGACCCCGCCGTGGCCGGCCGAGAACCGCGACCCGCTCGTGCTCGTGGGGTTCAGCACCACCTTCCAGGATCAGGGTGCTTCGCTGCGCAACGTCGTGGCGGCGCTCGCCGATCTGCCCGTGCGCGCACTGGTCACGCTCGGCGAGATGCTGCCCGACACGGAGGTGCAATCGCGGGGCTCGGTGGTCGTCGTGCGCTCCGCACCGCATCGCGAGGTGCTCGCCCAGGCGTCGGCCCTCGTGACCCACTGCGGCCACGGGACCACGATGAAGGGCATCGCAGCCGGCGTCCCGATGGTGTGCATGCCGATGGGCCGCGACCAGGACGACACCGCCGCCCGGGTCGTGCACGCCGGCGCCGGCGTGCGGCTCTCGCCGAGGGCTTCGCCCGCCGCGATCGCCCGCGCGGTGCAGCGCGTGCTCGCGGAGGATCGCTTCGGCGCGGCGACACGCCGGCTCCGCGACCGCATCGCCGAGGAGCAACGTCACGTCGATGTCGTGGCCGAGCTCGAGCGCGTGGGCTCCGAGCCGCGGGGGCGCGCGACGGCCGAGAAGGGCGCGACCCCGCGCGCCGAGTAGGCGCGAGCGGGGCGCGAGTGATCGAGACGGCGCTCGGGCCGTCCACACCCTTGGATGCCCCCTGCACGGCGATGGTGCGCGCTCGCGCTGCTCGCGAGCGCCTGCGCAGCCCCGAAGCACCGCGACGTACAGGCGGTCTTCGATCCCCATGCGCCGGCTCGACTCGCACCGTTGCCCGCATCGGCTGCGTGTGGTGTGCCCGGCACGAGCACGCCGCCCGCTGCGGTCGCGCAGCTCTCTGCGACGCGCGGGATCTCCTGCGCGCGGCTCGTCGACGGTGGCGTGTGGTGCTGGGGCGCGCGCGGCGTGACGCTCGTCGACAACGACGTGATCGGCAGTCTCGCGTGCCCGGTCGCGACGCGCGTGCCCGAGCTCTCGCCGGCCGCGGATCTGCGCGGCACCTGCGTCGTCCGCAAGGACGGCACGGCCACCTGCGGTCGCCTCCAGGGCTGGGAGTTCGAGCCCGCGGCTGCGGACGCGCTCGCGCAGACGCCCCCGGAGTACCGCTTCGCCGGCGGAATCTGCACGCTCGATCGCGGCACCGTGAGCTGCCGTTTCGGCGAGCGCGCGCGGATCCTCTCGACCGAGATCGCGGCGATGGTGCAGACCGATCGCGGGCTCGTGATCATTCGCGACGACCACGTGCTGCTGCTCCTCGGAGTGTGCGGCGGCGAGCTGTGCGACGAGCCGCTTGCCGCGCTGGAGAGCCCGGCGGCCGCGATCGAACAGCTGGGCCCGCACACCTGCATCCTCACCCGCGCAGGGCACGTCTGGTGCGAGCGCGTCTGCACCGACCTGCGCTGCGAGCAGCTCGGCTTCGTGGAGGTGGAAGGTGTCGCCGACGCGACGCAGATCGCGGTCGGGGAAGAACACGGATGCGCGCTGCGTCGAGACGGAACGGTGGTGTGCTGGGGCGAGAGCCGCTGCGGCGAGGCCGGTGGCGCGGTGCAGGCCGGCACCGCATGCGCACCGGGGCGGACCCCGGTTCCACCCACGACGATCCTCTGGGCGAGATGATCGGTCGGGCGCCGAGGCAGCGCCCGACCGAGCGTGCTCGTCACTTCACCTTGCGCGTCGTCGGCCAGAAGGACTTCGGCAGCTCCAGCTCGTCGTCGCCACGCTTCGCGCGGGCCACGTCGCTGCGCAGGCCGTCGAGGTAGCGGGTCACGTGCCGCGACTTCGTGGACTTGCGCATGCTCTCCACGTCCTTGTCGGAGTCGCGGCGATGTCGTTCGCGAGCGGCGCGCACGTCCTTCACGAGCTGCGCCTTGGCGAGCGCCAGCTGCTTCGCATAGCTGCCGTCGCCGAGCGCCTCGGGGGGCAGCTCGAGTAGCTTCAGCGCCTTCGTGTACGCGGCCACCGTCGCATCGTGCAGCGCACCGTCGCGCTCGACCTGTCGCTTCGCGAGCGCGTCGATCTCCTTGCGCGCGTCCGCGGTGAGCCGGGCGTCGGGATGGATCGCGCTGCGAGTCGGACGCGTCACCCCGGCGGTGACCATGCGCTCGAGCTCCTGCACACCACGGGGCGCGGCGCCGGAAGGCTTCGGGGCCACCGCGGGCTTGGTGATGCGCCTCTTCAGCGGCGAGCTGCTGCTCCCGGTCGCCCCCGGCATCTTGCAGGTCGGATTGCGGGCGAGGAACACGCTCCGGTACTCGTCGATCGAGTGGAACTTGTCGGGGCCTGCGTCGCGCATCGCTCCCCACAGCTTCTTCAGACCGCCGCAGGCGTTGTGCAGCGCCTTCAGGTGCTCCGCGACGTCGCCCTCGACCTCGTCGTCGCCGGTGTCCGCCGAGAGCGCGACGCTGCCGCTCGCGGTCGTCGGAGCGTCACGGTTGATCGCCCACTTGTGATAGATCGCCCAGCCCTCGTTGAAGGCGAAGCCCTCGTTGGTCTTGTCGGTCGACGAGTGGTTGCGCGCGTACGTGAAGCGCGTCGCGTCCCAGTTGAAGTGGGTCTCGCCGCCGTCGGCCGCGTGGCGCAGGCGGTGGCCGAACTCGTGGTCGAGCGCGTCGTAGTCGACCTTGTTCTCGCCGTGCCACTGCCAGTGGATCGTGGTCAGCGTCGTGTACGGCGTGTTCCAGATCAGCACGGTCGGATACTCGACCTCGACGATGCCGTCGTTCTTCGGCACGCGCGTGTCGCTGGTGCGGTCCTGCCACCGCTGGTACGCGCGCTGGCCCCGGGCGTAGAGGATCGGGTTCAGCTCCGCCGCCTCCCAGCGCTGCTCGCCGAAGTCCACGACGCCGCACGACTCGGGCAGGGTGGGGGTGTACGATCGCGCGCTGTTGCCGAACGGATCGCGCACGTCGACGCGGTGGTTCTCGAACATGATGAACTCGACGTAGGGGTCGGGCCAGCCGGAGTCGTCGGCGGTGCCCGCGAGGTCGAAGCGACCGTCGGCGTCGGTGATCCCGACCGCCATGGTCTGATCGTGGGGACCGAAGTCCTCGTCCATCAGCTTCACCTTCGCGCGCGCGAGCGGGACGTAGTTGCCGTCCGGGTTCTTGTACACGAGCCGGCCCTTCGCGCGGATCTTCGGGCACACCTCCGGCGGATCCTCGTTCTGGGTGCGCAGCGCGAACGCCCACTTCACCGCGCCGTTGTCACGACGCGTGAGCTCGACGCGGTCGAACGCGGTGTCGTTCGCGACGCGCTCGTCGCTGCTGCCGCACTTCCACGCCAGCTCCTTCACCGGGCTCGCGAGGTCGATGGTCTTCTTCTGCCCGGCCGCGACCTTCACGTCGCCGGACTTGCCGTGCACCATGACGAGATGGCTCTTGTCGCAACCGTCGCTCGTGTTGCCGGCCGGAGACGACGGACCCGAGGGATCCGAGCCGCCGGGCGTGGTCATGCGGTAGAAGGTCCAGCTCAGCGCGCCGTTGCTCGCTCGCTTGAGCCGCACCTTGTCCCAGAGCACGTCGTTGTTCGCTTCTTCCTGCTCGTTGCCGCAGTACCAGGTGATGTGCTTGCGCGGCCCGTCCATCTCGAACGTCTTGGTCTCGCCCGCCTTCACCTTGACGGTGCCCGGCTTGGCCTTGAACGAGACGACGTCGTGCTTGTCGCAGGCGTCCTTCGTGTCGCCGACCTTCTCGTCGGCGAGCGCGTCGGGGATCCCGAGTGCGAGGTAGGCAGCAGCACCGAACAGCAACGTGGTTCGCGAGTTCACGTCGCGGAGGAGTCGAGGGTGGCTGCCGATGTGACGCGCGAGGGCCGGCGCCGCGCCCGGGCTCAGCGGGTCGCGATCGCCGGGAAATTGGCCGAGAGCCAGGCCGCGATCTCGGCCGGGCGCTCGGGGCGATTGCCCGGCGCCGCCTGGTAGCCCGCCAGCGCCGAGCTCGCGAGCGCCTGGGCGCGCAGGCGATCGCCGTCCGTCGCCACCAACGCGCGCGCGAGCGCGAAGCGAGCGTCGTGCTCGTCCTCGAGGATGCCGAAGCCGCTCGCGAAGCTCGGCACGGCCTGCTCGAGCCGCGCGAGCGCTTCGACCGGCCGCGCGTCCTCGAGCTCGAGCTCGGCCAGCCGCGTCGACGTGCGGGCAGGCACCACGTGGTCGGGCCCGAGGTCGCCGAGCTCGAGCTCGAGTGCGCGCGTGTAGTGCCGGCGCGCGCCCTCGCGATCACCCGCGAGCCGCAGCGCGTCGCCGTAGCGCACGTGCACGAGCGCCTCGCCGACCGGCGCGGTGGTGGGCTCGGCGATCGCGAGCGCGCGCTCGTGCAGCACGCGGGCCGCCGCGAAGTCGCCGGAGGCCGCACGTGCGCTCGCGAGCGCCTGCAGGTACTGCGGCACGTCGAGGTGGTCCGCGCCGCGGGCCCGCTCCATGATCCCGCTCGCGCGCTCGAGGTGCAGCGTGGCCGTCGCGAGCTCGCCCTGTACCAACAGCAGCTCGCCCAGGTAGCGCAGCGTCGTCGCCACGCGAGGGTGCTCGGGCCCGAGCGTTGCTTCGCGCGTCGCGAGGGCGCGCTCGTAGTAGGCGCGCGCGCGGGCGTAGTCACCGGTGCCCTTCGCGACGATGCCGAGGTTCATCACGAAGTGCGCCGTCTGGCTGTGCGAAGGTCCGCGCGCGGCGACGACGGTGGCGAGCCCCGGCTCGTAGAGCGCGCGCGCGACCGCGTAGTCGCCGGTCTCGGCGTAGCTGACCGCGAGTCGCAGCGCGATGCCGGCGGTCTCGGGATGATCGGGGCCGAGCGTGTCGCGGGCGAGCTCGAGCGCACGCGCGCACAGTGCCCGCATGCTCGGATAGTCGGAGCGCGCACGGTAGGTCACCCCGAGCGTGCACATGTGCGTGGCGACGAGCGGATGCTGCTCCCCGAGCGCGACGCGGAAGGCCTCGAGCGCGCGCGCCGAGTGGTCCTGTGCGAGGTCGTGGTCGCCGTGCATCTCGTAGAGCCGGCCGAGCACGTCGAGCTGCTGCGCGTCGCGGAGCGAGCCGTTGCCGCCGGCTCGGGCGGTCGCCGTCGCGGCGAGCTCGGTCCAGGTGAGCCCGTCCTCGAAGCGCTGGCGATGCAGTGCCGTGCGCGCGCGATCGATCGCCGCGTCGGCTGCCACGTCCCACGCATCCGCCCGCGCGGCCTCGTGGAACGCGGACGCGGCGGCCGCCTCCGCCTGCTCGAGGCGATCGCTGCTGCGCAGCTGCGTCGCCAACACGAGACGGACGCGCGCGGTGATCGGCGGCCAGCCGAGCTCCTCCGCACGCGCGAGCAAGGCCTCCGTCGCGACGGTGTCGGGCGTGGCGGAGGCGAGCACGCGCGCGCGCGAGAGCTCCACACGCAGCTCGTGCATGTCCGTGTGCAGCTGGGTCGGCGGAGCGGGAGCGCGGGCGAGCGCGCGCCGATCGCTGCAGCGGTCGGACGGCGAGAGGTCCGCGACCGACGAGATCGCCGACAGCACCGTCTCCGGGCTGGGCTCGAGCACGTGCTCGACCACCGCTGCGAGCTCGAGCCGCTGCTCGTCGAAGCACCACGTCGACGCGGTGTGCTCCGCGTCCGTCCACCGCCCGTGCAGCTCGTCGTCGAGACACGCCGCCGTGCGCTCGCGCTGCCAGCTCGTCACGTACTCGTCGAGACGGTGCTCGACCGCGCCTGCGGTCCAGCGCGCGAGCGAGCTGTCGAGCCGGACGTAGCTGGTCGCGAGCTGGGCGCGCGCATCGTCGTTCCACACCTCGGCGAGCGCCGCGCCCTGCTGCTCGCAGGCCTGCACGCGTGCACGCCTGCCGAGCCAGGCCGCACCGAGCACCGCGGCGCCGACCAGCGCGCCTGCGGCGAGCCCAGCGACGAGCCGACGTCGCCGCGTGCGTTGCTGTCCGCGCGCGAGCTCGGCGAGCAGCGCGTCCATCGACGGCCAGCGCGCGTCCGGATCGGGCGCGAGCCCGCGGGCGATCGCACGGTGCAACCAGCCCGGCACGCGCGTGCCCGTCGGCGGCCGCGGCAGGTGCCCCCGGCACACCGCCGCCGCGAGCTGCAAGAGTCCCACCGCGCGGAACGGCCGCTTGCCGTACATCGCTTCCCAGACGGTGACGCAGAACGCGTACTGATCGGCGCGCTCGTCGACGCCGCGGCCCGCGAAGAGCTCGGCGGAGATGTAGCCGGGCGTGCCGAGCAGCTGTCCGGTGTGCGTCATCTCCTCGCGCAGGCCGAAGAGGCGCGGCGTGTTCGCCTCGGCGGGCGTGTCCTCGTTCGCGCCGCTGCGCCGCGCGAGCCCGAAGTCCATCACGCGCACGACCGCTGCTGCGTCGGCGGCGATCATCACGTTCTCCGGCTTGAAGTCGCGGTGCAGGATGCCCGCGGCGTGGGCGGCCGCGAGCCCGCGACCGGCGGCCACCAGCACCTCGAGCAAGCGCGGCCACGGCCACGGTCCGCGCGCGAGCCAGGCACGCAGCGTCTCGCCGTGCACGTACTCCATCGCGAGGAAGACCTCGTCCTCGTGTGTGCCGGCATCGAACACCGTCACCACGTTGGGATGGCTCAGCTTCGCGAGCGCCTGGGCCTCGCGCACGATGCGAGCGCGCCCCGCTTCGGCGCGCCCGTCGTCCTGCTCGCGCCCGCGCAGCAGCTTGAGCGCCACCTTTCGATCGAGCTCGGGGTCGTAGGCCGAGTACACGACCCCCATGCCCCCTTGGCCGAGCAGATCGAGCACGACGTAGCGGCCGATCGAGCTGCCGCGTGCCGGGCGACCTGCGCTTCGGCGGGGCGGGGCGTCGTCGGTGCCCGGCGACCCGAACAGCCGCGCCTGCACGGCGCCGCGCAGGCCGGGGACGTCGATGCCGGCGAGCAGCTCGAGGGCCGAGAGCTGCTCGCCCTCAGCCGGCACAGCCGATCTCGGTGCCGTGGATCTCGAAGGCGAGCTGGGTCGCCGGCGAGCCCGGATAGCAGTCCTCGAAGTGCGTGAACATCGGACAGTCCATGAGATCGAGGTGGGCCGCCGAGGGCGTGCGCTGGGAATCGAGCGAGAGCATGACCCCCATGCGCTCTTCGTCCTGCATTCGCGCCACGACCGACATCCACGTCCGGCCCGCGGGCACGAGGACGGGCTCGGCGAGCTCCACGGCGTGGCGCAGGGACGGGCCCTCCAGGTCGGTCGTGGTGACGAGGGTGGTGGTCTCGCTGAACCAGCGCGTCTGCGGCAGGTCGCCGGCGTCGTCGTAGAAGTTCACGACGAGCTCGGGCTCGGCCGGTGCGGAGCCGGTGGTGTAGATCGCGTGCACGACGACCTCGCTGACGCACCAGCAGCTCCCGGCGGGGACCTCGAAATCGTCGGCCGACTCGTCGTAGTCGCCGGTCTCGGGGTCGAACCAGGACAGGATCGCCATCAGGAACGAGTCCGGCGGCGAGCCGACGTTCATGGTGCTGGTGAACAGCACGGACGCCTCGAGCTCGCCGCACTCGGGCGGCGCGCCGGTCGTCTCCGAGGAGGAAGCCGACGGGCCGCTGGCCTCGTCCGAGCCGACCTCGCTGGAGCTCTCCCCGGCGGGCGCGTCGCCGGAGCTGCTCGACGAGCTCTCCGCGCCCGCGCTGGACGAGCTCTCGCCGTCTGCGGGGGGCGCGACCGGATCGGCAGCACATGCGGAGGCGAAGCAGGCGATCACGAGGAGGAAAGGACGCGGGACCATGCCCCCCTCGTGTCCGAAGGGGGCAAGACGGATCACGTCACGACAGGATGTGCTCGACCGGCTGCAGCACCGGCGGGACGTCGGGATCGCCGATGAGCTGCCGCAGGTCGATCTCGATCGTGCGACAGAGCGCGGTGATCGGCACGTCGTTCCACAGCCCCTCGAAGGGGTTCTCGCTGTAGTCGCCGATCATCTCCATGGTGAAGAAGATCCACCCGCACAGCATCGTGAAGGGGATCACGAGCCACACGCCGGCGCTGCCGTCGTCGAAGGTCGAGAGCAGGCCGAACGGGAGCAGGAGCACGAACGCCCACAGCGCGAACAGGTTGAGCGTCGCGTACTGCCGCGGGAACGGGAAGTTCTTGATGCGCTCGCACCGGCCCTGGTGGTCGTTCAGCTCGACGAGCTGCGCGACGAGCTGCATGTAGCGAAACTGCTCGATCGCACCGCGCTGCGCGAGCACGCGCAGGTGCGCCGACTGGGCCGCGAGGATGTGCGTGGCCGGGTTGCCGAGGGTCAGCACGCCGCGCTCGTCCTCGGGCAGCAGCTCGGCGATCGCCTGCGCGAGCGGCTGCGTGCGCTCGGGCATCGTCGCGCGCATCGCCTCGTCCCCCGGGCTCGCGTGCTCCCACGTCCGCGACGTGCGGAGCTGGTAGCGCAGCGCGGTGAGCCACGCGAGATGCCGCAACACGAGCGGGCGATGGACCGATGCGTCGTCGACGAAGTCGCGCACCAACAGACCCCACGCACGGCTCGTGTTGACGATCGCGCCCCAGAACGTGCGCGCGTCCCACAGCCGGCCGTACGACGAGTTGTTCTTGAATCCGAGCGTGAACGCGACCGCGATGCCGATGAGCGACATCGGCAGCCACGGCAACCGGACCCACGCGATGTCGGCCACCCGGAAGAGCAGCACGGCCGCGGTGGACCACGCGAACAAGAAGGCGAGGTAGCGCCGGGTCCAGTAGACGGTCTGCGCGAGAGGGAAGCTGCGTCGGGTCTGCATCGCGGGCCCGACGATACGACGTGCCGAAGCGGCAGCGCCGCTCATCGTGCGCGGCGCGTCGGCGCGGGATCGATGCGCATCTCGAGCTGCGGTGCGATCGCCTCGCCCCAGCGGAAGAGCGCCGTCAGCACCGTGCGCGCCGAGTCGCCGCGCGGCGTGAGCACGTACCTGCCCGATCGATGAGCGACGAGCCCCTGGCCCACCGGACACGCGTAGGTGCGCGACATGGCCGCGGTGTAGCAGTGTGGACCCACACGGACAACGCACCGCTCGGTTCGTTGCCACGGCGCGGTGAGGCGACCAGCCTGGCGCACATGATCGTCGAGTACATCCGCTACGAGGTCACCGACGCCGACGCATTCGTGGCCGCCTATGCCGAGGCCCGCCGCTCGCTCGACGTCTCGCCGCACTGTCTCGCGTACGAGCTGTCGCGCTGCACCGAGGAGCCGTCGTCGTTCGTGCTGCGCATCGAGTGGGACTCGAAGGAGGGACACATGCAGGGCTTCCGCAAGGCGCCCGAGTTCGCGCCGTTCCTGGTGGCCGTGCGCCCGTTCATCCCGGAGATCCGCGAGATGCGGCACTACGAGCCCACCGCGCTCGTGGCCCGCAAGGGCTGAATCGCGCGCGCTGCCGATTCGACCACGGATTTGCCCGGGCACCCGCATGTGCCCTGCGCCGGCGTCACGCCGCAGGAAGCCGCCATGCGATCGCCCCCTTCGACCGAGCGTGCGTGCTTCTCCCGTGCAGCGGCCCGACGCGCGTGGATGTGCGCGTGGGTCGGGCTCCTCGGCTGCGGCGAGCCGGCCGGGGACGACGCGGCGACGAGCAGCACGACGCCGGCCGGCAGCGACACGTCGGCGAGCAGCGCGACGCTCTCCGACGGCGCGACGTCGGTCGGCGACGGCCCGACCACGGCGCCGCCCGAGAGCACGTCCGATGCGGAGAGCTCCGGGGATCCGACGGGCGCGACGACCGGCGTGATCGAGGGCTGCGACGGGCTGCCCGCGCCCGGAGCGTGGGAGAACATCACGCCGCCGGGCAGCTTCGCCGAAGCCGTGAACGGCACCGTCGGCGCGGCGATCGTCGTCGACCCGTTCGATCCGCGCCGCGTGTGGCTCGGCACCGGCGGCGAGAACGACGAGATCTGGCGCTCCGACGACTGCGGCGCGGCGTGGGAGCGCGTGAACACGGGGCCCGGCAGCGTGGGTGACGGCATGACCTACGGCGGCGTCGGCGACGGCGCGCAGTGGAGCATGATGGTCGATCCGGTCGCACCGGACGTGCTCTTCGCGGTGTCGGGCTACGGCGCGCAGAGCCTGTGGCGCAGCACCGACGGCGGGCACGCGTGGACCGACGTCTTCGAAGGCACCGAGTACGGCATGGTCGCCGACTATCGCTTCGTCAACAACGTCTCGATGGATCCCACCGACCACGAGCACCTCCTGGTGTCGACCCACGGTGGGTGTGCCGATCCATATCAGCCGAGCTGCATGGCCGAGACGACCGACGGCGGTGCGTCGTGGCGCATCGTGACCGCACCCGAGGGCTGGTTCGAAGGCGGCGGCGTCGTGATCGTCGGCGGCGACACCTGGGTGTGGTGCGGCTCGAGCCTGATGGTCACGCAGGACGCCGGCGCGACGTGGACGACGGACAACCTCGAAGGCGGCGGCAGCTGCGAGGCCGAGTACACGATCCGTCCGCTGGTGCCGACCGCGAACGGCAACCTCTACCTCGGCAGCCGCGCCGGCGTGATCCGCAGCGCCGACGGCGTGAGCTGGGCGCACGTGGCCAACACCAGCGGCACGATGGTGATGCTGGCGCACGGCTCGACCCATCTCTACGCCGCCGACCAGTGGAACCCGTCGCTGCGTCGCGCGGCACTCGACGACGACGAGACGTGGGAGGACGTCCTTGCCCCGACCGCACAGATCGAGATGGGCAAGGACGGCGGCATCCCGTTCCTCGCCTACGACGACGCGCACGGGGTGCTGTACGCGTCGATGTTCTCCGGCGGCGTCGCGCGCATGGTCATCGAGTGAGCTAGTCGATCGTCGCGATCTCGATCCCGTCGCGGTGGCACGCGATGAGCGAGTACTGCTCGCACACCGAGGGTGGGCCGCCGGCGTCCTTGCAGTCCGCGACGCACTGCGCACAGCCGCCGCCCTCGCACAGACAGCGCTCGAGCTCGCCCTGACCGTACTGGCCGTCGATCAGATCGTCGAGCGCGTCGCAGTAGTCCGGGGTCGGGCTCGCGCCGACGCACTGCCGATCGAAGACGTCCTGGAAGCAGGCCTGCGAGCGGCCGTAGGCGATTTCCTCGGAGCACGCGGTCGCGACCTCGTGATCGGGGTGGCACGAGTGCGTGGCCTCGTGTTGCAGGCCGCAGTAGGCCTTGATCTGCCCGAGCCCGTCGAGCACCGGCGGCGTGTCGGGGGGCAGCAACAAGCACTCGGGATCGAGCATCGCATCGACGCCGCCCGGGTAGTGCTGCACCTCGCCGTCGAAGATGCCGAGGTCGACGCAGGCCGCGAGCGGCATGCGGATCGTGCAGTTGCCCTCGCTCCACGCGTCGTCGTTCGTGCACTTGATGTCGACGACGTCGCAGGCGCACAGATAGCCGCTGTTGCAGTCGATCTCGCCGGGATGCGGATAGATCGGCGGCGCGGTGTCCGGGGGCGCGACTGCGCCACCGGGCGTCGGAGTGGCTTGCTGCGGCACCCACCACTTTCGCACCATCGGTGGATCGGAGCGCGTTTCTCCGACGCACGCAGGGAAGAGCGAGAACACCAGGAGGAGACGAACGACATGCATCGAAGACGAGCATCGCACCGGCATGCGTGCGAGCAAGCGAGGCCCGTCACAGTTTCGGGCGCGATTACGGAGATGAACCCGCGGTGAAATCCGCATCAACCGAAGAGTCGACCGAGCAAGCCCTTCTTGCCGCGCGCGCTGGCCTTCTGCGCCTTGCCGAGCAGCCACTCCGCCTTCTCGCCGAGTGCCTTCGCGCTCATCTTGCCGACGACGGCGTCGAGGATTTCACCGTCGTGGATGAACAGCAGCGTGGGGATCGAGCGCACGCGGAACGGCATCGCGAGCTGCGGGAAGTTCTCGGTGTCGACCTTGCAGAAGCGGACTTCGTCGCGCTCGAACTGCGCGGCGACGTGCTCGAAGTCCGCGGCCATCGCCAGGCACGGCGCGCAGGCCTCGGACCAGAAGTCGAGCACGACGGTGCCGCCGCCCTCGCGCATGATCGCCTCGATGTCCTCTTCGCGCTCCAGTGCGTCGTACGGCGGTGCGTCGGCCATGGCGGCGGGAGCATAGCCGAACTCGGCGCTCGCCGACGCGCGTGTCTGCGTGCCACCGCGCGGGCTATGCTGGTCGCGTGGGCGTCACGGCACACTTCTTCGCGTTCGACCCGCGCGCCTGCGCGACGCCCACGACGATCGAGGGCTGGCGCGCCGCGGGTGCGCTGGACGACGAGCTGGAGGTGTCGAGCGACGCGCACGGCTGGCTTCGCGCGCTCGACTCTCCGCTCGGCCACAACCAGCGCTGGTACGACAACCTCGCGGGCGACTTCGCGTGGACGCGCGCGCGCGAGCACGTCGCAGCGGCGGAGCGCATCGAGCTCGATGCCTGGTTCTCGCACCTGTTCTGGACGGAGGCAGGGCAGGGCTGTGCGTGCGGTCGCGAGCCGAGCGTCGTCGCCGACGCAGAGGTCGTCTACGACGACGCGTTGCTGCGCCACATCCTCGCGCTCGCGCGACCGCTCGAGGTGGTCGCTCCGGCGCTCGCGCTCGAGTTCGACGGCGACCCGCCGAAGACCGAGCGCCTGAACCGGGAGTGGATCTACGACTTCGACGGGTTCTGCGAGCTCGTCGACGCGTGGCAGCGGGTGCTCGCCGGGGCGCGCAGGGCCGGCGAGGGCTGGAGCTTGTTCCGCTGGGTCTGGTACTGACCCGCACGAACGGAAAAGAAAAACGCAGGGCCGGGAATCCAACCGCCGGGCCGGCTCCTCTAGGCCGCTCGGAGGTCCACCGTTGTCGATCGCAAAGTCGCTCTACATCAAGAACGTGCCCGGCTGGGAACGCGTGCTGCGGCTCGTCGCCGCCGCCTTCGCCGTGGCGGTCGCGCTGTTCGTGCTGCAGTCGCCGTGGAGCTGGCTCGGCGCCGTCGCCGGCGCGAGCCTGGCCTTGACCGGCCTCGTCGGCTTCTGCCCGATGTGCGCCATGGTCGGGCGGAGATTGACGCAGGCCGCGGCCGGGCGATGATGTCCGCGTCCGTGGAGCCCGCACTCATCGACGCCGCGCGCCGTGGCGAGCCGCTCGCCATCGATCGGCTGCTGGTGGCGTGCCGACGCGACATCCGTCGCTACGCGCAGCGCAGCTGTGCGATCAGCGACGTCGACGACGCCGTGCAGGAGACCCTGCTCGTGCTCTCGCGGTTCGTGTCCGGGCTCCGTCACCCGCGCGCGCTGTCGACGTGGCTGTTCCGCGTGGTGCGACGAGAGTGCCGTCGCATGGCTCGCACCACGCTGCGCTGGGACCCCTGGGAGGAGGCCAGGGTCGAGGCGCTCGTGCGCACTCGCTCGCCGGCCGCGTTGCGCATGGACGTCGCCGCGGCGCTCGAGTCCCTGCCGCACGACGCCCGCGAGATCATCGTGCTCCGCGACTTCGAGGAGCTCACGATCCGCGAGATCGCCGAGCGGCTCGCGCTCACGATCCCCGCGACGAAGAGTCGCTTGCACCGCGCGCGCGAGCTGACCCGCGACTACCTGATGGCGTGAGCGCGGATCAGCCTTCGACCCAGTCGGCCGCGCGGGACTCCAGCTCGTCGCAGAAGCCGCAGCGCTTGCTGCCCGCGAAGTCCTCGTCGCGCTCGTAGTCGATGTCGTAGACCGCGTCGACGAGCTCGTCGCCGTCGCGCTCGAGCACCACGTGGACGTCGCGGGGGCCTCGCGTCGAGCGGTCGTCCTTGCCCTCGAACACCCACGCGCGGACGAGGAAGCTGCCGGGCGGCGCGTCGCGGTCCCACTCCTCGCTGCTCTGGTACGGGTTCACCTGGATCGTGAGCTCGAACTCGTCGTCGTTGCCGTCGGCCGGAACGCACACGCTCTCGCGCGAGCGAAGGACGATGCTGCAGTCGAAGTCGTAGGTGCCGTCGTCGAGCTCGATCGCGAGCCGGTACTCGCCCAGTGGCATCGCTCCGCCTTCGAGCGGCTGCGCCTTCCACTCCAGCCCGCCGGCGCAGCCGATGTCGTTGCACACGAGACAGCTCGCCGCGTTGGCCGTGGCTCCGAGCGCGAGGGCGGCGAGGACCATGCGCGGCGGAGCGAGCGTGGAGAGCGGGAGCCTCATGCGAAGGTGGTGCCCGAAGACGCGCGGACGATCGTGGCCACGCCCGATGCTCGCACGAGCGCCGAGGGCGCGCACGCCGGGCCCGTGCGGCGGCGGTATCATGCGGCGCCATGTCCGGTCGGACGGTCAGCGGCTGTCCCGCCGAGGACGCCATCGCGGCGTTCGTCACCGACGAGCTGGACGAGGGCGAGCGCGAGGCGATCGAGCGCCACATGGACGCGTGCCCGGCCTGCGAGGCGGTCGTCACCGAGATGGTGCGCGTGTTCGCGGCGTCGCGGATCCCCACGCGCTCGCCGGACACGTCGCTCACCCCCGACGGTGACCTGGCCCGGGACCCCGAGCAGCTCGCGACCGGCGCGTCGATCGGCCGCTACCGCGTGCTCGAGGTCGTCGGCATGGGCGGCATGGGCATCGTGTATGCGGCCGAGGACCCGGAGCTCGAGCGCCGCGTCGCGGTGAAGGTGCTGCGCACGCGCGGCGATCCCCATGCGCACGCGGACAGCCAGCGGCTGCTCCGCGAGGCGCGAGCGATGGCGAAGCTCTCGCACCCGAACGTCATCCCGGTGCACGACGTCGGCACCTGGAACGACCGCGTGTTCGTGGCGATGGAGCTCGTCGACGGCTGGACGCTGAAGCGCTGGCTCGAGCAGCACGAGCGCACCTGGGACTCGGTCTGGCCCGTGCTGCGCGCCGCGGGGCGTGGGGTCGCCGCCGCGCACGAGGCCGGCTTCGTGCACCGCGACCTCAAGCCCGACAACGTGCTGGTGAGCAAGCGCGGCCGCGTGTTCGTCACGGACTTCGGCCTCGCGCGCTGGGCCGAAGGGGGCACGGCCGAGGCGACGACCTTCCGCGAGCTGAGCCTCGTCGAGACGCATCCCGTCGACTCGCGCACGGAGCCGGAGCAGCTCGCGGCACTCACGAAGAGCGGTGCGTTCGTCGGCACGCCGGCCTACATGGCCCCCGAACAGTTCGCGCGGCAGCCGGTCGGACCTGCCTGCGATCAGTTCGCCTACTGCGTCGTCGTGTGGGAGGCGTTGTTCGGCGAGCGACCGTTCCAGGGGCGCAGCGTCGCCGCGCTCGCGCATGCGGTGTGCGAGACGGAGCCCCCGCCGTTTCCCGCGGGCGTGCACGTGCCCCGCAACGTGAAAGCGGCGCTCTTGCGCGGGCTCGCGAAGGATCCGCGGCAGCGCCACGCGTCGATGGCCGCGCTGCTCACCGCGCTGGAGCCGACGCGTCGCGCGTGGTTGCCCTGGTCCGTCGCGGGGGCTGCTGCGGCGCTCGGGCTCGGCGTCGCGCTGCGGGGCATCGGCGGCGACGAGCTGGCCGCATCGGCGCCGTGCAGCAACCTGCCCGGGCTCGCCGAGGTGTGGAACGACGCGCACGAGACCGCGATCGCGACCGCGTTCGCGCAGACGGCTGCGCGCTACGCAGAGCCGACCAGCACGCGGGCGATCGCTGCGCTCGACGAGTACGCGCAGACGTGGGCGGCGCGCGAGCTCGAGGTCTGCGAGGGGCAGCAGCAGGGCAGCCTCGATCCCGCGCGCGCGGCGATGCGTCGCGACTGCCTCGATCGCAGCCGCGAGCTGTTCACCGGCATCGTCGCGGGTCTCGAACAGGCCGACGTCGCGCTCGTCGATCGTGCGCTCCGCGTCGTCGCGGGCCTGCCCGAGCTCGACGCGTGTGCCGACGATGCGCGCCTCTCCGCCGAGCTCCCGCCCACGCCGCCCGCCGAGCAGGCCGCGGAGGTCGAGGCGATCCGCGTCGCGTTGCTCGCCGCCGACGCCGATCTGCAGCTCGGGCGCTACGCGGCGGGGCTCGAGCGCGTCGACGCGCTGGTCGAGCGCGCGACCCGGCTCGGCTTCCGGCCGCTCGTCGCCGAGGTCGCCTACACGCGCGGGCGCCTGCTCGCCAACCTCGCGCGCAACGACGAGGCCGCCACCGAGCTCGAGCGCGCCGAGCTCGAGGGCACTGCGTCGCGGCACCTGCAGATCGCGGCGAAGGCGGCGATCATGCACGTCTATGCGATGGGCCGTCGTCACGACGAGTGGCCCGCGATCGCGTCGATGGTGAAGCGCGCCGAGGCGGGGGCCGAGGCGGCGGGGCTCACGAGCGCCGAGCGCTCGGCGCTGTGGATCAACGCCGCGGTCGGTGCGTACTACGCCGGCGAGCTCGAGCTCGCGGAGGACTACTCCCAGCGCGCGCTCGCGCTCATCGATCGCGAGTCGCAGCCGCTGCGGTGGGCGACGGCGTCGCTGAACCTCGCGAGCTACCAGCGCAAGCGCGGCGAGGTCGAGCGCGCGCTGCCGACGATCCGCGACGTGATCGAGGTCAGCATCGCGCAGCTCGGGCGCGTGCATCCCGATGTCGCCGAGGCCTACCGCGAGCTCGCGATCAGCCTGCGCAACCTCGAGCGCTTCGACGACGCGCGCGAGGCCGCCCGCGAGTCGCTGGCGATCACCGCCGAGGCGATGGGCGAAGCGCACTACAGCTACGGTGGCGGGCTCTCGACGCTGTCCGGCATCGAGGGCGCGGCGGGCCGCTACGACGAGGCGCTGCGGCTCGCCGAGCGCTCGTCCCAGGTGCTGGCGGCCGCCGGGCAGTCCACGCAGATCCCCGATGCGCAGCGCGCCGAGTGGCTGGTCTCGCTCGGACGACCCGACGACGCCGCGCCGATCGTCGACGCGCTCATGGCCGACGAGGTGGAACGCCGCGGCGCCGAGAGCCCGTCGCTCTCGTGGATCTGGTTCGTGCGCTGCTCGGTCGAGGCCGCGCGCAAGGACGTCGACGCGACGCGGGCGGCCTGCGATCGCGCGATCGAGCTGGCCGCGGCGCCGCCGGGCAGCGACAACGAGCTGGCGATGCAGCTCGATCGCGCGATGTACCTCGTCGACGCCGGCGCCGGCGAGGCCGCGCTGCCGCCGTTGCTCGCGCTTCTGCCCCGCGTCGAAGCGGCCGCACCGTCGCCGACGACCGCGCGCGCCTTCCGCGAGCTCGCCGAGCGCAGCTGGGCGTTCGTCGACCGTCGCGCCCGCGCCCGCGCGTGGATGGAGCGGGCGCATGCGCAGCTCGTGCAGCTCGAGCTGGCCGAGAGTGCGCGCGAGACCCAGGCCTGGCTCGATGCGCACGCACTGTGACGTGCGCGCCCAGCCCTCGTGACGCCGCCGGCTCACCCATCGCCGCGCGAACGGGCTACGCTGTGCTGAGGTGGAAGCAGTCTTCGCGCTCGCGCTGTGGATCGTTCGGCCCGACGCGGTCGTGACCGACGGGATCCCGCAGGGCGCGTCGGTCGTCGAGCGGCTGTCGACGAAGAAGCTTCGGCACCACGAGGTGCTGCGGATCCGTCGCGACTTCGGCATGGAGCACTGGGAGATCGTGCTCGACGGTTGGCTGTCGCGCGGCGCGGCGGGCCACATCGCGGACGTGCGGCTGTGGTGGGCGAACACCGACGACGCGGATCGCCGCAAGCCGTTCAGCGCGTACCTGCGGCGCTACATCGCGTTCGAGCACCGCCGCGCCGACACCGGCGCGCTGGTCGTGCGCATGGCCGGCGATCACAAGGAGTACGCCTTCACGGTCGAGCTCGACGACGTCGGGGCGCCCAAGGTCTACGCGGACGTCGAGCTCGCCGACGGCTCGACCGTCGCGCACTGTCGCTGCGCGCACGGCCGGCTCGTCGCGCGTCGCGTGCTGGGCATCCCGGTGGGGATCGCCGCGCTCGAGGTGCGGTGTACCGACGCGCGCGGCCAGGCGCACGACGGCGTCGTGCCGCACCGCGCGCTCGCTGGCGGTGCGACGTACGTGCCCGAGCCCGGCTGAGCTCTGGTCGCGCCGGACGGCGCGACCAGAGCTAGTCCGGGGGAGCGCAGATCTGCGTGGCCTCGTCCGAGTAGAAGAAGCCCTCGGAGTCGCCGTCGGTGCTGTTGCAGTAGCCGACGTAGAGGAACACGAGCTCGCCGATCGAGCCGTCGGCGGCGTCGAACAGGATCGAGCCCCAGCCCCAGCCGACGCCGTTGCATGCGCCCGCGCCCCCGAGATCGAGGTAGAGCAGCGGGTCCTCGCGCATGTCGGCGATCACCGCGTCGGCCGGCACCGCGGCGAGCGCGGCGTTGCGCGAGTAGGTGCGCCCGGCCTCGAGGTTCGCGTCGGTGAGGCCACCGCGCTCGGCGTCGACCAGCTCGTCGCCGGTGTTGAGCGCGGCGTAGGCGATCGTCGCGTCCGCGATCATGGGCACGAAGGTCTGCATCGCGGCGAGCCCGTGCGGCATCGCCTCGGGCGGATATGCTTCGATGAACGCGTCGAGCAGTGCATGCGGCGGGAGCTCGCCCGGCAGCACGCAGCAGATGTCGTCGTCCGGACAGCCGAGATCGTCGCCGGTCTCCGCGGCGCCGACGTCGAGCTTCGGCGCGAGCGGCCCGTCGTCGCTCGACGAGGACTCGTCGTGCGCGCCGGTGCTCTCCGGCGACGCGGTGGTCTCGGTGGTGTCGTCGTCGCCGGACGACGAGCCCGCCGCGACGGTCGAGCTGCTCAGCCCGGGCCCGGCCGAGAGCAGGCCGCCTCCGTCGTCGGGTTGCTGCGTCCCGCAGGCCAGCGAGATGAGCGCGGCCGCGAGCGCCGCGTTCCGCGGGCCCTCGAAGTGTGGATGTCGCGCGAAGCGATCGTCGTGCATTGGTGGTCCCCTCCGCCCGGACAATTCGCGGGCGCAGCCTCGCGGATCACCCGACCCGGAAAAAACCGCAGCGGCGTTGTCGAAGCAGAGAACCCGACGAGCCCGAATTCGTGCGTGCGCTCGGGCGCCGCAGCGCGGCGCTACAGCTCGATCGAGTAGCTCACCGAGTAGCTGCTGGCCTTGACCTTCGCGAAGCGAGCCTTCGCGTAGATCGCTTCGGCGCAGCGGCGGTAGCCGCTCGAGTCGTGGTGGCTCTGCACGAGGGTGGGCTTGCCGGCGGGTCCGTCGATCTCGATGCGGAAGGAGTCGCGCGTGCCAAGGGCGCCGTGCTTGCGCGCGCACGCCTTCACCGCCGCGTCGGAGCTGCGCAGCACCTCGCGCACGGCCGCCATGTCGGCGCTCGCGGGCAGGCTGCCCAGCGGATCGGGCACGTCGTCGTTGCGTACGTCGAGCCGCACGTAGTTGCTCTTGAACGCCGCGGTGTGCACTGCGGCTCCGGCGGCGTCGATGCACTTGCCGAGCGAGGTCTTCGCGAGCGCGAGCTTCTTGCCGTCGACCGACGTGCGCGAGTCGGACAGCAGCTTCACGGGCCCCGAGGTGCTGTTGCCCATGTACGCGAGCAGGTGGTGCGCGCCGGCCTTGCCCATGCAGGCGCGGACCTTCGGCTCGAGCTGCTTGCGCGCCTCCTCGACGGTGATCACGGGGCCGGAGGGCAGCTCGACCCGGGGCTTTCGCGGACCCGTGTGCGTGTGCGCGGGCGTGGGCGTGGGCGTGGGCGTCGGCGTGAGCGTGGGCGCGGGCGTCGGCGTCGGCGTGGGCGTGGGCGCATGCAGTGCCACCGGCGCGGGGGCCCGCACCGCCGCCGGCGCGTCGGTGACCTGTGTCGAGCTCGCGATCTGCTGCGCGCGCAACCACGCCGACGCGGCCGTGGCCCCACCGACGAGCACGACCGCGATCGGCACGACGACGATCCACGCCGACGACTGCCGCGCGGGCGCGACCTGCCGTCCCGGCACGACCGTGCGCACGCCACGGCCGAGCTCGACGCGCGCGTCGCAGTACTCGCACACCACCAACGTCGCGCCGGCGACGATCGGCAGCCGCGCGTTGCAGGCCGGACACCTTCGCACATGCGTGCCCGAGCTCGACGACGACGCCACGGCTGCCCGACGATAGAACATCGCGTGGGCGCGGCAAGGGCGCCCTGACGAGAACCGCCGCCAACGTGACGGCAGCCGCCCATGCGCCGCGGATCGTCGATTCGCCGTGGCGCCCATGCGCCGCTGCCTCGTCGAGCAGGCGGGCCTTCATGGGGCGGGGCAAGGCACATCGTGCACGGGCGGCGCTTTGGTTCGTCGCGACGCTCGCGTGCGCGCGCACGAGCGAGGACGGCGCGTCCGGCTCGGCCGGCGGCTCGGGAATCGCCACGATCGGCGCGACCTCGCCGAGCGAGAGCAGCGGCGAGGCCGACGAGAGCACCGCGGCCGAAGAGATCGTCGAGCTCGAGATCGCACCCGCCGATGCGCTCGTCGAGGTGGTCGACGGCGTCGCGGATCCGGCGATCGAGTACACCGCGACCGGCATCACCGCGAGTGGCGAGCGCATCCCGATGACGGGCACGTGGTCGTTCGACCGCCCCGATCTCGCGACGCTCGATCAGCACACGCTCGCCGCGACCGGGCTCGCCGGCGGCATGGGCACGGTCACGTTCGAGTCGGCGCAGGGCGAGGCCACGACGACGCTCACCGTGAAGGTGACGATCGTCGACGATCCGCAGCAGGTCCCACCGGAGGTGAAGGAGGCCTTCGACGACGCGGTGCTGCCCGATCCGGCGCTCGCGCTCACGTATCCCTACGACGGCACCGTGTTCCCGCGCGGGCTCGCGTCGCCCACGATGATGTGGAACGGCGGCGGCGAGGCCGACCTCTATCGCATCCACCTCTTCGCGAGCACGTTCGACTTCACCACGTTCGTGTCGGTGCCACCGCCGTCGCGCTACGTGCTGCCCACGCTGCCGCACGATCTGTGGCTACAGCTCACCGACTCCGTGACCGGGGATCTCGCCGTCGAGGTGCAGCGCTGGGACGGCGTCAATGCCTACCTGCCGCAGACGCGCACGTGGACGATCTCGACCGCGAACCTGCGCGGCTCGATCTACTACTGGGAGGTCGACGGCGGCGACGTCGTGCGGATCACCCCCGGCGACGCCGCGCCCGAGACGTTCCTCGAGAAGCCCGAGGGCGGCTGCGTCGCGTGTCACTCGGTCTCGCGCGACGGCAGCACGATCGTCGCATCGCAGCACGGCGGCTACAGCCCCTGGGCGCTCTACGACTCCACGTCCGGCGACGCGCTCTTCACCACCGAGGACGCGTCCGGCTTCCAGGCGATCTCGCCCGAGGGCGAGTACGTGCTGTGGCGGCAGTGGAGCGATGCCGCCTTCGCGCCGACGTCGATGGTGCTGAGCCTCGCGGACAGCAATGCGCCGCTCACCTACCTCGAGCCGCCCGGCGGCACGCCGGTGCATCCCGCATGGTCGCCCGACGGCGACACGATCGCGTTCGGCGTGCGGGGCGACGGCAACGGGCTCGACTTCACGCAGTCGTCGCTGTGGCTCGCCGACATCGACACGAGCACGCCGCAGTTCTCGAACCTGCGCCAGATCGTCGCCAACGATCCCACGCGCCCGGCGATCATCTATCCGACCTTCAGCCCCGACTCGCAGTGGATCGCGTTCAACCGTGCGACGCAATCCCGCACGCGCGGCGCCGCCGGTGAGCTGTGGCTCACCGACACGACCGGTACGACGCAGCTGCTCCTGCAGGCGGCCGACGGCGTCGGCGTGCTGCCGGACGCGCAGCAGCACACGAGCTACGAGCCCACGTTCTCGCCGGTCTCGTCGGGCGGCTACTTCTGGCTCGTGTTCGTCTCGGAGCGCACCTACGGCAACCTGCTCGTCGACGAGGATCCGGTGACGCGGCGCAAGCAGCTGTGGGTGACCGCGATCGATGCGAGCCCGACGCCCGGTCAGGATCCCAGCCACCCCGCGTTCTGGCTGCCCGGCCAGACGCTCGAGGATCACAACATGCGCGGCAACTGGGCGCTCTCGCCGTGCAAGGGCCTCGGGGCGCCGTGCGAGGCCGGCTACGAGTGCTGCGAGGGCTTCTGTCTGTGGGACGAGGAGGCCGGCGAGAAGCTGTGCGGCGAGCCGCAGTCGTGCGCGTTGCTCGAGGACGCGTGCGAGACGGCGGCGGACTGTTGCGACGAGCAGGCGGTCTGCGTCGGCGGATTCTGCTCGGAGCCATTCATTCCGTGATCACGAAGAGGACGACCATGCGATCGAGCACCACCTCTACGACGACCTCGACCACGCTCGCCGGCCTCGCGCTCGCGCTCGCCGTGACCGCGACACCGCGCGCGACCTCGGCCGCCTCGGACACGAAGCTGTTCGTGCGCTACGAGGCCAAGAGCGACTGCGAGGTCTTCCCCAACTATCCGAAGCCGGGGGTGAAGGGCCAGAAGCTGGGCTGGACGATCGCCGCGGGCAAGAGCCTCGTGTGGCGCTACAACGTCAACGACACGTGGGCGGTGATCCAGGATCAGGCGCGCGCGAACAGCAAGTTCCCGTGGTGGGGCTTCACGCGCCGCAGCTGCATCGGCAAGTCGGTGGATCAGAGCGACTACCCCACGGGCGTCGCCGTGCCCACGCGCATCCGTGAGGGCCGGAGCCGCGTCGCCGACGATGGCTGGCGCGGCGTCGACTACGACCAGGGCCCGGAGTCGATCGTCGACGAGGGCGTGCGCGTGAAGAAGAACGGCACGCTGCGCGACCGCGCGAACTTCGTGGTCGGCAACGTGTTCGCCGGCTGGCACGTCGACGTCACCAGCCTCACGCGCACGAAGGGCCACTGGGTCTACGTGTACTCGCCGGCCGCGCGCAAGTGGGGCTACATCGAGGCCGAGAAGCTCGATCGTTGACGGAGGAACACCATGACACGCGCTTCGATCGCAGCGTTCGTCCTCGCCGTCCTCGCCTGTGCCGTGGAAGGCCGCGGTGACGCGGACCAGTGCGCCGGTCCGCCTCCCGAGTGCATCGCCGAGTGCGGCAGCGACTACACCATCGCCGCGGACTGCGAAGGCGGCGAGTGGATCTGCATCGGTGGCGTCGTCGCGAGCGGCTGCGCGCCGACCCCGGTCTGCGAGGGTGATCCGTTCGAGTGCGTCGACGACTGCGCTGCCGCGGCGAACGGCGAGCCCACCTTCACGGCGAGCTGCGCCGCCGAGGGCTGGAGCTGCGGCTACGGCATGCCGGCCGATCAGTGTGGCCTCTGCGTCGGCGACGTGCCCGTCTGCATCGAGGCGTGCGGCAGCGACGTCGAGGTCGGCGAGCCGGTGTGCGACGGGCTCGTGTGGGGCTGCAGCGAGGGCGTGCCCGAGTCGTCGTGTGCGCCGTGCGAGGGCGAGGAGCCGCTCGAGTGCGTGGTCTCCTGCGACGAGGGCGAGATCTACGAGGCCACCTGCGTCGACGAGGTCTGGGATTGCGGCGACGGGGTCGAGCTGGAGGGCTGCGCACCCGCGTGCGCAGAGGCCTCGTGCGAGACGCCGTGCGGCGGCGATCCGTGGGAGTGCGTGCCGTCGTGCGAGGTGTTCGAGCCCTACACCGCGACGTGCGACGGCACCACGTGGTCGTGCGGCGCGGGCGTGCTCGCGGCCGACTGCTGAGCTCTGGTCGCGCCCTCCGGCGCTCTTCCTGGTGCGCGCAGCGATGCTCGCTATCCGCCGTGGCGGAGCCACGTCGGGCTCGATGGGCCGACTGCTGACAGCCGGGGGCCGAGTCCGGGTGCGAATCCGCGCGGTGCTTTGAGACGATCGGCCGATCGGCCGTCGAATCGGCGGCGGCGCGAGCGTAGGATCGTTTCTCTTGGTCGAGCCCGGCACGCAGCAGCGTTCGGCGTCGCAGACCCTGCTGGACGCATCCAGCGGGGACGACGGGCCCGAGCAGGTGCGCGCGTTGCCCCCCGGCACGCTCGTCGGCCGCTACCACATCCTCGATGCGATCGGCGCCGGCGGCATGGGCATCGTCCACGCCGCCTACGATCCCGATCTCGATCGCAAGGTCGCGATCAAGCTGCTCCACCAGGAGGTCGCGGGCCTGGGTGGCAACAGCGACGGGCGGGCGCTGCTGCTGCGCGAGGCCCAGGCGATGGCGAAGCTGTCGCATCCCAACGTCGTGGGCGTGCACGACGTCGGTGTGCACGAGGGCGTCGTGTTCCTCGCGATGGAGTTCGTGCAGGGCGTCACGGTCGCGCAGTGGAACGCCGAGCGGGCCCGCGGGTGGCGCGAGGTGCTGGCCGTGTTCGTCGCCGCCGGTCGCGGGCTCGCGGCCGCGCACGAGGCCGGCATCGTGCACCGCGACTTCAAGCCGGCGAACGTGCTCGTCGGCACCGACGGCAGCGTCAAGGTCGCGGACTTCGGGCTCGCCCGCTGGCGCGACGAGCCGGTGCACGAGCGTCGCCCCACCGATCGCTCCGCGGCCGTCGCCGCCGTGATGGCGAGCTCGGGCGCGAGCGCGCTGTCGGCCACGCACACCGGCTCGGTGATGGGCACGCCGGCGTACATGGCCCCCGAGCAGCACTTCGGGCTGCCCGTCGACGCGCGCTCCGATCAGTTCAGCTTCTGCGTCGCGCTCTACGAGGGCGTGTACGGCAAGCGTCCGTTCGCCGGCAGCTCGCCGTCGGCGCTGGCGCTCGAGATCTCCGGCGGTGCGATCGAGCCGCCACCGCCCGGCACGAGCGTGCCCGGCTGGCTGCGCGAGCTGCTCGTGCGCGGGCTCGAGCCCGATCCCGACGCGCGCTTTCCCACGATGGCGGCGCTGCTCGCCGAGCTCGATCGCGATCCGAACGCAGCGCGCCGACGCTGGCTGCTGGGAGGCGCCGCTGCGGTCGCAGTCGCGGCCACGATCGTCGCCGTGCGCATGCTCGGCGCGAGCGAGCCGCCGTGCAGCGACGTGCGTGCGCACCTCGACGGGCTCTGGGACGCGCCGGCGCACGAGCGCGTGCAGGCGGCGCTGTTCGGTGCGGGCGTCGGCTTCGCGCAGAGCACCTGGGCGCGCGTCGAGCCGGCGCTCGACGCCTACGCGGACGAGTGGGTCGCCGTGCGCGAGGAGGCCTGCGCGGCAACGCGGATCCGCGGCGAGCAGTCCGAGGCGCTCATGGATCTGCGCATGGAGTGCCTCGATGCGCGGCTGCGCAGCGTGCGAGCGCTGGTCGGCATGCTCGAGCGCGCCGACGCGACGATCGTGCAGAACGCGGTCGTCGCGGTCGCCGAGCTGCCCAGCCTCGCGGGCTGCAGCGACGCGCACGCGCTGCGCAGCGCGGAGCCGCTGCCCGAGGACCCGGCGACCGTCGCGGAGCTCGAGACGCTCGATCAACGGCTCGCCGATGCCGAGCAGAGCGGCCGCGTGGGCAAGTACCGCGACGCGCTCGCGATCGCGGTCGACGTGGTGACCGCGGCCGAGCACACCGGGTTCGCGCCGACCCACGCGCGTGCGCTCAAGCGCCGCGGCTCGCTCGAGCACACCAACGGCGCCGACGTCGAGGCCGAGCAGACGCTGTCGGCGGCGTTCTTCCTCGCGGTGCGCAACGATCTCGATCTGGTCGCGGCCACCAGCGCGGCCGAGCTGGTCACGGTGGTCGGCGAGGTGTTGCAGCGCCCCGACGAGGCCCGGCGGTGGGCCGCCCACGCCTCGGCCCACGCCGCGGCCGCGCACGACCGGCTCGTCCTCGTCGGCATCGAGCACGCGCTGGCCGGGGTCGCGCTGCGCGAGGGCAAGTACGACGAGGCGCGCGAGCGGGCCCAGCGTGCGCTGTCGCAGCGCCAGGAGCTGCTCGGCGCCGATCACGAGGCGGTGCTGTCCTCGCTCAACATGCTCGGGCTCATCGCGATCGAGACCGGCGCGTTCGACGATGCGCGCGCCGCCTTCACGCGCGAGCTCGACGTCGCCGCGCGCACGCTCGGTCCCGATCATCCCGAGCTCGCCAAGCCGATCAACAACCTCGCGAACATCGCGTGGCGCGAGGGCAAGTACGCCGAGGCGCGCGCGTCGTTCGAGCGCGCGCTGGAGCTCCAGCGCGATGCGCTGGGCGCCGAGCACAGGAACGTCGCCCAGCTCGAGAACAACCTCGCGGCGGTGGCGATGTCGCAGGGCGATCATGTCGAAGCCGGCCGCCGCTTCGAGCGTGCGCTGACGATCTGGAAGAAAGCGCTCGGCGAGGATCACCCGCAGGTGGCCGACGCGCTCAACAACCTCGCGGTCGTCGCCGCCGCGTCGGGCGACCTGCAGCGCGCGCGCACGCTCGACGAGGAGGCGATGGGGATCCGCGAGCGCACGATGCCCGCCGATCATCCGGCGCTCGCGCAGACCTACGCGAACCTCGGCACCGACTACTTCCGGCTCGGCGACGTCGCGCGGGCCCGCGAGCTGCACGAACGCGCGCTCGCGATCTACCGCGCGAAGCTGCAGCCCGCGCACGACGACATCGCGCTGGTCTCGACCTGCCTCGCCAACGATCTGCTGGCGCAGGGCGACGCCGCGGCCGCGAAGCCGCTGGCCGAGCACGCGCTCGCGCTGCGGACGGATGCGCAGATCGACCCTGTCGAGCTCGCGCAGACGCGCTGGGCGCTCGCGCGTGCGCTGTTCGAGGTCGAGGCCGGCCGCGATCGCGTGCGCGCACGGGTGCTCGCGACGCAGGCGCGCGAGGTGTTCGCGACCGCGCCGCCGTCCCCGGATCACGAGCTCGCGGCCGTCGACGCGTGGCTCGCCGCGCACTATCCTGGGCCGTGATCTTCCGCCAGCTCCTCGACGGCGCGACGTCCACGTACACGTATCTGCTGGCCGACCCGGCGACCGGCGAAGCGCTGCTCGTCGACACCGTGTTCGAGCAGCACCTGCGCGACCTCGCGATCCTCCGCGAGCTCGGGCTCACGCTACGCTGGACGCTGGAGACGCACGTGCACGCCGACCACGTCACCGGCGCGTGGCTCCTGCGCGAGGCGACCGGCGCCCGGATCACCGCGCCCGCGCGCGCCGGAGTGACGGGCGCCGATCGCCTGCTCGCCCACGGCGACGTCGTGACCTGCGGTGCGGTCGCGCTCGAGGTGCGCGCGACCCCGGGGCACACCGAGGGCTGCGTCAGCTACGTGCTCGCCGATCACCGCATGGTGCTCACCGGCGATGCGCTGCTCATCCGCGGTGCCGGGCGCACGGACTTCCAGGGCGGCAGCGCGGCGCAGCTGTTCCACTCGGTGCGCGAGCAGGTGTTCTCGTTGCCGCCGGACTGCTTCGTCTACCCCGGCCACGACTACGAGGGCCGCACGGTGACCACCGTCGCCGAGGAGCGTGCCCACAATCCTCGACTCGGCGATCACGTGCGCGAGCAGGACTTCGTCGGCTACATGGAGAACCTCGGACTGCCGCATCCCAAGCGCATGGCCGACGCCGTGCCGGCGAACCTCGCGTGCGGCCGTCCGAAGGATCCGAACGCGAGTCCCCGTACGCCGCAGTGGGGTCCCGTGATCCGCACGTTCGCCGGCGTGTGGGAGGTGCCCGCAGAGTGGGTGTTCAAGCACCGCGGCGAGCTGCACGTGATCGACGTTCGCGAGCGGGAGGAGGTCGCCGCGAGCCCGCTGCCGCAGCTCCACGAGGCGATGGTGCTGCCGCTGTCCGAGCTGCGCGGCAAGCTGGACACCGTGCCCCGCGATCGTCCGGTCGTGCTCGTGTGCCCCGCGGGCGCACGCTCGGCGATCGCGGCGACGATCCTCGAGAAGGCCGGTGTGCCGCAGGTCGCGAGCATGCGCGGCGGCATCCTCGAGTGGCTCGCGCTGGGCTTCACCTCGGCCGAGCTGAGAGCGCCGGCGTAGTTTTCGGCCGTGGCGAAGCCGCGGCGGGCGACCGAAGCGGTTGCACGGCCCGACGCGCCGGGGGATCCTGGCGGCAGGGGAGGTGGCGGATGGGCTACGCAACGACGTTGCGCCGGGGCTGCGTGCTGGTCGTGCTCGCCTGCGCGTGCAGTGACGACGGCGTGCCGCAGGGCGAGAGCGGCGACTCCGGCGGCATCTCGCTGTCGGCCGGCACCGACCCGAGCGGCATGACGCTCACCGGCAGCGTGGACACGAGCGGGCCGGTGTTCGACGTCGGCGACTCGATGGGCGAGGGCCAGGCCGAGGGCAGCAGCGGCATGGGCTGCAAGAAGGTCGACGTCGTGATCTCGGTCGACAACTCGAGCAGCATGGCCGAGGAGATCGCGGCGCTGCAGGGCCCGGTGTTCGACTCGTTCCCGCAGACGCTGCTGGATGTGAACGACGGGCTCGAGGACTTCCAGCTCGGGCTCGTCGACGCGTGCCCCAAGCCCGCCGCGCTGCAGGACGAAGGCGAAGCCGGCAGCTGCGGGTACTCGACCGGTGCGAACTACATGGTCTCGAGCTCGCCGATGCTCGCGGCCGAGTTCTCGTGCGCGACCGAGCTGCCGTTCATGGCCGGGTGGTCCGGCGGTGCCGACACCTGCGAGGACGACCTCGACGACGACGAGCAGCCCGCGCTCACCGCCGCCAGCGTGGTGTCGGCGCCGTTCGTCGACATGGCCAACGCCGGCTTCCTGCGCGACGACGCGGTGCTCATGATCGTCGCGATCACCGACGAGGACGAGGCGCTCGTCGACGCGAACGACGTGACCGAGATCTACGACATGCTGGTCGCGGCCAAGGGCGGCGACGTGAACGCGATCGCGTTCCTCGGGGTGGCCGGTGGCTCCGACTGCGACGGCGCGTACGGCTCGGCGAACGACGCCACCGCGGCGCAGGGGCTCGCGCAGCTGTTCGCCGACCAGGGCCGCGGGATGTTCTGGGATCTCTGCCAGGGTCAGCTCGAGGTCGGCTTCGAGACCTTCATCGAGGGCATCGTCGAGTCGGCCTGCGGCGACTTCGTGCCGCCCGCCTGATCGACGCGACGTGTGCGCTGCTGCGAGGATCGCCACGGGTGGTGGGCGAGGCTCGACCCGGACACCACGAACGCGATCCGCATCATGCGGGCGAAGGACGGGAGCTGTGACGCGCCGTGATCGGCGTGCTCGCGAAGCAACCGCCGGTGTCGGTGCGCGTCGCGAAGAAGCGACCCGGCGCCTCGCCGAAGAACGCCCGGAACTCGCGCGTGAAGTGGGACTGGTCGGAATAGCCGGCCTCGAGCGACAGCCGCGTGAGGCTCTGGCCCGGGCGGTGCGCGAGCGCGGCATGGCGCACGCGCAGGATCGTCGCGAGCTGCTTCGGTGACGCTCCCACTGCACGACGGAAGCGCTTCTCCAGCCGGTCCTGCCCGATGCCGAGCGTGTCCGCGAGCGGGGCGATGCGCAGCGAGCCGCGGGCGGCGTGGATGGCTCGCACCGCGGCGGCGACGATCCGATCGGGGGCGAGGGCGCGGCGGCGCGCGAGCAGGAAGCGCTCGAGCAGCGCGACGCGCTCGGCCGTGCTTGCCGCAGCGGCCACGAGCTCGGCGATCTGCGCGAGCTCGCTGCGGGGCACCAGCGCGTCGAGCTCCACGGTGCCGCCGAACAGCTCGTGCATCGGCTCCGCGAAGAACTCGGCGGCTCCGCCCTCGCGGAAGTTGGCGAGCACGATGCCCGAGCGCGCAGTGGTGTGGATCCACCGCGCACGCCCGAGCACCCCCGTGAACGCGGCGTCGGGCAGCCGCGTGCGCTGCTCGCCGTGCTGCTCGTACGCGCCGCCGCGATAGCGGAGCCCGAGCACGAGCCCGGTGCCCGGCATCGGCTGGCGCGTGGCCGCTTCGTCGGTCTCGACGATCGTCAGCGAGCGCAGGAACGGCGCGAGCGCGGCGCTCGGGGGCAGCTCGATCATGCGCATGCGGAGATCTGAGCACGCGTGCCGGCGATCGGCAATGCACTGAATTCGCCCAAGCCGGCCCGAGTGCGCGCGGCCAAGCTCCCGGCGATGTCGCGATTCGTGCTCACCCCGATCGCCGCCGTGCTCGCCTGCGCCGCGAGCCCCGACGTAACCAAGACCGCAGGAGATCCGTCCGTGTCCGATCCCATCGCAGAGCAGAACAAACAGATCGTCCGTCGTCTCTTCGACGAGTGCTTCACGCGCGGCCAGCTCGAGGCGTTGCCGGAGCTCGTCGCCGACGACTACGTCGGACCCGCCGGCGTGGGTGCAGCCACCGATCGCGGGCGCAGCGGGCTCGCCAAGACCGTGACCGCGCTGCGCGGCGGCTTCCCCGACATCCAGTACACGCTCGCGGAGCTCGTCGCCGAGGACGACCGCGTCGCCGTGCACTGGACGTGGACCGGCACGCACGACGGACAGTTCCGCGAGCAGCCGCCGAGCCACGCGCGCGTGACCAACGACGGCATGGCGATCTTCGTGCTGAAGGACGGCAAGATCGTCGGCGGCAGCATGCAGACCGATCGGCTCGGCTTCCTGCAGCAGCTCGGCGTCGTGTCGCCCGACATCGGCGGCCCGCCGCGCAAGTGAGCAGCTCAGCCGGGGGCGCGCTTCGGCGGGGCGATGCCGATGAAGATCGCATCGGTGATCGCGACCACGACGTGCGTCTCGCCCGGCTCGGTCCACAGCGCGTCGCCGGCCGAGACGCGCAGCTGGCCCAGCTGCAGCTCGCCCTCGATCACGTAGGTGTGCTCGCCGCGGACGTGATCGTGGAGCGGAATCGTGGCGCCCGCGCGCATGCGGAACATCGCCGCCCCGCCGCCCTCGGCGTGGCGGTGCAGATCCATGTACGCGACGCCCGGACCCATCGGGGTCCACACCCGCTCGTCGTGCTTCCACACCGTCGCCACGCGAGGGACTCAGATCACGACCGCGAGGCGCGTCTTGCCCACGCTGAACTCGTCGTTCTCGCCGAGCTCGACCGGGCGGTCGATGGGCCGGTCGTTCACGCGCACCTTGCCGTCGTCGAGCAGCGGGCGCAGGTGCGGGCGGTTCGGCACGCCGCTCCACTCGAGCACCGCGTGCACGTTCGGCACGACGTCGTCGCGCAGCTTGATCTCGCAGCGCGAGCCCGAGCCGATGAGGTACGAGCCGGGCAGGAACAGCCGATCGTCGAGGGTCTCGTCGGGATGCAGCACGCGCAGCGTCGCCGCCACCGGGATGCCCATCTCGCGGTGCAGCACGAGCCCGAGGATGTTGGCGAACGCGCCCGCGTTCGGCGGCCGCTTCGCGGGATCCTTGTCGAGCGCACGATGCACGCCGCGCACGAGCGGCGCGGGCAGGTCTTCGCAGCCGGGCTGCTCGGACAGCGGGATCGCCGGCGTGGCCGCGTGCGCGCGCAGCCACTTCGTCGGATCGTTGCGCAGCTCGTACTTGATGTCGCCGAGCCCGCGGTCGCCCCAGAAGGGCGCACGCGCGGAGAGCAGCTCGTAGAGGATCGTCGCGAGGCTGTACACGTCGGACGCCGGCGTCAGCACGCGCGTCTTCAGCTGCTCGGGTTGGCTGTAGTGCGGCGTGCCCACCACGAGGTGGGCCTCGGTCGCGTTCACGCCCACGACCGGCGTGCCGTCGAACGAGCGGGCGAGCCCGAAGTCCAGCATCTTGATCTGTCCGTCGGTCTCGACGAACACGTTCTCGGGCTTCACGTCGCGGTGCACGATGCCCATCGCGTGGGCCTCGGCGAGCCCGAGGCACGCCTGGTGGACGATCGTCACCGCCTGCGCCGGATGCAGCGGCGCGGAGAAGTCGTGCCACGTGTCGAGCGAGCTGCCCTGCAGCAGATCCATCAGCAGGTAGATGTGGCCGTCGGGGCGCAGCCCGCAGTCGAACGTGCGCACCACGTGCGGGTTCGTGAGCGTGCGCAGGATCGTGATCTCGCGCAGCGCCCGCTGGGCCTGGTCGCCGGCGGTGACCGGCTCGCGCGTGAGCTTCAGCGCGAGCGATCGCTCATGTCCGGGGACCTCCACCTCGTACACGCGGGCGAACGAGCCGACGCCGAGCACGCGCAGCACGCGGATCGTGCCGGCGTAGATGTCACCTGGCTCGAGGTCGAGCGGCATCGGGGCGACCGCCACGCTAGCACAGCGGCCGCGTGGTATAGCGGGCCCGCGTGCGTCCGCTCGCGGAGCTCACAGCCGAGGAATGCCGCCAGCGCTTCGGCGCGGCGCGGCTGTTGGCGACCGACGTCGACGGCACGCTCACCGCAGGCGCAAAGCTCTCCGCGGCCGTGCTCGACGCGATCGCGCGACTGTGTGCCGCCGGCGTCGAGGTCATGCCGGTCTCCGGGCGGCCGGCGGGCGAGGTCCAGGGGCTCGTGCGCTACCTGCCCGGCGTACGGCGCGGCATCGCCGAGAACGGGCTCGTCGAGATCGTGCCCGACCACCCGCCGCGCTGGCTCGCCGCCCGCTCGGATCGCGCGCGCCTGCGCACGCTCGCGCTCGAGCTGTCCGACGCGCTCGGGCTCGGGCTCGTGCCCACGGCCGACGATCCGTTTCGACTCGGCGACGTCGCGTTCGAGCGCGAGGGCCGAGCCGATGCGGTGCTCGCCGAGCTGGCCGAGCGCGCGCGCGAGCGCGGCACGTTCGTGACCTGGTCCAACGTGCACGTGCACTTCACCGAGCAGCCGCCCGACAAGGGCGCGGGCCTGCTCGCCGCGGCCGGCTGCGACGGCGGCGCGATCATCACCATCGGCGACGCGCCCAACGACGCGGGCCTCTTCGTCGCGGACCGTTTCGGCACCACGGTCGGCACCGCCGACGTCGTGCGTCATCTCGCTGCGATGCCGGCGCTGCCGGAGCTGGTCACGAGCGCCGCGGAAGCGCCGGGTTTCCTCGAGCTCGCGACTCTGGTGCTCGCGCATCGCTAGTTGTAGAGTCCGCGCCCAGGAGACCAGCATGCGCATCGGCGTTCCCAAGGAGATCAAGACCCACGAGTACCGCGTCGGCTGCAGCCCCTCGGGCGTGCAGGCGTTCACCGCCGCAGGCCACAGCGTGGTCGTCGAGAAGGGCGCGGGACTCTCCTCCGGCTTCACCGACGAGATGTACGTCGCCGCGGGCGCGAGCATCGTCGGCAGCGCGGCCGAGGCGTGGGGCCAGGAGATGGTCATCAAGGTGAAGGAGCCGATGCCGACCGAGTTCGGCTTCTTCCGCGAGAACCTGATCCTCTACACGTACCTGCACCTCGCGGCGTTCCCCGAGCTCACCAAGGAGTTGCTCGCGAAGAAGGTCGCGGGCGTCGCGTACGAGACGATCACCGACGACGAGGGCGGGCTGCCGCTGCTCCGTCCGATGAGCGAGATCGCCGGCCGCATGGCGTCGCAGGTCGGCGCGAGCTGCCTCGAGCGCGAGAAGGGCGGCAAGGGGCTGCTGCTCGGCGGCATCCCGGGCACGCGTCGCGGCCAGGTGGTGATCCTGGGTGGCGGCATCGTCGGCACGGCGGCGGCTCGCATCGCGATCGGGCTCGGCGCCCGCGTCACGGTGCTCGACGTCAGCGCCCCGCGCATGAACTACCTCGAGGACGTGTTCGGCAACGCGATCGAGACGCTGTACTCGAACCCCGAGAACATCACCCGCGAGGTGACGCAGGCCGATCTCGTGATCGGTGCGGTGCTGCTCACCGGCGCTGCGGCGCCGACGTTGGTCACGCGTGCACACCTGGCCGCGATGGAGCCGGGTGGCGTGGTGGTCGACGTCGCGGTGGATCAGGGCGGCTGCATCGAGACCTGCCGGCCCACGACGCACGACAAGCCGACCTTCGTCGAGGAGGGCATCGTGCACTACTGCGTGGCGAACATGCCCGGTGCGGTGCCGCGCACGTCGACGATCGCGCTGAACAACGCGACCCTGCCGTACGCGCAGCTGATCGCGAACGAGGGCCTGCAGGCGGCGATCAAGCGCAACAAGCACGTGGCCAACGGCATCAACACGCTGGGTGGCGCGTGCGTCTACGCGGCGGTCGCGAAGGCGCACTCGCTCGGCTACACGCCGCTCGCACAGGCGATGTGATCGCGGCGCGTCGGGCTCCCCAGGGAGCTCGAGCGAGCGCTCGTTCGGGCGTCCGAGCTTCCCCAGGGAAGCTCGCGACGCCCGAGCGGATTCCGGGGAGCACTCCGAGACGACGATCGTGACCGCGAGCGGATCACCGTCCGCCGTCAACGCGCGCACGCCCGCGCGGATGTCGTAGACCGAGTTGCTGGGCGACAGGTCGACCTGCCCCTGCACGACCCAGGGCTGCTGGATGCACGCGCCGTGTGTGCAGACGACGCCGCCGCCGCTCGTGGTGAACATGACGCCCTGCGCGGCGAAGCTGCCGCAGATCCCGTGGAAGCAGCTCTTCGTCCACACGCGCGCCTGGTACTCGGCGACCGGCTCGAACAAGCTGACGACCTGGAACTCGATCTTGGTCGCACGGTTGCCGGGCGGGCTCGCGGCGACCTGGAACATGTGCAGGTCGCAGCCACCAGCCGACGCAGCGTAGGTATCCACCTGCGTCGCCGCGCCCACGAGCGTGTCGCTGTCGTCGCTCGCGGGTGGGTTGCCGTAGAGGCAGAGGCTGCGCGCCTCGTCGTCGTCGACCTCGCTGCCATCGTCGCTGCTGCCGCCGTCGTCGGCGAGCTCCGCATCCTCGTCCTCCACGCATGCGCCGAGCACCAGTCCGAGCGCGAGCACACCCACGCACGATCGCCATCGCTTCGAGTTCCCCATGTTCCGAGCTCCTCGCGGGCAGGGACCCGCGGGCGCGCGCGATGTGACGGCGGCGACCTCCGGCGTCGTGGACGCTGTGCGCGGCCGAACGATCGCAGCCGCGGCGCGACGCGATCAACCGTCCCAGCGCACGAGCGCGAAGCCGAAGTCGAGCACGTCGTCGGCGTCGATGCCGAGCTGGCCGGTGTCGCTCGGTCCCCAGCACGTGACGGTGTCGTCGGCGAAGCGGGCGCACGAGTGGAAGCCGCCGGTCGCGAGCTCCACGATGTCGCGCGGCTGCGGCAGGAGGGTGGGGTGAGCGACGGCCGCGCTGCCTGGCACCGGCTCGACCTCGAAGACATAGTTCACGTCGCCCCAGCACCACGGATCGCCGGCCGCGACCGCACACACGGTGTCGTCGGCGACGACCAGCGCGTCGACGCCTGCGAGGCTCGTGATCGTCGTCGGCACGTCGACGTGCTCGAGGTCGTCGAGATCGAGGCCGAGCTGACCGAACGTGTTGCCGCCCCAGCACGCGACCGTGGCGTCGGTCTGCAGCGCGCACGCGCCCTGCTCACCGACGCGCAGCGCGAGTGGAGCGACGAGTCCGACGACGTCGACCGGCACCGGCGGGCTCATGGGCATGCCGGTGTCGCCGTCGCCGAGCTGGCCGACCTCGTCGTGCGCACCGATGCACTGCACGCGCCCGTCGCCGAGCGTGGCGCAGACCATCGTCGCACCGACCGCGAGGTCGACGACCTCGTGCAGCCCCGGCACCGTCGCAGGCGTGCTCTGGCACGGCGCGTAGTACTCCATCGGCGTGTCGCGCTGCAGGATGTAGGGGCCGCAGTCGGGCGCGGTCACGCCGAACATCGCGTCGTCGGCGGCGCCCCAGCACACCACGTCGCCGCTCGCCCGGATCGCGCACACGTTGCGAGGCCCGACCGCGAGGTGCACCGCGTCGTCGAGGTCGCTCACGATCACCGGGCTCGCCTCGATCACGTCCTCGCCGGAGCGACCGTTGCCGAGCTGGCCGCGCGCGCCGTCGCCCCAGCAACGCACGGTGCCGTCGTCGACGAGCGCGCAGGTCTGATTCCACAGCGCGACCACCTCGACGACGCCTGCGAGCCCGGGCACGCGCTGCGGTCGCCAGCGCGAGTGTCCGTCGCCGGAGCTGCCGTCGCCGAGTGTGCCGAGCTCTCCCGCGCCCCAGCAAGCCACGGTGCCGTCGTGCAGGAGCGCGCAGCTGTGCGAGACGCCGACGGCGAGCTGCTGCGCGTGCAGCAGCATGGTGGGCTCGTCGCCCGTGCTGCTCGCTTCGCTCTCGCCGCTGCTCGTGCTGCTGCTGTCGCCGCTCTCGCTGCCGTCGGCGGTCGCTCTGTCGCTGCATGCGGACAGGCCGAGCAGGGCGAGCAACAGTGCGCGATCGATCTGCAAGTCCATGCCGGGATGCTAGCAGGCGGTTTGGCGGACGGTCGAGGCGTGGTCGCGCGCGTGGGGGAAGCGCCCGGCGACGTCGGCGGTCGCGGGCGACTGCGGTCGCGCGGGCGCTGCGATCGTGGCGTCGCGATTGCGAGGAGAGTCGTCCGTCGGACCTATTGTCCGTCGCCGTGGTCTCGAGCCGAGTTTCCCCAGGAAGGAAGCTCGCGGCGTCCGAGTCGCTACGAGCGGGATCTGACCGCGCGAGCTTCCCGTCCGCGGAAACTCGGGCCGCAGCGATCACCGCGCCAGCCGAGCGCGCATCCGCGGCACATCCGTGCACGCGGTCGCGTCGCCGAGATCGCAGGCGCGCTGCATGTCGTCCACGCCTGCCTCGCGCTCGCCGAGCTGCCACTTCGCGCCCGCGCGCTCGCGGTGCGCACGCGCGTCGTCGGGCACGCGGCGCAGGTACTCGTCCCACGAGGCGACGTTCTCGGCGAGGCGGCGGGTCTTCACGAGCGCGTGATCGAGCTGCAGCCGCAGCTCGAAGTCGTCGGGGTGCTCGGCGACCTTGCGCGTGAGCACCTCGGGTCCGATCTCGCCGGCGTTCCAGCCCTGCCGATTGAGCAGGTCCTTGTCGTTCGGGGCGAGGCGTCGCGCGAGATCGAGGTAGGGCGCGGCCTCTTCGGGCTTGCCGGCCTTGCCGAGCTGGTCGCCGTCGTAGCGCAGCTTCGCGATCATCCACTCGGCGGAGGCAACGACGTCCGGCTCGAGCGGATCGATCTCGAACGCGAGCGCGAGATCCTCGGCCGCACCGAGGATGTCGCCGGCCTTGCGCCGCACGACATTGCGGGAGACGAGCGCATCGACGTGCTGGGGGGAGAGCCGGAGCGCGGCGTCGAGATCGACGCGCGCCTTGGCATCGCGTTCGTCTGCGCGTGCGATCCCGGCACGCGTGAAGAGGAACCTCGGCTCGTCGCCGTGGCGCAGCGCGTCGTCGCACTCGCGCTTCGCGGCCGGGCGCCGCTTGCTCGACCAGAGCGTGCGGCAGCGATCCCACGCCGCGAAGCCGCGCAGCCGTGCGAGCTTCGGATGCTCGGCGATCGCTTGCGCCTGCGTGGCGACGAAGGCATCCATCTCATCGTAGCCGCCGCCCCAGCGGGGCTCGAGCGCGGTCAAGTACATCGCGCGCGGCTCGTAGCAGGCCCCGCATGCCGTGATCGCGGCGTCGAGACGCGCGCGGGCCTGCTGCTCGTCGCCCGCGACCTTGGCGATCGAGATCAGATTCACGTGCGATGCGACCGCGCCGGGCCGCAGCGCGATCGCACGCTCGAGGTCGACCGTCGCACGCGTGTGGTGCAGGACCATCGCGCGCATCTGCTCGGGATCGGTCTCGGCGCTCGGCTTCTCACCGCGCGCGGTCCAACCCATCGCGGTCGACCACGATCCGCGCGCCGCACGGGCGGCGAAGCTCTCGGGCGCGGCGGCGATCCACGCGGAGAGCAGCGCCTCGATCTCCGGGTCGGCGACCTCGAACGCGGCGAACGCCTCGATCGCGTAGCGTTCCTTGCGAGGATCGGCTTCGTGCTCGGACTGCCAGAATGCGAACCAGCGATCGAGCTCCTCGAATGCGCTGGCGCGCAGGAGCTCGAGGACCGCGCGACGATCGGGCTGACGCAGCGGACCGCCCCAGGGATCGAGGCCGTCTTCACCGAAGAATGCGGGCTCGCGGGCGACGCGAGGCGCTCGCGTGCTCGCGCTCGGTGCCGCGTCGTTGCTGGGCGTCGACCCCGGCGCGGGCGTACACGCGAGCGGGACACAAAATGCGTAGACTGCTAGTCGGGCCGCGAACGCCATGAGGTGAGATTCTATCAATCGGTGGTCGACCATGCGCGATCGGTGGAGGCGCGGGTTCGCGCGCAACGGAACCGTGGCCCACCCGGTCCCGTGCGAGGGTGGGATCGTCGGCGGCGACGGGCGCCTCTGCTGCGAACACGAGGCGAGTTGTTGTCATGCGTGTCGACGGGTTGATCCGGGTCGACCGAGTTTTTCCCGAAGTTCGTTCTGGCGGCGGAGGAGAAGGTCAGCTTGGGATGGGCGCGTCACTTCTTCGCGGCGCGAGTGCGCCCAAGAAGCTCACGGCACGTCTCGGCGGCCAAGAGGTGCTCGATCAGATCCAGGAATACGGGGTTCTCGTCCTGGACCACCACCGGAAGCCCAAGCTCCCCTTGTTCGGAGACCCAGCAGAAGCGCTGCACGCCCTCGCGGCCTCCGAGCTCGGCGACCTTCGAACGGAGTGCGGCGACGGCCGTCACGATGGACTGCAGCGAGTCGATCCCGTGGCCGCTGTAGCGCGACAAGACCACGTTCTCGCGAGAAAATTCGACATCGCAGCGCCACTCCTCGAATTCCGACGTGGTCTCGCGTTCGGGTTCGAACACGGCGACCCCGATTCGTTCGTGCGTGTGCGCGTCCACCAGTTCGCGACGGGCAATGATGCGTCGCATCTCGGACATGGGATCAGAACTCATAGTGGCACCAGTTTTCGCATTTCTGCACGCTCTCGTTCACCTTCGACCAGCACCGCCCCCTCGCGGCCGTATCGTCCAGCGAGCGGCAAAATGCCTTGAGAACCTCACCTCCGGCGTGGCACGCGTCGCGGCAACGCTCCTTTGCACTGCGGCGGTAGGGCGCGCCCTCCGGCTGCTCGGAATAGGGAGCGGCCGGACAGAAGCCGCCGGGCTCCGGTTGTGGATCTTCGAAGATGTTGAAGTCCGGAAGTCCGCAAGATGTGGGGGAGAGCCCGCATTGGAGCGCGTCGAGGAACGCGTTGACTAAAGGGTGGATCCGAGGTAGCCGCACCGGTCGCTTTGGGTAGCGGCCGTCGTTCGCCGGGTAGTCGCCGTCATTCGCTGGGCCAGGATCCCCGCCGGGGATGGGACTTGGTGACGGTGAACGCCCGCTGGCGTCCACCAGATTGATCGGGTCGTTCGCCGCGTACGCGAACAAGTTCATCCCACCATCGAACAGCGCCGGATCCCGCGAGATCCAGCGCCCCAACGTGGCGTCGTACTCCCGCGCCCCGAAGCTCACCAGTCCCGTGTCTGGATCATACAGTCCGCCCGCAAACCCGAACGGTTGAAACCCCGGGTTCGTGTCGAGCAACACCTCGCCCCAAGGTCCGTACTGCAGCTCCTGCGCGACCGTGCCTGTCACGATGTCGACGACCATTCGCACGCTGCCGAGGTGATCGGTCAGCACGCGGTACGTGTTGCCATCGCGCAGCACGAGGTCGGGCGTGTGCGGCAGTGATCCGTACACGAAGCGCGCGACCACGTTGCCTTCGTCGTCCAGCTCCGCCGCCGGGTCGAGCTGATCGTGGTACAGCCACGCGCGCTCGAGCACGTCGTCGACCCGCTTGCCGACCCTGCGGCCGCGCGCGTCGACGTCGTACTCGATCAGCGTCGAGTCCGGCAGCTCCACGGCGACCAACGCTCCGAACGCGTCGTGCTCGTACTGCGTGACCGCGAGCCCCTCGGTTCGCGACAGCAGCTCGCCGGTCACCGCGTACTCGAGCTCGATCGTCCCGAGCTCCACCAACCGATCCTGCGCGTCGAAATCCGCGCTCACCGTGCCCGAGCCCGTCGTGATCGACGAGCGGTTGCCGTTACCGTCGTAGCCGAACTCGAACACCTCGACGTTGTCGACCGTCACCGTCTCGAGCCGGCTCGCGGCGTCGTAGGTGTACTCGGTGGTGGTCGTCACGGCGTCCACGGTCGCTGCGATCGAGACGATGCGACCCAGCGCATCGCGCTCGTACACGAACGAGAGTAGCGCGGCCGAGTCGTAGTCGCTCGCCATGCTGGTGAGCTCGCCGAAAGTGTCGAAATCGAGCGCGGTCGCGACATCCCCCGCTGCGATCGTGTTCGGCCACCCGGTCGGGGCGTCGCGCGCGATCGTGACGGCGCCGGCGGCGGTCAGCAGACCGTCGCTGTCGTAGTCGTACTCGAATGTCACGGCTTCGATCGTCTCGGACACGACGCGGAAGTCGTCGTCGTACTCGAAGGTGATCGTGCCGGGCGCCGAACCGATCGCCTCGACCTCGGTGAGCAGGCGGCCGTCGTACGAGTAGAGGATGCGGTTGCCGTCGGGCGCTTCTACTTCGGAGACCTGGCCGGTGACCTCGTCGTAGCTCACGGACAGGTTGCCATGTGGGGCGACGACCGTCTCCAGCCGCCCAGCCCCGTCGTAGTCGAAGTCGATCACCTGCGAATTCGGTCGAAGCACCTGCACCAGCGCGTCATCCTCGTCGTACACATACTGCGTCGCCTCCGTACCCACGCCGAGGTCTGGAGGCGTGTACGCCGTCTGGCGGTCGTCAGCGTCGTACACCAGCGTGTGGACCGTGCGATCGGGGGGAGTGACTTCCGTGAGGTTGCCGCGGTCGTCGTAGTCGAGCTCGGTCGTCTCGAGATCCGGGCCGAGCACTTCGAGCACTCGCCCGACCGGGTCACGCGTCATTTCGGTCACGCGGCCTGCCGGGTCCTCGGTCGAGGCGAGCTCGCCCTCCTCGTCGTACACGAGCGTCCACGTGCGCTCGTCGGGAGTCATGCCCATCGTGGCGGTCTCGAGCCGTCCGCGCGCGTCGTAGTCGAGGAAGATCGTCTCCAGCCCCGGCGCCTGGATCTCGATCGGTCGGTCGTGCGCGTCGATGGTCCCGACGAATTCCCGGCCCGCGGGACTGGTCACCGTCCAGGTGTCGGTGGCCCGGTCGTACTCGCTGATCGTCGCTCGCCCGTTACGACGCGATGTCTGCACCGCCGAGGTGACTTCGAACAGGCTCGTGGTCACCGAGCGCTGGGATTCCTGCACCAACACCAGGCCATTCGGCGTCTCGGTCTCCTGCCGGACGAGCGGCGCACGCATGCCGAATCGACTGTCAGGCGAGTACTCGCGACGGACCTCCATTCCATCACCGAAGGTATAGCGTTGCCTGGCGTCGGGGTAGGTCACGCGCCTATTCTCGGTTCCGTCCGCGAGGGTGATCGAGGTGGTCTCGCTGGGCAGCGTGTCCTCGTCACCCGGATACACGGAGTGCGCCACGGTTCGCGTGCGCTCCAGCGCGGTCGAGACGTCGACCGAGTAGGAGAGCAAGCCCGTCTGCTCACGGCTCAGGGCCATCGAGCCATCCTCGGCATCGGTGTCGAGCTCCAGCCGACCGTCCTCGTCGTAGTCGAAGGTGTGGAGCAGCTCCGGTGGGGCGGTGAAGCCGGTGAGCAGACCGTCCGTCGAGTAGCCGAGCTCGTAGGTTTCGCCGGCGGGATTCGTGATGCTCTCGAGGTACCCGCTCGTTCCGATGTCGAGGAGCGTTTCGTGGCCGTCGGGCCCCACGATTGCCGTCGCGACCCCGCTTCCATCTCGCTCGATCTCGGTCTGCGCAGCGTAGCCATCGGTGATGGTCGTGAGTCGGCCATCCTCGTCATAGCCGAAGCTGTGCCGCAGGGTGCCGGTGATCGCGTGTTGCGTGCGGAGGTGCCGGCCACGCAGATCGAAGACCCAGACCTCGCCGCCGTCCGGCGAAGGCACCAGGATCTCATCCGCGTCTCCGCCGGCACCTCCCGGCAAGACTCCGACCGCGCGGCGCAGGCGTCCGCCATTTTGTTCGAGGAAGTACACCGCGTCGTCATGGCCCACGAACGCGTTGCGCGGCTGCGCCAAGCGGGCCAGAAGCGCAGGGCCGTCGTCGCCCGCCGACGGACCCATTCCACCCGAGCCGGCGATCGTATGGATGTTCCCCTCCAGATCGACGTATCGCAAGAGCTGCCGGGCTGTGTCCGCGAAGTACACGAGGCCGGATTCCGAGACCGCAATGCCCTGAACGTTGTCGAGCCACGCCTCGCGCGCGTCGATGCCCTCCGCGCGCGCCGGAGCCGTGTTGGCCGCGGCACCCGCAACATGGTGGACGATGCCGTCGGTGCCGACCCGGTAGATCCCGTCGATGAACGTCGAGGCGGTGCGATAGCTGAAGTAGATGGTGCCGTCGCGGGCGATCACGACGGACTCGGTGCCCTGCAGACAGATATCCTGCGCGGGCTCGCCCTCGATCGAGCCACAGCTTCCGCCGCCGACGACCGTGGTGATGATGCCGTCGATCCCGATGCGGCGGATTCGACCCGGGGTCATGGACTGCGCGACGTAGAGCGTGCCGTCTTCGGCGGTCGCGACCGCTGCCACGGACCCGAGCTGCGCGGACGTGGCGGGGCCATTGTCACCGAGTGCGCCGAGAGCACCATTTCCCGCGATCGTGGTGATTGTCCCGTCGGTTGCCACACGCCGCACGCGTCGGTTACCGAAGTCGGCGATGTACACGCTCCCCTCGGGGGCGATGGCCACCGAACGAACGCTGTTGAGCCGAGCGACACTGGCCGGTCCGTTGTCCCCCGAGAACCCTGCGGTCCCATCGCCAGCGAACACCCGCATGGTTCCGCCTGGATCGATCCGCCGGACCCGGTGGCCATCGCAGATGTAGATGCTGCCGTCGGGCCCCATGGCGCCGCACATCGGCACGGCGATGCGTGCGGTTGCCGCGGGACCGCCATCGCCGTCGTGGTTCGCGCTCGACCCACCGCCGGCGACGTGCTCCACGGCGCGAGCTCCGAAGCCGAACGCCCCGTCGATTCGCTTTCCGGTCCCGAGGTAGACGACTCCATGCTCGGGATAGAGCGTGTGGTGGGGACTCAATGTCCACCCGCCGAGCGCCTGTGCGCCCCGGGTTGCATCGAAGGTCCCCAGCAGGTACGGCCCGCCATGCACAGACCGGAACAACTGGTCGAAATGGCAGCGCGTGAAGCTCAGCACCGACGCCTGCCGGCTGCCGCTGATCGATTCCCCGTTGCCGTTGTAGCCGAACGAGCGCGAGTTGGCCGCGAGCGTGCGGTGGTACTGCACCGGGTAGTCGTAGTGGACGCATGCGAGCGCGCGCGCTGGGCCTTGAGGCCGCCTCCCGTAGACGTCGACGCCGTCCCATTCGAAGAGGTAGCCGAGCTCGCCCTCGAGTACCTCCGCGTAGGTCAGGCCGTCCTCGAAGTGCCGACCAGCTACGTCGACCACGACCCGAGCTTGTTCGAAAGGACCCACGTACTGAGCGAGGAACTCGCGGAGCAACGGAATCCGCAGTTGATACGAGGCGCGGCGCCCGGGCACGCGATCGCTTCGGTAGGAAAGCGTAAAGGGCGTTCCTGCGATTGCGAGATCCTCGCCAAGAATCTGCGAATCGCAATCGATGACGGAGCCGGGCTGTCCGTCACAACCGGGGTCGTCGTCGGGCTGCGGGTCCGGCATCGGTCCGTTCGGCGGCGGCCCGGCCCCGTCCGGAGGCGCGAAGCCCCAGTTCGCGTCCCACGAGGACATGTGGGGCACCGGCATCCGCCACAGTTCGGTGCCGCTCGCATACTGCGACGCGAGTGCCGTGCGCTCGTCCGTGTCGATACCCGCAGCGGTGAGCGCCGTCGTGTTCTCCGCGATTCCGTCGCCCGTGAGGTCGATCGCGGCAACGCCTCCACTCGTGCTCGTGATCTCGATGATCCGGCCGTCGGGAGATGCCTCCCAAGCCCCAGCCATGAAGTTGTAAGCGCCGAAGGGCACGTTCTCGCCGACCGGGAAGCCGATGAAGTTCTCGACGTAGGCGATCGCAGGCGGATCGAGATCCACCCGCACCGCGCCGGCAGTTTCGGCCTCGTCGATCGTGTACGCGATCGCGTAGGTGTACGCGCTCGTCGGGGGCAACGTGGCCGGCATCGCGGCAGGGCCCTCCGCACCGACCGTGTACTCGGTCGCGCGGATGTTGAGGCTCTCGAGCACGCTCGTCGAGTCGTTCGGGAGCACCATCGTGGCGACGGTCTCGTCGCGGAAGAGCACGACTGCTGTTCGAGAGCCGTCCGCGTCGGACACCGGAGTGGCGACATGCATCTCGATCGGGTCTTCGAACTCGATGAGCGACACCTCGGCGTCCACGGCGACCAGCGCAACCGGCCCGACCTCGATGAACTCCTGCCAATCGGCGCGGGTGTGGCGCTGCGCAGTGAGCCAGTCTTCCGCGACGAAGACGAGAACGAGCGGCCCGCCCCCGTTGACCGCGAGGTCGTACCGACCGTCCGCGCGTGTCAGCGTCGTGCCGTACTCTGGGTGCCCGAGGACCGAGACCTCGACTCCGCCCAGCGGATCGCCACCGCGCTCGCTCACGCTCCCGCGGAGCACGGCCACGCGCTGTTCGGTGATCGTTCCAGGAGCGACGCCGGCTTGGATCGGCGCCTCGCCCTCGAACAGGAAGCTCACCGAATCAAAAAACTGCGTGGTCACGGTCGTATCGAGCGGCGGAGCAACGTTTTCGGGATCTGGAGGAAGATCGTCGCCGTCGTCGCCGCCCTCGCCTTCGCCGTCAGCATCGCCCTCGCCGTCACCCTCCGCGTCGCCTTCTGCCTCCGCCTCCGCCTCCGCTTCCGCGTCGGCCTCGGCTCCCGCTTCCGCCTCCGCTTCCGCCTCATTGCCGTCGTCGTCGGCCTCAGCTTCGCCTTCCGCTTCTCCCTCACCGCCACCGCTCCCATTTCCGCCGGCTGGAGGCCACTCGGATTCGTCCGACACTTCGACGTGAACCGGGCTGCAGGTCGGCAGCAGCCAGTCGCCATCATCGGGGTGCCAGCGCGTGGTCTGGGTAACGGGGTTCCAGGATCCGATCCGTTGCCCGTAGTCGACGAGCTCGAGCAGATCGCTCGTCATGATCGGTCCGAATGCCAGCGGAACCGTGGTGACGAGGTTGTCACCGGGCAAGAGCGTGATGCCGACATCCTCATCCGTCGGCACGTGCCCGACCCACGTATAGAAGCTCGGATCCGGGTGGTCGTCGTGCAGGATCGAGATGACCTCTCCGGGATCGATCTGCACTTCGCTCAGGAACCACCCGTAGACCCACTCCTGGATCGACGCATCCCACATGAACGCGTTCGAAGGCTCCGACGGCATGTCCGCCTCGAGCTCCGGCCAGTAGTCGACCTCCGAGACCAGGCAGACGCCCAGCTTCGTGTAGTTCTTGTAGAGCTCGTACGGGATCTGGCCAACCGTCGTCGAGAGCTCTTCCTCGGCACCCGGCGCAACGACGCGGTAGTAGGCCTCCCATGCCGAGCTGGTGCCGTACTCGAGCTCCGTGCCTGCCCAGAGCATCACCGAGCCCGGGTCGCCGGGCTCGAAGTACGGATCGGAGCTGCCCCAGACCTCGTACTCCTCGACCTCCTGGTCCGCCCATTCGATGAGGACGTTCTCGTCGTCGGGCTTGCTGATTTCCAACGCGAATCCTTCGACGATGGGCTGCACCGGACGCGGTGCGGCGAGTCGGTCCGTGCTCGTTCGCGATACCGGAATGGATTCGCTCGTCGTCGAGCCGGAGGTGGACGTCGTCCCGGCGTCGGGCTCCGAGCTCTGCGCAGCCTCCGTTGCCGCTGCACGCTGCGGGTCGCCACCCGGAGTCTGCAGACAAGCTCCTGCGACCAAGATCGCGCCAAAGACGTATCTGTGCTGCGTGCGCGGGCGTGTAGCCCACGGCCGCGAACCAGTATCGCGTTCCATCGTTACCCCTTCGAACTATGCCGGGCCGAGACGCTATCGAAGAACGTCAACCTACGCCGAATACGAGGTCGTTCGCAACCGTGGAGTGATCCTCCGGTCCTTCGCATTCTCACTGCGACGGGTGGTGATCGAAACGCCGCGAGCGTGGCGGGATGCGGAGCTTCTCGCGAAACCGATGGCGTTGTCCCACACGTGCCGCACCCGTGCGTTCGAGCCTCGCGCGAGCTCAGTCACGCAGACCGAGCGCCGCGCGGCAGTCCTCGATCGACGGACACGCCCGCGTCGGTACCGTCAGGCCTTCCGATTGCACGATCGCCCCGCGAGCCGCTGCGTCGATCGCCACCATCGTGCCCACCGCCGCCATGATCTCCGCGCGCTGCTCCTCGCTGCGCGAGCGCAGCACCGCGAGCAGATCGAGCAGCTCGTCCGGACGATACAGCGCCATCGCGGTGGCGGCTTCACGCGCCGCCGCCTGATCCATCCCTCCGTCGTCCCACTTCGGCGCGCGCTCGATCAACGCCCTCGGCACCTGCTGTGCGAGCAGCGTCGCGCCGCCCCTGCGCGGGGGCTCGTCGCCGAGGAGCGCCAGCACCACGGCCGCGACGCGCGGTCGCTCCGCGGGCAAGGGCGACGACAGATCCGCGAGCGCGAGCGCGAGCTCGCCGGTCTGTCCGGCGCTGCGATACAGCTCCGCGTGCTCGGTCGCGACCTCGACGAGTCGCGCCAGCGATCGCGCCCGCTCCACCGCCCACGTCTTCGCGAACCACACCGCACGCTCGCGGACCTGCGCATCGTCGTCCTCCAGCAGCCGACTCACCGCCGGCCACACCATTTCCGCGACCACCGCATCCGGCCAGCGCGAGACGAACGACCACGGCTCGTCGTCACCGAACGCCGGCGGTCCCGGTGCCTCGGCGCGCAGTGTCGCCTCCGCATCCGCGACCGAGGTCGGCACGCCCGGCGTCGGCGGCCAAGAGGGCTGCGCCGGCGCAGCCGCCACGCGATGCTCCTTCCACCACGCCACGAGGAACGCGAACGCCTCGGGTGCATCCGCGATCGCGGCGCGCAGCCTCGCGTCGTCGCATGGCTGCTCCTCGGTGTAGCCGTCGTCGGAGATCACGACGATCAGGGCACCGTCTTGGATCGCGTAGGTCGGGAAGATCCGCCCGCCGCCGATCTGGAAGCGCACCCCGTCGCGCATCGCCGCGATCACGTCGTCGAGCTCGGGCGCGGGCATCGAGCCCCATCGTACCGCCACCGCGACGGCCCGGAGCCCGAGCGGCCCACGTGTCCCGGGCGCCGACTCCGGTGTCTCGCACGGCCCGTCCGCCGTCTCGCACGGCCAGCCCGATGTCTCGCGCGGCCAGCCCGATGTCTCGCGCGGCCAGCCCGATGTCTCTCGCACGGGGTCCCGACGTCTCGCACGGGCAGCTCGGTGTCTCGGACGGCGAGCCCCGCGGCGTCGGGCTGCCCGTCCGGTCCCGCTCGCTCTTCACCGGCTCAGCGCCAGAGCGGATCGAGCTCGACGACCAGCCCTGCGAGCACGCGGCTCTGCACGCGCGTGCGCTCGAGCCCCACTTCGTCGAGCCCACAGTATTGCTCGAGCGTGTTCGCGACGGGATCCACGATCCAGTACTCGGCGACCTCCGCTTCGGCGTAGATGAGCCGCTTGGTGATCCGGTCGTAGCCGCGTCGCTGCGCCAGCACCTCGACCACGAGCTCCGGCACCGCGTCGATCGGTCCGTCCGTGCCGGCCCATCCACCGCACAGCACGAAGAGATCCGGCTGTACGATGCGGCCCTCGGCGATGCGGAGATCCAGCGGCGCGAGCCCCACGAACGTCGGCGGGTGCGTGTCGCCCCATGCCGACAGCGCGCGGAACAGGCGCCCGAGCACGAGCTGATGGCGGGGCGTGGGCGAGGGCGGCAAGATCACCGCTCCATCGATGAGCTCGATGCGGTCCATCGACTCCGGCAGCGCGAGGAACTCCGCTTCCGTCACCAGCCCGCTCGGTAGCCCCGCTCCCATCGCGCTTCGAGCCTAGCACGGCTCGATCCGACCCTGGGCAGCGCACGTCCGTCACATCGGGATGATCGAAGTCGATCCGCGAGCATCTCCCTCCTGCGATGTCCGCACGCGCCTTCCTCTGCACCTCCGTCTCGCTCTGCACCTTGGCCTGCTCCTCCGGCCCGGACGCCGCCTCCGGCGCCGACGAGTCGAGCTCGAGCGGTGGCGGTCCCACCTCGGGCGACACCGATGGCCCGAGCACGAGCGCGCCGTCGACCAGCGCGCCGTCGACCACCGACGATCCAACGACGACCGCCGACGCGTCGAGCTCCGACGACGCGACGACCACCGCCGACACGTCGAGCACGGGCGACGCGTCGAGCTCCGGCGAAGGCACCGGCGAGTCGAGCACGACCGGCACCGAGGACGATGCCTACGGCGGCGACTGGTGCGGCAACGCCAGCACCGGCCGCGTCGACATCCCCGCGTACGACTACCAGCGCAGGCTCCCGTTCGGTGGCCGGCACGACGGCCCGCAGGCGTTCGTCGGCTGGGTCACCGAGGGCGATGCGATCCAGGTCGCGATCTACGACGTCGCCGCGGCCACGTGGGCCGAGCCCGTGACGCTCGCCGAGGGCTACGAGATCTACTGGGCCAACGACGCGCCGTCCGCCGCGGTCGACGGCGACGGCAACGCGATCGTCGGCTACGTCGTCCAGGACCCCGAGCCGCACGCGGTCGTGCATCGCTACGACGCGGCGAGCGGGAGCTGGAGCACGACCGATCTGCCCGGCGTGTTCGAGGCGCCGGAGACCGGTGGGCTCACTGCTGCCGCGAGCGGGCATGCGGTGTTCGTCGCCTACGATCTCACCAACGGCGGCATCGACAGCCAGCCGTTCGCGTGGTTCTACGACCCGACGACGGACGCGTGGTCGGAGTCGGTCGCGCTCGACGAGCCCTCGTACGCCGTCGAGGTCGACTGGGCGCAGGATCCCGAGAGCGGCGATGCGGCGCTGCTGTTGCGCACCGAGGCCGACGACGTGCTCGCGCTGCACCACGACGCGGCGAGCGGCGAGCTCACCACCGCGACGGTGGACTCGGACGCGTACGTCGATGCGGTCGTGGCGACGGGCAGCGGCGAGTTCCTCGCGCTCGTGTCGACCGGCGGCTTCCAAGAGGACGGCGAGGTGCACGCGCTGCGCTACGCGGGTGGAACGTGGTCGGCGCCGGAGACGATCGGCAGCGGCTTCGAGCCCGGACCGGTCCGACTCGTCACCGACGGCAGCGGCCACGCCGTCGCGAGCTGGAACGACTCGCTGTGGGGCACGTTCGCGCGCCCGTTCGACGGTGCCACCGGATGGGGCGAGACGATCACCGCGAGCGCGACGAATGCCGCCGCGCTCCCCTCGTGGGCCGATCACCGCGTCGCGATGGACGACGAGGGCTACACCATCGTGTGGAGCGCGTTCGCGAGCGGCACCGGGATTCGCACCTGGGCGATGCGCGTCGAAGACGGCGACGCGGGGACGCCCGTCGAGCTCGCGCCGGGCCAGCCCGCGTACTCGCGCATCGCGAATGTGACGAGCCTCGGCACGAATCGCGTGCGCGCCGTGTGGACGTACGTCGACGAGAGCGAGTACGAGGGCTTCGGCTACGCCTGCCACACGCCGGTGTCGGGCTGGAGCGACGCGGTGGACGGCGGCGACTACGTGCTCGCGATCGAGAACCGCACGAGCGGCGAAGCCGTCGTGCTGGGCGCGACGGCCGGTGTCGCAGGGGCCTACGTCGACTACTACGCGGCGCTGTGAGCAGCGCGAGGGACTGTGCGTCGCACATCCCGACGACTCGTCCCAAGACGCTACATCCCGGTCTCGCCCCGGGATAGCTGGCGGTGGCCGCGTGTCCACTAACCAACGCCTCCACGTCGTGGCGAGCGTTGCTCGCGAGCAGGCGACGCTCGACGTGCCAGGGCCAGCCCGGGGACGCGCGCCACCCTCGGCACCGAGTCGCCCGTTCGCGCGCGCGATCGTGGAGCGGCTGTGTGCGAGCGAGCTCGAGGGCGTACGATGACGTGCGCCAAGCCATTCGCCCCAGGGGGCTTGACCCGGTGGAGTTCGGGTGGTAACCGACGTGACGTGGGAGGGTGCGTGGATGCGGAGAACACTCGACGGGCTGCGACGCCGCGGTCTGATGCGCATAGCTGGCGGAGCTTTCTTATTTGCGTGCGTGCTAGCGGCCTGCGGACCAGGCCCCGATTCAGGAGTTGCGCCTGCGCCCGTCTCGGTCGCGGCGGATGGGGACGGCGAAACTGGTGCCGACGCCGCGGCCTCCGGCCCAGATTCGTTCGAGACACAGCCCCGGCCCGCGCAACCCATCGTAGAGGGGTTCGCGCTCTCGATCAGCAAGCCCAACGCAAGCACCGTCCTCGTGACGTGGGCCGACCAGGGCATCACCAACTACCAAGTCTGGACGAGCTCAGACCCATATTTCGCGCCAGGTGATCCTGGGTCATCGGAGGTCGCGAGCGGCTCGGATGAGTCGTTCTCAACCAGCGCCGGAACCGAGGCCTACTACCGAGTAGTGGCGAGTGGAGCGGCGGTAGAGCTGTCAACCACGGTGGGTCAGCTCGAGTACACCCTGTACGAGGGCTACACCAAGCTGGGATCGTGCCTCGTCAGCCAGGTCAACTATTGGCCCGAGCTCCAGGCGGACATGCCGTCGGGCCCGTCGCAGGGTTTCATGTGGGATCCGGAGGCGCAGGACTGGGTCTACGGCTATTTCATCGAGGAGATCGAACTCGGTCCCGGGCAGGTCATTTCCGTCCTGCACGACGACGAGCCATCACCGGATTCCTACGTCTGGGTGGGCCATGTCCCGACGGCTTCGGATTTCTCGATCACATTACTCCCCGGCGATAATTTGGTGACGACTGTTCCGCTGCGCTTCGGAGAACTCATGGCGAGCGAGCTGCTCGCGCAGGTCGAAGCTGCGGAGCGGATCGGCTCGTGGGATCCGGCGACTCAGACGCTCCGTTGGCATCCCGACGATGGGGACTGGCTCCTCCCAACATGTAGCCCCGTCCACGTCGAGGTGAGCGCGCCCAGCGAGTGGCCCCCGCCGCCGGTCGACGACCTGCCGCCGGACCCGAGCGAGGTTGCCCCGCCACTCGACACCACGGTTAGCACTCGATTCATCGATGCGGTGAGCTTCCTCTACGAGAATGACCCGCCTGTGCAAGACGGCGTCGCGCCAGGCACGATTCAGCCGGCCCGCGCCGCAGTCTTGCGCGGGCAGGTCGTCGAGCGAGACGGTGATCCGCTCGCGGGCGTTCTGGTCTCCGTGCTCGGCCACGAAGAGTATGGCAGCACGCTCACGCGCGCCGATGGCTTCTACGACCTCGCCGTGAACGGCGGAGGCCCGCTAGTGCTGTCGTTCACGACCAACGACATGCTCCCGGCGCAGCGGACTGTCGACACCGGATGGCAAGATTACGTCTTCTTGGATCGTGTTGCATTGGTCGCGCACGATCCCGAGGTAAGCCTGATCGAATTCGTCGATCCAATCGAGTATCATGTGGCCAGCACGTCAATAGACGCAAACGGTAGCCGCGCCGCGGTCGTGATGTTCCGCGAAGGCACGACGGCGACAATGGTCTTGCCGGACCATTCCGAGACGGTGCTCGAGAGCATTAGTGTTCGGGCGACTGAATACACGATCGGGGCGCAGGGGGCAGAGGCGATGCCGGGGACGCTGCCGCCTTCCAGCGCCTACACTTATGCCGTCGAGTATTCAGTCGACGAAGCCGAGGCCGCCGGGGCGGTCTTGGTCGCGTTCGAGCCGTCCGCAGTCTCCTACGTCGACAACTTCCTCGACTTCCCGGTCGGCGGGGTTGTGCCCGTCGGCACCTACGACCGCGAGCGAGGGGCCTGGATCCCTGCTCTCAACGGGCTCGTGGTCGCGGTGGTCGGAGAGACGGCTGGACGCGCCAACTTAGACCTCACTGGGGACGGAACTGCTGATCCAGGATCATACGCGGGCGTTGGCATCACAGACGATGAGCGGGAGGCCCTCGCGACCCTCTACGGTGTGGGTGAGGAACTCTGGCGTCTTGAACTCGAGCATTTTTCGCCCAAGGACTGCAACTGGCCTTGGGGAGTACCCGATGACGGCGAGCCACCGCCGCGAAATCGCAATCCGCCGGATCCTCAGCCAGATCCCAGGCCCTGTGAGCAGCCCGGCTCGGTTATCGAGTGTCAAGGGCAGGTCCTCGGTGAGTCGATTCCGATCGCAGGTACGGGACTCTCACTCAACTACCGCAGCGACCGCGTTCCCGGGCGAACCGATGCCTACACCCTCTCGATTGATGCCACCCCGGGGCCGTTGCCCACGTCGTTGCAAGAGGTGCGTGTGCGGTTGCAGGTGGCGGGCCGAGCGCTGGAAGATACACTCCCGGCGCTGCTGGGGCAGACGGCGTCCCTCACCTGGGACGGATTCGATGCGTACGGACGCCGACCGCAGGGGCCGGTTCCGGCTGAATTTTGCCTTGGCTACGTGTATCCGGGTGCATACGCCGAGCCCGGCAACGCGACGCCGGCGCAGTCGGCATTCGGCTTGAACGGGAACGGAACCGTCATCACCTACGACGCCGACCGTTTCGAGGCCACGTTCTGGCGCTGTTACGGACGGCGTGTGGTCGGCGGCGGCGTGACCCCTGCGGCGGCTGGAGGATCCACCGGATACTCGCCTGGCCACACGTGGAACGATCGATATAGCCTCGGCGTCTTCGACGCGCGCGGTAGTGCAGCGGCGCTCGGGGGATGGACACTCTCGGCCCATCACTCCCTTGCTCCGGAAGCTGGCGTGCTGTACCTGGGCACAGGTGAGCAGCGCTCCAACCCAGCTCCGCTCAACGAGGTAATCGGCAGTATCGACCTCGGTTCGAGTGCGTCAGCCCAACGGCTAGCCTTCGGTCCAGACGGTACCATGTACGCGTCCGACGGCAGCCGCATTCTGCGTATTACTCCCGATGGGACAATAAGCAATTTCGCGGGTGGAGGCGGATCGCTGGGCGACAATGGCCCAGCGACATCCGCCCAACTCGGGACGCCGGTCGGATTAGATGTGGGCCCCGACGGAAGTGTGTTCGTCGCGTCTTCCGGCCAGCATCGGGTGCGGAGGATCGGACCCGACGGGACGATCACGACCGTCGCAGGAAATGGAACGAACGGAACGGGCGGCGATGGCGGACTAGCTACGGCCGCGCAGGTCTCGGTACCGTCGGATGTTGCGGTCGCTCCCGACGGGACGTTGTTCATACTTCATGCACTCAGTCCGAGTCGAGTGCGGCGAGTCGGGCCCGACGGCAGGATTGCGCACTTCGCCGGGGCGGCGTGCACAAGCGGGGCACCCCATGGGAAGCGCGCACTGGGCGACTGCTTCTTCGCCAGCAGAGCGATGGCCCTTAGTCTTGACGGCAGTCTCTACCTCGGCCTCAGAGAAGATAGTGGCGCTGGCGGCGCTAATCGCATCTATCGCATCACGCCTTCCGGCGTCTTCGAACTCGTTGCGGGCGGAGGATCGCCCCCAGATGGTGTTGGCGATGGGCTCCTTGCCACGCAAGCCAATGTGTCGCAAGTTCAGGCGATCGACGTTGGCCCCGACGGAACAATCTACTTCTCGGAAGCTGGCACGAACCACCATCGTGTTCGCGTAATCGGTACAAACGGGATCATCCGCACACTGGCCGGAAATGGAGCAGCGTCGGGTAGCATCCTGGTGAGCGATGATGGTCTTCCTGCCACGAGCGCGTTTGTTAGCAGCCCGGGCGGCGTGGCCCGAGGGCCGGACGGAGCGATCTACATTGGTCACTCAGGATCGGTATTCCACGATATCCGCCGCGTTTCCGGAGCTAGCGTGGGATTCGGCGACGGCGAGCGCCAGATTCTCAGTGACAATCGGAACGAGATCTTCGTGTTCGACGGGCGGGGACGGCATCTTCGCACTCTCGATGCCCTCACCGGATCTACCGTATGGGATTTCGGTTACGACGCAACCGGGCTCCTGGTGTCGCTCACCGATACCTTCGGAGCGGAAACGACGATCGAGCGCGACGGAGAGGGCCAGCCGAGTGCGATTGTCTCCCCGGAAGGGCACGAGACGCGCGTGACGATCTCGTCCGGTGGCTGGCTTGTGAGCCTGACGAACCCTGCCGGCGAGGCCCATGCCTTCGAGTACGATACTGGAGGGCTTCTTACGTCATTCTTGGATCCTCGGGCCGACGAGTCGGTCTACGAGTACGACAACGAAGGCCGCTTGTCGCTCGCGCAGGACCCGGAGGGAGGAGCGAAGACGCTTGCTCGTAGCGAACTCGCAGGCGATGGGTATGAAGTAACTGTCACGACTGCTCTTGGGCGAGAAACCCAATACTTGGTCGAGAGAGGCGAGACCGGCGGCGAACTAAGCACCGTCACAGATCCAGCGGGCCTGTCGACCGCAACTCTCACGGCGGCAGACGGGTCCTCCGAGACTACACTGCCCGATGGCACCGTCATGGAAACGACGCTGCGGGCTGACGCGAGGTTCGGCTTTCAGGTGCCCAGAGTCGCCAGCCTAGCTGTGGCCACGCCGGGCGGTCGCCATTTTGTGCTGCTCTACGACAGCGAAGTAACACAGAGCGATCCAAGCGACCCCTTGAGCATGACAGCGTTGACCCAGACTGTTAACGTGAACGGAAATACGTGGACGTCTGCCTGGGACAGCGCGTCCGATGAGGTCATCATGACCTCCCCGGAGGGACGTGAGGTCCTCGTTGGTCTCGATACGGCCGGACTGGTCGCGTCCGTAGAGGTTGCAGACGTCAACTCCGTCGCGATCGAACGCGATCTGGCTGGCCGAATCGACGTCATCCGCAGCGGGGCAGGGTTGAACGCGCGTGAATCAGTCCTTGCGTGGGGAGTCGATGGCTTTCTGCGGGCTGCCACATCGCCGGATGGGCAGGAGACCGTGTATGGGCATGATCTCGTCGGTCGCGTAACGGGCGAAACACGGGCCGACTTGACGAATCTCTTCGGGCTGTACGACGAGATTGGCAACCTGAGTTTCCTTACCCTGCCGTCGACCGAAGAGCACGCTTTTACGAGCGACAGTAAGGGGCGTCTGCTGAGCCATGAGGCGCCGGCCATCGTAGGCGTGAGCTCGTCCGGATTTCTGACAGGCTACAACCTCGACCACCAGGTCGTCGAGGTGGTGCGGCCCGATCAAACCTCCGTTGAGTTCACATACGGCGCGGATACGGCCCTTCTGACTAGTGTCAGTACCCTTGAGGGAGCGTACTCGTTTGCCTATGACTCGGCGGGTCGACTGGAGTCCTTGGAGGATCCCGACGGAGGTGAATTGACGTTCACGTATGATGGTCACCTGCTTCTCGCCGAATCGAGAGAAGGTGAGATTCCGGCATCTGTGGTATGGACATACGACGACAATTTTCGCATCTCTAGCGAAGCGGTCAATGCCGGCGCGCTCACGACCATGACATATGACGACGACGGTTTGATCGTGGGAAGTGGCGTTGAGTCGATCGTGAGAGATGTTGCCTCCGGCGAAATTGTCTCCGCTGTCGTGAACGACAGCGTTCTCCAGATCACTGAAGACGACTTCGGGGACCTTTTCAGCCTGACCGTCGAGGTAGATGGCATTGAGATCTTCTCGCAAACGGCCTCGGCGCGCGATCGAGCAGGCAGGATCGTTGCACTGGTCGAGCAGGTGGCGGAGACTGAGCGTGCGGTAGAATACGTGTACGACGCCGTCGGGCGTCTCGTCGAGGTCAGCGAGGATGAGAGCGTCTACGCGGAGTACGAGTACGACACCAACGGTAATCGTGTGCACAGCGACGTCGAGTCAAGCGTGCGAGACGCGGTTTTTGACGCGCAGGACCGACTGGAGACCTGCGGGGACGAAGTCTTCGCTCACGCGGATAACGGCGAGAGACTCTCTCGAGAGAACCTCCTCACCAGCGAGGTATTCGAGTATGAGTACGACGCATTCGGCCAGTTACGTAGCGTTATCCTTCCCGACTCGACGGAGGTGAGCTACGTGCTCGATAGTCGAGCTCGGCGCGTCGGCAAGCGGGTTGATGGCGTGACACAACGGGGATGGGTGTACGGCGATGCATTGCGCGTCATAGCGGAGACCGACGACGAAGGCGTGCTGATGTCTCGGTTCGTCTACGGTGTTTGGTCGGATGTGCCTGACTATATGGTCCAGGCGGGCACGGTTTACCGCATCGTTTCTGATCTGACCGGAAGCGTGCGGTTGGTCGTGAACGCGTCAACTGGGGCCATTGCGCAGAGGATCGACTACGGACCATGGGGTGAGGTGCTCTACGACAGTAATCCTGGTTTCCAACCCTTCGGCTTCGCCGGGGGATTGTATGATCCGGATACCGGGCTCGTCAGGTTCGGGGTCCGCGACTACGATGCATCGTTCGGCACATGGTTGTCCAAGGATCCCATTGGCTTCGATGGCGGCGATGCGAGCCTCTACGCCTACGCTGGCAATGACCCGATCAACTTCGGCGACCCGTCCGGGCTGGGACGAACGAAGCGCGCGACCGCGCGTGAGGCTCTAGCGGAGGCGCTCGACGATCCACGCTTTAAGACGCGGGAAGCCTTCTGCTGGATCTGTCGAAAGAAAGGAGGCGGTTGGGAGTATGTCAAGCTTTTCTGGGGTCCTCCGCCGCCGAGGAATCTAAAATGGAATCCCCCGGCCAATCCGGACAAGCGACGATGCAAGGCGTCTTTTCACACGCATCCGCCAGGCGCAAACTCCGTGCCTAGTCCCGAAGATGAGCGAGAGTGGTTTCCTGGTACGTGGCAGTTGTACCGGACGCGGACTCACTTCATCTGGGGTGGAGACGGCGAGTTCTGGAAGGTGAGGCGAAATTGGGGCACGTTTGTGAGGCGACCTCTCAATGAGGCGGCGAATGCGCTCGATGATCAGCTCGCGGAGGGCAATACCACGTGATCCGTCTGCTCGCACTCTTGGCGCTCGTCTCGCTGGCCGGATGTAGCTATTTTCCCGCCGAGCTACGCGAATTCGCATCTGCCCCGGCGATGGAACGGGATCTCGAAGCGGCAGGAGAACCGAGTTGGCGACGAGAGGGGCCTTCAGAGGCGTACAGGTTCTGGTCGCCACAAGATACGGAGACATACCTCGTCGTAGTGGTCCGCGATGAGCTACGAAGCGTTGCGCTTCGGGGCTCCGGACGCCATCTGCGGCGGGGCGTCACGCGGACGAGAGCGCTGTCTCACGACGAGTGGAGGAAGTTCCAAGCGCGACTCGAGGCGTCCGGCTATTGGTCCATGGCACCCCATGTCGCGCCGAAGTTTCTGATGCTCCACGACGACTTCTGCGCTGCGGAAGGGCGTCGCGCGAATCAGCATCAGGTCGTCGCCAGGGATTCGAGCGTAATCACCGTGCCATTTGCTCTTCTCTGTCAGTACGCATTTCAGCTGGCTGGAGTTCAAATACCGTTCGGCCCCTACGAACGAGAGACATCGGCGCCTCCGCGTTGAGACTATCCCGCGGTCTCCGTATCGTGTGGGTCGAGCGAGCGGCCGCGCAAGTGCAGTGCCCGAGTTCTACTTCGGCGCGGCGACCCACGCGTCGATGTCCGCGATCTCCTGCGGCCAGCGCTCTTTCTGCGTGCCGAAGAGCGCTCCGGCCTCGCGGGCCAGCTCGACGGCCGCCGCGCGTCCCTTCGGGTCGCTGCGCCAGCGCGCCTTCGCCAGCGCGAACATCGTGTCGGCGAAGAGCGTCGGATCGCTCTCGATCGTCCCGCGCAGCGCCAGCGCGCGCTCGAGCGGCGGCACCGCCTCGGCCGGCTTGCCGGCGGACAGCAACGCCATGCCCAGCGCGTTGCCGGCATACACGATGTACGCGTGCTTCGCTCCCACCGTGGCCTCGAACATCGCGAGCGCGCGCGCATCGATCACGGCCGCCTCGGCCGGCTTGCCCGCCGCCACCAGCGTGTAGCCGATGTTGAGCAGCGACACCGCGAGGTCGGGGTGCGGATCGCCGAGCACCTGGTCCCAGATCGCGAGCGCCTCTTCGTGGCGCGCGAGCGCGACGTCGAGCTCGCCCTTGCGCCTCGCCACGCGGCCGAGATCGTCGAGCACCGCCGCCACCTGCACGTTGGTCTCGCCCCGCGCCTCGCGGTGGATCGCGAGCGCGCGCTCGAGCGGCGCCTTGGCCTCGTCGATGCGGCCCGCGAGCGACAGCGACACGCCGAGCTCGCGCTCCGACGCGGCCACCACCGGGTGCTTCGGGCCGTACACGCGCACCCGGATCTCGATCGCGCGCAGGTGGTTCGCCACCGCCTCGTCGAGCCGGCCGAGCTGCACCTGGGCGGCGCCGATGTCGTCGAGCACGCGCGCGACCGAGAGCCCGTCGGGCTCCAGCTCGACCAGCCGCGCCAGCGCGCGCTGGTGCGCCGTGATGCCGGCCTCGTACTGACCGACCGCGACCAGGATCGCCCCCTCCGACGAGTCGAGCTCCGCGCTCCTGCGCTCGTCGCCGCCCTGCCGCCGCACGATCGCGCGACCGATCGCGAGCCACGACTCGCCGGTCTTGCGATCGGCCTGCACGTTGCCGATCTGGTGGGCGAGCTTCGTCGCGAGCTCGGCCTGCAGCGCCGCGTCGCCCGCCAGCATCGCCGCCGCGAAGCCGTGCTCCCAGGCGCGCCGCGCCGCCTCGACGCCGCCGGTGTCGCCCGCGAGCTCGCCGTCCCACGTGAGCGCGGCCGCGGACAGCGGGGGATGATCGTAGGCGAGCGCCTCGAGCAGCACGGGGCCCAGCAGCAGCCGCGCGTGCGCGTAGCGGCCCAGCGACGCGAGCGCGCCGACCTCGACCAACCGCGCCTGCGCGGCCTCGATCGCCGCGCGCTGCTCGGGATCGTCGGGCAACGGCGCCGGATCGCCGAGCCAGTCGGGGTCGGCGCAGCGCTCGAGCTCGGGCAGCCGCCGCACCGCATCGATCGCGCGCTCGATCGCCGACTCGTTCGCATCGCCGAGCGCGCGCAGCAGCGCATCGAGCTCGGCCTGGCGGCGGTCGAGGCACGCGATGCGCAGATCCATCAGCGCCTCGCTCTGCTCGCCGGCGATGCGCGTCGCGGCGCAGGCCTCGGTGCGCGCGACCGTCCAGTCCGCGACGCGTGCGTCGATCATCGGGGCGAGCGTCTGCCACACCGACCTCGCGTAGTGCTGCGGTGCCGCCTCGAACACCGCGGCGAGCTCGGCCTTGCGCGCATCGTTCCACACCGCGTCGGCGAGCTCCTGCGCGCCGGTGCACGGCGCGACCACGGGCGCCGCCTCGTCGCGGTCCACCATCGTGCCGATCCACGCACCCACGCCGAGGACCGCCGCGCCGCCGCCGACGAGCGCGAGCACCCGTCGCCGTTGCGCCGCAGGATCGCGGGCAAGCGCCGCGAGCAGCTCGTCCATCGACGCGTGCCGGCGCACGTCGTCGACCGCGAGCCCCTTCACGAGCGCAGCATGGATGTGCGCCGGCACGCGCGTGCCCGCAGGCGGCTCGCGCAGCTTGCCCTGCAGCACCGAGAGCGACAGCGACGCGAAGGTCTCGCCCGCGAACGGACGCTCGCCGTAGAGCGCTTCCCACAGCGCGACGCAGAACGAGAACTGATCGGAGGCCGCGCGCGCCGGCAGCCCCAGGTGCTGCTCGGGCGACATGTAGCGCGGCGTGCCCATCACCGCGCCGTCGGCGGTGAGCGCCTGGTCGAGCGAGCTGCCGACGCCCCCGAGCCGGTCCGACGAGCTGCGCCCGCTGACGGCACGGATCTCCTCGGTGGGCTCGTGCTCGGGCTTCGCACCGGTCGCGCGTGCCAGCCCGAAGTCGAGGACGCGCACGCGCCCGTCGTTGCCGCGCATCACGTTGTCCGGCTTGAAGTCGCGGTGCACCAGCCCGGCGCGATGCGCTGCGGCCAGCCCCGCACCGGCCTGCGCGAAGGCAGCGAGCACCTCCGCCGTCGAGTGGTTCGCCTCGCACCACTTCGCGAGCGTGGTGCCGTCGACGAGCTCCATCGCGACGAACACGAGCGAGCCCGCGACGCCCACGTCGAACACGGGGATGACGTTGGGATGGGCGAGCCGCGCCATCGCCTGGGCCTCGCGCAGCAGTCGTGATCGCTCGTCGTCGGCGCGCTCGCCCGCGGCGATCGCCACGAGCTTGAGCGCGATGCTGCGATCGAGATCCGGATCGAAGGCGCGGTACACCACGCCCATCCCGCCGGCGCCGAGCCGATCGACGATGACGTAGCGCCCGACCTCGTGCCCACGGGTGAGCAGGGCACCCACCGGATCGCGGCCACCCGTGACGACGTCGCTCTGATCGAGCGGCCGCGTGTTGCGATCGTCGTCGGTCTCGTCCGGCACCGACGGGGTGCCGGCCGAGGGTCCCGAGACGTCGCCCTTCGTCAGCACCACGGTGCCGAGTCTGCCACGGGGCGTCGCCGCGCTGTCAGCGTGGGGCCTTGGTGCCGTCGTCATACGTCTCGGGGCACTTCGCGACGAGCTCGTCGGTCGCGATGCGGGTGCCGTCGTCGGAGAGCGTGCCGGTGACGATCACCTCGAGCTTCGGCTGGAAGCGGTCGGGCAGGGCACCCGTGTGCTCGACGACGAGCGTCGTGGCGTCCTGCACCATCGTGAAACGGTGCCCAGTGCCGTCGGTCCTGCGCTCGATCGGCGCGTCGGCGACGAGGCCGTGGACTTTCACGCGTCGGCCGCGATGGGCGGCCTCGAGCTCGGAGAGCTCGAGGTACTCGAGCACGCCGGGTGACTTCGCATCGGGGGCGACGAGCAGCTCGTAGGCGAGCTTCGCCGCGCTGCCGTCGTCGGCGGCCGTCGGCCGCGCATCGCCGCCGCAAGCGCAGAGCGCACCGACCATCGTCCACGCGCGAGCGCGCATGCGGTGCAGGATAGACCGGCCCACGGATCCGGTAGACCCGCCGCGCCGCGCTTCGATCACCCGCAGCTCAGGTCGAGCATCGGCACGCACGCGACCGCCGCGCGCTCGGCGACGAAGCCACCGTCGCGGAGCGGGAAGGCGGTCTGTGGCCCGGACATGGTGCCGCGCAGCTCGCCCATCACGCAGCTGTCCGTGACCGCGAAGATCTCGAGCTCGCCGTAGGTCGCCGGCGTCGACATGGTCCCCCACCCACTGCCGTACCCGCAGCCGTCCTCGCCGTCCGGCGACTCGTAGCGCTCGTAGCCCTCGGGGTAGCTCTCGACGAGCTCCGCCAGCGGGTACACACCCGGCGCGAGCTCGACCAGATCGAGCCCGAGCATCCATCCTTCACCGTCGCACTCCACGTCGCCGATCGACGCGTCGGCCTCGAGCCCGAACGACGCGAGCCGCAGGCGTGGCACGCTGCTGGCCACCGGCGCTTCGGTCGCGGTCGGATTGCGCGGCCCGGTCACGACGCGCGCCGTCGCGAGGTCTGCAATCGGCGCCACGCCGGGCGGCAGCAGGCCGCAGACCGTGAGCGCGGGCTCGGGGAAGTTGCGGTCCATCAGCTCCTCCGGGTCGGGAGCGTCGGCCTGGGTCCCACTCCCGTCACCGCCACCCGTGTGGTCGATGACGTCGACCGTCGCGCCGCATCCGAGCGTCAGTGCCAGCACCCACGGACATCCACCGGTTCTCATGGCAGCAACCACGCACGTCGTCGCGATGGGTTTCCCAGGGCGAGGGGTGCAAGCTGCGACACCCTCTGCCGTAGACGGTATCGTAGGATCGAGGGGCGCGGAGGGTGGCAACTTCCGCAGTGGCCGCGCGTGGTGGGTGGGTGCATGGCAGCTCGGCGCAGGCGGAAGCAGGGCCACAGGTGAGGACCTTGGGCCTCGTGTGGGCGCTCGCGTCCGAGCCGACCGTGCACGTCGAGATCGATCCGGCCGCCGCCGCCGAGCTGGCCAGCGCTCCCGAGGCCACGGCCTCGACCGCCCCGGCCGACGCGCAGCTCGAGGAGTGGCTCGCGGCGCGCCTCGTCGAGGAGGGCTGGGCGATCGGTGACGCGCGCGATGCCTCGGTCGAGCTGCGGCTCGTCCGACGCGACGGCGCGGTGTGGATCGTCGCGAGCGCCGGCGGACGCGTGCGCGAGGTCGAGCTCGACGCGTCGGGCGATGCCGTCGGCCGGCTCGAGATGCTCCACCACGCGATGCTCGCGCTCGAGGAGGTGTGGGTCGAGCCGGCCGCGAACGCGCCGACCGAGCCCGTGACGACCGCGCCCGCCGCTGCGCCCGCCACTGCGCCCGCCACCGCGGTGGATCACGAGACGCCGCCCGGCGAGCGCACGGCCGACGCGCCGCGGATCCGCGGGCCCCAGCCGAAGCTCGGCGGCCGCATCCATGCGCGCGCCGGCGTCATCGGCCGCAAGCGCGCGATCGATGCCGCGGTCTCGCTGGGCATCCGTGGGGGGCGTGTGATCGGCCCCGCGTTCCACCTCGAGCTCGGCGTGTGGCCGTCGCGTCCGCAACGCGGGCTCACGATCGTCGAGGTGACGCCTGCGCTCGGCTTCGGCTGGAGCTTCGCGCTCGGTCGCCGCGTGGAGCTCGAGCCGATGCTGCTCGCGGGTGTGCTCCTGCACGCGTGGCGCTTCGACGGCTTCCGCAGGTCGCGGGTCGACGGGAGCTTCGAGGCGCCGATCGAGCTCGCGATCCGCGTCGGTCGTGGCGTCCGCGTGCTCGTGGTGACGAGCGTCGGCATCGCGACGCAGGCGCGCGAGCACATCGTCGCGAACACTCGACTCTGGTCGCGCGGTGCGGTGCGCGGCGGCATCTCGCTGGGCCTCGCCTGGGGCGCGGAGCCGGATCGATGAGCGTGCGGGCGCGGACGGCGGACCCGGTGAGCGCCCGGCAAGAGCTGCTCGCGCGCGTCGCCGAGATCTACGCCGAGCACCGCGACGCCGTGCATCGTCTCGCGCTGCGCTACGGTCGCTGCGATCACGCGTGGGCCGAGGACGTGGTGCACGACGTGTTCGTCGCGCTCGTCCGCCACGCCGACGAGCTCGAGGATCTCGACGACGTCGGTGGTTGGCTGTACCGCGTCGCCACCAATGCCTGCCTCGGTCGGCTGCGGCGCGAGGCCGTCCGTGAGAACCCGGCCGTGCGCTGGTTGCTCGGTGCGAGCACGGCCCGCGAGCCCGATCCCGAGACGTCCTCCGCGGCGCACGAGGCCGTACGCCACGTGCTCGCGCGGCTCGAGCTCTTGCCCCCGCGCGAGCGCGTGGTGCTGTGCATGCTGCACCTCGACGGGTTGCGGCAGCAGGAGATCGCCGAGGTGCTCGGGCTCTCGAAGGGGCAGATCAGCAAGCTGGTCAAGCGCGCGCACGAGCGCATCCGCAGCGCGCCCGAGCTCGCCGACGCGGGCGACGACGCGCGGGAGGACGCCGGTGGCTGACCTCGAGCGGTGGCTCGTCGAGCTGCGCGCGGCGGAGGCCGTGCTCGCGCAGGAGCGCATGGAGCCCCGCGCGGCGCGACGCGTCGCAAGGCGCATCGCGCAGGATCGTCATGCGCGTGCGCACTGGTGGCGACCCTACGTGCCCGCGGTCTACTTCGCGGCCGGTGCTGCGCTCGTGCTGCTCGTGCTCGCGCTGCAGCAGCGCGGACGCATGCTCGTGGGCACACCCGCACCGGCGACGCAGAGCGAGCTCGACGCGCAGGGCACGAGCTGCGAAGGCGACGCGATCGAGGCGACGTGCGAGACGCAGGCGCCGCCCGCCACTCGGTTGCCTCCGGCTGTGCCGCCGGCCCCCGCCGCGCCGCCGGCCACGGTCGCACCCACGCTGCAGCGACCCCGCGCGGTCGCGCGCCCGACCGACGCCGCGCGTGGGGCCCGGAGCACGGACGCAGCGATCGCCGTGCCCGAGCCGCCGCTCGCCGAGCCCACGTCGCAGCCCGCCGAGGATCCCGTGGCCGCGTTGCTGCGCGAGCTCCGTGCGCTTCGTCGCGCGGGCCGATATGTCGAAGCGGCGCGCAAGCTCGAGCGCGCGCTCGCCGAGCCGTGGCCGGCCCGCACCCGCGAGATCCTGCACTACGAGCTCGGCACGATCCGCGAGCGTCACCTCGAGGATCGCCCGCTCGCCTGCGAGACGTGGCGCGAGCATCTCCAGCGGTTCCCGAAGACCCGCTACGCCGCCGCCATCGCCGACGCACGCCGCCGGCTCGGCTGCGAGTGAGTGCGCCGCGAAGCCCGAGCCGGGTCCAGGCGTTCAGCCGCCGGCCGGGCGGTCCCCGCGCTGGAGCCGTCCAGCCCGGGTTCTCGACCCTTCACGAAACTTCACGGCGGTCGCGCTCGATCCCGTGGCACCACTCGTCGTAGCGGCGGGGTCGAACGCGCGCCCCCGGACGAAACGGGGGCGATCGGGTTTGCCCCGAGCGCCCCGCCCACGCCATGATCGACGTCCCCGCGATGAGCCCCCGCGTTCGACCGAGCCCGCTCGTCTTCCTCGCCCTGTGCGCGCCATTCGTCGTGGTGTGCGGTGGCGCGTGCGGTGGCCCGGGCGGCGCGTTCGCGAAGGACGCGAAGGCGGACGAAGGCGAGCAGGTCGAGCGCGCCGCACCGGTCGTCACGACGACCGTGAAGACCGGCGCGATCGCGGCCGAGCTCACCGCGGCCTCCACGATCGAGGCCGAGCGCATGGTCACCGTCAACGCCGAGTCGACCGGGCGGCTGGTCGACATCGCGTTCGAAGAGGGCGACGTGGTCGAGCGCGGCAAGGCGCTCGGCAAGATCCGCTCCGACATGCAGTCCTCCGGGCTCGACCGCGCCGGTGCGGCGCTCGAGAAGGCGAGGGTCGACCTCGAGCAGGTCGAGGCGCTGTTCGCCCGCAAGGTCGCGAGCAAGCAGGAGCTCGACGCGGCGAAGCTGGCCTACAAGACCGCGCAGATCGACGTCACCGATCGCAAGCGCGACGTCCGCAACACCAAGATCATCGCGCCGCTCGCCGGCACCGTCACGCAGCGTTTCGTGAGCGAGGGCGGCTTCGTGGCCTCGGGCGCACAGATCGCCACGATCGTCGACTTCGGCAGCCTGGTCGCGCGCGTCTACGTGCCCGAGAAGGAGCTCGACCGCGTCAGCGTCGGGCAGCTCGCCCACGTCGGCGGCAAGGCGGCCGCGGGGCGCAAGGGCATCGGCACCGTGTCGCGCATCGCCCCGGTCGTCGACGCGACCACGGGCACCGTGAAGATCACCGTCGCGCTGCCGCGCGAGCTGGCCGGCGGTGCGAAGGGCTTCCTGCCCGGCATGTACGCCGAGGTCACGATGACCACCGAGACGCACGAGCGCGCGACCTTGGTGCCGAAGCCGGCGCTCGTGCGCGACGACGACGAGGTGTACGTGTTCGTGCTCGACGGTGATCGCGTGCATCGCACGCGCGTGGAGCTCGGGCTCGTCGACGACGTCCACGCCGAGATCGTGAAGGGCCTGCGCGTCGGCGACGAGATCGTCGAGTCGGGCCACGCAGGGCTCAAGGACGGTGCGCTCGTGCAGCGCGTCGACGGCAGCGGCCAGGTCGTCGAGGCGACCACCGCGTCGGCGACGGTGAGCGCGAGCCCGAAGGACGGCGAGACCCCGCGCGAGGGCGCGTGAGCGAGCCGCCCCGCGGCGAAGCGCCGGCCCGCGACGTGGCCGCGGCGCTCGGCAACACCGCGCCCTCCGGTGCGGACCTCGCTGCGCTCGCGCGCAAGATGGACTTCTACCGCGTCACCACCACGCGACCCGTCGCGGTGCTGATGGTGTTCCTCGCCGTCATCGTGTTCGGCGCGTTCAGCATCCGCCTCCTGCCGCTGAACCTCATGCCCGACATCAGCTATCCGAAGCTGACGGTGCGCACCGAGTATCCCGGGGCCGCGCCGGCCGAGGTCGAGGACAACGTCTCGCGCCCGCTCGAGGAGCTGCTCGGCGTCGTCACCGGGCTCACGCGCATCGAGAGCATCTCGCGCGCGGGTGCGAGCGACGTCGTGCTCGAGTTCGCGTGGGACACCGACATGGACGAGGCGTCGCAGGACGTGCTCGAGAAGCTCGACACCGTGCGGCCGAACCTGCCCGACGGCGTCGAGCAGCCGCTCATCTTGCGCTACGACCCCACGCTCGATCCGGTGCTGACGCTGTCGCTGTCCGGCGAGGGCGAGCGCTTCGAGGGTGACGGCGGGCTCAAGCTCCTGCGCCGCGTGGCCGACCGCGAGGTCCGGCGGCTGCTGGAGCCGGTCGAGGGCGTCGCCGCGGTGAAGATCAAGGGCGGGCTCGAGGAGGAGATCCAGGTCGAGCTCGACGAGGGCCAGCTGCGCCGCACCGGCATCGGGGTGAAGGCGATCACCGACCGGCTCGCCGCCGAGAACGTCAACCTCGCCGGCGGCACGATGCGCGACGGTCGGACGCGCTACCTCGTACGCACCGTCAACGAGTTCAAGGACATCGACGACATCGCCGGGATCGTCGTCGTGCGCCGCGACGGCCGGGACGTGCGACTCGGCGACCTCGCGGAGATCCGCGCGGGCTTCCGCGACCGCGACGTCATCACCCGCGTGGACGGGCACGAGGCGGTCGAGATCGAGGTCTACAAGGAGGCCGACGCCAACATCGTCGAGATGGCCGAGCAGGTGCGCGCGCGCATCGACGAGAAGGTGCGGCCGCGACTCGAGGCCGACTACGGCGCGACCGTGGCGGTCGCCGCCGATCGCTCGCGCTTCATCGAGTCGTCGATCGACGAGGTGCGCGACACCGCGGTCGTGGGCGGCGGGCTGGCCGTGCTCATCCTGTTCCTGTTCCTGCGCGACGTCCGGAGCACGATCATCGTGGGGATCTCGATCCCGGTCTCGGTGCTCGTCACGTTCGCGCCGCTCAACCTGTTCGGGATCTCGCTCAACATCATGTCGCTCGGCGGGCTCGCGCTCGGCGTCGGCATGCTGGTCGACAACTCGATCGTGGTGCTGGAGTCGATCGATCGCTGCCGGCAGGAAGGCGACGACCTCGTGCGCGCGACGGTGCGCGGCACCGCCGAGGTCGGCGGCGCCGTGGTGGCCTCGACGCTGACCACCGTCGCGGTGTTCTTCCCGATGGTGTTCGTGGAGGGCATCGCCGGGCAGATGTTCGGCGACCTCGGCATGGCCGTCGTGTTCAGCCTGCTCGCGTCGCTCGCGGTCGCGCTGTTCCTCATTCCGATGCTGGCGTCGCGCCAGCGCATCACCGAACTCGCGAACGGCATCAGCGCCGAGGGCGGCCTGCGCGACGGATTCCGCCGCGTGCTGGTGGTCTGGAACAGCGTGCGCGAGCTCCGGACGGCGCTGGCGACGGTGCGCGCGACCCCGTGGAAGGCGATCGGTCTGCCCTGGGCGCTCGTGCGCTTCCTTCTGCACCTCGTGCTCGAGCTGCTCGGCAAGCTGCTGCTGCTCGTGCTCGTCGTGCTGGGCACCGTGGCGGCCGGCGCGTGGTGGATCGGCGCCAAGGTGCTGATGCTCGTGGCGCGGCCCGTGCTGTGGGCGTTCGGCAAGGGCGTCGATGCGGTGGAGAACGGGTACCCGCCGATGATCCGCTGGTGCCTGCGCAATCGCGTGCTGGTCTACCTCGGCTTCGCCGGCTCGCTCGCGTTCATGGTCATCGGGCTCGGTCGCCTCGACACCGAGCTCGTGCCGCAGATCCACCAGGGCGAGTTCGCGGTCGAGCTCGCGCTGCCGGTCGGCACGCCGCTGCGCCAGACCGACGTCATCGTCGCGCCGGTCGAGCGACGCATCCTCGACGAGGTGCCGCACCTGCGCTCGGTCACCGCGACGATCGGCAGCGAGCGCGACGACTCCGACGACGCCGAGCGCGGCGAGCACACCGCGAAGCTGCGCGTCGACCTCGACACCGGGACGCCGCCCACGATGTTCGAGGCGATGCGCGAGGGTGGGGCCACCGCCCAGGCCGCGCGCATCGAGCTCGAGGCCGCGGCCGCCGTGCGCGAGGCGCTGGGCCACGTGCCGGATCTGCGCGTGAACATCACGCGGCCGGCGTTGTTCTCGTTCAAGTCCCCGATCGAGGTCGAGGTGCGCGGGCTCGATCTCGACGAGCTGCGCGCGGCCACCGAGCAGGTCGCGGCGCGCCTGCGCACGCTCGAGGGCCTCAAGGACGTCGAGTCCTCGATCCATCCCGGCAGCCCCGAGGTGCAGATCGTCTACGACCGCGACCGGCTCGCGCGCAGCGGGCTCGACATCCGCACGGTGGCCGAGCTCGTGCGCGACAAGGTGCAGGGCCAGGACGCGACCTCGTTGCGCCGTCGCGACCGCAAGGTGCCGATCCGCGTGCGGCTCGCGAACATCCGCGAAGCCCCGGTCGAGGAGCTGCGCCAGCTCGTCGTGAACCCCGGGGCGGCGCATCCGGTGCCGCTGTCGGCCGTCGCCGACGTCGAGGTCGGCCGGGGGCCCAACGAGATCCGTCGCGTCGGCCAGCAGCGCGTCGGGCTCGTCACCGCGAACGTCGAGGGCAGCGGGCTCGGCTCGGTCACGACGCGCATCGACGAGGCCATCGGCTCGCTCACGCTGCCGGCGGGCGTCGCGACGGCGATCACCGGGCAGAGCCGCGAATGGGAGACGTCGGCGGGCTCGCTGTGGCTCGCGCTCGGGCTGTCGATCTTCCTGGTCTACGTGATCATGGCGGCGCAGTTCGAGAGCCTGATCTACCCCTTCATCATCCTGTTCTCGATCCCGCTCGCGCTGGTCGGTGTCGTCGGTGTGCTGCTGTTGCTCGACATGCCGCTGTCGATCGTCGTGTTCCTCGGCGCGATCCTGCTGGCCGGCATCGTCGTGAACAACGCGATCGTGCTGGTCGACTACGTCGGTCAGCTCAAGTCGCGGGGATATCCCACCGAGGAGGCGCTCGCGCTGGCCGGCCAGGTGCGCCTGCGGCCGATCCTGATGACCACGCTGACCACGGTGCTCGGGCTGGTGCCGATGGCGCTGGGGCTCGGTGACGGCGCGGAGATCCGCATGCCGCTCGCGATCACGGTGATCGCCGGGCTCTCGCTCTCGACGTTGCTGACGCTCGTCGTGATCCCCACGCTCTACGCCGGCGTCGACGGCCTCGCCGCGCGGCTGGCCGGACGCACGCCGGCCGAGCGTCTGCACGAGGAGCTCGGCCACGTCACGGCCGCCCAGCTCGCCCCCGAGGGCGACGAGGATCTGAGCGACTGATGCTCCCGGGGCTGTCGGACAACGGCATCGTGCGGCTGTCGTTGCGGCGGCCAGTCGCGATGATGATGGTGCTCGCGTCGATGATGGTGCTCGGCGCCATCGCGCTCGCCCGCATGCCGCTCGAGCTGATCCCCTCGGGCTTCTCGGCGCCGTTTTTGTCGGTGTCGGTCAGCTACCCCGACGCCACTGCGCGAGACATCGAGGAGAAGATCACGAAGCCGCTCGAGGCCAGCATCTCGACGACGCCCGGCATCGACCAGATCATCTCGAACTCCACGGCCGGCACCGCGCAGATCACCATGGTCTTCGAGGGCGAGGTCGACATGGACGTCGCGTACCGCCAGGTGCGGGATCGCATCAACCGCGTGCGCCCCGATCTGCCGCCCGACGTGAAGGACGTCCGCATCCGCAAGGAGTCCGGCGACAGCCTGCCGGTCGCGTTCTACGGGGTCATGTGGGACGACGAGCTCGCCGATCCGATGCTGGTCATCGACCAGCACCTGGTGCGGCCGATCGAGCGCATCGACGGCGTCGGCATCGTCAACATGTGGGGGCGTGTCGATCCCGAGGTGCGCATCGACGTCGACCGTGCGCGCGCCGAGTCGGCCGGCGTGAACATGGTCGGGCTCGTCTCCGCGCTCGGGCGCGCGAACTTCACGCTCGCGTCGGGCAGCGTCGAGGACTCCGGCAAGACGCTGCTCCTGCGCAGCGACGCCGCGTTCACGAACACCGACGACATCGGCGACACCATGATCCGCGCCGACGGGCTGCGGCTGCGCGACGTCGCCGAGGTCACGCTCGGTCCGCCCGAGCGCACCCGCTACGACCGCTACAACGGCCGGCCCTCCACCGTGATGTTCGTGGTGAAGGAGTCGCAGGCGAACACGGTCGAGGTCTGCGAGCGCATCAAGGCGGCGGTCGCCGAGGCCACGCGTCATCCGGATCTCGCCGGCATCCAGGTCGAGCAGGTGTTCATCCAGGGCGACATGATCCGCTACAGCCTCGACCAGGTGGTCGGCTCGGGGATCCAGGGCGGCTGGCTCGCGCTCGGCGTGCTCATCTTCTTCCTGCGGCGCGTCCGCATCACCGTCGTCATCGCGCTGTCGATCCCGCTGTCGCTGTTCCTCGCGCTGCCGGTGATGTACTTCACCGGGCAGAGCATCAACCTCGTCTCGCTGGTCGGGCTGATGATCTGCGTCGGCATGGTGGTCGACAACTCGGTCGTCGTCGCCGAGAACATCGCGCGCTTCCGCCGGCGCGGGCTCGGACCCTACGCCGCGGCGTTGCAGGGCGCCGGCGAGGTCGCGCTCGCGATGACGCTCGCGACCCTGACCACCGTCATCGTGTTCTTGCCCGCGTCGCTCTTGTCCGAGGGGCCCACGCAGTTCTTCATGGTCCGCATGGTCACGCCGGTGTGCGTGTCGCTGCTCGCGAGCCTGTTCGTCGCGCTCGTGCTCGTGCCGCTCGCATCGGCGCTGCTGCTCGCCGACGAGGCCCCCCGCGGGCGCAGGAGCACCGGCGGGTCGTGGCTGCGTCGCGTCGACGCGGCGTGGAAGCGCGTGCTCGGCCGCGCCTACGACCTCACCGTCGGGTGGAGCAACGAGGCGTACGGCCGGCTGCTGCGGGTCATCCTGCGCCGCCGCATGGACGTCGTGATGCTGACGATCGTGGCGATGGCCTCCACGGTCGTGCCGTTCTCCAAGGTCCCGTTCGCGTCGGGCCAGCAGTTCGGCTCGCGGCGGATCACCATCAACTACTCGATGCCGGCCGAGACGACGCTGGCCGAGGCGGCCGCGTTCTTCCTCGAGATCGAGGGGCTGCTCGAGCGCGAGGGCCCGAAGTGGCGGGTCTCGGGCCAGTACATCGGGCACGACGAGAACACCGGCACGGTGCAGGTGTTCTTCGAGAAGCCGACCGATGGCGAGCCGCCGTTCGAGCAGTTCGCGAAGGAGCTGGCCGAGCACCTGCCCAACAAGCCCGGGTGGAAGAAGAGCTCGCAGTTCGCCGAGAGCGACGGTGCGCGCGACGACGCGTTCCGCGTGTCGATCTTCGGCGACGACCACGACCTGCTGGCCGAGACCCGCGACCAGCTGCAGGAGCGCCTGCTCGAGATCGAGGGTGTCATCGGGGTGCGCAGCGGCGAGGACACACGGCGCCGCGACGAGCTCGCGCTGTCGATCGATCGCGCGATGTCCGAGCGCTTCGGCGTGTCGGCCGACGCGCTCGCGAACACGGTCGCGTACGCGATCCGTGGGGCGCCGCTGCCCCGCTTCCACACCCCGGAGAAGGAGCTGGAGGTCCGCATCCGCTACCGCGCCCAGGACCGCACCGACGTCGACGAGATCCTGGGCTGGACGGTGCCGGCGCGGCAGGGCGGCTCGGTGCCGATCGAGGTGCTGGCCGACAAGCGGGTGGGGCGGGGCGAGGCGTCGCTGCAGCGCGTGAACAAGCGCGTCGGCACGGCGATCCGGCTCGAGCTCTCCAACGACGATCGTGCGGGCACCATCGCGCGGATCCAGGAGTTCATGAAGGGCTATCGGCTGCCCGAGGGGCTCTCGTTCGATGCCGATTCCGACCGCAAGGCCATCGACGATCTCGCCAAGGATCTCGGCGGCGCGATGTTGCTCGGCACGATCTTCATCCTGCTGGTGATGGGCTTCCTGTTCGAGTCGTTCGTGCTGCCGCTCGCGGTGCTGCCCTCGATCCCGCTGTCGTTCGTCGGGGTGTGGTGGGTGCTCTACGCGACCGGCGAGAGCATCGATCCGCTCGCGGGCATCGGCATCGTGCTCTTGCTCGGCGTCGTCGTGAACAACGCGATCGTGCTCATCGACTTCGTCAACGCCGCGCGTGCGCAGGGGCTGTCGCGCACCGAGGCGATCGTCCAGGCGGGCCGGCTGCGCTACCGACCGATCCTGATGACGTCGCTCACCACGATCGGTGGCCTGCTCCCGCTCGCGCTCACCGAGCCGACCGGCGAGGGCATCGCCTACCAGGCCTTCGGCAAGGCGCTGCTCGGCGGGATGTCGACCGCGACCGTGCTGACGCTCGTGGTGGTCCCGGTCGCCTACTGCTACCTCGACGATCTGCGGGAGGCGCTCGGCCGCTGGTGGCGGCGCATCGTCGGCCTCGCGCAGCGCTGACGCCGCGGCGCCCTGCGCAGCGAAATTCGCCCCCGAGTGATCAAGCGGCGTCGCGTCGCGTCCTGACCCGGGTGAGCCCGGCGTTTCCCGATCTACGCGACGCGTGGTGGCTGGCCCACGGCGAGCCCGCGCTCGGATGGGAGCCTCCGGCCGAGCCCGACGTGCTCGCCTGGGCGCGCGATGCGGAGGCTCGCGATGCGGAGCTGGACGAGCGCTGGTCTCGACCGGCGCGCGCGGGCGCAGCCGCCGATGCGCTCTACGAGGCGCTCGGCATCGTCGATCTCCGCGCGCTCGCCGAGACGCCGATCGACGAGGCCACGCACTGGGTCGAGGTGCGGATCGTCGACGACGCGGACAAGCCGGTCAGAGGCGCTCGTCTGGTGTTGATCCGTCCCGATGGCGCGCGCGAGCGTGCGAGCACCGACGACGACGGGGTCGCGCGCTGGAAGAAGCTGCCGTCCGGCGCAACGAAGGTGGTGTTCGACGACGACGCGGCGAGCTTCGCCGAGGTCGGCTGACGGCGAAACGAAGGCGGATGGCGAAGCACACGGTCGAGCAGGGCGAGTCGCTCTTCAGCATCGCCCACCAGCACGGCCTGCCGGGCTGGGAGGCGCTGCGCGATCATCCGCCCAACGCCGAGCTGATGGGCAAGCGGCCGCACCCGCAGATCCTGTTTCCCGGCGACGAGCTCGAGCTGCCGGAGGCCGCGGACGGCGTCCTCGTCGCGCTCGATCGGCGCACCACGTTCCGTCGGCGTGCGAAGAACGTGCAGCCGTTGCGGCTGGTGCTCGAGCACATCGACGGCACGCCGATGGCCGTCACGGACTTCACGCTCGAGCACGACCGCGACACGATCTCCGGCACCACCGACGAAGGCGGCGCGCTGGAGGTCGAGCTGCCGATCGAGGTGAAGACCTGCAAGCTCACCGCCGGTGAGTACACGTGGGACGTCGAGGTCGCGCACCTCGATCCGCTCGAGCACACCGACGACGACGGTGCGTCGGGCACGGCGGGCCGGGTGTGGAACCTGGGCTGGTGCCACGACCCGTCGATCGACGAGGACGAGTCGGTCGCCGAGCGTCGCGCGCTCGAGCTGTTCCAGGTGTGGCGTGGCCTGCCGCAGACCGGCGAGCTCGACGATGCGACGCGGGCCGAGCTCGCGCGTCGTCACGGGTGCTGAACGATGGGTGAACCGCCGAAGCCACCACCACGACCGGTCGCCTCGGGCGCGAGGCTCTCGCCGCCGAAGGTCTTCACCCACTTCGCGCTCCTGCAGCACGATCTCGGCGACACCGATCCGGGCTTTTGGACCCCGACGGGCGCGACCTTCGACATCGGTCGACAGCGCTCGTTCGACCGCATGATGAAGGAGATGCTGAAGGTCTACCCGAAGTGGGATGGCCTGCGGCTCGCGATCGTGGATCTGAACGGGGCGAAGCCGGAGCTCTGCGGCAACCTCCGGCTCGGCGACGCTTCGGTCACGAAGAAGGGCGAGACGATCACCGAGGCCGAGCGCTGCCTCGAGACCTGGGAGGCCGCGAGCGCCACGAAGCTGGCGATCATGTACGCCGCGTTCCAGCTGCGCGCCGAGGTGCAGGCGGTGGCCGACGCGAACCCCACGAGCACCCAGGCGGAGATCGTCGACAAGCTGCGGATCCGCTGGCTCGCCAGCCAGGTCGTCGACACGACGGCGAAGCGCGAGGTGCTGCGCGAGAAGGGGCCGAAGGTGGAGCTGCGCGGCGGCACGGAGGTGCTGCGCGACGGCAGCCGGATTCCGCTCGTGCAGAGCGACGGCAAGCCGATCGGCCCGCCGAAGCTCGACAAGATCTTCGAGTTCCGCAAGCGGCCGAAGGGCGGGTTCGCGATCAGGTTCCAGGGCGAGCTCGACGACTGGGACACGGACGTCTTCGCCATGAACAACCTGCAGTGGGAGTGCGAGAACGCCCACGTGTTCTCGAAGCCGTTGCCGGCGCTGACCAACGGCACCCGGCGTCCGTTCACGTTCTTCGAGAAGCTGTGGCTGACGATCGAGGTCTCGCACGACTACGCCGCCGACGAGTGCATCGATCTCATCGGGTTCCTCTACATCAACTCGCTCTTGTGGCGGTCCGGGCTGTTCGATCCGCGCCGCGGCGGCGGGATGTGGGTCGGACGGCACTACATCGACGTGCACCACTGGACGGCGCCGCCGTGCCCCGAGGTGAAGACGCGCGACGGGATGGTGATGCGCGCCGGGACGTCCGCGGTCGCGGGCTGTGCGTTCATGACGCTGCTGCACCAGGGCAAGCTCGTGAACGAGGCGGAGTCGCAGCGCATGAAGGTGTTCACGGCGCGGAAGCTCCCGTTCGCCTCGAAGACCGGAAAGTCGCCGCACGAGAGCTTCTTGACCGCCGAGCTGCGTCGCCTCTCCGACGTCGGTGGGCGAACCGCCGAGGTAGAGGAGAGCTTCAACAAGATCGGGCTCGGCTCCTTCAACAACCTCTTCGACATCGTGCTCGCGACGGTGACGGACCTCCCCAACAAACGGAAGCTGCGCTACGCCGCCTGCGTGCTCGACGGCTGGCTCATCGACGACTTCGGCGAGCCGACCTACGACGTGATCGTATCGCCGATCCCGTCGCTCCTGGACGGCATGCCCCCGCTCGGTAGGCCCGCGCCGATGCCTCCGATCCCCGCACCACCGCCTGCGCCGGGCAGTGGCGACGACGACGAGGCCGAGCGCGAGGAGGACTCGGACGGGTGAGCCAGGACGAGCGCTAGCAGGGTGCGGAAGAACGCGAAGCGTTCTTCCGGACACCCTGCTCCGT
>CAZFKC010000013.1:0-11854 GCA_964519175.1 uncultured Nannocystaceae bacterium
CGCTCGTCTCGCTGCCGCCCGAGGAGCTGGTGTCCGAGGGGCCCGTCTCCTCGCTGCCCACGCTCGAGCTGCCCGCGCTCGAGCTGCCGGCCTCCGAGCTGCTCTCGGAGATCGTCACGTCGCTCGCGAGCGTGTCGTCGGTGCTGCTGCTGTCGCTCGCACTGCTCGTGCCGACGGTCGTGCTCATCGACGCGTCGCTCGTGGGCGACGTGGTCGAGTCGTCGTCACCGCATGCGGCCAACAGCGAGAGCGTCAGGGTCAGGCGATAAAAGTGTGTCATGCCCGGGAAGGTAGCATGCGGTACGCTCGCCGCGTGTCGTCGCCCGCGCTGCCGATGCAGACCATCCGCGTGCTGGCGATCACGTACGGTGCGTTCTACTTCTGCCGCACGAATCTCTCGGCGGCGGTGCCGGGCATCAAGGCGGAGCTCGCGCTCGACAACGCCGACATGGGGCTCGTGCTCGGCGGCTCCAAGCTCGTGTACGGGCTCGGTCAGCTCGTCAACGGTCAGCTCGCCGAGCGCGTGTCGGCGCGTCGCATGCTCGCGGTCGGCATGCTGGGCTCCGCCGCGCTCAACGTCATGTTCGGCTTCGCGGCGGCACTCGAGCTGCTCGTGTTCGTGTGGGCCTGCAACGGCTTCATGCAGGCACTCGGCTGGACGCCCACGATGCGCGTCGCCGCGAACTGGCTGGAGCCGCAGGCCCGCGGCCGCGCGATCGGGATCATCGGCACCGGCTACCAGGCCGCCGCGGCGCTCACCTACGTCATCGCCGGCACCGCGGTGGAGCACTTCGGCTGGCGCGGCGCGCTGTACCTGCCTGCCGCGTTGCTGGCGGCCGCGGCGGTGCACATGCTCGCGACCTTGCGCGAGCGCCCCGACGCCGATGGGGTCCACGCTCGATCCGCCCCACCACCCGGCGCGTTGCCGCTCGGGCGCAGCATCGCGCTCACGCTGACGAACCCGGCGCTCTGGTTGCTCGCGATCGCGCTGGGGCTGGTCAACGCGAACCGCTACGGCTTCCTCGACTGGGGCATCACGCACGTGTCGGAGTCCGGCGCGAGCGGCAGCGTCGGCGAGGCCGCGCTCGAGTACGCGGTGCTCCCCGCGGGGGGCATCGCCGGCGCGCTCGCGTCGGGCTGGGCGAGCGATCATTTCTTCGGTGGGCGACGCGCGCCGGTGATCGTCGGTGCGCTCGTGGTGCTCGCACTGCTCACGCTCGGCTATCGCGACGCGATCACCATCGGAGTGCTGCCCACGATCGCCTGCCTCTTCGCGATCGGCTTCGTGCTCTTCGGCGCGCAGGTGCTGCTGGTCGGCACCGCACCGGTCGACCTCGCGCACCCCGGCACGCAGGCTGCGGCGGTCGGGCTGGTCAACTTCGCGGGTTACATGGGCGCGTACGCGGGAGATCGCGTCACCGGCACGCTCGCCGACACGTACGGATGGGGCACCGCGATCGCCTTCTGGGCCGCGTGCGCCGCGGGTGCGGCGCTCTGCGTGGCGCTGCTGTGGAATCGTCGGGGTTGACGCGACGCGCCGCGGCACGCGAGCATCGCTCCCGACGTGCGCGGCATCATCATCGGTGCAGGACGTGGCCGACGCTTGATGCCGACGACGGCGGACGCGCCGAAGTGCTTCGCGGAGATCGGTGGGCGGCGCATCCTCGACTGGATCCTCTCCGCGCTCCGTGGCGGCGGCGTCGACCCCATCGGGTTCATCGGCGGCTATCGCATCGAGGCGGTGCAAGCGGACTATCCCGAGCTCGAGTTCGTGGAGAACCCGCGCTGGGCCGAGACCAACATCCTGGGCTCGCTGATGTGCGCCGAGGCCTGGATGGGACAGGGCTTCGTGTCCAGCTACGCCGACATCGTCTATCGCGAGGATGCGATCACGAAGCTGCTCGCGAGCGAGCATCCGATCACGCTGGTGGTCGACACCGCCTGGCGTACGCGCTACCAGCATCGCTCGCAGCACCCGCCCACCGACGGCGAGAAGGTGCAGTGCGCGGGCGGCCTCGTCACCCGCGTCCACCGCGACATCGATCCGGATGCCGCCCACGGCGAGTTCATCGGCGTCGCGAAGTTCACCGCCGAGGGCGCCGCCATGCTCCGCAGCGCGCACGCGGCCGCGGGGCTGTCCGACAACTCGTACTTCATCCCGCTGCTGCAGCGGATGATCGAGCAGGGCACCGCGATCGCACACGTCGACATCGACGGCGGCTACCACGAGATCGACACGCAAGAGGATTTCGAGCTCGCGCGCGCGGCCCATGCCGCAGGAGAGCGCTGGGGCTGATGCTGTTCCCCGCCTCGGTGGTCGGCTCGCTGCCACGGCCGGCGTGGGTGCGCGACCTCGTGTTCGGCGACGACGTCGATCCCGAGCTGCGGCGCACGCGGCTCGACGCGGCGATCGCTGCCGTCGTCGCGATGCAGGAGCAGGCCGGGCTCGACGTCGTGACCGACGGCGAGTGGCGCCGTCGCTCGTACATCGGCGTCATCGCCGAGCTCGCGCACGGCTTCACGCTGTCGTATGCGAGCGACGGTCGTCCGCTCACGTGGGTGACCGGCGAGCTCGCGCCCAAGCAGCCCGGCTTCATCGCCGCCGAGGCGCGCTTCGTGCGTGGCATCACCCGCCGGCAGGTGAAGGCCACGTTGCCCGCGCCGGCGCTGCTCGGCGAGCGGCTGTGGGATCGCGAGGCCTCGCGCCACGCATATCCGCGGCGCGAGGACTTCGTGCGCGCGACCGTGCCCATCCTTCGTCGCGAGCTCGAGCTGCTCTTCGAAGCCGGCGTCGACGTCGTGCAGATCGACGACCCGCACCTGTGTCTGTTCGTCGATCCCGAGGTGCGTCGCGAGCACGACGACGTCGATGCGGCGATCGGCTTCGCGGTCGATGCCACCAACGAGCTGGTCGCGGGCCTCCACGGCACCGGGCCGCGGCTCTGCGTGCACCTGTGTCGCCGCGCCGGCGCGCGCGTGCGCGGCGAGCACGAGCACGCCGGCAGCTATGCCCCGATCCTCGCGGCGATCGACCGCCTCCGCGTGCACGAGGTGACGATGGAGTTCTCGGACCCGCGCGCGGGCTCGATGGACGTGCTGGCCCGGCTGCGGCCCGACCTCGACGTCTCGCTCGGCGTCGTCGGCGTGACCCCCGGGGTCGTCGACGAGGTCGAGACGATCGTGGCGAGAGTCGAGCGCGCGCTCGAGCACCTCGACCCCGCTCGGATCACGCTCGTGCCCGATTGCGGCTTCGCACCGGGAGCCGGCGCGAAGGTCGACCTCGACGAGGCCTACCTGAAGCTGGAGAACGAGGCGGCCGCGGCGCGAGTGCTGCGCGAGCGCCACGGTGTCGCGCGCGGTCGCTCGGTTCGCCCCGAGGAATCGGCGTAGGCACACGGTCCTCGCCGCGCGTCATCCGGAGCGGGGGTGACGGGCGCGCGCGCGTGCGGCCACGAATCGGCGTTCGATGACCGCGCCCGCACTCGCGGGCCCACGCACTATGCTTCGCAACCGCGCCGCGCCGGCGCGTCCCGAGGAGAACGACCCATGACCGACACTCCCTACCGACACGGCCAGTTCGTCTGGCGCGAGCTCATGACCCCCGACACCTCCGCATCGCTGCGCTTCTACGGTGAAGTGCTCGGCTGGAAGAGCGACGCGGTGAAGATGCCCGACGGCACCGAGTACAACATGCTGAAGGCCGGCGAGACGCCGGTCGGCGGCTGCATGAAGCTCGACATGCCGAACGTGCCGCCGCACTGGATCATGTCCGTCTCGGTCGCGGACGTCGACGCCACCGCGGCGACGGCGAAGCAGGCCGGTGGTGCCGTGCACGTCGCACCGATGGACGCCGGCGGCATGGGCCGCTACGCCGTGATCGCCGATCCGCAAGGCGCCGTGCTCAGCCTGTGGCGCAGCAATGGCGGCGACGGTCCGCCGCGCGCTGCCGACACGCGTCCGGGCGTCGGCGAGTTCTGCTGGGAGCAGCTCAACACGAACGACCCCAAGGCCGCGGGGAGCTTCTACGCGAAGGTGCTCGGCTGGAGCGAGACTCCGTTCGGCGGCGGTGGTGGCATGGACGTGTTCAAGGCCGGCGAGGCGCAGGTCGCATCGCGCATGCAGACGCCGCCCGGCGTCCCCGCCCACTGGCTCACGTATGTCGTCGTCGATGCGCTGCAGGCCGCGAACGCCCGCGTCACCAAGAACGGCGGCAAGGTGATGGTCGAGAAGATCGAGATCCCCACGGTGGGCTCGATCAGCGTGATCCAGGACAACGTCGGCGCGACGTTGGGCCTGTTCGAGATGCCGAAGAGCTGAGCGCCGGCGTCGCGAACGCATGGAGCACGGCGCGGCCGTCTCGCTCGGGATCGCCCCGGGTGCAGGCGGCCGCTGCCGTTCGTACGAAACCCCTCTGTCGCGCGCGCGGCTCGTGCAAGATCGCGGCGCATGTCCGTGCATCCGCCGGCATCGGGACCCGACGACACCACCTGGGTGCCGGGTCGCGTCGCGCCGGCGCCGGCCGATGCGCCGACGTGGTCGCTGCCGCCGGCGACGCTCGAGGGCGCCAGCGCACCGGGCTCGCTCGGCATCGAGGTCGTCGAGACGCGACCGATGCTCGTCCCCGGCACGATCGTCGGCGAGCAGTACCGCATCGAAGCCGTCATCGGTGCCGGCGCGATGGGCGTGGTGTATCGCGCGCATCACCTGCGGCTCGATCGCCCGGTCGCGCTCAAGCTGCAGCGCACGCTCTCCACCGACACCGCTCGTCTCGAACGCGAGGCGCGAGCGATGGCGAAGCTCTCCGATCCCAACGTCGTCGCCGTCTACGACGTCGGCACGTGGGCGGGCGACGTCTACATCGCGATGGAGTTCATCGACGGCGTGTCGCTGCGCGCATGGTTGCAGCGCGGGGGGCAACGCTGGATCGAGGTGCTTGCCGTGTGCATGCAGGCGGGCCGCGGCCTCGCGGCTGCACACGCGGCCGGCATCGTGCACCGCGACTTCAAGCCCGACAATGTGCTGGTCGGTCACGACGGACGCGTGCGCGTGGCGGACTTCGGCATCGCCCGCGGCTTCGGGCACCGGCCCGGCGACGGCGGCGTGGGCATGCTCGGCCCCGATCTCACCGGCACCGGCGGGATGCCGGGCACGCCGGCGTACATGGCTCCCGAGCAGTTCGGGGGCGTCGCCGATGCGCGCAGCGATCTGTTCGCGTTCTGCGTCGTGCTGTACGAGGCGCTGTTCGGCGTCCGTCCGTTCGCCGGCAACAGCCTGCAGGAGCTGCTGCACAACATCTCGCGCGGGCACGTGCGCCCGCCGCCCCGCAACGCGGCCGTGCCCGAGGCCGTCACGCGCGTCGTGCTCGCGGGGCTCGCGATCGATCCGAGCCGCCGCACCGGGTCGATGCCGCTCTTGCTCGGGTTGCTCTCGCGCGCGGCCGCGCCGCGGGGCGTCGGCATCGTCATCGCCGCGGCCATCGTCGGCGTGCTCGCGCTCGCGGTCGTCGCCGCGCTCGTCTGGCGCTGGTCGGGATTGCCGACGCCGCCCACCGAGGTCGCGCGCAGCGATGCCGCGCCCGTCGACGCCACGCCGACCCCGGTCGAGCGGCTGCCGGTCGAGCCGCAACCGGAGCCCCCCAGCGTGCAGCCCGAGCCGCCGCGCCAGCTCGAGCCGCCGAAGCCGGACAAGGTCGCGCTCGAGAAGCGCGAGGCCCTGCACGCGCTCTCCGACACCGTGCGCGGCGGCGTCGTCGAGGATCCGGACGCGTTCGACGGCCTCTCCGATGCCAGCGAGATCGAGCTGTTCACCGCGGTGGCCGGCGGCATCCTGGCGAAAGAAGCCGAGGTCGACGCGACGCCGGGCGGCTTCGTCGAGCCCGACTGGGACGGCAAGAGCCCGCTCGTCTGCAGCATCGGCGACAAGTTCGTCATCCGCAACAAGACGATCGAGGTCGTCGGCACCGCGATCACCGTGATGGCCGGGTGTCGTCTGCACCTCGTCGACTGCGATGCGACCGCCGACACGGTCTTGCTCGTGATGATGCGCGGCGAGGCGAGCGTGCAGGGCGGCACCATGCGTCCGCGGATGTCGTTCGCCCACCAGATGTACGGCAAGCTCAGCGTCACGGGTGTCGAGGTGGTCGGCGAGCCGATGTTCGCGATCGACATCGCCGATGGGCGCACCGTCATCACGGACAGCAAGCTGCGCGGCGCGACCGCGTTGCGTGCGGCAGGTGGCGCACAGATCCGGATCTTCGATACGACGCTCACCGGCAGCACCGCGGCGATCGATGCGACCGGAAAGGCGAAGCTCGAGCTCGGCGGTGCGACGCTCGTCGGGAAGGTCGAGCGCGGCAAGGACGCGACGATCGCCGAGATCGCAGCGGACGCCGCCGACGCGCCCTGAGCAGGGCGGATCGGGGTCGAGCCGGCGACCGGGTGCGCCGACGACTCGAGCTGCTACCATTCGTTGCCTTGGCGAGGTGGGTCGAGCCGTTTGCTGCGCGCAAGCTGGGGGCCGCGGCGCTCGCGGTGCTCTGCGCGTGCAAGTTCGACGCGAGCGGCGCCGCGGATGGCAGCGCGAGCGCGGACGAGAGCACCACGCTGGGCACGGCCGAGACCAGCTCGAGCTCGGGCAGCAGCAGCACGCTCACCACCTCCACGACCGTCGGCAACACGACCGAGCCGGGCACGAGCAGCACGGCGGTCGACTCGAGTGGAACGACGACGAGCGGCTCCGAGTCGTCGTCGAGCGCCGAGCAGGGCTCGAGCAGCGGCGAGCCGGAGAAGTGCCGCGAGCTGCTGTGGGTGAGCAACGAGGGCGATCCGAGCGTCACCACCGACGCGCCCCTGCAAGCGCACCTCGAGTCGCTCGGGTACGTGATCACGACGGTCGCCGACGACCAGGTCGAGCTCGGCGATGCCGACGGCCAGTGCGCGGTGCTGCTGTCCGCCGTCTCCGACTCCGCCGACATCGGCGCGACCTTCCGCGACGTCGAGCTCCCGGTGATCCTGTGGGAGTACGGTCTGTTCGACGACATGGGCTTCGGCGACGACTTCGCGCTCGACGAGGACGTCCGGCAGATCGAGATCGTCGACGACGAGCACCCGCTCGCGGCCGATCTGAGCGGCACGGTCGCGCTCTACGACGGCATCGGGCGCATCAACTGGGCGAACGTCCCCAACGCCACGGTCGTCGCGACGCGCACCGACGACGGCAGCCACGCCTCGCTGTTCTTCTACGAGACCGGCGACCTGCTCGAGGACGGCTCGGACGCGGCAGGCAAGCGCATCGTGCTGCCGTTCTGCAACGCGACCGACGGCACGCTGCGCGACGAAGGGCTCGAGTTGCTCGAGGCCGCGGTCAGCTGGGCGATCGAGTCCTGACGCGTCGGCGCGCGAGCACGAGCAGAGCGAGGAGACCGAGCGCGCCGCCTCCCGGCGACGTGGTGCGGCAGCCGCAGCCCTCGCGCTGCACGTCCTCGCCGAGCGTGCCGGTGTCCGCGGTCTCGTCGGATCCGCCCCCCGTGCCGTCGCCCTCTTCGTCCTCGTCGCCTTCGCCGTCGCCACCGATGACGACCTCGATCGGGGTCGCGTCGCCGACGTTGCCCGCGAGGTCGGTCGCCGTCGCCGCGAGCGTGTGCGTACCGGGCACCAGCACGACGTCGTACTCCCAAGGTGGCGCGTCGTCGGCCCCGAGCGCGGTGCCGTCGAGCGCGAGCTGCACCTGCGCGACGCCGGAGCCATCGGCATCGTCGGCCGAGAGCGTCACGCGCAACGCGGCCTGTCCCGACGCGTCGATCTCGAACGCGTCGCCGTCCTCCGGCGTCGTGATCGCGACCGTGGGGCCCTGCTCGTCGGCAGCGCTGCCGTACGCCGGCCCGCACGTGCTCGACAGCTCGTTCACCACGCCGGGTGCACAGCCCTGCGCCCAGCTGCCCTGCCCATCCATCGGCGACATCGCGAAGCTGCCGCAGTCCGGCCCGGGGTTCCACGTGCCGTCGGCGTCGTGGCACGGCGTGATGTCGAGGCCCGAGCTCGACTCGAACCAGTCCATGCCGGTGTGCATCATCGAGAACCACGTGCCCATGCCGCACTGCTCGACCTCGGCGTACGAGGTGATCCCGAACGCGCGCCAGCTGCCGTCCTCGAGCTGCACGTAGGCCGGTCCACCGGAGTCGCCGTAGCAGGTGTCGCCCCCGTCGCCGCCGATGAACGCCTCGTTGTCGCGGATCTCGAACAGCTTCGTCTGCGCCTGGTACTTGTCGCCGTACTGGCCGGCCTCGCGCTCGCCGAAGCCGACGATCCACACGGACGTCTGCGGCTGCAGCACCTCGGTCTCGCAACCCATCAGCGCCGGCGTGATCGCGACGTTCTCGACCGGCTGCGCGAGCGTGCAGAACGCCCAGTCCGTGCCGGTGGCCTGGGCGTGCGCTTCGCAGTGCGCGGTGGGGATCGAGATCCCCGGCTGGCCCACGGCGTCGCCGAGGAACACCTCGGACACCTGCGTGCCGCAGTGCGCCGCGTAGATCACGAGCTGCGGATGCACGAGCGTGCCGGTGCAGTCGTTGACGAACACCGTGGTGGGCCAGCCACACGGCGCGACCGGCTGTCCGCCGTAGATGTGTTGCGGGCGGCCCTCCGAGGTCAGCGCATCGCTCGAGCGCGCCACGCCGGGCACGCTCGCGACGAGCATCGCGACGATGCACATCCGTCCGGACACCACGCCTTGTCGTTGGCTCCGGGCCCGCGCAGGTTCCCGCGCTCGCGTTTCAGGCTCGGGCGCGTCGACGCCGAGCGCGCGGCCGCGGAGACGAACGCGGTGCTATCCACCGCTGCGCCGCGATCGGCTGCGCTTGCACGCGCGCTGTCACGATCGGCTATGCTCGCGCGCATGGGTATGATGCATCCTTGTCATCGTTGTCGTAGGCATGTGTTGGCACCGGCGTCGGCTTGTCCGTTCTGCGGCACCGCGTTGAATGACTCCGTCGCACCGTTGCATGCGGTCGCGGGCATCCTGTTGGGCCTGACGATGTTCGGTTGTGGCGACGACACCACCAACGAGTCCGTCGGTGGCACGCAGACCACGACGATGAGCACGTCGGAGGCGAGCACCGAGACCGGCAATGTGCCGGTCACGGAGACCATGACGAACGGCGGCTCGGACTATGCGGGGCCGACGTCGCTGGAGTCCACCGGTCCGCTCGACACGTCGTCGTCGGAGGAGACCGTCGCGCCGGAGAGCAGCAGCGACAGCTCGACCGACACCGGCAGCGAGAGCGGCAGCGAGAGCAGCACCGGCACGGACACCGGCAGCTCGAGCAGCGACACCGGCTCGGCCGAGAGCGCCGACTACGGCGGCGCGGCGCCGAAGAACTAGCAGCGGTCGTTCAATCGTGCAGGAGCAGGAACTCCTGCACGATCCCATCGGGCGTGCGGTAGAGCATCGCCTTCACCACGCGCGTCTCGAACGCGAGCTCGATCGTGGTCACCTCCATGCCGCCGCGCTCGCGGGGCTTGCCGGCCTCGACGCGGGTCGGCTTGCCGAGCGCGCGCAGCCGCGGCGCCGCCTGCTGCAGCCGCGCGTCGTCGTAGTAGACCGACAGCTCTTCGCCGAGCTTGCTGCGATCGAGCTGCCCGGCCTGCAGCTGCTCGAACAGCACGCGTGCGACGTCGGCCGCGGGTGGCCCAGCGACCTTCGGGACGTTCGCCGGCGGCGCGAGTAACAGGCCGACGATCTCCTGGTGGAGCTCGCCGGTCGATCCGCCCTCGGTGTTGACCAACAGGACGACCGCCGAGCGCGTGCGCGGCACGACCGTGTTGTAGGCGAGGAAGCCCGAGACCGCGCCGGAGTGCGACCACACGATCTCGCCGCCCTGGTGTCGCACGCCGAGCCCGCAGCCGTAGTCGGTGCTGCGTCCATCGGCGAGCGCGCGCGCGGTGGTCAGCTTCTTCAGCGCGGGCGGTGCGAGCACCTTGCCGTCGACGAGCGCGAGGTTCCACTTCGCGAGATCGCCCGCGCTCGCGTAGATGCCACCGGCCGCGTGGATCCAGCCCTTCGCCTCGCGGCGGATCGGCTCGGCCTCGCCGAGCGCGAAGTGGGCGTGGCCGTGCGCGAGCCCGGGGGTGCCGTCCTCCGGGTCGAGCGCGCCGTGCTCCACGCCCGCCGGACCGAACACGCGCTCGCGCAGGAAGGCGTCGAGCGGCTTGTTCGTCACCTTCTCGATCACGCGCCCGAGCACGATGAAGCCCGTGTTGCTGTACGACCACTTGCTGCGCGGCTCGAAGTCCAGCGGCGCGCCGGCATAGCGCTCGATCAGCGCGTCGGGCTCGATCGGCTCCTGCATGCGCCGATCGAGGAAGTCGAGCGGGTAGAAGTCGGGATAGCCCGAGAGATGTGCGCCGAGATCGTCGAGCGTGATGTCGGCGGCACGCGTGAGCTTCGGGTAGTACTTCGCGACCTCGTCGTCGAGCGAGAGCTTCTTGTCCTGCTCGAGCGCCAATGCGGCGGCGCAGACGAACTGCTTGGTGATCGAGCCGATCGCGAACGCGGTGTCGTTTGTGACCGCAGCGCCACCGCGGAGCTCCACCCCGTAGCTCTTCGCGAGCACGGTCTGGCCGTCTTTGACGATCACGACCTGCGCGCCCACGACGCCGCGACGCGCGAGCTCGCCCGCGAGCCAGCCGTCGATCGCCTGCGGATCGAGTTCCGCGGGCGGCTTGGGTAGGGCGACGGGGGCCGGCGCGGGCGTCACGGTGGGCGTCGCGGGCGGGGTGGGGCGGCAGGCGAGCACGCAGCACGACAACGAGACGAGCAACGATGCGCGGGCGAGGCAGCGAGGCATGACGGCCCGAGCATACGACCGCGGCCCGGCCCGGGACACCCGCGTGCGCGGCTCAAGGCGGCGGTCGATCGCGTCGAAGGATCGGCCGATGCTCGACCGGGCGACCATCGTGTCGACGCTGCAGCACGCGTGCGCGACGCGGGCGTCGTGCGACGTGCTGGTGCCCGGCGACGGCGCGCACCAGCTCGGGCACTTCGCCGACATCGGCGCAGGGATGTTGCTCGTCGAGCTGGTGCCGCAGCCCGGGCCGGCCTCGGTCCGCGCGGCGCAGATCGTGTGCATCACGTTCGCGCACCCTCGCGGATCGTGCTGCTTCATGACGCGCGTGCTCTCGCGCGTCGAGCACGGCGAGCGAGGTGCACGGGTGCGCGTCGCGATGCCGGACAGCATGTCGGGTATCGACGGGCGGCTCGCGTTCCGCGTGCCCGTGCTCGACCCACGCTTCGAGCTCGAGCTCGATGTCCCGCACCACGGCCGCACGCGCGTGCCGACGATCGACGTGTGCATCGGTGGCGCACAGATCCAGCTGCCCGACACGGCGCCGCCGTTGGAGCTGCACCAGCGCGTCGAGGTGGCGTTGCGCCTGCGCAGTGCGTCGTTCACGACGATGGCCGAGGTCCGTCGTCGCGCCGCGCAGCGCTACGGGTTGTTCTTCGCCGACGTCGTGCGCGAGGGCAGGGTGAACCCGCCGACCGGGCTCGCGCGCATCGTCCGTGAGCTCGAGCGTCGGTGGCTCGAGCGCCGCCGACAGATGGCCGCGCTCTGACGATCAGTGTCGACCTCGGCGCGGTCGATCGCCGTTGCGCGCCGGCGAGACGTCACGTTTCGGGGTGCTGGTCTGCGTGCGTGCGGGTGCTATCCCACCTGCATGGATAGACGCTGGCTTGCTCTGTTGTTCACTTGCTTCTCGATCGCGTGCGCCGACCCTGCGGACGACGACGGCGCCGACACCACCACCACGGACTCGGATCCGCAGCCGATGACGACGACGTCGCCGTCGCCCACCACGAC
>CAZFKC010000013.1:11954-48032 GCA_964519175.1 uncultured Nannocystaceae bacterium
CCACGGACTCGGATCCGCAGCCGATGACGACGACGTCGCCGTCGCCCACCACGACCACGGCGCCGTCGGACACCGAGCCGTCGGACACGGAGCCGTCGGACACCGAGCCGTCGGATACCGAGCCGTCGGATACCGAGCCGTCGGACACCGAGCCGTCGGACACGGAGCCGTCGGACACCGAGCCGTCGGACACCGAGGTCGAGCCGACCTCGTGCGAGGTACCGGAGGTGTTCGTCGGCTGCGAGGGCATCGTCGCCCCCGCGGCGGAGGTGTCCGACTTCGCGCGCGGCATCATCGTCGAGGCCGACCGTGCGGTGCTCACCTTCGCCGACGTGAACGCGCCCGATCTGCTGTGCGGCGAGTCGGGGCTGCTCGAGTGCAGCTGCCTCGACTGGAACGAGACGTCGCGCTTCACGATCGACGCGGCGCTCGTGCCGGGCATCTACGGCCCCGCACAGGTCTCGCTGCTCTCTGCAGGCGGTGACTGCGACACCGGTGGTGCGGAGTTCGACGAGGTGGTGGTGGAGCTCGAGATCACCGAGGTCACCGACACCTGCGTCGCCGGTCGCGTACAGATCGAGGACGGGCTCGGCGCGCTACCGACCGACTTCGGCTTCGTCGCGCCGCGCTGCGACTGAGCCGGGTATCGCGGCCAGCTCGCGCGCACGCGTGTCGGCGACCGCGACCACGATGTCACGGGCGGCACGCTCGACCACCTGCTTCACGGAGCGGCGGGCGAGCGTGCTGCTCGAGCCGTGGTGGTAGTAGAGGCCCTCGCTGCGCCTACCGTCGAAGCTGTAGATCCGCGAGAGCACGGGCTGCGCGGCCCCGGGCTTGCGCACCGCGATCTCCACGCGCAGCTCCTGGCGCGAGAACGCCATCGGCATCCCGACGATGCTCAGCATCCCCAGCACGAAGCTCGCGTGCGTGGTGGAGGTCGATTGCAGCACGCGGCCTTCGACGATCCAGTCGAACCGTTGCGGCTCGCCGTCGACCCGGAGATCGTCCTCGACCACGACGTCGCGCCCGGGCAGCGCATGCGCGACGAGATACGGCAGCTCGGTGTCGAGCCCGCCCACGCGGCGGATCGGCTTGCCGCGGACCTCGCCGGAGTAGAGCCCCGAATGATCGGGGTACTCCAGCCTGCCGCCGACGTGCACGAAGTTCACGACCGGGATCGCCCCGCTCGCGAACGTCTTGCCGAACTCGTGCGTGCGCAGATCCGCGAAGCGGCGCACCAGCACGCGCTGCTTCTCCCAGAGTGGCTGTGCATCGGCCGACACGCGCTCGACCGGGAGCTGGCGCAGTCGCTCGACATGGACGGCGGGTGCGCAGCCGAGCGCGCAGATCAGGATCGAGCACGGCAGTCGTCGCATGCAGCTACGTGTACGGGGTGGAGATGCCCCCACGCCAGTGATCGCAGCCACGACGATTTCGTGCGACCTGCCGATTTGGCGTCCTCTCCTTTACCGGAGCTGTGCGATGATCCGTGCTCGGCGACCGTGAGCGAGCGCCCCGAAGACCTGGTGACCGTGGTCGCCGCCGGACCGGCCACGCTGCCGATGTCGGCCCCGGAGCCCGTGGACGAAGCGCCGGTGCGGCTCGGACGCTTCCGGGTCGTCGAGCGCATGGGCAAAGGCGGCATGGGGGTCGTCTACGCCGCGCACGACGACGAGCTCGATCGCGACGTCGCGATCAAGCTGCTCCGCCCGGACCTCGCGCCGGATCTGTCCGGGCGCGAGCGTTTGCTGCGCGAGGCGCAGTCGATCGCCAAGCTCTCGCATCCCAACATCGTGCACGTGTACGAGGTCGGCGCAGACGACGACCACGTGTTCATGGCGATGGAGCTGATCCGCGGGCAGACGTTGCGGCACTGGTGCGCGGGCAAGCGCTGGCAGGAGATCGTCGACGTGTTCATCGCCGCCGGCGAGGGCCTGGCCGCCGCCCATGCCGAGTCGATCGTCCACCGCGACTTCAAGCCCGACAACGTGATCGTCGACGAGCGCGGCCGTCCGCGTGTGGTCGACTTCGGGCTCGCACGCGCGCGCAGCGTCACCGGCGACCCCGATGCGCTGAACACCGACAAGCATCCCTCGATGCTGATCACACCGACGAGCGAGCACCGGCTGCGCCCGCTCGATCTCACCGGCACCGGCACCGTGCTCGGCACGCCGGCGTACATGGCCCCCGAGCAGCTCGCGCGCGCCGACCCGGATGCCCGCACCGATCAGTTCGCGTTCTGCGTCTCGCTGTTCGAGATGCTCTACGACCGGCGGCCGTTCCCGGGCTCGACGTACACCGAGCTCGTCGGATCGATCCTGAAGGGCGTGGCGGTCGAGGCCGACGCGGGTCCGCTGGGAGTTCCGAGCGCGGTGCGGACGGTCGTGTTGCGTGGGCTCGCCCGCGATCCCGAGGCGCGCTTCCCCACGATGGACGAGCTCCTGGTCGCGCTGCGCAAGGCGCGGGCGCCACGGCAGCTGCGCGCGCTCGGCTGGGCGGTCGCGGCCGCAGGCGCCACTGCGGCGATCGTGCACTTCACCGGCAACGAGCAGCCCGCGCCGAAGACCGAGGTCGCGATCGTCGAGCCGCCCGTCGCCGCGCCCGATCCCTGGCAGGCGATCGTGGCGGACACCGATCTGCCCGAGCTGTTGCCGACCCCGATCGCCGACGATCCCACCGGCGTCACCGTGCACCGGCTGCGCAACGGGCTCACCGTCTACGTCGCGCATCGTCCGCTCGAGCCCAAGGTCGCGGTCACCGTCGCGGTGCGGGCCGGCAGCGATCAGGAGCGCGACTTCGGGCCCGGGCTCGCCTACCTGGTGATGATGGCGCTGCACAAAGGTGGCGCGCGCATCGGGGTCGTCGAGCCCGCGCTCGAGCAGGCCGCGCTGGCGGCCCAGCACACGCTGCTCGAGCGGCTGCCGAGCATCGCCGACCCGCAGGCCCGCGACGCGGTGCTCGAGGCGGTCGCGGCGGCCGAGCGCAGTGCACAGCCCTACGTGCTGCCCGAGGATCTCGCCGATGCGGCGCTCGAGCTGGGCGGCGATCTCGACTCGCTGCGCAGCGGCAGCGGCAGCACGCTCGCGGTGCAGCTGCCCGCGCACCGCGTCGATGCGTGGCTCGAGATCGTGGCCGAGGCGGTGCAGCGACCGGCGTTCCGCGACCTGCGTGCGCAGGTGCAGGAGCAGCTCGAGCTCTACGCGAGCCTCACCTCCAACGATCGCGCCTGGCAGACGTTGCAGCGCGAGCTCGCGAGCGCCACCGCGCTGCGCGAGGACTACGAGACCGCCGCCGACTACATGCTGCGCGTGCCGCTCGCCGACGCGCGTGCGTTCCACGACGCGTTCTATCGCCCGAACAACACCGCGATCGTGATCGTCGGCGACATCCGGGCCGAGCAGGCCCTGCCCGCGGTCGAGCGCTGGTTCGGCGCATGGACGCCAGCGGCGATCCCCCGCCACGCACCGGTCGATGCGCCGCTGCCGGGAGGCGTCGTGCGCCGCGAGGTCGAGGATGCGGGGGCGCCGGCGGTGTTCATGGCGTGGCCGCTGCCGCCGACGGAGTCCGACGGCTACGCCGATTTCCTCGCGCTGCGCGAGGCGCTCGGGCGCCACGACGGGCTGGCCTCGAAGCTGCGCGACGAGGTCGCCGAGGTGTACTGGCGCGTGACGCCATATCGCAGCCTCGAGGTGCGCTCGATCGCGTTGCCCGAACAGTCGTTCGCGGACGTCGAGCGCGTCACGATGTCCGCGCTGCAGGCGATCGCCGACGATGCGCTGCCCGACGACGCATGGGCACCGGCGCTCGCCCGTGCCGAGCTCGCGCGGCTGTGGTGGGCGCGCACGCAGGCGGGGCTGGCCGAGACGATCGCGACGTCGTTCATCGAGCGTCGCTCGTGGCGCGCGGTCGCAGCCGAGCTCACGCGTCCGCCCACCCGACCACGGCTGGTCGCGGCCGCGCAGGCGCTCGTGCAGCGCTCGCGGGTCGTCGTGAACAAGGTGCCGGGCGAGACCTGGCACCTGCCGAAAAGGCAGCTCGCGGGCGGGCGGCTGCCGGAGCGGCACGGTCCGCCGTCGGCGTTCGTGCAGGCGATCGTCGATGCGCCGGTCGCCCCGCCGGAGCCGCGCTTCCTCGTCGCGGGCAGTCACTACGAGCTGCGCAAGCGCGGCAACGGGCGTGTGATCACCACCGAGTATGCGAGCCCGCTCGCGAACGTCTCGTGGGTGATCCCGGTCGGCGTCGACGACGATCCGTTCGTATGCGATGCCGTGCGCGCGCGCATGTGGGCGGTGCGGATCCCCGGCATCGACTTCGACGCGTACTGCACCAACGACCTGGTGTGGATCGACGTCGTCGCGCCGGCCGATCGTTTCGCCCGCGAGGCGACGTTCGTGTTCGACTGGCTCGAGCGCGGGATGCCGAGCGACGGCGAGATCCGCGAGTACATCGCACGCGCGCTGCAGAATCGCGTAGCGCGGCGTGGGGCCATGACCTGGCGCGAGCCCGCGTTCCGCTCGTGGGCGCTGCGTGGCGAGCACGGCATCGACGCGCACATGCCCGACGACGAGACGCTGCGCCGCCGCGGCCCGCAGGAGCTCCCGGCTTCGTTGCGTCGGCTGACGGGCCACGCCGCCGACGTCATCTACGTGGGCCCCGACGTCGCGAAGATCCGCGCGCTCGTACCACCCAGCGACGGTGCGCCCGCTGGCCCGCGGGTCTCCGCGAAGGTGCGCGAGCTGCCGCGCGGCGGCAAGAACCGCATCTTCGTGCTCCACGATCCCACGCGCGACGGCTCCGAGGTGCACGTGCAGGTGCCGTGGCCCGATCTCGATGCGCGTGGCTCGTTGGCCGCCGAGATCCATGCGCAGTGGGTGTACGAGCGCCGCACCGAGCAGGCCTCGACGCTCGTGCCGCGCTACGGCAGCACGCCATGGTGGACGACCAGCCATCCGCTCGCGACCTCGGCGGCGTACTCGTGCACCCACGCGGAGGTCGAGCTCGCCACCCGCACCGCGCTCGAGCTCGTGCGCCACGAGCTGCCCGAGGCCGAGCTGGCCGCGGCGCAACGGCGGCTGGAGATCCGCTTCCGTGCGCTGCGCACCCCGATCCACCGCGTGCCGGAGACGGCGCGCTTGTGGGAGACGCCGACCACCGATCCGCGCGTCGCACAGTGGCTCGCGTTGCCGAGCCTCGAGTACGCGGACATGCGCGGCTACTACGAGCTGATCGCCGAGCGACCGGCGATCATCGCGATCGTCGGCGACGCCGAGGCGATGGATCTGCGCGCGCTCGCGGAGCTGGGCGAGGTCACCCGCGTCGAGCTCGCCGAGCTGGCCACCATCCTGCGCGATCCCGAGGGCTCCGATGGTTGAGCCTCAGAAGACGTCGACGTCGCCGAGCATCGCCGCGTCGTAGGTGCTGCCGTCGGTCTCGGGGTAGCCGAGCACCGAGCCGGTGTCGCTGCCCCAGCAACGCACGGCGGAGCTGTCGAGGATCGCACACTGGTGGCTCGCGCCCGACGCGAGCTCGCGGACCGGCGCGCCGACGTGCGAGGGCGGCTGCGGCAGCGGCTCGTAGTAGTCCGAGCCCGGCAGGCCCAGGCCCTCGGCGCTGCCCCAGCAGCGCACGGCGCCGCTGCCGAGCACCGCACACGTGAAGCTGTCACCGGTCTCGATCGCGATCGCGGCGTCCTCGAGCATCACGTCGCCGATCTCCTCGGGGGTCTTGCGGTCGCCGACGTTCTTCGTGTCGCCGTAGCCGAGCTGGCCGTCGCCGTTGTTGCCCCAACAGCGCACGCCGCCGCCCTCGAGCACCGCGCACGTGTGGTTGTAGCGAGTCGCGACGTCGATCGCCTTGCCGCCGAGCGGCACCGGACCGGCGGCGGTCGGCGCCTCGTCGTCGCCGATCGGATCGGGGATGCCGAGCCCGAGCTGGCCCTCGGCGTTGCGGCCCCAGCACCACAGCGAGCCGTCCTCGAGCCGCGCACAGGTGTGCTCGTAGCCCGCGGCGACCTCGACCACCGCGCCCGGGAGATCGATGGCGGCGATCGTCTCGATCGTCTCGTACGCCCCGAGCGAGGTCGTGTCGCCGGTGCCGAGCTGACCGGAGTTGTTGCTGCCCCAGCAGCGCAGGCCGCCATCGCCATCGATCGCGCACGAGTGGCTGTCGCCGAGCGCGATGTCGACGACGTCGGTGAGCGGGAGATCGCCGGCCTCGGCCGGGCTCTCGTCGTCGCCGACCGACATCGAGTGGCCGAGCCCGAGCTGGCCGTAGTTGTTGTAGCCCCAGCACGCGACGGTGCCGGTCGAGCGCAGCACGCAGCTGTGCGAGCTGCCGGCCGCGATCGTGACGATGTCGGGACCGGCATCGACCGGATCCCAGTCGGAGGGCGGCTCGTCGTCGCCGATGTAGTCGTCGTAGCCGGGCTGGCCGAGGCGCCCGTAGTCGGGCGCGCCCCAGCAGCGCACGGTGCCGGCCGTCGACACCGCGCACGTGTGCGAGTCGCCGGCCGCGATCGAGGCCACGGCCTCGGGCCCGTTGGTGCAGCTCGACGTGCACCCATCGGCGTCGTCGTCGTCGCCGTCGTCGCACTGCTCGTCGCCCTGCACGACCCCGTCGCCGCACGCAGGCGTAGTGCACTCGTTCGTGCACTGGTCGCGCGGGTCGTCGTTCTCGTCGTCGCACTCCTCGACGCCGTCGACCACTCCGTCACCGCACATCGACGGCCCCGCCGTGCCCGCGCCGTCGAGCGAGTCGTCGATGACGCCGCTGCCCGGATCGGTGCACGAGGCGAGGACGGCGAACAGGGCAGGGGCGGCGAGACGACCGGCGAGGGACATCGCGGCGAGTGTCGCGGGCGGCGGCGAGGGCTGGCAAGCGCCCACGCTGGAGCCATCTCCCGCGGCTGCCGGCGCTACGCAGCAGCTCGGGTCGTTTCAGCGCACCACGAACACGTCGACGCGCAGCCCGACCGGCAGCTCGGCGCCGGGATCGAGCTCGATGAGCGCGTCGAGCACCTTGCGGTCCTGCAGCTCGGTCGGGCGGTCGGTGCGAACGGTCTTCGCGCCGACGCGCTGGCCGACGCGAACGACGTGGCCGCCGAAGCGCTGGTCGGGCCACGCGTCCGCGGTGACCTCGACGCGGTCGCCTTCGTGGACCCGCGCGACGTCGATCTCGTCGATCTCGGCGCGTACACGCCGGCGCGACAGATCGCCGACCACGAACAACGCGGTCGGCGGCGTGGTCGAGACGGTCTCGCCCGCGCGGTGGTGGCGGAGCAGCACGGTGCCGGCCACCGGCGAGCGCACGTAGGTCTTCTCGATCATCGCGTCGATCGACTTCAGGCGCGCCTCGGCCAGCGCGATCTTGGCGTCGGCGATCGCGAGGTCGTCGCGGCGCGCGGAGGCCTCGAGCAGCGCGACCTGCTTCGTGGCCTCGAGCTCCGCCGCGCGCGCGGAGTCGAGCTGCTCCGTCGAGCGATCGACGTCGGCATCGGTCAGCACGCCCTCGCCGCGCAGCGGGACCGTGCGCGCGTGCTCCTTCTCGGCGAACGAGCGCGACGCCGCAGCCGCGGCGAGCCGCGCCTTGGCGGCCTGGCGCTCCTGCGGGCGCGCGCCGTGCTCGAGCCGCACCCGCTGCGCGCGCTCGAGCTCGATCGCCGCGACGGCCGCGGCGCGCTCGGCCTCGAGCTCGCTGCGATCGATCTCCGCGAGGATCTGTCCGGCCTCGACCTGGTCGTTCTCGTCGACGTGGACCGCGACGAGCAGCCCGGGCGTGCGTGCCCCGATCTCGCGCTCCTCGCCCATCGGCTCGACGCGACCGGGCGCCGCGAGCCCGAGCGCCTCGGCGACCACGACCGGCGCCTCGTCGGCCTCGGCGTTCAGCGCCACGGTCACCGCCATCGCACCGGCCATCGCCAGCCCTGCGAGCACCACGGTCTTCGCCACGTTCTTCATGGGTGTCCCTCCACCGACGCGGCATCGGCCGCGACCATCAGTCCGTCTTCCATCTTCACGATGCGGTCGCCCGCGCCGAGGATGCGATTGTCGTGCGTCACGATCACCACCGCGCGGCCTTCGTCGGCGAGGCGCCGGAAGAGCGCGATCACCTTCGCACCGCTCTGGGAGTCGAGCGCAGCGGTGGGCTCGTCGGCGAGGATCAGCGCGGGATCGGCCGCGAGCGCGCGCGCGATCGCGACGCGCTGCTTCTGCCCGCCGGAGAGCTGGGCCGGATACGAGCCGCAGCGATCGCCGAGTCCGACGTCGTCGAGCAGCTCGCGCGCGCGCTGCTTCGCCGCGCGCCCACGCATGCCGACCAGATCGAGCGCGACCTCGACGTTCTGCGCGGCCGTCAGCGTGGGGAACAGGTTGTAGGCCTGGAACACGAACCCGAAGTGGGCGAGCCGCAGCCGCGCGAGCTCCTCGAGACCGAGGCCGCTGATGGTGCGGCCCTCGAGCCGCAGCGCACCTTCGGTCGGACGCAACAGGCCGCCCAGCACCTGCAGGAGCGTGGTCTTGCCGGAGCCGGAGGGCCCGAGCAGGAGCACGACCTCGCCGCGGCGGATCTCCAGCGAGACGCCGCGCAGCGCCTCGAAGGCGGTCGCACCCTGGCCGTAGACGTGGTGGATCGACTCCGCTTCGAGGATGGTCTGCATGGCCCTTCGGGCCGCAAGGGCGCTCATCGGAACACTCCCACCGGATCGATCGCGGTGACCTTGCGGATCGAGATGATCGCCGCGCACACGCACATGACCAGCGTCAGCAGGCCCAGCCCGCCGGCGAGCCAGCCGGGCAACAGCGGCGCGGCGGAGGACTCGGCGGAGGCGACCACCAGCAGCGCGACGATCGCGATGCCGATCGCGTAGCCGATCGCGGCGCCGATCGTCGCCTGCGTGACGATGATGCGATAGAGGTACGAGCTCGGTGCGCCCATCGCCTTCAGCGTCGCGTACTCGGGCAGCCGGTCGATGGTCGAGGCGTACAGCGTCTGCGCGACGATGACGACGCCGACGACGAGCCCGAGCAGCGCCGAGATGATCAGCGAGAAGCCGGCGCCGGTCGTGTACAGCCAGTAGTCGGACGACGACTTCGCGAACGCGGCCTCGGTGTTGACCTCGACCTCGGGGATGCGGGCCTCGAGCTCGGCTTCGACCCGTGCAGGATCGGCGCCCGGCGAGAGCCCGAGCAGCACGTAGCCGGCGGTGGTGTCGGGCAGGCCGGCGAAGCGCCGCGCGTTGGCCGACGACGTGAACACGTAGGGCGACTGCGTGAACGTGCGGATGCCGTGCGTGAACCCGACCACGCGGGCGCGCCGGCCGTTGATCTCGACGGTGTCACCGATCGCGTCGACGCCGAGCTTCTTGCCGTAGAGCCGATCGACGACGACGCCGTCGGGACGACGCAGATCGGCGAGGCTGCCCTCCTCGAAGCTCCACGGCCCGGCGAGCCGTGCATCGGGCTCGGTGCCGACGAGCTGCACGCTCTCGGTCGTGCCGTCGGGCCGCTTCCACCGCGCGAAGTAGACCAGGTACGGCTCGGCCTCGTCGACGCCCGCGACCGCGAGCGCCTGGTAGCGGCGCCGCTCGTCGAGTGGTCCGCCGAGATCGACGTCGAGCGTGCCCTTCGGCACCATCCACAGATCGGCGTCGGCGTGCTCGACGAGCGAGCTGGTGGTGCGCACGAAGCCGACGAGCAGTCCGCTCTGCATGCCCATCAGCACCACCGAGAAGACGATGCCGACGAGCGTGACGACGAGACGCACGCGATCGTGCGCGAGGTTGCGCCACGCGAGCAGCGTGGTCATCGACCACGACCCGGCGAACCCGCCCGCGCGGGAGACCGGCCGGACCGGAGCTGCGGGCAGCTCGAGCGCCTGGGTTACCACTGTTCACTTATCGGTGGTAACCTGAGGCGAGTTACGGACGGTCCGAAGATCGTGACGAAGCCCGGAAAGCCCGCGAGAACGCGGACGCAGGCCCCCAAACGGCTCGCCCGTGCGAACCCGCGCAAGCGCCGGGGCGAGGGGGGCGTGCGTCGCGAGGAGATCCTCGCGGCCACGAAGGCCATCCTGCTGGCCGAGGGCTACGAGCAGCTGTCGATCCGCAAGGTCGCCGCGAAGATCGGCATCAGCTCCACCGCGATCTATCTCTACTTCCGCGAGAAGGACGAGCTGCTCGACACGATCTGCCACGAGGTGTTCGCGGCGCTCGTGCCCGGCATGGATGCGCTCTTGGCCTCGCCCGAGCCACCGCTCGATCGGCTGCGCCGCGGGCTCACCGGCTACCTGCAGTTCTGCCTCGCGCACCCCGACGAGTACCGCATCGTGTTCCTCACCCGGCGACCGAATCCCGGCTGGGATCACCTCTCGCCGCTGCGCTACGTCGATCGCTGGGGGCACCCGCGCGTGAACACGTTCGGCTACCTCGTCGAGGGGCTGCGGCAGTGCATCGAGGCCGGGGTGATCCGCGCGGGCGATCCCGTGACGATGGCGGAGACCGTGCTCGCCGCGCAGCACGGCCTGCTCGCGCTGCTCATCCTCGCGCCAGAGCAGAAGTGGCAGCCGCAGGACGTGCTCGTGCGCGAGAACGTCGAGCTCATCGTGCGTGGGCTCGCGCCATGAGCGACGCCTTCGTCGCCGGGCTCGAGCAGCTCGTGGCCGCGCTCGACGAGGACGTCGTCACCACCGAGCGCGAGCAGCCGCTGCGCATCGTGATCGTGCCTGCGCAGGCCGCCGATGGTGCGAGCGTGCTGCCGGTCGCGATCGAGGTCGAGGCGGATGCGATCACGGTCGAGCTCGGCGGCTGGCCGCGTCGCTTCGCCCGCAGCGGACCCGACGACGACGATGCGGCTGCGCTCGCCCTCGATCTCGTCGCTGCTGCGGTCCTCGGCCACGCACGGGTGCTGCGGAGCGCGCTCGCCGACGGCCGCGCCATCGCCCACGAGGTCGCGTTCGAGGGCCCGCGCGGGCTCGTCACGTTCGATCGCGTTGCCGCGTTCCGCTGGCCGTGGCAGTCGGTGACCGTCACCGAGCTGCGCAACGCCCTGCGTGCGCCCGCCGGGCTGGCGCTCGGCGACGCGGGGTTGCTGCCGTTCGCGCCGTGGTCCGGCACGCTCGCGGCGGGGCAGGCCAGCGCGCCCGCCGAGCTGCCGATCGACGGCGAGCTCGACCTGCACAACTTCAGCCCGAAGGAGGTCGACCCGCTCGTGCGCGCGTACATCGACGAGTGCCTCGCACGCGGCATCCTGCACCTGCGGATCGTGCACGGCAAAGGCATCGGCGCGCTGCGCCGCACCGTGCAGGCGATCCTCTCGCGGCACCCCGCGGTCGAGAGCCAGCGCCTCGGCGGGCACGGCGAAGGCAGCTGGGGCGCGACGATCGTCACGCTGCGGCGCCCTGCGTCGTGAGCTACTGGCGCAGCTCGATGCGCACGTCGGTGCAGTGCTCGTAGGGCACGCCGTCGCGCGTCGCGGGCTCGAAGCGCCAGCCCTGCACGGTGGCGATCGCGAGCGCATCGAACTCGGGCTCGAAGGCCTCGAGCACCTTCACGCCCTGGGCCTTGCCGTCGGTGTCGACGCAGTAGCCCACCTTGGTCGCGCCGCTCTTGCCGTCCTTCGCGGCGGCGGTCTCGGCGATGCGCTCGGGCGCGGGCATCGGGTTCTCGATCGCCTTCGGCGACTGCACGACCGGGATCGGCTTCTTGCAGCCGAGCGACGCGAGGGCGAACAGAGCGAGCAGGAGCGGCCTCATCGCGCGCAGGATACCTCGCGACGAGGCCGCGCGACGAGGCCCCGAAGTTGCGCTCACTTGGCCTGCAGCATGTCCATCGACGAGGCGTTCGCCTCCTTCGCGACCCGGCCCCAGCGCTCGGGCGCTCGGAGCTCGGGCGCGTTGGTGCCGGTCCCCCCGCGCGAGTACTCGACCTCCGAGCGCAAGCCCGCGATCGCGTCCTTCTGCCGGTAGAGCTGCTGCTTCGCCGGATCGTCGGAGTTGGCCTGGTCCACGAGCACGTCGAGCGCGTTCTCGTTCTCGAGCAGCAGCTTCTCGGCGCCGTCGAGGTCGCCGGCCCTCGTCATCACGATCGCCTCGATCGTGGCCGCGGCGGCACGTGCAGCCACCGCACCCGTCTCGACGTCGGGCATCCGCATCGCGAGCACCGCGGCGTCGTCCGAGACCGGCATCGCGACGAACGCCCGCCGCTCGAGCCGGCCGCTGCCCGCCACGCGGTCGTCGAACGAGACGACGGCATCGAGCAGCTCCAGTGTCGCGCCCGGCTTCGCGGCCGCGACCTCGAGCTCGACGAACACCTCCTGCGCCTCGCCCTCGGCGAGCTCGGCGAGCACCATGCCGTAGGCGTGCACGTTGGTCATCGTCTGCGTGCTGCCCAGCACGCGCGCGATGGTGACGCCCGGCCCGCTGGAGAGCTGCAGCCTCACGTTGCCCGCCACCTGTCGCTGCGCGCCGAACACCTCGGCGACGACGGTCTCGCCCAGCGTCGCGCCGTGCTCGACGTGGTGGAAGCGACCGCCGGAGCTGCGCGCCATCTCGCCGAGCAGTACCTCGTCGTACTCGAGCCCGACGCCGAGCGTGGTGATCGCGATCCCGGCGTCGCGGGCAGCCGCGACCTGACCCGCGATCGGCGTCGCGTCGTTCGGCACGCCGTCGCTGACGATCACGATGCGGTCGAGGTCGCCCACGGTCGGATTGGTGGCGAGCTGCTGCAGCAGCGTACCGAGCCCGGCCGCGAGATCGGTGGTGCCCTGGGCCTGGATCTCGTCGATGCGCTCGGCCACCGCCTCGAGGTCGGCGTCGTCGATCACGGTCGGCGGCAGCACGAGCTGCGCGCGGGAGTCGAAGGTGACGAGCGTGAGGCGATCGTGGGGACGCAGCTCGGCGACCAGTGCGTGCACGGCTGCGCGGGCCTGCTCGATCGGCTCGCCGGCCATCGAGCCCGACGTGTCGAGCAGGAGCCCGAGGTTCACGCCGACCTCGGTGTCCTGCTCGCGCGAGGCCGCGGCGAGCTGCAGGCGCACCACCACCTGCGCGCGCTCGCCCGCGCGCAGGGCGGCGCGATCGGCCGTGGCTGCCAGGGTCACGAGCTCGGGATCGGCAGCCGGGGCTGCGCGTCCGAACACGGACAGCAGCACGGGTACGAGCAGCACGAGGGGCACGAGGAGGAGCAGACGTCGGCGTCGTGGCATGCGATCGGCTGGGAACGCAGCCCCTGCGCATCCGGTCTGCGCACGGGTGCCCCCGGCCCCACGCGGTGACACGCCCGTTACGAGTGCGCACGAGCCCGACGTGGCTCCGCCACGGCGGACAGCGAGCATGGCTGCGCGCACCAGGAAGAGCGCCGGACGGCGCGACCAGAGCTAATCGTCCATGATCGCGCCGAGCTCGCGCCCGAACGCGACCAGCGAGGCCTCGCGCAATGTGTCCTGCGGTGTCAGCCGCACGAGCTCCGCCTCGGTCTTCGCCGCGTCGAGATCGCCGACGACGACGAGGGCAGGCGCGGTCGCATCGACCCGGTCGTAGTAGCGCAGCAGATCCTCGTAGCGCAGGCTGGGCAGCGCGAGCCACTGCGCGACGCGCGGGTCGGAGCCATCGGGACCCCACGAGTACACCAGCTCGGGCACGTGCCGCGGCGCCCATCGCTGCGCGCGGAAGCCGGTCTCGAGCAGCTGGTGTGCGTGGGCGAACCCGTCGCGCGACGGACGGTGACGCAACGCGTCCTTCGCGGCCGCGAGCGCAGCGTCGACCTGGTCGGGGCCGACGCGATAGCCGAGCCCGATCGCGAGCGGCGGCCCCGGGCTCCACGTGAGCTGGTAGCCGAGGTGATCGTAGTCCGCTTCGAAGCGCCCGGTGTGTTCCTGCTCGGCGACGACCTCTTCGTGGATGAGCGCCGCGAGCTGCTCGACCGGCGTCTCCGCCAGCCAGGGAATGCTCGCGTGTACCGACACGCGATCGTGATCCGGATCGTGCATCCCGAAGACCTCGTGCGCGGCCGCCTCGCGGTACTCGCGACGCAGTGGCGGACCCGACGTGCGTCCTCGCGGTGGGGGAAGCGCGGCGCGCAGCCGATCGGCGTGGGGGCCGACGTAGAGCACGTCGGGATCGAACGCGGCCATCGCAGCGCGTGCCGCCGGGATTGCCTTCGTCGCGCCCGCGAGCAGCTCTTCGTCCGACGGCACGTGCGGATCGACGGCGTGCGTCCCGAGTAGCGCCGCGAAATCGGTCCACATCGTGAGCAAGAACGGTTGCGCACGCTCGCTACGCCGGTTCTCCACGACTTGCTCGGCGTACCGCTGGAGGTGCACGTTCGTGTAGTCGGTGCCCTCGAGCCACGCGACGAGCGGCCCGATCAGCTCGTCGAATCGCGCCGTGGGCCCGACGACGCGCACGCGCGTGTCGGCAGTGGTGCAGGCCACCGTCACGTGCACGCCGGTGACGGCGAGCGTCTCCATGCGTGCGCGCATCGCATCGCACGCCCAGGGATCCTCGGCGGCCCCGACCGGAACCACCCACGTGAGCCAGAACAGCGGACCCTCGGCGTTCGTGGTGATGATCTGGCCGGCGCCGTGCGTCGAGCGGTCGAAGTGGCTGCCCTCGACGAGGAAGCGCGGCTCCACCTGCGGCGCCGGCGAGCGCACGAGCTCGTCGACGAAGCGGCTGCGCGCCCAGGTCGGTGCGGTCGCGGCGGGACGCGGCAACGTCGGCGGCACCGGCTGCGTGATCTTGCCGCTCCGTTCGTAGGTGACGACGTGGTTCCTCGCGAGCAGGCGGCGCGCCACCGCGACCAGCTGCGGGCGCGTCGGCGCAGCGGCGAGCGCCTCCGCCGTGGTCGACCACGGCTGCCGTGCGAAGAACGAGTCGCCGGCCGCCAGCAGCAGCTCGCCCGGTCCGCGCGCCCAGTCCAGCCGATCGAGCTCGGCCTCGCCCAGCGCCGCCGCCCAGTCGTCGTCGCTCAGTCGATCCTCGGCGATGTCGCCGAGCGCCTCGAGCAGCGCGCGCTCGGTGGCCTCGGGCGACTCACCGGTGCCCGGCACGGCCATGATGTGCAGATCGCGAGCATCGCCGATCTGCGCTCCCCAGCCGTGCGCATCGTCGTGCAACGTGGCAGCGAGCAGCCCCCGGTGGCCGTTCAACGCCTTCATCAGGGTGTCGAGCTCGGCGTACTCGGGGCTCGCGATCGGTGGCATCGGCCAGGTCAGCGTGACCATCGGAGCGCCGGGCGCGGTGGCTTCGATCAGCGTGCGCGGCGCGATGAGCTCCGCGTCGACGGTCGTGCGGGCGGGGAGCTGCGCCGGCTCCCAGTCGCCGAAGGAGCGCTCGGCGAGCGCACGCGCCTGCGCGAGGGTGATGTCACCGACGAACACGAGCGCCGTGTTGTTGGGCCGGTAGTAGGTCGCATGGAACTCGCGGGCCTCGGCGAGCGGGACCTCGAGCAGCTTCGCGACCGCGAGCTCGCGATCACGGACGATGCCGGTGGCGGGCGCGAGCGCGGCGTACTGCGCGGCCGCGCTCGGGCGATCGGCACCGAAGCCGCCCGCGAACGCGAGGCGATCGGCGGTGATGCCGAGGAAGCCGCGGAACACGGGCCGCCGCACCAGCTCGGCCGCGAGCTGCAGCCAGGGCCCCACGCGGTGCGCGGGCTGCTTCACCGCGAACATCGTGCCGTGGTGGTGCACGATCATCGTGTTGCGTCCGCCGAGCGCGTCGGAGCCGGTGAACAGCTCGCCCGGTGCCGCGAGCGAGTCGGAGGCGCTCTCCGACGCGGCGATCGTGCGCAACAGCAGCTCGCGCGCGGCGGGCTCGCGGATCTCCGGCAGCCGCTCGATCAGCGCGTGCTGGTACGCGAGCTGCGGCGCCTCGGCCTCGTAGGCGGTGGTGCCCACCTTCGCGCTGCCGGCGATGATCGAGGAGATCACGACGCCGGCGATCACCGGACTGTACTCCGCGTGATCGTGGTCGCTCGCACGGATTGCGAGCCCGACCGCGACCATCGGCTCGAGCGGACGATGGGCGACGTAGATCGTGAGCCCGTTGTCGAGCCGCGCCACCTGCATCTGCGCCGGATCACCCGCGAGCGGGCTCGCGAGCTCGGGCGGGAGCTCCGACGCTGCAACGACGTCCGCCCACCGGGCTTGCTCGGGTGGGGGCAGGGCGGCGGTCGGCTCCGCGTGCTCGGCTCGCGGGCGCAGGAGCACCGCGAGCCCGACGATGCCGGCACACGCAGCGATCGCTGCGGCGGCGAGCCAGCCCCGTCGTCGTGGGCGCGCGCGCGTGACCGCGACGAGCTCGTCGAGCAGCGCGCGCATCGAAGGATGGCGATCGAACGGGTTGCGCGAGAGCCCGCGCATGACGATCGCGTGCAGCGCGGACGGCACTTCGCCGCGATCGTCGATCGCGATCGGCACGCCCGCGGTGAGGCTGTCGGCGAGCTCCGTGTACGTGGATCCGGCGAACGGACGGTGGCGGTAGAGCGCCTCGAACAACGCCACGCAGAACGAGAACTGATCGCTGCGTGCGTCGGGCTCTCCGCGCGAGAGCTGCTCGGGTGCCATGTACGCGGGCGTGCCGATGACGGTGCCAGTGCGCGTGATGTCGAGGTCGCGGAACACCGGGTGCTCGCCGGTGGAAACGACGTCGGAGCTGGCGCGCGCGAGCCCGAAGTCGACGACGCGCGGACGCTCGCGATCGGCCGAGCCCACCCCGATGAGCACGTTGTCGGGCTTGAAGTCGCGGTGCACGATGCCGTGCGCGTGCGCGGCGACGAGCCCCTCGCCGGCCTGCACGAACATGGCGACGACCTCCTGCCAGGTGCGCCGCTTGCTCTCGAGCCACGCGCGCAGCGTCCGGCCGCGCACGAGCTCCATCGCCATGAACACCTGCTCGCCCTGCTGCGCGACCTCGTACACGTGCACGACGTTCGGGTGCGAGAGCTTCGCGGTCGCCTGGGCCTCGCGCACGAGGCGTTGTCGCCCGGCGGTTCCGGGGGCGAGCTCGCTGCGCAGGATCTTGATCGCGACGTCGCGATCGAGCTCGTCGTCGTGGGCCGAGTACACGACGCCCATCCCGCCCTGACCGATGCGCTCGAGCACGCGGTAGCGGCCGACGGTGACGGGCATGTCGTCCCAGCCGAGCAGCTTCTGTCGCGCACGCGCGAGCAGCACCTGCGACTCGAGCCCGTCGGACGCCGCCACGTCGCCGGGATCGTCGAGCCCGATCGACCAGCCGGGCGGTGGATGGTCGAGCGTGTCGAGGTGCTCGCGTGGACGCGCGCGGCCGCGCTCGGGTGCCGTCGGCACCTCGGATGCGTCGTCGCTGCGGACGTCGGTCATCGCGCGCTTCGATCGTAGCCACAGCGCGGGCGTCGGCGGAAGCGGCCCGTGTGACGCGCGCGCGCGATCCGTCGTACCGTGGGTCCGTGGCGGATCGACGCGACGCCGGGAACCTCGGGCTGTTGCTGCGCGTCGCGACGGTCGCGGACACGGCCGCGATCACGCTGCTGCAGAAGGCGTCGCTGGCGCGACTCGGTGCGGGCTTCTACGACTCACGCGTGCTCGCGTCGGCGGTCGAGCACGTGAGCGTGGTCGATCGTCGGCTGCTCGACGACGGCACGTACTTCGTCGCCGAGCGCGACGGGGTCATCGTCGGGTGCGGCGGCTGGAGCTTCCGCAACAAGACGTTCGCAGGGCCGAGCGCGAGCGCAGACGATGCCGACCGCCTGGTGCCGGGTCGCGATGCCGCCCGTGTGCGCGCGATGTTCGTCGATCCCACGTGCGCGCGGGCAGGGGTCGGCGCGGCGATCCTCGCCCACTGCGAGGCGGCTGCCCGCGCGGCTGGCTTCGATCGCACCGAGCTGGGTGCCACGCTGTCCGGCGAGGCGTTCTACCTGCGGCACGGCTACGTCGAGCGCGAGCGCGTCGTCAGCACGCTCGGCGACGGCACGGCGTTCGCGGTGGTGATGATGACGAAGTCGCTCACTGCAGCGGGTACGGCGTGAGGATCTGATCCGCGCCGGGCGCGTGGCAGCCGGTGCACAGCCGCTCGTCGATGCCGTCCGCGTAGGTCGTGCTGCCGACGCGCTCGTACCAGTACCAACGCGTGCTGCCGCGACCGGGCTCGACCTTCACGAGCACCGCGTAGCCCGTGACGCCGCTGCCACCGTAGAGCTCTTTCACCGTCGCGGCACCGACCGGATGCTCGGCTGCGCCGGCCGCGAGGCTGTCGAACAGCGCCGCATTCACGAACGTGCGCACGCCTGCGGAACCATGCGGTCCGTCCGACGGATGCACGTCCGACTCCGCCGCCCATGCCCGATAGTTGCCGTCCGCGAGCCAGCTCGCGAGCGGTCCACTGTCGGTCGGCGGCGTCTCACCCACCGGAGGATCGCTCGTGTCGTCGCTCGCCTCGGCGGCACTGCTTTCGCTCGTTTCGCCCTGCGCTGCGACGGTCGTGCTCGACATCTCGTCCTCCATACAATCGGCCGTCGAGAGCAAACCGAGGGCGGTCACGAGCCGCGCAGTGATCGACATCAGCCGGGGTATGTCGGAGGTTCGCCGCGAGTTACAACGTTCGCTCGAATCGGCGTCCGATCGATCGCCACGGCCGATTGGACAGCGATCTGTGCCGTCAGAGCGCGTGGCCGCGACGCGTAGTGCATCCCGATAGCGGGCGTAGGAGCGCGCCCATCCGATGCCGAAACACGAAGCACGATTCCCTGGTACGTCGAACGATCCTGCCACCCATCAACTGACCAAGCGGCAGGCCGTTCGCCTCGCAGCATTGGCCGGGCAGCCGGCGGAGAAGCTGGTCGGTCGCACGCTCGCGCAGCTCGAGGGCGGACTGCGGCTCGTGCTCGATCCTCAGCTCTTCGCGTTCCGGCGGATCTGCGGCCGCGTGGTGAAGACCGACGCGAACGGCAACGAGCTGCCGGTCCCGTTCGCGACCGTCACGGTCTACGACACCGACCTCAACCTGTTGGCATGGTCGCCGCTCGGCTCGCTCTATTCGTGGTTCTATCCCTTCGGGATCCGCCGCGAGGTGCTCGCCAAGGTCACGACCGACGAGTGCGGGCGGTGGTGCGTGTGGGTCCCCCGCTTCGACGTGGACCACTACCTGCGCTGGCGACTCGAGCGACGCTGCTATCTCACCTGGCTCCGCCGCCCGTCGATCATCGACGTGCTGCGCGAGCGGGAGGTGATCCCCGATCCCGATCCCGGTCCGATCCACGTCGACGATCACCTGCTCACCCATGCGTCGCGCGTGTTGGAGGCCCGCACCATCGAGCGCTTGCGCCCGCTCGCGTCGGCAGCTCGCCTGGGCTCGCGCGTCGAGGAGTCGAGCGAGGCGCTCGAACGTCCGGCGTTCCGCGAGCGCGTCGCGCCGCCAATCGATGCCGCCGCCGCCAAGGCGCTCGCGTCGGGACTGGGCGAGCGCCTCGCCAAGCGGGTCGGGCTGCCGCACGAGGCGCTCGCGAAGCTCGATCTGTCGCGGTTCTTCGGCCCGTTCATCAAGTGCCGCTACGTGCTCACGCCGCAGTGGACCACGGTGATCGACGTCCCCGACCTCACCTTCGAGGTCACCCAGGACGTCAACGGCGACGGCACCCAGGAGGTCATCTACTCGGAAGGCTTGTTCGATGTGCGCTGGGACGCCGGCAACCTCGGTGACGTGGTCCTGCACGCGAGCCAGATCGCGATCGCGAGCCCGAGCTGCGACGTGCCGGACGTCGGTCCGTGTGGTGACCCGGCGATCCTGTTCGCCAGCAACTATCCGCTGCAGGTGCCGGCGAATCCGTCGGCCTACCACGATGCCTCGAGCGGCTACGCGCTGCAGCCCAACCGGCCCGACGAGAACGGCATCCCCAACGAAGGCGTGCGGGTCGAGCCCGCGAACGCACCGTTCGGCGGATCCTTCTATCTGATCGGTTGCGCCGAGAAGCCCGGCGCCAGCCACTATCGGGTGCACCACCAGATCGACGGCGGTCCGGTGACCTATCTCAACGGCAGCTACGGTCCGCTCGCGAAGGTCGTGGGTGGCGTGCTGCAGCAGCTCTCGGTCAGCCCGGTCGACGGCCAGTGGTATCCGATCGTGCCGCGCTCGGCCGGGTGGACGCCGGTCGGAATCCTTGCGCCGTTCGCCGGCGCCGGGAATCAGCGCCATGGGTTCCGCCTCGAGTTCGGCCAGCAGGCAGGCGCGACCATCACCGCGATCGCGGGCAGCACCACGCCGCTCGTGAACGTGAAGGTCGACACCACGGCGCCGGAGGTCGAGGTGCAGGCGCTCGAGTGGCGGCATCCCGATTCGGCGCCGAGCTGGTCGCCGCTGTCGCTCGGTAACTGTCCCGTGGTGGTGCGCACCACCACGTCGCGGATCCAGTTCAAGCTGCGCTTCCGGGTGAGCGCGAACCATCTGCGGGACTTCTCGGTGTCGGCGAGTGGATGCGGCTCCGTGACGCCGCAGCTCGTCTCCGATGGGCGCGACGGCCTACCGATGCTCGCGGCCGATGCGGCCGCGCACTGGCACACCGGCCCCGGCGACAACACGCACGTGCGCGAGCTCTACTACGAGCTCCCCGCCGGCGCGCCCGCGGGCTGCTACCACTTCAGCGTGTACGCAGCGAGTCGTGCGTTCGCGCCGACGTCGGTGGTGGCCGGAGCGCCGGCCGACTGGCGCATCGACACCGCGCCGATCTACGTGCATCCCAGCTTCGCCGTCTCGGTGCAGTGAGGATGGGTGGACGACGACGCGCTCACTCGCGGGGCGCGTCGTCGCCGATCGGCATCGTGATCCTGAATGCGTCGCGTCCGCCCGCGGGCGGCGGAGGCAGGGTCGTCGACAGCGCGGTCTCGCGGATGCAGTCGAGTAGCTCGGCGTCGTGCACCTCGTTCGCCTCCGGATATTCGGCACGATCGACCACCGCGCCGAGCTCCGGGTCGGAGAGGACGTCGAGCTCGATCGCGAGCATGCCCTGCATCCCGGCGTTGCGCGAGGTCGCCTGCTCGATGCACTCGCTGGCGAGCGGCATGAAATCGCGGTTCAGCGCGGCGACCAACGCGTCGCGACCTCCGATCTGATCGACGAGGCCGGGGGCGGGCGCCGCTGCCTCGCCGTCGTCGTTCCCCGCCGCCTCGGGCTCGGCCCTGCGTGCGGGATCCCAGTCGCCGGCACCGGTGCGCTCGCGCTCGAGGATGCGCTCGCGGAGCGCGTCACGGCGGGCACGATCGAGATCGCGAGCCGCGGCGCGGCGCTCGAACTGCTCGTGCGCGTGTGCGATCGCAGCCGCTGGCCGGCCCTCGTCGTTCGGCTCGGACGGCAGCACCTTGCCGATCGGCGCGGTCGTGTGGTCGAGCGCGCGCAACGACTCCGGCTCGTGGGTCGCCCGCCATGCGATCGCCACCAACAGCACGACGGCGAGCACGAGCAACCAGCGGAGCGGTCGACGCAGCGACATGTGCTGGGAGTAACATGTCGCCCGCAGCCGTCTGACCGCTCACCTTGGTCCGCGTGGGAACCACGGCGGCTTGATCGCGTGCGTTCGGCCCTTGGCCGGCAGCGTCAGCGGTGCGAGCCCGTTCGGGCCGGCCTCGAGGAACACGAGCTGCGGATCGTCGAGCCGGCGATCGAAGCGGAACACGACCGAGATCGGACCTTCGCCCGGCTTCTCCTTGCGCACGCTCGCGCGGAAGATGCCGACGTCGACCTTGTCGCCCTCGTGCAGCGCGTCGCGGGGCGCACGGAAGAGCGTCTCCTGGTACTCGGCGTGCATCGGTGCGCCGACCGAAGAGAGCTCGATGGTGTGGGCATCGAGCGTGCGCAGCAGATGGGGACGGGGACCGATCGCCAGCGCGTGCCACGTCGACGGTCGCGGGCGATCGACGGTGGTCGTCATCGCGAGCCCGTAGATGCCCGTGACCAGATCCGGCACGGCCACGACGACGACGTGGCGCCCGCCGAGGTCGACGGCGCTCACCGCCTCGCTGAAGAAGAACTCGTGCTCGATCGCCTGGATCTCCACGAGCTCGTCGAGCTGCCGGCGCATCAGCACCGCGTCGTAGCCGACGTGCTGCAGCGCGAGCAGCGGGGCGAACAGCGTGAGCGCGATGCGGCGCGGCAGCTCGCCGGCACGCGGCGATCGCCACGCCCGCCAGCACGCGAGGGCCACGGCGGCGAACAGTGCACCGCCACCCAGGCTCGGGATCGCGAGCGCACGCGTGGCCGGGGGAATCGCGGCGAGCGGAATCAACGCCAGCATCGCGCCCCACACGAGCGTCGCGGTGCCACGACGCTCGCGCGTGGACAGCCGAGCACGACATGCCCACCACGCCGCGGTGCACACGACCGCAGTCGCGGCGCCCGAGAGCCACGCGTGCCTCAGCGTGCGGGCCGGCACGTCGGCCTCGACGCCGCTGAAGATGCGCTGCGGCACGCCGCTCCATGCGAACCGCGGGTAGAAGCGCTCGATCTCGCCGGGGACGACGAGGAACGTCTCGCCGGCCGTACGCGCCACGCGACCGGCGAGCTCGGCGACGAACGTGGCGGAGTCGCTGAGCGGATCGACGTAGGTCGTCGCGCCGTAGACCCCGCAGCCGATCGCGAGATACGTGATCGCGAACGCGAGCCCGGCCGTGGCCGCGGGCACCATGGCCACGAGCCGCGTCCGGTAGCTCTCGCGCGCCACCGCGAGCTCCCAGGTCGCCGCGAAGGCGACGAGGCAGAGCGCGTACTCTCCGGCCGCGAACGCGAGCAACCACCACACGCCCTCGATCGCGGCGTCGCGTCGCCGCTGCGCGGGGAGTGGTCGCCATGCTCGGCGTCGGCGCACGTGCAGCGCGAGCGCGAGCAGCCCGAACGTGCCCGAGACGATCGCGCAGCGATTGGCCTGCCATCCCACCATCCACGCCATGGGCTCGCCGAGCGCGATCGCGGGCAGGATCAGCCACGCGAGGCGACGACCCACCACGCGCGGCAGCGCATGCGCGGCCGCGAGCAGGAACGCGACCATCCACAGCATCGAGTGCACGTGGCCCCACGCCGAGTCGCGCGGCAGCACGGCGTGGTCGATCCACACGAGGATGCTCGACAGCGGGCGCAGGTGTGCGAAGCGGAAGTGCGGCTCGGTCCACCACGGCAGGCTGCCGCGCGCGGTGTGGGCCGCCGTCGCCTCGGGATCGTCGAGCGCGAACAGGTAGAGCGACCACGGCGACTTCGGACCGAAGAGCCCGTCGACGTAGCCGCGCTGGAAGAGATCGTCGGCGAGCAGACGCAGCTCGAGCGCGGGCAGCGAGACGAACAGCGCCACGAGGATCACGAGCGCGACCCACCCGGCCTCGTAGTGCCGAAGCCGGCGTCGCGCCGCCGCGATCACGCCACGCTCCGCCAGACCGCCCAGCACGCGAGCGCGAACGAGCCGCCGCACAGCAGCCGCATGCGGTTCCAGACCTTCTCGGGGGTGTGCCCACGGATCGGCAGCGCGGCCGCGACGAAGGTGGGCACGGCGACGACGACGCCGAAGCTCTTGGTCGCGAACACGGCCGCGACCAGCACGAGCACGCGCACGAGCACGGCGGTGCGCGCGGGCCCGAGCACCACGGCGGTGGTCCGCACACCGTGGGCGCGGTCGGGCTCGTGATCGCGCAGCACTTGCACCGACTCGAACACGCCCGAGTAGAGCCCGAGCAGCAGCAAGAGCGGCAGCGCCACGGTGAGCCGGTCGTCGGGCACACCGACCATCGGCATTGCGACGCCCCACACCATCATCGCGAGCACGTCCACGACGGGACGACGCTTCAGCACCGCCGAGTACGCCCAGCACACGCCGCCGCCGACGACGAGCGGGATCCACAGGCCGCCGCCCCAGGCGATCGCGAGCCCGAGCAGGATCGCCACGAGCCCGAGCTGCGCCCGGATCGCCGCGCCGATGTTGGCGACCAGGAACTCGGTCTTGTCGTGCTCGCGTCCGGCGGCGACGAGATCGACCTCGCGATCGTGGAAGTCGTTGTTGAGATAGACGAGCAGGTTGAGCAAGAGCCCGAACGCGAGCCGCACCGCGAGCTCGTCGAACGGGAGCCTCAGCGCGAGCGCCAGCGCGGCCGCACCCGCGAGGTTGGCCATCTCCAGCCGACGGATGCGATAGACGGCGACGTCGGCCAGGATGTGGAGCTCGGCCGCCACGCGCGTTCGCGGGCGATCCTATCAGTACGCGTTGCGGATGCGGAAGTCCGCCGGATGGGGCGCCGGCACCTCGAAGAAGCCGACCGGGTCGCCCTTCAGCTTGCGACGCACGATCTCGCAGTCGGGCTCGCACACCAAGGTCGGCAGCCAGTGGTAGCGCAAGAGCACCTTGCGGGTCGGATCGGTGCCCTCGACCTCGAGCAGGTTGGTGGCCACCTTCACCCGACCCTGCGGCGGATCGAGCAGGTGGGTCGGCTGCCGCACCCGATAGATCCGGAACGGCTGCAGCTCGGCGACCAGCTCGATCAGATCGTTACGATCCCACCACGGTGCGAGCGCTCGCTGCGTGGACACCACGACCCAGCGCACCCCGTAGTCGGTGAAGTACTTCGCGAGCTCGTCGCGCTGCACGATGCCCTGCGGGCGGCGGCGGAACAGGTTCGCCCACGAGTGCTCGAGGTTGCGCCAGATGAACCCGCCGAGGATCTGCGCGTCGGTCTTCCACGACAGCTGCTCGCCCCAGTTCCAGCCCTCGACGAGGAAGCGGCCCTGACCGTCGTCGTGCGCGGTGACCCACGCGGCGAGGTCGTCGCGATGCCAGCCACCGTACGCGTAGTGCGGGATCGGCAGCGGGTGCCCGATCGGCGAGAACGCGACCTGGTCGCCGTGCGGCAGCCGCTTCGGCGTCGGCAGCAGGCCGGCGGTGTAGTACAGCACGTCGCGCGCGCACCACAGGCACGTGGTGGCCGCGAGCACGAGCACGAGTCGCTTCGCGGAGCGCGGCCACGCCCGCAGCCAGCCCTCGCGGAGCGCGGTCTCGACGAGCGCGGCCGCGGGGATCGTCGCCATGATCGCGAGCGGCCCGATGTGGCGGTAGGGCTGCACCTGCGCGAGCGGTGTGACGCCGCCGAAGTACGCGAACGAGACGAGCACGATCATCGTGATGCCGAGCGGACGTCCGCGCGGATCGGCGCGACGCCACCACACCCAGCAGCCGGCGGCACCGAACGCGATCGCGAGGACGCGGAAGCTGGTGCGCGTGGCGATGATGCCGGTGACCGCGGGATCCTCGATGATGCCGAACAGGTCGTAGAACACCGCGAGCACGCTGCGCTGCCCGAACAGCGACGAGTCGGTGATCGAGCCCCACCACTGCAGCGAGACCTGCAGCCACCACAGGTTCGCGAGCACCGTGAACGCGGCGATGCCCCACACCGCGAGGTGGCCGTTGCGATCGAGCCCGCGTGCACCGCCCAGGTAGACGACCAGGAGCGGGGTCACGAGCAGGAAGAAGCTATAAGGATGCACGAGGTGGCAGAGCGCCATCAGCAGCGCCACGCCGATGGCCCTGCCCACGCCTCGCCGCCGCCACCAGCGCAGGAAGAGCGAGAGCGGCAACAGCCAGAGCCAGCTCGCCATCGCGTACGAGATCATCCCGACGTACCAGCACCAGTGCAGCCAGGAGTCGAAGCTCCACAGCAGCATCGCGAGCCCGGCTGCGAGCGTCGCGGCGCCGCGACCGAGCTCGAGCCAGCGCGCGGCCAGGTACGTCGCCGGCATCACGCCGAGGTGGCCGACCAGCAGGAACATGTTGAACGCGAAGCCCCACGGCAGGCCGAGCCGGTGCAGCACGAAGGTGAAGACCTCGAGGCCCTTGTTGTCGGCGTCGAAGATCGTGCCGTTGGGGAAGCCGGCGAGCAGCCGCACGTCCCAGACCCAGCCCTTGCCGTAGTGCTCGAGCCCCTCGAGCACGCGCCGCGTGTCCGTGAGGTGCGTGTCGTGATCGAGCCCGGCGATCGGCGCGTCGGAGAGCAGCTCGGCGCCGCCGAACCACCGCAGCAGCAGGAGCTGCGCGGCGATCAGTACGATCCACGCGATCGGCACGCGCCAGCGATGACGCCCTTGCGCAGCGGAGCTCACCTGGCGAAGCGGACGATACCTCAACCGCGTGCGAGCGCACGCAGCTTGCGCTCCGCCGCACGCGAGCCCAGCCGCGCCGCCTCGCGATACTGACGGGCCGCGGCCTGCGATCGGCCGAGCCCGCGCAACGCATCACCCAGCCGCACGTGTGCACGCGCCGACGCGGGATCGCGCCGGACCTCGCGGGCCGCGACCTGCTTGGCCTTGCGCTGCTCGGTGCGGGAGGGTGCGGCGAGCTTCCGCTGGGGCGCGGCGCGATGGGTACGCGCCGGGGCGCGTTGCGGAGCGGCGACCGTCGCGGTCGCGCCGGTCGTGCGCAGCAGCGCGGGCTCCGAAAGGCTCGCGACCGGCAGGGTGACGACGGGCGTCGCGGTGGGCTCGGTCGGCACGCGACTCACCGGTCGCGCGAGCTCGGGCTTCTCGGTGACGGCAGCGAGCAACGCGGCGGCGGACGGAGGTGCAGCCTCGGTCGGCGCGGGCTCGAGCGTGCGGGTCACGGGCTCGGGATCGACGTGCAGCGCGAGCACGGTGAGCGCCGTCGCAGCCATCGCGCTGAGCGCGGCCCCGAACGCGGCGCGGCCGGCCAGTCGACGTCGCCGCGGCGCGAGCAGGCCGGCGAACCCGATCGCGATGCCGTCGCGACGCACGCGATCGACCTCGGGCAGCTCGAGATCCTCGCGCGTCGACGCGATGCCGCAGTGGATCTGCGCCTCGCAGAGCGCGGCCTCGAGCTCGGCCATCGAGGCCGGGCGCTTCGCGGGATCGCGGGCCAGGCAGCGACGCACGAGCGCCTCGACGCAGTCCGGCACCGCGGCCTCGGGCGGGAAGAACAGGCCCTGCTCGATGCCCTCGAGGTGCCGCGTGACGGCGCGCTCGACCGTGGTCTCCTCGACGAGCAGCCGACCGGTGAGCATCTCGTAGGCGCAGCAGCCGAGCGCGTAGACGTCGGTGCGGGGATCGAGCTCGCTGCGATCGATCTGCTCCGGCGAGATGTACTCGGGCGTGCCGCAGATCGTGGGCGGCCGCGTGCCGATGGCGTGCGCGATGCCGAAGTCGACCACCACGAGCTGCTCGCGGCGGCCGCGTTGCACGAGCACGAGGTTCTGCGGCTTGACGTCGCAGTGCACCATGCCCTTCGCGTGCGTCGCCGCGAGGCCCTTGCAGGCCATGCGCAACAGCGAGAACGCGCGCTCCAGCGGAAGCCGACCCTCGCGCTCGAGCACGTCGGCGAGCGCGTCACCGTCGAGCAGCCCCATCGCGTACCAGAGCCGGCCGTCGGGCAGCTGCCCGAAGTCGATCACGTCGACGACGTGCGGGGAGTCGATCGACGTGGCGAGCCGCGCTTCGGCGAGGAAGCGCTCGCGGTCGGCGTCGCACTGGACCACGCGCCGGAGGATCTTGATCGCGACCGGACGTCCGAGCTCGACGTGCTCGCCGCGGAAGACCACACCGGACGCACCGTCGCTCAGTCGCTCGATCACGCGCAGGCGCGTGCCGGGCATCGTGTCGCCGAGTCGGATCGCGCCCGAGCGCTCGGGCTCGTCGCCGAGATCGATGTCCCCGTAGGAAGGGCACGCGATCGGCGTCGGCACCCCGTCGGCCATCGGTTGCGCGGTTCCGTCACTCGTCTCGCACAAAGCTCTCACCCCGGGCATGGCGCTCGCCTCCGCTGCAAAGGGCGGTCCCGGGCAATCCAGCGGCGATACACGCGATCAGTCCGCCGCGAGCGCGGGCGCACAGCAGCGGCCACGCCCACTGTGGCGCCGCCGCGCGGCTGCGATCCGCGCCGCGGCCCCGAGCGTTGCGCCACCTCGCACGCTCGCCGTGTCCCTTCGGGCAATGACCCGCTCGCTCGGTGCTGTGCTGGTGCTCGTCTCCTACATCGGCGCCCCCGGTTGCTTCGCCGATCCGACGCAGCTCCAAGCGGACAGCGAGGGCGGCTCCGAGGATCCCGGCACGAACGGGAGCGAGGGCCCGAGCACCGGCGCGCCCACGACGACGACGAGCATGCCCTCGACCACGGCGCCCGACGGCAGCGGCAGTGGATCGGAAGACGTCCCGCCCGGCTGCGGCGACGGCATGGTCGAGGGCGACGAGGTCTGCGACGACGGCAACACCGACGACGGCGACGGCTGCGAGAGCGACTGTCAGCCGTCGCCGGGCTCCGCGATCTGGACGGTGGTCGAGGACTCCGACGCGTACCTCGGCGCGTACACGGTCGCCGTGACGCCGAGCGGCGAGATCGTGGCGGCGGGTGCAACGACCGTGGGCGAGGGCAATGCCACCTGGATCGCGCGCTACGACGGCGACGGCGGAAAGCTGTGGGATGCGACCGGAGGCGCCGGCGGGTGGAACGACGTGTTCCGCGGCCTCGCGCTCACCGACGACGAGCGCGTGATCGCCAGCGGTACGCATCGCGCCGAGGGCATGCTCGACGTCGGTTACTTCGAGATCTACACGGCGGATGGCGAAGCCGGCGGCGCGCAGGAGCTGCAGCTCGGTGCGACCTCGTATCTCATCGGGGCCGAGCTCGGCTCCGGCGGACGACTGCTCGCGTTCGGTGGCGTCGACGATGGCGAGCAGCATCCGCTCCTCGCCAGCTATGTGCCGGTCGCCGGCGGTTGGCAGTACGAGCTCTCGACCGAGGACACGATGGACTTCGAGGGCCAGCCCGGACTCGCCTTCGACGCGGCGCAGCTGTCCGACGGGCGCTGGATCGCCGTCGGGTTCACCTTCACCGGCGCGAGCTCGACGCGCGCCGCGGCGTGGCTGGTCCAGCCCGACGGCTCGCAGCCCGAGCTGTACGAGCTCGGCGACAACGGCAACGATCAGTTCATCGACGTCGTGATCGAAGACGACGTCGTCCACGTCGTCGGCCGGCAGGCGACGGGCGACGACGACGGCGAGGTCTGGCTCGCGGAGCTCGAGCTCGACGACACGCTCACGCTCGGTTGGGAAGCGACGTGGGCGGACAAGTCCTTCAACATCGCGAACGCGCTCGCCGTGGCGGACGGCGTGCGCTTCGTCGCTGCGTCGACCAACGACGGCACCGAGATGGAGGGCCTCGACACCCGCGTGCTGCGCTGGGACGGCCACGGGGCCGAGCCGACCTGGGTCTCGCCGTTCGCCGCGGATGCACCGGGGCGCGACTACGCCGGCGACGTCGCGGTCGCGCCCGACGGCACCGTGGTCGTCGTGGGCGTCGTGGCCTCGCCCGATGGCGGCGAGGACACGGCGTGGGTGCGCAAGCTGGTGCCGTGATCACGGCGCGCAGCGGTTGCGATCGCGGGGGAACAGCGCGGCCATGCGCACGTTCGGCAGCTGCAGGAGCCGCGCGAGCAGACGCTCGAGCCCGATCGCGAAGCCGCCGTGTGGAGGCATCCCGAAGCGGAAGGCCTCGAGGTAGCCGGCCATCGGGGCTTCGGGTACGCCGGCTCGCTGCATCGCGAGGAGCAGCTCGTCGTGGCGGTGCAGTCGTTGCCCGCCGGTCACGAGCTCCGTGCCGCGGAAGAGCAGGTCGAACGAGCGCGAGCGCCCCGGTCGCTCCGGATCCGGGTGCGTGTAGAACGGACGCTTCGCGAGCGGGTATCCGGTGACCACGAGGAAGTCGCTGCCGTGCTCGCGCAGCGCATGCTCGCCCAGCCAGGCTTCGTGCGCGGGCGCGAGGTCGGGCTCGCCGACGACGCGCTCGCCGGTCGCGGCTTCGACGAGCTCCTGCGCGCGCACGAAGTCGAGCTCGGGCAGTCGCTCCGGTACGTCGGGCAACACCGCGCCGAGCAGCTCGAGCGCTCGCGGGTGCGCGCCGATCTCCTCGACGATCGCCGCGAGCGTCGCGCGCAGGATCGCGATCACGTCGTGCATGCCGTCGATGAAGCCGAGCTCCACGTCGAGGCTCACGTACTCGGACAGGTGCCGCACGGTGGCGTGCGGCTCGGCGCGGAACACCGGACCCACCTCGAACACGCGCTCGAGCACCCCGACCATCATCTGCTTGTAGAGCTGGGGGCTCTGCGCGAGCGTGGCCGGGCTGCCGAAGTAGTCGAGCGTGAACACGTTCGCGCCGCCCTCGCTCGCCGAACGCACGATCTTCGGGCTCTGGATCTCGGTGAAGCCGAGCGCACCGAGCCCGCGGCGGAATCCCGCCATCGCGGCGGCGGCGAGCTCGACCACTGCGCGGCGCGTGGGGTCGCGCAGCACGGTGGGTGCATGATCGAGCAGCGCGTTCGGCTTCGCGTTCTTCAGCGCGCGCCCGAGCGGCACGGGCAGCGGCTCGACCACCGGCACGAGCACTTCGAAGCGCGGCGACACGAGCTCGACGCCCCCGGGCGCGCGCGCGTTCGCCTGCACGCGACCGGTCACGGCCAGGACCGACTCCGGCCCCGCGTGCGCGCGCTCGATCGGTGCCAGCGCGTCGGGCTCGGCGGTCACCTGGATCGTGCCCCAGCCGTCGCGTACCACCACGAACGCGATGCCACCGAGCCGGCGCAGCTGCGCCAGCCATCCTTTGATCTCGATCGTCTCTCCGATGTGCTGCGAGACCTCGCAGCTGCGTAGCCGTGCCATGACGAGCGCTCCTCGAACCCGCGGCGAGCGATGGGCGAAGGAGCGGGCCGGCGCAGGTTCGAACGAGCTGTCGAGCTCGGGCTAGGCGGCGCGCCCCTTCCGATCGTGGCTGGTATCGTCGGGATCCATGGTGATCTCCTCGGGGCTGCCTTCTCGCAGCCTACCGGATCCGTCGTCGGCCGCAAGCGACTCGGCTACGGGAGCGACGAGAGAAATCCCCAGAACGCCGGACCCGCGAGCCCGTCCTGGCGCGAGTGATCCTGTCCCGAGGTCTGGCACCACACGACCGGCAAGCCCTCGTCGCAGCCCGCATAGGCCTCGCACGGCGGCGGATCGATGGGACTCGTGGGCGCCGCCGCGTCGCAGCCGTTGCGCATCAGGTGATCGTCGCGGGCGGCGATGCTGTTGCTGATGTTCACGGTCTGGTCGTCGGCGTCGTGGATGAGCAGCGCCGCGACGTTGCCCGTGCAGTCGAAGCCGGGCTGACCGCCGGCGATCGTCGCGACCCCGCGCAGCCGATCGCCGCGCGTGCACGCGAGCATGTGCGTCATGAACGAGCCGCCGCTGTAGCCCGTCGCGAAGCGCCGCTCTGGATCGGCACACCACTGCGCCTCGACCTGCTCGACCAGGTAGTCGAAGAACGCGACATCGGGACCCGTCGGCGACGAGTCCCAGCAGCTCTGCACGGCCTTGCCGCGGATGTGGATCGCGTCGGCACCGCTCGAGTCCTGCACCGGCGGGTTGTTGTTCCAGCGATCTTCGCCGTCGCTGCAGCCGTGGAACTGGTAGACGACCGGATACGCGCGCTCCGGATCGTACGGCGTCGGCAGCCACACCCAGTACTCGCGCGTCACGCCGTCCAGCTCGAACGAGTGGGCGGCCCACATCGACGATGCGTCGACCGGCGGCATGCCGCAGCCCTCGGTGCCCGCGGGCTCGCCGGTGCTGCTGCTGCTCCCGTCCGCCGAGCTGCTCGACGCGTCGGTCGTGCTCGGATCGGTGCTGGCGGTGCTGCTCGCATCGCCTGGCGTCGTCGTCGACGATGCGGTCGTCGTCGTCGCTGCGGTCGTCGAGCTGGAGCTCGCGTCGGTCTCCGTTCCCGGCGCGTCGCCGTCGCTCGAGCCTCCGCACGCGATCACGAGCAGCACGATCGTCGATGCCCTGCGCATCGCACGAGCATACCTCAACGCATGCGCTTGCTGGCCTCGAGCAGCTCGCTGCGGTAGCCACGGGCGAGCAGTGCACGCAGCGGACCGAAGCGTAAGAGCCCTCGCTCGACGATCACGTCCATCGCGTCCTGCACGACCATGCGTGCGACCGACGGCGCGACGATATCGAGCGTGCAGCGTCGACGATGGCGCGCGGACGCAGCGAGATCGACACCTCCGCGCGACAGCGCCGTCGCGGCGATCTGCCCCGCGAGCCGACCGGAGTGCAGCGCCTGCCAGATGCCTTCGCCCGCGAGCGGATCGATGTAGCTCGCCGCATCGCCGGCGCGGAGCAGGCCCGCGACCGCCGGTGCGCTGGGCGGTACGGCGAGCGGCAGCGACCACACGCGTGGGCGACCGACTGCACGGGCGCCATCGAAGCGATCGCGGTGCGCCGCGATGAACCGTGCGAGCAGCGTCTTCGGATCGTCGCCGTGCGCATGGAAACGATCGGCGCGCTGGTACACGCCGACGTTCGCGATGCCGTCGACGGGCGGGAAGATCCACCCGTAGCCCGCGCGCAGCCCGGGCTCGAAGAAGTGCTCGGCCGCGCGACCGTGCGCGCTCGGGCGCACGCCCTCGTAGTAGGCGGTGATCGCCACCGCGAGATGGCGCCCGCGTCGATAGGGCTCGCCGAGCGAGGCGGCCGCGATCGAGCCGGCTCCGTCCGCCGCGATCACGCAGCCCGCGGTGATCGACTCGCCCTGCGTCGCGATGCCGACGACGCGATCGCCCTCCTGCACGAGCCCGCGCGCCGCGACGCCCTCGCGCAGCTCGGCCCCGCTCGCGCGCAGGTGCTCGACGAGCCGCGCGTCGAGCGAGAACCGCGGGACGATCCAGCCGGGATCGTGGCCGAAGCTGCGCACGATCTCGGTGCCGTCGGGCAGGATCGCGACGCCGTCGTCGACGACCGCATGGGGAATCCGCGCGAGCTCGCGGCCGCGACCGGCGAGCTCGTCGACGATGGCCGCACCTTTGTTGCTCACGGCGTCGCCGCAGGTCTTGTGGCGGGGGAAGCACGCGCGGTCGACGACCAGCACACGTGCGCCTGCACGTGCCGCAGTGGCCCCGGCAGCACACCCGGCGGGGCCCGCACCGATCACGACGACATCCCACGCGCTCGGGCGTGCGCTCACCGATCCATCCTAGTACAGTCCGCCCCCGTGACGTTCGACCAGCTGGGGCTCGATGCCCTGATTCTCCGCGCGGTGAAGGAAGCGGGCTACCGCGAGCCCACGCCGATCCAACAACAAGCGATCGGTCCGGTGCTCGCCGGCCGCGACATCGTCGGCTGCGCTCAGACGGGCACCGGCAAGACCGCGGCGTTCGCGTTGCCCATCCTGCAGCGCATCGATGCCCGCGCGGGGGACGACCCCAAGATCCGCGCGCTCGTGCTCACCCCCACCCGCGAGCTGGCGGCGCAGATCGGCGAGAGCTTCGCGGCCTACGGCAAGCACCTCGACCTCTGGCACACCGTGATCTTCGGCGGCGTGGGCGAAGGCCCGCAGCTGCGCGAGCTCGCCGACGGCGTCGACATCCTCGTCGCCACGCCGGGGCGGCTGCTCGATCTGCACGGTCGCGGCAAGATCGACCTGCGCTCGATCGAGATCTTCGTGCTCGACGAGGCCGACCGCATGCTCGACCAGGGCTTCATGCCCGACGTGCGGCGGGTGATCGCCGCGCTGCCGCCCAAGCGCCAGAACCTGCTCTTCTCCGCGACGATGCCGCCGGAGATCCGCGCCCTCGCCGACGCGATGCTGCACGATCCGGTCAGCGTCTCGGTCGCGCCCGAGGGTGGCACCACGGCGGAGAACATCGAGCAGCGGCTCTACTTCGTCGAGAAGGGCGACAAGCCGCGGCTCCTGCTCGATCTGCTGCGCGCCGAAGGCGTGACGCGCACGCTGGTGTTCAGCCGCACCAAGCACGGCGCCAACCGGGTCGCGCAGACGCTCGAGCGCGCGGGCCTGCGCGCGGCGGCGATCCACGGCAACAAGTCGCAGAACGCCCGCACCCGCGCGCTCGATGCGTTCAAGAAGGGCGAGCTGCGCGTGCTGGTCGCCACCGACCTCGCGGCGCGCGGCATCGACATCGACGCGGTCAGCCACGTCATCAACTTCGATCTGCCCAACGTGCCCGAGACCTACGTGCACCGCATCGGCCGCACGGCGCGGGCGGGTGCGAGCGGCATCGCGCTGTCGATGTGCGACACCGAAGAGCGCGCGTACCTGGTCGACATCGAGCGGCTCATCGGGCGCCACATCGATCGCGTCGACCACGAGTACGCGTCGCGCGGTGCACCGCCGCCGACCGACCTCGAGGCCCACGGACGCTCCGCTGCACCGCGGCCCGGGGGCGCAGCTCCGAGCGGGCGTCGCGGTGGACGGCGGCGCGGCGGAGGCGGGGGCGGACACGCGCGCCCCGGGCACGCGTCCGGGCGTCCGGCCAGCGCCGGGCGTCGGCGCTGAGATGCGGCCGCCGAGGTGGGCGCCGAGAGAGTGATCGACACGGGCGCAGCGCCGTCCTCATCATTGCACCGCCATGAGCACGTACCGACGCGACGACGCCCAGGACCTCGCAGTACCCGAGCCGACCAGCGTGGAGGCCACCCGCGAGCACGACTACGACGGCGTGATGCTGCCCGGCGTGCTGATGCTGCTGGTCTCGCTGCCGCTCCTGTTCTTCTTCGGGCTCGGCATGCTGGTCATGCGCGGGCTCGTGCTCGTCGAGCCCAACCAGTCGCGCGTGGTGCTGCTGTTCGGCAAGTACCGCGGCACGATCCGCCGCCAGGGCTTCCACTGGATCAACCCGTTCACCGGCCGCAAGCCGGTCTCGCTGCGCGTGCGCAACTTCGACAGCGCCAAGCTCAAGGTCAACGACCTGCGCGGCAACCCGATCGAGATCGGCGCGGTGGTCGTGTGGCGCGTCAAGGACAGCGCGCAGGCGATGTTCGACGTCGAGCACTACGAGTCGTACGTCGCGGTGCAGACCGAGTCGGCGATCCGCACCACGGCCGCGAAGCATCCCTATGATGCGGCGGGGCCGGGGCAGGTCTCCCTGCGCGGCGACTCGTCCGAGGTCAACGTCGAGCTGATGGCCCAGCTGCGCGAGCGGCTGTCGCACGCCGGTGTCGAGGTGCTCGAGGTGCGGCTGTCCCACCTCGCGTACGCGCCGGAGATCGCCGGCGTCATGCTGCGCCGCCAGCAGGCCGAGGCGATCATCGACGCCCGCTCGCGCATCGTCGAGGGCGCGGTGACGATGGTGAAGATGGCGCTCGACGATCTGCACTCCAAGCAGGTCGTGGATCTCGACGAGCGCGCGAAGGCGCAGCTCGTCAGCAACCTCCTCGTGGTGCTGTGCAGCGACAACGATGCACAGCCGGTGGTGTCGACCGGCGCGACATGATCCCCTGGGAGCAGCTCGACACCGCACAGGCGCCGGGCGGCGGCGTGCTGACGCTGCACCGCCGCGGCGAGGAGCACATGATCCGCATCGACGGCGCCGAGCTGATGAGCTCGCGCAAGCACGGCTCCGAGTCGACGCTGGCCGAGCTCGCGCTTGCCGACGTGGGCCAGCGACCCGCGCCGTGCGTGCTGATCGGCGGGCTCGGCGTCGGCTACACGCTGGCGGCCGCGCTCGCGTCGTGTGGACCGGCTGCGAAGGTGGTGCAGTGCGAGCTGTCGGAGGCCGTGCTGCGCTGGAACCAGGAGATCCTCGGCCACCACGCGGGGCATCCGCTCCGCGACGCGCGTGTGCACGTCGAGCTCGGTGACGTGGTCGAGCTGATCGCACGCGCGCGCGCCGAGTACGACGCGATCGTGCTCGACGTCGACAACGGACCCGATGCGCTCACGCGGCCCGGCAACGCGCGCCTGTATCGCCCGGGCGGGCTCGCCGAAGCCCACCGCGCGCTGAAGAAGGGCGGCGTGCTGGCGATCTGGTCGGCGGCGCCGGACGACGCGTTCACGCGCGCGCTCGGCAAGGCCGGCTTCGACGTGCGCGTCACGGGTGCGAAGGGCGTGCGCGGCCGCGGCGTGAAGCACACGCTGTGGCTGGCCACGAGGTGACCCCGCGGCAGGGTCGGTGCGGGAATTCGACCGATGTGCAATCGCGCCGCGCTCGCGCCGGCCTCCGCAAGACCCATGACGACGCCGCCCGCGTTACGCTGGGGCATGCAACGCATCACGATCGCGGCGGTACTGCTCGGCGCGTGTGG
>CAZFKC010000013.1:48132-138490 GCA_964519175.1 uncultured Nannocystaceae bacterium
TACGCTGGGGCATGCAACGCATCACGATCGCGGCGGTACTGCTCGGCGCGTGTGGCGGTGGCGACGACGAGGACGCGACGCTCGGCGGGAGCTCGGGTCCGAGCACGTCCGCGACGACGAGCACCACGGCGTCGACCACCACCGAGCCGGGCACGGGCGAGACGTCGAGCTCGTCGGGCACGACGACGGGCGCGACGACCGAGGCGAGCGGATCGTCGGAGACGGCGGACGCGTCGTCGTCGGGCACCGGGCCGTGCGGCGACGCGACCTGTGCGCCCGACGAGGACGCGAGCACGTGCTGCGAGGACTGTGGCGTGTGCGACGACGGGGCGACGGTGCGCATGGAGACCGGGAGCGAGGCGGGCGCGCCGGGCGATGGGATCACCCCCGGCGGCATCGCGGACACGCATGCGTACTTCGCCGCGGGTCCGTACGCGGAGCTCGTGTATCCGTTCACGATCGAGGCCGAGCCGGTCGCGGGCTCGAGCTGGTTCTGGGCGCAGCAGTTCTTCTTCGAGGGCACCGACCAGGGCGGCTACACCGGCGTGCAGGCCAACGGGATCCTGAACGGGCAGGTCGTCGGCAAGATGGTGATCGGATCGATCTGGGACGCGATCGCGGCGGAGCCGGGGCCGACCGCCTCGTGCGAGCCGTTCGGCGGCGAGGGCATCGGCTACAGCTGTCGGCTCGCGTTCGAGTGGCGCGAGAACGTGACGTACCGAATGATCGTGCGCGAAGTGTCGGCCGATCACTGGTCGATCTCGATCCACGACCCGACGGTGCCGGCGGAGATCCTGCTGGGCACGATCGAGGTCGCCGAGCCCTGGGGCCGCATCACGCCCACGACCGCCGGCTTCGCCGAGTACTACGGCACGGTCGCGAGCTGCGAGGCCCTGCCGCACGCGGTCGCATTGCTGCACGCGCCGCTGGCCGACGCGACGCTCCCGACCAGCGTGAATGCCGGCACCTACGGCACGTGCGCGACGGAAGCGACGAGCGTCTGCACGGGCAACCTCTGCGGATGAGCGCGCGTGTCCGACCGGCTCTCGCGGTCACATCCCGTGATCTCGAGGCGACCGGCCCAGAAGGCGCGCCGTCGCCAGCGGCAGCAGCATGCAGAACAGGCCGGAGGTCAGGATCGTCGCGTCGGTCAGTGGCGCGGGGAAGTAGGCCGCGCCGAGCAGCAGCGCCAGCGAGATGTTGCGGACGCCCGTGACCATCGCGAAGCTGCGTCGTTGCGCGCTCGGGCCGGGGATCATCGAGCCCAGCGCCATGCAGGCGGGCACCAGCAGCGCCGCGAGCACCAGCGCCGCCGCTCCGACCTCCAGCAGCACGCGGCCCTTCGTCACGAGCAGGCCCACGATCACCGCGAGCAGCAGCACGTTCGCGATGCGCGTCGCGGGCATCGCGAGGCGCCCGGCGAGCTGCGGACGCACGCGGCGCACCGCCATGCCCATCACGAGCGGCACCAGCTGGAACGCGACGAGCGTCCGCATCATCGGCCACACCAGCGCCGCGATCGCGTGCTGCTCGATCGTCGCGCTCGCGCCGAGCGAGAGCGCGAGCGCGAGCGGGGCCGTCACCACGCTCGCGATCGACAGCCCCACCATCGCGGTGACCGCCGTCGCGAGGTGCCCTCGCGCCTGGGCGGCGAACAGCGGCCCGGTCGGCCCACCCGGCGCGGCCGCACAGATCAGCAGCCCCACCGTCACCTCGCCCGGCAGCGCGAGCACCGACGTCGCCGCCAGCACGAGCGCCGGCACCACCACGATGTTGACGAGCGCGACGGCCAGGAGCACCGCCGGTCTGCGGCCGACCTCGACGAACTCGCTCGGCTGCGTGCGCAAGCCGATCGCGACCATCATCGCGACGACCAGCACCGAGATCGCGGCGGCTTGCATCGCGCTACGCGGGCCAGACGATACCGTGATCGGCCAGCGCCGCGAAGCCCGGTGCACAGGCGTGCTCGAGCTGATCCCGCAGCTTCGGAGCGAGTCGGCGCCACGACGCACGCGGCGGTCGGATCGTCGCGGCCGCGGCCTCGACCCACGCCTCGTCGATCGCACCACGTCGCACGAACCCGCCGAGCCGCCGCACCGTATCGCGCGGTGAGCCCAGGAAGTCCTCGTAGCGCAGCGTCAGCAGTCGCTCCTCGCCGAGCCCACCCAGCGCCGCGAGCCCCTCGATGATCTCGCCGGACCAGTAGTGCCCGCACAGCGGCGGCGGCGTGGCGTAGCCGAGGAACGCCTCGCGGGTGCAGTGCTCGGGCAACAGCGCCGCGAGCTCGTCGTCGAGGTCCTCCGGGTGCGGCCGCGCGTCGGTCTCGAAGGGATCGACGCCGAGCGTCTCCATGATCTGGAAGCTCGTGAACACCATGCGAAAGCCGGTGTGCTCGCTCATCGAGATCGCCGCGTCGCGACCGTCGCGGACGAGGTGCACGAGGCGCGCGTCGGGGAAGTGCTCGAGCAGGCGCCGGGCGATCCGCAGGCTCCCGCCCGAGCGCTCGACCCAGCACACGGTGCCCTCGTGCCGCGCGAACCACTCGAACAGGCGCCGGTACTGCACGCCGATCGGTGCCGGCGCGAAGTCGACGACGGCATCACGAAGGCGATCGAACAGCGCGTCGGGATCGGCACTCAGGTGGGGCAGGGTGACCTGCGCGATCGGGGGCACGCCGCTTCTCGCATCGAAGCGATGCGTGCCGTCCTTCCACGGATACAGCACCTCCGGCATCGCGACGTCGAGCCGCAGCATCAGGCTCTGGCGCGGACGACAGGTCGCGAGCAGATCCCACAGCTGCGCGCCCGTCACCTCGCCCGGCGGGAACGCGGGCGCGACCCGGCTGCCGAGATCGGTGACGAAGGGGAAGAGCTCGGAGATGCTCGTGAGCTCCGGGTGCATGCGGACGAGCGACGACACGAGCGTCGAGCCGCAGCGGCCGGTGCCGACGACGAAGACTTGATCGATCATGGCGGGCTCAGCGGCTCACGGGTAGCGAATGTCGCGTTGCGTCGAGCCGGTCGAGGTACCAGCGGTAGTAGCGTCGCAACGCGTCGTCGCACATCGAGTAGGGCGCGCTCGGCTCGTGGCCGACGCAGCGCACCACGTTGGTGCGATCGAAGACGCGATCGCCACGCATGTACGAGCGGTAGAAGCCGATGCGGCGGTTGAACCGCTCGTCGAGCCACTCGAGCTCGGCCTCCTGGTCGACGAAGCTCGGCGCACGGAAGCCCAGCTCGTCGAACATCAGCGTCACCACGCGGTCGACCTCGGGCGCGAACGGGTTCGTCAGGTGGTAGTAGTCGGCGTGCCCGGGCGCCGGGTCGGTCGACTGCATGATCGTCACCGCGTTGTCGACGACGCGATCGACCGGAACGAGGTCGACCGCAGCGCCGACCTGCAGCTGCACCTTCAGCGAGGTCTCCTCGAGCAGCCGCGCCTGCGTGCGCTGCATCATCCCGCGGAAGGAGTTGAGCTGCCGCAGGAACCCGTACATCCCGGAGAAGTTCGTCGCGGCGAGCGTGCGGCTGTGGCCGACGACGATGCTGGGCCGGAACACGCGCACACCGAGCTCGCGTTGACCGGTGATGATCGCCTCGGCGTCGATCTTGCTGCGTTCGTAGAGGTTGTTGGTCTCCACCCCGGTACATTCCGTCTCGAGGATCCGCCCCACGCCCGCACCGGAGACGTAGGCCGTGCTCATGTAGTTGAACTGCCGCACCCCGGCCGCGCGGGCCCAGGCGAGCGCGTGCCGGGCACCATGCGTGTTGATCGCGACGATCTCGTCGGCGAAGCGATCCTCGAAGCGCAGCGAGGCCGCGCTGTGCCAGATCTGCGTGTAGCGAAACGCCGGAAGCGGCGCGCCGCCGCACTCGGGCAACACGACGTCACCCTCGACCGCATGGCAGCGCCGCGCGATCGACTCGCGCACACGCGGACATTCCTCGTAGGCCTCCGCCGCGGCGTGCAACGCCGTGAGCAGACGCTCGTGCACGGGCGTCGCGCTCGGACGCACGAGACAGACGAGCTGCACGTCCGTGCGGCGCAACAGCTCGAGCACGAGCGCGGCGCCGATGAAGCCGGTGGCCCCGGTCACGAGGTGGGCCTCGGCGCCCGCCCGGGCGGGTGTGCTCGTCGCGCGGTCCGTCACGCCGCGTTGGATACCAGCGAACGATGTATGTGACGCGAACGACGGTGGGCGCGATTCGCGGCCTCGCGACGCCCGCGCTGCGACGACGCGGACATCCTCACGGGTGCTGCGAGAAGAACGCCCAGGTCTCGTCGGCCCAGTCGCCCGGCCAGGCGTGGCCGAGCCCTTCGTACTCGCACGCGATCACCGGCTTCGCGCATCCGTCGTAGGCGATGCACGGCTCGGGATCGACGGGCGCGCTCGTCTCCGCACATCCTTGCTCGGTGCGGTGCCACTCGATCGTGTCCGCGAACATGTTCGGTGGGTACGCGTCGTTCGTCGCGTAGGTCATGCGGAACGCCGGACGCTCGGTGTCGGGGCACGCTGCCGGGTACGTGGGGAAGAGCTCCGGGCCCGACGCCGGTGCGATCGCCCGCACGACGTCGCCGCGACAGCATGCGAGCGCCTGGCACATGTCGCCGCCCCAGCTGAAGCCGGCGGCGAAGATCCGATCGGGATCGATGCAGTAGTCGTCGGAGATCGTCGCGACCATCGCGTCGAACAGCTCCATGTCGTACTCGCCGCAGTAGCCGTCCCAGCCCAGCCCGAAGCCGCCCCAGTCGATGCCGTCGGGGAACAGGAACACGGCCTCGTCGCGCGCGCCCGGCACGTTCTGCAGCCCCATGCCCTGGCTCGCCTGGCCGTTGCCGCCGTTGCCGTGGAACACGAACACGAGCGCGAGCGGCAGCTCGGGATCGATGGTCTCGGGTGCGTCGACGATGAACGTACGCTCGACGCCCTGGATCGTCAGCGAGCGGACGGCCTCACCGGTCGGCGCGAGCGCGTTGCCGCAGCCGGGGCTCGACCCGCCGGTCGTGTCGTCCGAGCCGAGATCGACGCCGTCGGCCGATGCGTCGGTGCTGGCTTCGGCGGTGGTCGTGCTCGTGCCGTGCGTGTCGTCGCCGACCGTCGTGGTGGGCACGTCGCTCGTCGGTGTCGCCGACGTGCTCGGTGCGCTGCCGCCTTCGCCCGACGACGTCGTGGTGCCGCCTTCGTCGGAGGCCGCAGGCCCTCCGCATGCGACGACGAAGAGCGCGATCCAGGAGCTGCGTGGGTGCATTGCGTGCGACATCGAGGTCCTCCGCGCCGAATCACTGCATCGAGGGCGGCGCCGCGGACGAGGGCCGCAACGCGGTGAGCACCTGCAACAACGCCGCACCGCCGTCGGCGTCGAGGATGAACGAGCCCTTGGTCGCACCGCTCGCCTCGACCGCGACAGTGGTCTTCGCGCGCGCATCGGTGTGCTTCGCGGTGTCCTTCGCGGCGGCTTCGACCTCGCGCCACAGCGCATCGACCTGCGCCGGCGCGAGCTCGACCTCCCACGGATCGCCGCCGCTGTAGCGACCGGTCGAGCTCTGCTCGGGCGTCACCGGGCTGTAGCGGCAGCGCGGCGTGCCGCCGGCCGCGTGCTCGCACGCGTAGCCGTTGCCGCTGCCATCGCCGACGACGAGGCTCCACGGGGGCGAGTGCGGATCCATGGCGGGTGCGGGCTCCTCGGTGGTGCCGTCGACGTGCGACGGATCTCGCCGTGGCGTGGTCGGTGGCGTGGACGTTGGCGACGGCCGGCACGAAGCGACGAGCAGCGCGAGCGCGCAAGCGCGGGGGACCGAGCGCATCGCCCACGATGTTCGCACGCCGAGCGGTTCGCCGCACGACGCGTCTCGTGCTAGGAGCGAAGCGAGTGGGGCCCGTCGCGCTCGCGCTCGTGCTCGCCGGCGGTCCGGCCGAGCCCATCGCCGTCGAGCTGTCGTGGACGGCACCTGCGGCGTGTCCGGACGAGGCCAGCATCGCAGGGGATCTCGCGGAGCTCACCCGCGGGGCGCTCGTGCACGGACCGTCGGCGGCCCGGCGCGTGGACGTCGTGGTGACCGCGCGGGGCGACGGCTTCGCGCTCGCGCTCGATGTCGCCACGCCCGAGCTCACCGAGCACCGCACGCTGGAGGGCGCGAGCTGCGAGACGCTCGCACGCGCGGCGACGCTGATGATCTCCGTCGCCATCGCGCCGATCGCGAGCGCGGAAGAGCTGGAAGCGGTGGTTCCACCGCTGCCGACGGGGCCCGGATCGACCGCACCGACGGCCGCGACCGAGCTCCCGTCGATCGACTCTCCACCTGCGCGTGCGCCCTCGCGCAGGGCCACACGCGATCGTGGCTTCGTGGGCGTGTGGACCGGCCCGAGCTTCGGCACGCAGCCGCAGGTCACCGCGATCCTCGGCGCCGACGTCGGATGGCGACGCGGCGCGTTCGGCCTGCAGCTCTCGGGCTGGCACGCCTTCGCGGCCGAGCGCTCGCTCGCGCCCGGTATCGGCGTGCGCGCGTCCACGAGTGGAGGTGGAGCGCGCATGGTCTACGCACCGTCGGTGCGCGCGGTCGAGCTGCCGCTGTCGCTCGGCGTCGAGCTCGGCGCGCTGATCGGCGAGGGCACGGGCGCGCTCGTGCAGGGCAAGACGACCACCTCGCTGTGGGCTGCGGCCGTGCTGGGGATCGGCCTGGCGTGGCCTGCGCGCAGTCGCATCGCGCTCGCGCTGCGCACCGACGCGCTGGTCACCCTGCGCGCGCGCGGCATCCACCTCGATCGCGGCGCGGTGCGAGAGATCGCGTTCGTGGCCCCGCCCGTCGGCCTGCGCGTGCTCGCAGGACCGCTCGTACGATTCCCGTGACGAGAATCCCCGCGTCCGGTGCGGGTACCCTTCATGCGGGTGACGAAGTCGACCGGATGGGTGCTGGGGCTGGGGCTGGTGGGGTGTGTGCTCGACACGAAGAGCGGCGGTGAGATCGTCGATACCGAGTCGGGCAGCTCGGAGGATGGTGAGGCGGAGAGCGGCGCGGAGGCGGCCTGCGGGGCGGCGGGCGTGTGCGGCAACGGTGTCGTCGAGGCGCTCGAGGCGTGCGACGGCGACGAGGGCTGCGACGGCTGCGCTCGCGTCGGTGCTGCGACGGTGCTGCGGCAGTCCGACGACGTCGGCGCGATCGCGTTCGCAGCGGATGGGTCGTGGCTCGCGACGACTCGCGCGGTCGACGACGCGCCCGTGCTGCGACGCTACGACGTGGATGGCAACGAGCTGTGGTCGCAGGTGCTCACAGGCGTGGCGGCCGTACCCGCCGACGTCGCGCTCGACGCTGCCGGTCGGGCGTACTTCGCCGGTGGGCTCGCGAACGAGCTCGGCGACGCCGCGACGCCGTGGATGGCCGCCTGGGATCCGGAGGGCGCACCGCTGTGGGAGTCCGCAGCGGAGGACCCGGGTTACTACGCCGCGATCACGAGCTCGGGCGATCGCATTGCTGCGGTCGGTGGCTACACGCCCGATGTCGCTGGGACGAGCCTCGTCCGCGTCGTGGACGCGAGCGGCGAGGAGATCTGGACGCTGGGCGATTCGTCGCTCGAGAGCGTGCTCGATGCGACGTTCGTCGGCACCGAGCTCGTGATCACCGGACGGCGTTGGATCCCGGCCGGCGTCGACCAGATCGAGCTGCGTCGCTACGACGCGCTGGCCACGGTGGTGTGGTCGCTCGATCTGCCCTACGACGAGGCCAGCGCCATCCACCACTTCGGCGTAGTCGCCGACGGTGCGCAGGGCACCTGGACGTTCGGCGACCACGAGCTCCATCCGTACGCCGTGCACCACGCGAGCGACGGCAGCGTGCTCGAGGTGCTCGACTGCCTGGGCCCCGATCGCGGGCACATCGTGGACCTCACCGTCGACGGCACCGGGCGGGTCGGGCTCGCGATCGCCTTCGCATTCGGTAACACCCCGACGGAAGAACGCAGCGCGTGGTTCGCGATCGTGCAGGCCGGCACGGTGGTGTCCGGAGCGGCGCCGGGCCCGGGCACCGTCGCGACGACGGTCGACCTGCGTGGCGGTCGGCTCGTCGCCGGCTGGGGCGACGAAGCGGCCGGCAAGAGCACGCTCGCCATCGTGCCGTGACGAGGTAGCGACGTTGGGCAAGCGATCCACACCACCGAAGGACGTGCTGCTGCTCGCGGCGATCTACCGCGAGCACCTGCGCACGGTGCGTTGGATCCTGCGTGCGCGCGGCATCGCGAGCGACGAGCTCGATGACGTCGTGCACGACGTCTTCCTCGGCATCCATCGCCGGCTGCCGTATCGCGACGTCGCAGTGCCGCTCGGGTCCTGGGTGTGTGGCGTCGCGCGCAGCGTCGCGTTCGCCCACCGTCGTGGCGCCGCGCGCCGTCGCGAAGCGATCGCAGCGGTACCCGAGCCGGATGCGTTGCGGCTCCCCGACGAGGAGCTCGCGCGCCGCGAGGCCTGGCAGCGCCTCGTGGATGCGCTCGCGGGACTGCACGACGATCAGCGCGAGGCGTTCGTGCTGGTCGACGTGATGGGCATGCGCGCCGCAGAGGCGGCCGAGCTCGTCGATGCGCCGGTCAACACGGTGTACTCGCGACTGCGGCTGGCCCGACGTCACTGCGAGGAGGTGCTCGCGTTGCCCGAGCAGATCGATCGCGCGGCGTGGCTGCGCGCCGCGGCCCAGGGCGACGAGCCCGGTGAGGGCAAGCGTCGCCGGGCATGGAACCGCATCGTCGCCGTGCTCCCGGCCGCGGCCTCGCCGGTCGCGAGCTCGGTGATCACCACGTGGGCGATCGCGGGCGTCGCCGCGGTCGTCGTGGTCTCCGGCATCGCCGTGCTCGCGCCGCCCGCGACGAGCGAGGTGCCGCACGTCGCCGGCGCACCTGCGCAGAGACGCGCTGCGGTCGAGGTCGCCGTGGTCCCCGCGAAGGCATCCTCACCGGTATCCGCCTCGCACGAGCCCGCGGAGCGCTCGCGTGCCGCGGTCGAGGCGCGCCCGAGTGCGCGCACGCGCGTCGCGGCGGCGGCCGTGGCACCAGCATCGGTCGATCCGCTCGCCGAAGCCGTCGAGCTGCTCCGCAACGGAAAGGCCGAGCTCGCGGCCGGCAACGCCGCTGAGGCACTGCGCGCGATCGATCGCTACCGGACGCGCTTCGACGAAGGACCGCTCGCCCGCGACGTGCTGCGGCTCGAACGCAGCGCCGCCTGTGCGACGAGCGACGAGCGTCGCGCGATGTCGGCCAAGTCCGCGCTCGTCGAGCTCGCGCTCGCGCGTCCCGACGAGCCGGCGTGTCCGTGACGGCTGCTAGCGCGCGCGCACGAGGTCGAGCACCGGGTCGCGCCCCGCAGCGACGTCCTCGCCGTGAGAGCGGCGCGGGCGCGCTTGCAGGCGCAACGGATGCCTGGCGGCGCTGTCACGGTATCCGGCCGAACCGGGCGTCGGCGTCGTGGATCGCTGCCGCCCCGACGCGCAGGGCCAGGCGTTCTGCGCTGGCACAAACCGTGTATCGTGCGAGGGCGTTGGGTTGGAGGTGGTGGTGATGCGACGCTGTGGCGGTTGGTTGGTGGTGCTCTTGGGGGTCGGTGCGTGCGTCGGACGGGGCGTGAACGAGCACGCCGTCGTGCTCGAGCGCGACGATCTGGCGGCGGGCGAGAGCCGCGAAGGCGACGACTGCGAGGCCTGGGGGCAGGAGACGGCGTGTGGCCCGAATGGCTCGGCACTGCAGTTCTGCACGGAGGACGAGGAGTCGGCCGGCGAGCGCGTCGAGTGGGGCGTGTGCGTCGTCGATCCGGCGTGCGAGCCGGGCAGCTTGAAGGAATGCGGCGAGGGCAGTCATGCCTGGTGCGAGCTCGATCTGCGCGGCGTACCGCAGTGGGGCGAGTGCGAGGAGAGCGGTGACGGCGAGGAATCGACGCCGCTCGTGCTCCGGCTCGCGGGCGAGTCGCTCGGGTTCGAGCCCGGTGGTGCGGCAGCGTTCGAGCTCGGCGGGGAGTGCCTCGCGACCGACTGGCCGCGCGAGAACACACCATGGTTGGCGATCGACCTCGACGGCTCGGGCTCCATCGACGGCGGTCACGAGCTGTTCGGCTCGGCCACGCGTCTGCCCGATGGAACGCGCGCGCCCAACGGTTTCGTCGCACTCGCTGCGCTCGATGCCGACGACGACGGTGCGATCACGCCCGCCGATCCGGCCTACGACGCGATCGTGCTGTGGAGCGATCACGATCGCGATCGTCGCTCGACGCACTGGGAGCACGTGTCGCTGGCGAGCGCGGGCATCGCTGCGCTGCCGGTCGCCTTCGAGCACCGTGCCGAGTGCGACGGCCGCGGCAACTGCGGACGCGAGCGCGCGCCGGTGTTCGCCGCGGGGCCGGACGGCACGCGCAGCGGCGAGCTCGTCGACGTCCACCTCGCGTGCCAGTGAGGGTGGCGACGGTGCGTGCCCGCCCGCCGGCGATCACCCGGTCGGCGGGCCGACCGAGCTCAGCTGGAAGCCGGTCATGTCGCTGTACGTGTACGCGCCGACGAGCCCGTCGTAGGTGTCCACGGTCATCGACGTCGGATCGACGCGGAAGGCTCGCGTGCCCGAGAACTCGACGCCCCACACGTTGCCGTCGAAGTCGATGCTGACGCCGTGCACGTAGGCCGGGATCGGGATCGTCTGCACCACGCTGACCGTCTCGGTGTCGATGCCGACGAGCGCGGCCGTGGGGTAGGGGCTGTGCCACAGCGTGCCCTGGCCGTCCGTCATGCAGCCGCCGAGCGCGCTGCCGGCGTTCATCGGAGCGAGGTGCGTCCACGTCTGCGGCACCGGATCGAAGCGCGATGCACCGCCGCTGCCGCAGAGCCACGCGCGCCCCTCGGGATCGACGGTGAGCCCGTAGTGCACCTGCCCGGTGACCGGCCAGGTGTCGTAGGTCATGTCGCTGCGGTTCACGCGGATGAGCGTGCTCGCGCCGTCCCAGTTGTGATCGACCGTCCAGAAGTTGCCGTCGGGATCGACGGCACCGCCGTAGAGTTGCGCCCAGCCGATGACGTTCGGGATCGAGACCATGTCCTCGACGACGCCGGTGTCACCGTCGAGCAAGAGCACGTCGGCGACGCCCGCGTTGTAGCCACCGGCGGTCCACAGCTTCTCGTTGTGGTAGCTGCACGTGGCGTTGCTCCACTCGCCCGCCGCCCACGCGACCGGACGCTGCGTCGTGTAGTCGAACGCGGTGTACCAGGCGATGCACTCCTCGGTGCCCCACGGCAAGATGTCGGCCGCGCCCGTCGAGGTCTGCAGTCCCGCGGTGCCGTTGCTCTCGGCGCAGTCGTCGGGGTTCGCCCAGATCTTCGTCACGCCGCCCGCTCGATTCGCCACCGCGACGTTGCCGGTGAGCGCCACCGACGTGCGCGAGGGATTGCCGGCGCTGTCGGGCCGCACGATGTAGCGGCCCTCCTCGACCATCGTCTCGGTGTTGATCTTCGAGACCGTGCCCTGGCCGCTGTTCGCGATCCAGATGAACGAGTGCAGCCCGCCCTTGCCACCACCGCCGCCCTTGCCACCACCGCAGCTCGTGCCGCCGTCGGGCACACCGAGATCGAAGTACGGCGCGCTGTCGTGGCTGTCCTCGTCGACCGTGCCGCTGTCGTCGACGGTCGACTGCGTGCCGCCCGTGCCCTCGCCGCTGCCGGAGCCACCGCCGCTGCCGGAGGCGGACTCGCTGCCGCCGCTGCCACCACCGGTCGGCCCGGTGAGTGTGCTGATGCTGCTGCCGGCGTCGCCGTTCTCGGCCCGGCCGTCCGAGGACGAGCCGCACGCGAGCGAGACGATCATGGCAACGCCGACACCCAGGTTTTCACGCCGCATGGTTCCCCTCGTCGCCCGGCCGGAATCCACGCATGGCCACGCGAGCATCCCAGCGTTGCACGCAGGGCAGGCCCTGTCGAGTGGGCGCGGGGGCGACAGGTCAGGTGGCGGTCGCGCGCGCGCGCTCGAGCCCGTCGAGCACGAGCTCCAAGCCGAACGGGAACTCGTTCGCGTAGGCGTATCCCGGCCGCATCACCTGGGCCGTCGCGAGCTCGACCAGATACGGGAACGCGCCCTCGGGCAGGCCCGCGAAGATCTCCCCCACGACCTCCTGCGTCTGCTCGGCGCCCTTGAACGGCAGCGCGAGCTCGGTGTGCACGAACCCGAAGACGTAGCTGTCGAGCACCGCGTAGGCGTGGGCGCAGAGCTCGACCGAGAAGCCCGCGCGCCGCATGCAGCCGAGCACCGCGTCGTGGTGGGCGAGCGTCGCGGGTCCGGGCGCGCGTCGCGACTCCAGGATCCGCAGCGCCCATGGGTGCCGCAGCAACACCTCGCGCACCGACTCGGTGCGCCGACGCAGCGCCGACTTCCAGTCCGCCGTTTCCGGCGGGAGCTCGATCTCGGAGAACACGAGGTCGACCATGCCGTCGAGGATCGCGTCCTTGTTCGGCACGTGGTGGTAGAGCGACATCGCCTCCACGCCGAGCACGCCCGCGAGCCGCCGCATGCTCAGCTCGGCGAGGCCGTGCGCGTCCGCTAGCTCCATCGCGGCCGCGAGGGCACGCTCCCGCGTCACGGGCAGGCGGGCGGTCTTCTTGGGGCGGGCCACGCGATTCGTCCTTGACACCTTACGTTGTAAGGCTAAGGTTGTAAAGCACGCCTTACGGCGTAAGGACAAGCCTCCGATGACGACCTCCGCCACCCTCCTCGCGTCCTCTTCCTCCACCACGACCGTCCGCGAGCCCATGCGCGCCCTCGTCCAGCGCGCGTACGGCGGCCCCGAGGTGCTGCGGCTCGGCACGATCGCTGCGCCGACGCCGGGCGAGCGCGAGGTGCTCGTGCGCGTGCACTCGGCTGCGCTCGACCGTGGCACCTGGCACTTCATGACGGGTCGGCCGTACCTCATGCGGCTCATGGGCTTCGGTTTCCGCGCGCCGAAGCAACCGGTCGCAGGGCTCGATCTCGCGGGTACGATCGTGGAGGTCGGCCCCGGCGTCACGCGCTGGCGCGTGGGCGACGTGGTGTTCGGGATCGGGCGCGGTTCCTTCGCGGAGTACTCGTGCGCGCACGAGGACAAGCTCGCGGCGGTGCCGGTAGGGGTCGCGAAGGAGGATGCCGCCGCGCTCGCCGTCTCCGGCATCACCGCGCTCGAGGCGATCGACGCCGGCGGCCTCGTCGCGGGCGAGCGCGTGCTCGTCATCGGTGCTTCGGGTGGCGTCGGCACCTACGCGGTGCAGATCGCGAAGGCCCGCGGCGCGCACGTGACCGGGGTGTGCAGCACCGCGAAGGTCGAGCTCGTGCGCGGCCTCGGAGCGGATCGCGTGATCGACTACCGCACGCAGGACTTCACCGCCGAGGAGATGCGCTACGATCTGGTGCTCGACCTCGGCGGCAACACGCCCCTGTCGCGACTGCGTCGGATCATGACGCCGACCGGCCGGCTGGTGTTCGTCGGTGGCGAGAACGGCGGAGACTGGACGGCGGGCTTCGGTCGCCAGCTCGGTGCGATGCTGCTCGGGTTGTTCGTGAAGCAGCGCTTCGTCATGTTGATGTCGTCGGAGAGCGGTGCGTCGCTCGAGAAGGTCGCGGCGCTGTGCGCCGCGGGCCACGTGCGTCCGGTGGTGACCCACCGCATCGGGCTCGCCGACATCGGTGCGACGCTCGGCGAGATGGAGGCCGGACGCGTCGCGGGCAAGGTGGTCGTCCGCATCGCGTGAGCCGGGCGAGACGCGCTCACTCGGTGCAGTCGTTCAGCGCCTCGACCATCGCGCTCATGCGATCGCCGCGGAGCGACTCCGGATACACGTAGATGCCGAGGTAGCCGCCGTCGTCGACCTCGGCGCAGGCGCGCGTGGTCGCATTGCGGATCTCGCCCGCGCTCGTGGTCGGCTCGCCGAAGTTGATCATCGGCTCGCCGGGCGCGTCGGCGGCGACCCAGGCCGAGAACTGGTCGTCGATCGTGTACTGGCCCGAGTAGATCTCCGCGAAGTGCACGTCGACTCCGTCGGTCACGCGCTTCGGCCAGCCGCTGCCGCGGTTCGTCATGTACACGTAGCCGCGCCCCGGCACGCCGTCTCGACACGCATTGATCCGGCTCTTGTCCGTGTTCGCGTCATGGCCCGTGTTGGTGTCGTCGTAGGCCCACTTGAAGCCGTCTTCGTGGTGCACGGTGCCGTCGTAGTTGCAGATCTTCCACTCGGCGTTCTCCTTCGCGACGCGCTCGTACGTCCAGCAGCCGTTCGCCGCCGACACGCCGTCCTCGCCGGGATCATCCATGCCGGTGTAGAGCGCGACGCTCACCACGATGCGCTTGCTGCACTCGGGCGGCGCCGAGCTCTGGGCCTTGTAGGCGTTGTAAGCCGCGACGTAGCGATCGACGAAGCCGGTCGGTGCGACCAGCTTCCAGCGATCGTCGCTGCCGCACTCGATGCCGCCGTTGCCGAGCCACGCCGCCATGCGCGGCGGATCCTGCTCGTGCACCGCGAGCGCGTCGGCGTGGCCGAGCGCCTGCGCGAGCGTGGCGATCCCGAACGCACGCGTGTCGGCCATCGCGGCGAGGCACGCCTCGGGGGCGAGCTCCGGGTGCACGAGCACGCAGGCGTCCGCACCGACGAGCGCTCCGTCGTAGTCGCGATCGGCGTCGCACTGGCCGCTCGCCGCGAGCGCGGCGTAGACCGACGCGCGCGACACGAGGGCAGCGTCGGCTTCGTTGGTCACCCAGCCCGCGTAGCGCTCCACGCAGCGCGCGAGCTCGTCGGCGGCGCCGAGCTCCGGGGCCGCGTGCGGGTGCAGCAGCCAGCCGTGCACGCGCTGCCAGTCGAGGCCGCCGCACGGGTTGTGCAGCGACCGACTCGGCGGATCGGAGACACCCGCACCCTCGGCGGGGTCGGGCGGCACCTCGGGCGCGTCGGTGGTGCTGGACTCGCCGTCGTCATCGGATGCGGAGCCGGCGTACGTGCTGCTGCTCGTACCTGCGCCTTCGCTCCCGCTCGTCGTGCTCGACGGTGGGTCGCCGCTCTCCTGCAACGCTGCGCTCGTTGCCGGCGCGTCGGCATGGCAGGCGAAGAGCACGAGTGCAGCGATCGCAGCGGTGCGCATTTTCAGGGATCCGGACGAGACGAGGCGACGGTCGACCCACGGCCGACCCGGCTTTCGCCCCGAAACGCGCACCAGCGGTCCACCCACGCGGCTTTTGCGGCCAGCGCAGACGCCGCGCGCTAGCATGCGGCATGCGCAGCTCCATTGCTCTCGCCTTCGCTTCGTTCGCAGTGCTCGCCTGTGGTGACGACGATGGTGGCGACACGCAGGGCACCACGCTCACCGCGAGCACGACCGAGCCCGCGAGCACGAGCAGCGAAGGCGGTGAGTCGAGCACGGCCGTCGCGACGAGCAGCAGCGAGGGCGAGAGCAGCAGCGCCGTCGTCGACGAGAGCAGCAGCGGCACGACCGGTGAAGCCAGCGATCCCAGCTATCCGCCGCCCGATGCGGGCGGCACGTGCCCGGCCGACACCGCCCCGATCGAGCTGCCCGGCGGCAGCGTGTGCGCGCCGTTCTGCGCCGGCGCCGATGCGGCCTGTCCTGCACCCGCATCGGGTGACGCGACGGGTGTGTGCACGCCGTTCGAGATGCCCGGTGGCAGCGGCACGCCGTGCACCGGTCACGACGACTGCGACGGCGGCGAGGCCTGCGGCACGATGGGCGCATGCGTCGCGGTCGCGTTCTGGGGCTGCCGCCTCGAGTGCAGCGGCGGCACGATGTGCAGCGACGGCATGATCTGCGCCGTCGATGCCTGCGCGTATCCGTGAGCGCTCGGAAGAGCGCCGGACGGCGCGACCGGACTCACAGCTTGTCGCCGAGCCGAGTCACCACGAGCTTGGCGAGCCCCTTCAGCGTGCCGAGCACGCCCTCGCCGGACTTCGCGTTGGCCTCGAACTCGGGCACGCCCATCGGGTTGAGCAGCGCCCGCAGCTGCTCGACCGGCATCACGTCGGGCACGTCGCGCTTGTTGTACTGGATGACGAACGGCACCTGCGCGAGCGACGAGTTGCACTCGCGGAGATTGGTCTCGAGGTTGTCGAGGCTCTCGACGTTCGCCTCGGTGCGACTCGGCTGCGAGTCGGCCACGAAGATGACCCCGTCGGACCCACGCAGCACGAGCTTGCGGCTCGCGTCGTAGAACACCTGGCCGGGCACCGTGTAGAGGTGGAAGCGCACCTTGTAGCCGCGGATCGAACCGAGATCGATCGGCAGGAAATCGAAGAACAGCGTGCGCTCGGTCTCCGTCGCGAGCGAGATCATCTTGCCCTTGCTGCCCTCGCGGGTGGTCTCGAAGATGTGCTGCAGGTTCGTGGTCTTGCCGCACAGCCCGGGGCCGTAATAGACGATCTTGCAGTTGATCTCCTTCGCGAGGTGATTGATGTAGCTCATCGCAACCTCGCCTTCAGGCGGAGGCCGACGTCGTCGACCAGCGCGCGCACGCGGTTCGGGGGCAGCTCCATGTGGCTGCCGGCCTCGAGCAGCACGTCGAGCTCCGGCGCGCCGAGCTTGCCGTCGGCCATCGCGATGAGCGTCGCGAGCTCGATCGCTTCGATGCGGTCGGCCTCGTCCTCGAGCTCCGCGGTGACCCGTGCGAGGCGCTCGCGTCGACCGAGCGCCGCCACGCCCTCGTCGAGATCCTGGAAGTGCAGCTCGAGCACCGCTTCGTCGAGCGCCGCACCGGTGATGCTCGCGAGCAGTCGCGCCAGCGAGGCGCGCTCGCGCGCATCGAAGCCGTCGGCCGAGGCGACCAGGTAGCCGAGCTCGAGCACGGTCTGGAAGCGGCGCGCGGTGGCGAGATCGTCGGGCGCCTCGGCGGCCGACTGCTGCGCGCCCGCACGGAGCCGCGCAGCCCGGGCATCGTCGCCGGTGGCCACCGCATGCACGGCCGCGGCGAGCTGCGCCGGATCGGCGGAGAGCTCGACGATCGGAGCTGGTTCGGACATGCCACCAGGTTACACCACGACGCCGCGCTGCCCGAGATGGGAGCGCGCCGCCGCGAGATTGCCCCACTCGGGCAACGTGCAGCGCGATCGGGCAGCCGCGGCGGTCGCCGACGCTGGCATCGCGCTTGCTCTGGGTGGCTGCACCGACGCGTCGCGTCGGCAGCGTGCACACGACCCGCGACGGCGCGTGAGGTGACATGGCCAACGACGACTTCCGCGCCCGACTCCGCTACAAGCTCGACGGCTTCATCGGCGGAGGTGCAGGCAAGCAGCTACTCTTCCTCGCGGCGATCACCGCATTCTTGGTGGTGTTCTTCACGCTGGTCGGGCTCGTGATCGGCATCGGGCCGGAGGACAACGGCGAGGGCTTCTTCGGGCGCGTCGTCGAGACCAGCTGGTACTACTTCGGGCGCGTGCTCGACTCGGGCACGTTCGTCGAGGACAGCGGCTACGTGAACCGCATGGTCTCGGTGCTGGTCACCGTGCTCGGGGTCGTGGTCGCCGGCCTGCTCATCTCCGCGCTGGCCGGCAACTTCTCGGCGGCACTCGAGCAGATCCGCCGTACCGGTGCACCCGTGGTCGAGAAGGGCCACTTCGTGGTGCTCGGCTGGAGCGAGAAGATCTTCTCGGTCATCGACCAGCTCGCCGAGGCCTACGCGCTCGAAGGCCGCATCACCGTGGTGGTGATGGCGGAGCGCGACAAGGTCGAGATGGAAGGCGAGCTCGAGGAGAAGATCCAGTACGGCAATCGGGTCCGCATCGTCGTGCGCTCGGGCAGCTCGGTGACGATGGGCCACCTCGCGAAGATCGCGATCGGCCGTGCACGCGCGGTGGTGGTGCTGGTCGACGAGGGCGACACCGCCGAGCCCGACAAGGCCGACGCGCGCGTGATGAAGACGCTCATGGCGATCTTCAATCATCCCGATCGCGCCGGCCGGACGGAAGAGCTGCGCGTGACCGCCGAGGTGATGCAGGCGCACAACCAGGAGCTCGCGGTCATCGCCAGCAACGGCAACGCCCGCGTGGTGAAGACCGACGAGATGATCTCGAAGGTCATCCTGCAGACGGCGCGCATCAGTGGCCTGGCCGCTGTGTACGACGAGCTGTTCCGCTTCGAGGGCAACGAGTTCCACTTCAAGGCGTTCCCGCAGCTGGTCGGGCGCCGCTTCGGCGATCTGCTGCTCGACTTCCCCGCGGGCCTGCTCGCGGGCGTCGCGAAGGCGGATGGCAGCGGCCACACGCTCAACCCGCCGGCCGACCACGTGATCGCGGCCGACGAGGAGCTGCTCGTGCTCGCCGAGGACGAGCGCATCGAGCTGCGCCCGTACGCGGGCCCGCTGTCGGCGGCCCACATTCCGCCGATCCAGGCGGGCGAGGCCAAGAGCGTCGAGCACCTACTCGTGCTGGGCTGGAACCCGAAGATCCATCCCATCATCAAGGAGTTCGACGACTACGTCGCGCCGGGCTCGACGCTCACGCTCGTGAACGCGATGCCGATCGCCGAGCGCGAGGCGGAGATCCGCGAGCAGATCGGCGAGCTCGGCAGCCTCGAGCTGCGCCACATCGAGGGCCAGTTCACCAGCCGCGCGCTGATGGAGCAGCTGCAGCCACACCGCTACCCGCTCGTGATGGTGCTCGGCGACGTGGTGAGCGCACGCGATGCCGAGGACGCGGATACGCGGGCGATCATCGCGCTGCTCCTGCTCCGCGACGCGCGGGTGCGCTCGGGCATGTACCAGCAGCGCGTGTGCAGCGAGATCCTCGATCCGAAGAACCGCGAGCTGGCCGCGACGACGCAGATCAACGACATCGTGATCAGCAACGAGATGATCTCGATGGTGCTCGCGCAGATCACCTTCGAGCCGCGCGCACATGCGGTGTTCGAGGATCTCGTGCGCAGCGAGGGCAGCGAGATCTACGTGAAGCCGATCGAGCACTACCTCCCGCCCGGCTTCGTGGGCTCGGGGCAGGTGGTGACGTTCGAGTTCCTCGTGCTGGCCGCGAAGGCGAGGGGCGAGCTGGCGCTCGGCCTGCAGATCTACACCGACGACGCCGCCAGCAAGCACGGGCTCGTGCTGAACCCGACCGATCGCACGCGGCCGTTCGCGCCGAAGGCGGGCGATCGGCTGGTCGTGCTCGCCGAAGATCAGGGCTGATACCAGCGCGCTTCGAGCACGTTGCCGTCGGGATCGGGGAAGTAGAACGCCTCGGGGGCGTGGCCGCGCGCGCCGAAGGAGTCCTTCATGGTGACCGGGATCGCGACGCCTTCGGCGTCGAGCCGACCGCGCAGCGCGTCGCACTCGGCCTTGGTCATCGAGAAGCAGACATGGTTCACCTTGTTGCCGGCCGAGCCCGCCGCGCCGGGCAGCCCGTTCAGCATCGCGGCCATCTTCATCGGCATGAGATCGATGAGCGCGTCCTCGGAGATCCGTACGCTGGGGAAGGGCGCCTTGCCCTCGCGGAAGAGCTCGACGCGCTCGCCGGTGGCCCCGAGCACGCGCTCGTAGAACGCGACGGACGCGAGGGGATCGGCGACCCAGAAGACGATGTGATCGATGCGCATGCGTGCGCGCCAGTGTACCGCGCTGCCGCGCCGGCTCAGCGCGGCAGTCCGTCGACCCAGCGTCGCATCAGGCCGACCGCGGTCTGGTCGACGCGATTGCTCGCGAGCGGGGGCATGCCGCGGGGCTCGCGGGAGGTCATGCGCAGGAAGACCGCGCTTGCCTCCGCGCGCCCCGGCGCGATGCGGCGCTCGTCGGTCATGCCCAGCTTCTCGTCGGGCGGCACGTCGAGCATCCCCGTCTTCGCCAGCGTCGTCTCCACGCGCATGTCCATCGAGCCCGGCGCAGGCCCACCGGGGTGGTGACAGATCGCGCAGTTCACGTCGAGGTACGCGCGCGCGCGCGCTTCGAGGCTCGCCGACTCGTCGTCGATGCGCGGATGCGCCGCGAGCTCGTCGGGCGGCGGGCGATCGAACAGCTTGCGCGCGCTCCAGTCGGCGACGAGCCCCGAGCCCGCGACCTGTCGCGTGCGCAGCCCGAGGATCTCGCCGTAGCCGGGCGTGTGGCAGCGCAGGCAATCCGCGCCCGCGGGGTAGTACCAGCGCTGGCCGTCCGCGAGCGTCTCCGTCTCGGGGCTCGCGAGCAACCGCGCGTCGGTCTGCGCGTCGTTCCAGCGGTACGTGTAGCCCGACCAGCCCGGCCGCTCGTGCACCATCACGCGCGTCTCGAGGCGCTTCGTCCGGCCCGGTGCGAGCTCGATCTCGAAGTGCTTCACGAGCACCGTGCCCACCGGGAATCGCCACGGGCCGTCCTCGGAGAATTCGATCGTCGCGCCCGCGGGCAGCACCATCCAGCGCTGCTTCTGCGCGCCGTCGGACCACAGCTCCACCGTGACGTCGTAGGGCAGCACGCCGGGATTCGGCGCGAGCGTGGCGAGGTCGGCGAAGATCCCGGTCTCGGACAAGAGCTTCGGGAACGCGGGCGCGCGCGCGTCGGCCTCGGCCGGCTCGAAGCGATAGATGCGTCCCGCGAGCGACACCGCGTAGAGCTCGCCGTCCGCATCCTCGCCGAACGACGACACCTCGGGCACGCGCGCGACGAGCTGCTGATCGAGCACGCGCGTACCGTCGTGCCACAGCGCCCAGATGTTGCCGCTGCCGTAGTCGCCGTAGACGTAGGCACCACGCAGCGCCGGCAGGTGCGTGCCGCGATAGACGTAGCCACCCGTGACGCTCTGGCCCTCGCGGCGGCCGTACTCGACGATCGGAGGAATCGGCGCGGGCGTGGGCACGGCGCCCTCGCCGAAGCGCTCGGTGCCCTCGAACAGCCGCCAGCCGTAGTTGCCGCCCTTCGTGACGATGTCGATCTCCTCGAGCGTGTCCTGCCCGACGTCACCGCACCAGAGCGTGCCCTTGGTGCGATCGAAGCTGCAGCGCCACGGATTGCGCAGACCGAACGCCCAGATCTCCGGCCGTGCACCGGCCTTGCCGACGAACGGGTTGTCCGGCGCGGCGACGAGCGAGCCGTCGGGGCGCACGCGATAGCGGAGGACCTTCGCGAGCAGCTGCCCGAGATCCTGGCCCGCGCGCTCGGGATCGCCGGCCGCTCCGCCGTCGCCCACGCCGAGATAGAGGTGACGATCGGGGCCGAACGCGATCCAGCCGCCGTTGTGATTGCCGTAGGGCTGCTCGATGACGAGCAGCTTCTGCTCGCTCGCCGGATCGGCGCGCGTGCGATCGTTGCTCGCGACGAAACGCGAGATCTGCACGCGGCGCGGACGCGAGGCGCTGTAGTAGAGGTAGAGCGCGCCGGTGCGCGCGAAGTCGGGATCGAACGCGAGCCCGAGCAGGCCCTCCTCGTTGTGCTCGGTGCGCACCTGGTCGCGGATGTCGAGGAACACCTGCGCCTCGGCGACCTCGTCCTTCGCGTCGAACACGAGGATCCGGCCCGACTGCTCGAGCACGAACAAGCGTCCGCGATCGTCGGGCGCGGCCCCGATCCACAGCGGACGATCGAAGTCGAGCTTCGGGAACGCCCGCACCGCGACCATCGGCGTGAGCACCGGTGGATCGAGCGGGAAGGTCAGCCCGGTCGCGTCGACACGCGCCGGCGCGCTGGGCTCGACGCGGTAGCTCGAGTCCTCGCGCGGCGCCGCGGGGCGCTTGCGACAGCCGCCGCACGCGAGCAGGGCCGCGAGCGCGATCAGTCCAGGCAGACCCACTTGGACTGGCATTGCCCGTCGCTCTCGCAGACGCACAGCCCGCTCGTCGGATCGCACGTCGCGTTGCCGCAGAACACGCCCTCTTGATCGCAGTGCTCGAGGCAAATCGTCGCGCCTTCGTCGGTGGTGCCGCGGCAAAGATAGTGCGCGCCGAGCCCGGTGCACGCGTCGTCGCTCTCGCACGGCATCACGCAGCTCGGAACCCCGTGCACCGGCGTGCACACACCACCTTCGTGGATCGCGGCGCAGTCCTCGTCGGCCTCGCAGTGCGGCCGCACGCAGAGGCCGTCCTTGCAGTCGACGTTGTAGGGATACGGGCCCGGACACGGGGTGCCGGGCAGGCAGCACTCCGACGGCACCGTGCAGGTCTCGACGCATTGCAGGATCCCGTCGCCCGGTGCGGGGCCGGAGGAGGACTCGGCTCCGGGCCCGCTCTCGGTGGTGGCGGTGGTGGTGGTCGTGGTGGTCGGCTCGCTCGTCGATTCCGCGCCCGTCGTCGACGACGTGTCCTGGGGCTCGTCGCCGCACGCCGCGAGGCCGAGCGCCGTTGCGAGCACGAGCCTTGCGATGCGTTGCACGCTCCGCATCGTAGCAAACCCGCGCTCTGCTAACCTCGAAGCTGGGCGACGACTCGATGACGACCTCGCGGACCCTCGCGATCGCGGCAGTGGTGGGCGTGTCCGCCACCCTTGCGGTCGTGGTCGTGACGCGGCCGTGGGAGACGGCCGAACCCGTCGTGTTGCCGCTGCCCCTGGCGAAGCCGGCTCCGAGCCCGCACCCGCCGTCGGTGCCGCGGGGGCCGAAGTCGCGGCCCGAGCGCGACGACTCGATCCGCATGCCCAACGGCGATCGACTGCCGCGCGAGATCCGGCTTCCGCCCGGCCCCGGCAGCGACGTCGAGGTCGTGCTGCACCGCTGCGAGGACGACGACGATTGCAGCGAGCGCGAGCGCTGCTTCATGAACTGGTGCGTCGAGGGCGAGCGCAACTGCAGCAAGGACGAGGACTGTGGCGAGCATGCGCGCTGCGAGCAGAGCACCTGCATGCCGGGCGCACGCGTGTGCGATCAGCAGCGGCCGTGCCAGGGCGAGGACCAGCTGTGCCTGTTCGGCGTGTGCGCGCAGTCTGCCGGCGAGTGCATCTTCGACGACGACTGCGGCAACACGCACCGCTGCGTGATGGGGCGCTGCATGGAGGGCGCGCGCGACTGTCTGCGCGACGCCGACTGCGGCGACGGCCAGCGCTGCCTGTTCAACCGCTGCACCGAGGGCGAGCGCGAGTGCGATGTCGATCGCGACTGCGGCGACGGCGGTCGCTGCGAGTTCGGGCGCTGCCTCGAGGGCAAGCGCCAGTGCGAGGCCGATGGCGACTGCGCTGGCGAGGCACGCTGCGAGTTCGGGCGCTGCCTCCCGGGGGCGCGCAGCTGCACGATCGACGACGAGTGCCCCGACGGCTCGCGCTGCCAGGTCGGGGTGTGCATCTCGGGCGAGCGCGAGTGCGTCGTCGATGCCGGGTGCAAGGACGGCAAGCGCTGCGAGCTCGGGCGCTGCGTCGCGAAGCAGTGAGAGCGTCGCTTCAGCGGCGTCCGAGCGCGTAGGCGATCGCCGAGCCCAGCACGAGCAGCGCTGCCACCACGATCGCGAGCCAGGCCTCGCGCGGCGTCGGCACCACGAGCGTGTCGACGAGCACGCCCGAGACCTCGCCGGCATCGCCCCCGGAGAGATCGACGAGCGTGCGCAGCAGCTCGGGCGCGAGCGGCTCGGTGCGACCGCGCACCGTCACCGTGGCGTCGCCTTGGTCGGCCGCGCGTACCCGCGCCACGACGATCGCACCCTCGAGCTGCACCTTCGGGTCGGCGCTGCCGGTCATCGGCACGAGCACCGCATCGGCGGGCCGCGACTGGTCCGGGATGCCGCCCTGCGGCACGTCGTACTCCGCGAGCACGAAGCCGTCGCGCAGGATGCCGGTGACCTCGACGAACCGCGGGGGCGTGGCGGGCATCGGCTCGCGTGCCAGCTCGATGCGCGGCCAGGCGTCGAAGCGCAACGCGGCGTCGGCGAGCTCGCGTGCGCGCGCCGCCGCGAGCACCGCGACCGACGCGAGCACGAAGCCGAACATCCAGGTCGCGGTACGCCCAGCACGACCACGACAGGCGAACGCCGCCAGCACGGCGGCCGCGGCCGGCACTGCGAGCATCGGGCCCGTCGGTGCGAGCAGCACGGCGATCGTCGCGGGGATCGCCGCTGCCGCGATCGCGCGGGCCAGGATCGCCGCAGTCATCCGCGTGCGAGCGTAGCAGGGCGTGGGCCCGCGCTGCCGTGGTACGCTCGGCAGCGGTGGGCAAGCCCCTCGTCGCGGCCGCGCTGCTGGTGCTGGTCGCCGCCTGCGGCCGCACGCCCGATCCGACGCGCTGGATCGGTCTGCGCGCGGCGGTCGTGCGCTGCAGCAGCGGGGGCCGGCATCCCCCCGCGCCGGTCGTCGCCGGGATCCCGGCCCCACTGCCGCCCTCCGGTCTGCTCGCGCGCGCGCTCGATCCGGTCGCGCTCGACGACCTCGGGTTCCAGCGCGACGCGCCGGTGTGCGCAGTGCTCGAGGCCCCGAGCGCGACGCAGATCGACGAGGCCGCGCGCACGCTCGGCGAGCTCGTCGCGGTGCAGGAGACGGCGGCGCGCGAGGCCTTGCGCGTCGGTGGGCGTTGCACCTGCGAGGTCGCGCGTGCGCTCGAGCTCCGCGAGCTGATCCCCACCTGTGTCGACGCGCCGGCGATGGCGGGCTGTGATCCGACCGTGCGGGCCGAGGAGGTCGCGCAGGCACTGAAGCCGGTGCAGGACGCGATCGCAGGGGCATCGCTGCCGTGGACGCACTGGCGACTCGTCGGTGCGAGCGATCGTCCGGGCTGGTTCGTCGAGCACCAGGACACGCTGCTCGCCCACCACGGCGGCGGCTCGACGCTGTACGTGCCCGGTGGCAACCGACCGATGCGCGTCGATCCGCTGGTGCCGATCCTGCTCGAGCTCGAGGGCGTGGTCGCCGTCGTCCGGCAAGACGCCGGACGGGCGATCCTCGTCGTGCGCGAGCTCGACGGGATGCTCGTGCTCGATCACTTCCGGCAGCCGGACAGCAGCACGCGTCGCCTGCCGCTCGTCGATCGCATCGAGCTCGCGCAGGTCACCGCGCTGTCGAGCGCGCTCGCACTCCCCGAGGGCGCGAAGCCGCCGCTCTTCGCTCCCCAGGACGGCACGCTCGTCGAGCTCGATCCCACCTTGCTGGACGACATCGATCGCGCCGCGATCGCGACCTCGGTGCTCGGCGAGGCGCCGTATGCCGTCGACGAAGAGCGGTGGGAGCAGCCGCCGCGCCTGTTCGATCGCGTCGCCTGGCTCGCGCCCTTCGGCCACGACGGCCGCGTGTTGAAGGTGCAGCACGTGCTCTCGAGCGAGGGCATCGCGTGGGCGCAGACGCTCGGCGACACGCCGCTCATCGGTGATCTCGGCGCGCTCGGTCTCGCCGACGCCGAGCCCGTGTTCGTGCCGCCCGACCCGGACGAGCTGCCGACCTTCGTCTTGCGCGGTACCACCACGGCGCGCTTCGGCGTGCACGGCGTGCAGCGGCTGCCGACGATCGCACGCGCGCTCGAGATCGCGGCGCCGGGCTCGCTCGGCGGCGATCTGTCGAGCTGGTCGCTCGAGTGGCCGGGTCTGCCGCCCCCGGGCGACGAGCCCACCGTCTACGCCGGTCTCCGCGATCAGCTCGCGCAGCGTCGCTATCGCATCGCCGCGGGCTTCGATACCGCGCGCACGAGCCTCACGATCGAGGCCACGCCCCGATAGCGAAGTGATTGCGGCCGGCGTGGGCGATGCCTTGCCGTGGGCGCGCATCCGGTCGAAGATGAGCGAGGATGCGGGGATCTTCGTGGATGGCCCCACTCGTGGGCATCGCGGCGGCTGCAGGTTGCAGCCAAGGCGTGGACGCCGGGCCGATGTCGGGCACGGCGACGCTCGGCACGTTCGGTTCGAGCACGATCACGACGGCCGGCACCGTCGATCCCACGGGGGACGAGGACTCGAGCGGCACGAGCGGTGGGACCGACGTGTCGAGCACGAGCCCGAGCACGTCGCTCGAGACCACCGACCCCACGGCGGAGAGCGGCACCGACGAGGGCCCCGGCCCGGGCTGCGGCAACGGCGTCGTCGATGCCGACGAGGAGTGCGATCAGGGCGCGGCGAACGGCGACACGGCGTCGTGCAAGAGCGACTGCACGAACCAGGTGTGCGGCGACGGCTTCGTGGGTCCCGGCGAGGGCTGTGACGACGCGAACGGCGTCGACACCGACGCCTGCAACAACATGTGCGTGCTCGCGAGCTGCGGCGACGCGATGATCAACGCCGGCGAGAGCTGCGACGACGGCAACGCCGACGACTCCGACGCCTGCCCGTCGACCTGCCAGTCGGCGACGTGCGGCGACGGCTTCGTGCACGCCGGCGCCGAGCAGTGCGACGCCGGAGGGCAGAGCGCCGGCTGCGACGTCGATTGCACCACCGCGAGCTGCGGCGACGGCACGATCAACGCGGCCGCCGGCGAAGCGTGCGACGACGGCAACGGCAACGGCGGCGATGCGTGTCCGACGAGCTGCGTCGCTGCGTTCTGCGGCGACGGGTTCCTGTACGGCGGTGTCGAGGAGTGCGACGACGGCAACGGCGGCGACGGCGATGGCTGTTCGTCGGCGTGCGTGAACGAGTTCCCCGACCAGTGCCAGCAGGGCAACGATCCCGGCACCGGCTCGCCCTGGATCGTGTGCTCCGCCGACGCGAGCACGGCGTGGATCGCCGCGAACAACGGCGGCACCTACCATCCCATCGCGATCTGCCAGAGCCTCGGCTACGACGGGGTCGGCCAGTGGGGTGGCACGTGGGGGAGCGTCTGCGGCTACAACGAGGCCAGCGACTGCATGAACCACGGCACGGCGCAGTTCGACAACGCGTGGGACGGCGTGGGCAACTGCGCAGCGGACGGGCTCGGCCCGACCATCTGCATCACGGTGCACTGGACCTGCATCTGAGCGCGACGGACACCGCGTCAGAACGAGACCGACAGCGCGACGCGGTTCGGGGCGACGAGCGCCCGCACGTCGCTGCGTCGCCCTCGCCGGTGATCGACGACGAGCAGGGCGACGCCGGTGGCGGCGAGCGCAGTGCCGACGACGGTCATCGCGACGCCGCCACCCAGGGTGCGATGCACCCAGCGGCAGTCGCCATCGATGTCGCGTGCGGCCGGGTCGTCGCAGCGCGAGCGGATCTCGTTGCCGTCGATCCCGATCAGCACCGCGCCGCTGACGAGCGTGGCCAAGCCGATGCCGAGCGAGACGCCCCCGAGCGCGCGCTGTGCCGACCCGCGCGGACGATCGGCGCTGCCCATGCGATACGCGCGTGCAGGCGGTGGTCGGACGCGGCCGCTCGCCGTCGTGTCCTGCGCGGGGCTCAGCTCACCGGTGAGCCGCTGGCGCAGCGCGTCGGCACGCGCGAGCACGAGCTGCTCGAGCTCCGCGAGCCCGCAGATCTCGCAGCGTCCGCTCGCGGTCATGAACGCATCGGGCTCGGCCGGACGATAGGCCCGCAGCTCGACCTCGTACGTGCGCGCGCCCGCGACGACGTGCAGCTCCACGCGATGCGCGTCGGGGCGCTCCGCGGCCTCGTTGTCGGGCGTCGCGTCGATCAGCTCGAGCTCCTTCGCCGCGAGCCCGCGTCGCAGCGCCTGGTGGACTGCGGCGCGGTCGAGCTCGGGGAGCTCGCCCTCGATGACGTCCGGCACGATCACCACGGGCATCGCCGTGGATGAGGGGATCACCTCGCGGGTCTGCGGCTCCCCGGCCGCGGCGATCCCGGGGAAGCTCACGAGCGCACCGCACAACCAGAGGACCCGCTGCATTCGTGGCTCGCCTTCGCGGCACCTCGGGGTGCAACGCAGGTGCCACGCGGCGCAGTGCTTGCACGGCTGCGAGCGACTTCGCGGGGTCTAGCGGAGCGGCGGGAAGCAGCACGATGTTCGGACGAACGATTGCCTGGGCACCCGAGCCACCTGTGTCGAATCCGCACGGGCGCGCCGCGCCGATCGAGGCAGAACCGCACAGTGCGGCGGTACGACGCGCGCCCAGCACCATGCGACTTCTGCCGGGTGCGCTCGTGCCCGGGACCCGCTATCGGCTGCGGAATTGGCTGGGGGACGGCGGGATGGGGGTGGTCTACGAGGCCGAGCACATCGACCTCGAGCGTGCGGTGGCGCTCAAGATCTTGCGCGCGCCGCTCGCCGATCGCGACGACGAGCGCGAGCGCTTCCGCCAGGAGGCGCGCCTCACGACCCGCATCGTCTCGCCGCACGTGGTCAACGTGCTCGACTTCGGCGTCCTCCGCGATGGTCGCGTTTTCTACGCGATGGAGCTGCTGCAGGGGCGGCCGCTGTCCGTCGAGATCGGTCGCGGCCCGATGGCGCCCGCGCGCGCGATCGGCTTGCTGCGGCAGATGTGTGCCGGGCTCGCGGCCGCTCACGCCTCGGGCGTCATCCACCGCGACGTGAAGCCCGACAACGCGATGATCTGCGAGAGCAGCGGACGCGCGTACCTCAAGCTGCTCGACTTCGGGATCGCGAGCCCGGCCTCCGATGCGACGACGAAGCGCGCCTCGGGCACGCCGGAGTACATGGCGCCCGAGCAGATCCGCGGCGAAGCGTTCGACGTGCGGCTCGACGTGTACGCGCTCGGCTGCACGGCGTACGAGATGCTCACCGGCAGCCCGCCGTTTTGCTACGACACGTCGGCCGAGGTCGTCGCCGCGCAGATCGACGAGATTCCGCTCCCGCCGACGCGCAAGGTCGAGGGGCTGCAGATCCCGCCACAGCTCGAGCAGGTCGTGATGCGCTGCATCGCGAAGGACCCCGACGATCGCTGGGCCTCCATGGCCGAGCTCGAGGCCGCGCTCTGCGAGGCGCAGATCGCCGCGGGCCTGCGCACCGACTGGGACGATCTGCCGCTGCCCGACATCGCACCGGATCGTCGCGCTCGGCTCGAGGCCCGCATGCCGCGGCCCGCGAAGGCTCGGCCTTCGAAGCGCCGCTGGGTCGCGTTCGCGTCGCTCGGGCTCGCCGCGTGCGCGGGGCTCGTGTGGCTACCGTCCTCGGACGTCGGCGCCGCCGATCACGAGCGCGTCGAGCAGCTCGCCGTCAGTGCACGCGCAGCGGCGACCCGCGGCGCGTACGTGTATCCGCTGCCCGACGATCCCACCGAGAGCGCCTACGCGACGCTCGTCACGCTCGAGAGCATCGAGGGTCCCGCCGCGTCGCTGGCCGACGAGACCGCCGGTCGGCTGCGCCGCGCGCTGGCCGACGAGCTCGTCGCGCTCGGCGACGGCTACTGGGACGATCTCGACGCGCGGCCGTACGCGCGCGACTACTACGCGCAGGCGGTGCTCTTCGATCCGCAGAGCTCGTACGCGCGCGAGCGTGCTGCGTTCACGCCGGGCGAGCTCAGCGACCTGCGCGTGCGTGCCGAGACGCAGGACTTCACCGAGCCGGAGCTCGAAGCCGCCGAGCCGCTCGCCGCGCTCGCGGTCGTCGACGAGGAGCAGCGCGCCGAGGTGCTCTCGGAGGTGACCGCCGACCCGCCGACGTCGCCCGTCGCGTCGCGTCGCCGCGCCAAGCCGCGCCCGAGCCCCACGCCGACCGTGGAGCGTGTGCCCGAGCCCGCCCGCGTGTCGGTGATGGTGCCGGTCGTCACCGACCTGCCGCTCGAGCTCGACGCGAGCAAGCCCTCGGCGCTGCAGAAGGTCGGTGCGCGCTCGTTGGCGCGCAAGGGTCAGCGCGCGTTCTCGCATGGTCAGCGCGAAGCGGCCGAGACCGCGTTCCGCCGCGCGCTCGAGCTCGATCCGCGCAACGCGGCCGCGATGCGTGGGCTCAGCGACGTGCACTTCGATCGCGGCGAGCACGAGCGCGCGCTGCACTACGCGAAGCGCTCGACGCAGGTCGAGCCGGGCTCGGGCAGCGGCTTCATCCGACTGGGCGACGCGTGGTTCAAGCTGCTCGACTATCCCGCGGCGCGCCGCGCCTATCGCCGCGCACAGGAGCTCGGCCGTCGCGATGCGGCGGAGCGGCTGCGACGACTCGACCGGGTGAGCAAGCCATGAGCTCGGTGCGCGCGCTGTTCTTCGCGACCCTCGTGGTCGGGGGCTGCGTGGGCACGAATCCGCGCTGGGACGGACCGGCGGGCGAGACGGTCGCGCGCGACAGCGAGGCGACGACGACCGAGAGCAGCAGCGACGCGAGCTCGGATGCGACGAGCGTGATGTCGGGCTCCGCCAGCGGCTCGGACGCGAGCAGCGCCGAGGCGAGCGACTCGGACGCGAGCAGCTCCGCCGACGAGAGCTCGGGCGGACCGATGATGTGCCCGATGGAGCGCTGGCCGTGCGACGGCGAGTGCAAGGACGTCGAGAAGGACGCCCACTTTTGCAGCTTCATGTGCGTCGACTGCGTCGAGTGGCTCGGCGAAGGGGCCAAGTGCGAGCACGGGCTCTGCGTGCCCAAGGACGGCGGCCCGGGCCCGGGCGCCGTCGACGAGAATTGATCGGCGCCGAGCCTCGAGCGCGAACGAGCGCGGGAAACTCCGGCCGTGCTCGCGCGTTCGAGGTGCTCGTGCGCGCTCGAGGCTGGAGCCTGCTCTGTATCGCCCTCTCGGCGTGTGGCGGTGCGGCCGCGGCCGCGGGCGATGCCCCGGCCGAGCCGGCCGTGGTCGCCGCGCGCGCGTCCGAGCCCACGCCTGCCCCGACCATCGCGGCGCCGCCGGTGGCCGAGCCCGAGCCCGAGCCCGCGCCGCCGAGCTGGGGCCACGCCGATCTCGATCCCGCGAACGACCTGCAGATCGGTCCACCCGCGGCGCTGCCCGATTGCGAGCAGCGACTCGCGGACGCGGGGGTGACGTTCAAGCCCGCGCGCATCGGCACGAGCCGCAAGCTCGACGGCGTCCCCACCTGCGGCGCCGAGCAGGTCGTCCGCTACAAGCGCGGCCCCGGCAAGATCCAGTACAGCAGCGCGCCGCTGCTCACCTGCACGATGGCGCTCGCGCTCGCCGACTTCGAGCGCGTGCTGCAAGAAGAAGCCGAGCGCGAGCTCGGCAGCCGCGTCGTCCGCATCGAGCACCTCGGCACGTTCAACTGCCGCAAGATGGCGCTCTACGATCTGATCAGCGAGCACAGCTACGCGAACGCCATCGACGTGCGCCGGCTGCACCTCGCCGACGGGCGCGAGATCGACGTGCTGAAGCACTTCGAGCCCAGCGAGGCCGAGCCGCCGGACGGACGCTGCCGGTTCCTGCGCAAGCTCGGCAATCGTCTGTTCGACGAGCACGTGTTCTCGAACGTGATCACGCCGTTCTTCGACAGCGCGCACCGCAACCACCTGCACTTCGATCTCGCGCGCTACCGCGTGGACGGCAGCCGACCGCAGTAGCTACTGCGTGTGGCGATCGGCGGGCAGCTCGAGCCCGCCGACGAAGTGCCGGGGCTGCTTGCCGTGGGAGATCTTCGTGCGGTGCACGAACACGCCGGGCACGTCGCGCATCTCGTTCTTCATGTGCTCGCACCACTCGCGGTACTGGTCGAGCTCCTCGGGCTCGAGCTCGTTGCACCACGGATCGGGCTTGCCGAACGGATCGGCGATGCCGTTGATGGTGACAACGATCGACACGAGCGCCCGCGACTTGCTGCCCGCGATCGCAGCCCAGAGCCCATCTGCCCAGCCCTGGAAGCTGGCATCGAGGAACAGGTACTCCTCGACGTGCTCGGTACCGGTCACCGCGATGTTGAGCAGCGCGATGCCGCCCGCGCTGTGGCCCTCGGCGATCGCACGCTCGGGCAGCTTGCTCGGATGCACCCCGAAGTGCTGTTGCAGCACGGCGCGCGTCTCGTCCCACAGCACGTCGAAGTCGTCGGTGTAGGCCGGCGGTGCCGGTGCCATCCACATGCGATCGTATTCCTTGTTGAACCATCCGGTCTTGCCCGGCTCGCGGCGCTTGCCGGCGGACAGCGGGTAGACGAGCGCGACGTTGCCCTCGCGCCTGCCCTGCAGCTCGTCGATCGCCGCGATCGTCTGCATGACGCGGTCCCAGCCGACCCACTGCTTCTTCGGCATGCCGGGCGCCTGACGCTCGACGTGCTCGCTGTGCGTGCCGTGGAAGTGGAAGACGAGCCGCAGTGGCGCCTTGGGATCCGCACCGGCGGGCAGGTACACGAGCACGTCCCGTCCGCCGTTGCCCGCGAGCGGACCGACCCACGCGAACGTTCCCTTCGGCAGCTCCTTCGCGATCGCGACCAGCCCCGAGCTCGCCTTCTCGTCGATGATCGTCGCGTGGGCGGGGAACGCCGAGTCGGCGACGACCGGGGCCGGCGCGACGGATGTCGGCGGCGGCGACACCGGTGCAGCGGTCGCGGCCGTCGCGGCGACGGCGGTGCTCCGCTCGGCGGCCACGGGCGGTGCAGCGGCGCCCGCCTCGGCCTCTGCGCGCGTCCGCGGTCCACATGCGAGCAGGCACGCGAGCGCGATCGTCGAGGCAGGGCGGGCGTTCGTCATCCCCGGGCTCTGCGCAGTCTAGCCCGCGCCGCCGCGCAGCGCTCGGGCCGTCACTTCGGTCGCGGCTCGGGACGCTCCTCGACCCGATCGCCCTCGCCGCGTCGCAGCGCCCGCACCTTGTCGGCGAGCGCGAGCGCGGCGTTGCGCACCTCCTCGTGCAGCGCCGCGTCGGCATCGAGATCGTCGTGGCTCGTCGCATACGGGCGGAGGTAGCCGATGTAGCGCGCGAGCACTGCCTGCGGGCCCGCCTGCACGAGTCCGATCGTCTCGAGCCAGCGCACGAGCGCGTCGCGGACCGCGTCGATGCCTTCGGCGTCGCCGTGGACGATCACCGAGAACGCGCGGCCCGCCAGGTGCTTGGGGTAGCCCCAGCCACCGAGCTCGATCGACTTCGCCTTCGCGGCGTCCTTGCCGGACGTGCTGGTCGGATCGGGGTTGCCACCATCGGCGCACACCATGCGATCCATCATCAGCTTCACGACGCTCGGCACCTGCAGCCAGTGCACCGGCGTCACGAGCATCACGCCGTGCGCGGCGGTCCACTTCTCGTAGATCTCGGGCATCCAGTCCTGCACCTGATCGAGCGCATGGTTCGGGTAGCACGAGCACGGCCAGTGGCAGAGCGGCATCGCTGTGGACACGCAGCCCTTGCAGGGATGGATCGTGCGACCGTACTCCGCGGTGAGCCGGCCGAGGTCGAGCACGTCGACCTCGAAGCCCGACGACGCCGCGAGCACGCCACGCGCGAGCTCGACGAGCCGGAACGTCTTCGACATCTCGCCGGGACACGTGCGATCGCTGCGCGGCGAGCCGCAGACGAGCAACACGCGCGAGGGGCGAGCGGGATCGCGGTGCTCGACGGCGGCGCGCTCGATCGCGGCCTTGTGCGCGAGCCACTCGAGCGAGAGCTCGTAGCTCGGATCCGACCAGCCCGGCCCGGCCACGCGCTTGTGCGGCGCCTTTCGGCTGTCCGCATAGGCTTCGTAGGCGACCTTCACGATCGCGTCGATCTCCGCCGACAGTCCGTCGAAGGCCGGATCCGCGAAGTGCTGTCGCAGACGACGCCCGAGCTCCTTCGCATCGATGGTGAGGTCGGGCTCGCCGGTCACGACCCGTGGCGCATCATGCTTGCTCGGCACGTCGACTCGCTCCGCACCCAGGGTGCAGTGTGCGAGCGGCGGTGCCAGCCTACCGCGACCGCGGCGCGCTCACGGACCGGTCGACTGGCCGACGATCAGCGCGGTGCCGAGCGAGTGGGCCTCGAACGCGTCGTAGGCCTCCTCGAGCGACGAGCTCTGGTCGATCTCGCCGTCGAGCGTCGCGACGTCGAGCGCGTACACCACGAACTCGTAGTGATTCGCGGGCGAGCCCGGGCCGCCGTAGCCGTACTCGTCGCCGGTCCAGTTCTCGCACTGCACCGCGCCCGGCACGTCGGCCGGCATGGGATCGTGATCGACGTCGGCGGGCAGCCCGGTCGCATCCGCGGGGATGTTCCAGATCGCCGAGTGCGGGAACCCGGTGGGGTTGCCGCCGAGGAAGTCGAGATCGTGCAGGTACACCGCGAAGCTCATCGTGCCCGCCGGCGCGCCGACCCAGTCGAGCTGCGGCGAGATGTTGCCGCCGTCGATGTGGGCGGTGTGCGGGAGCCCGCCGCCGTCGGTGAACTCGGGGCTCGTCACCGTGAACTCGACGGGCTCGGTCGTGCTGCTCGACGAGTCGACCGGCGTGGTCTCGCTGCTCTCCGCCGCCGTAGAGCTCTCGGCGTCGGTGCTCGACGACGAGGCCTCGGTGGTGGAGGGCGACGTGGACGAGCTCGACGACTCGGTGCCCATCGTCGTCGTCGTCGTGGGCGACGTGGACGAGCTCGAGCCGGAGTCCGCACCGGTGTCCGAGGAGGATCCGGGGCACGCGCACAGCACCAGCACCGGGATTACGAGCAAGCGCGGGGTAGACATGCCCCGCACGCTACCAGCTTCAGTCCTCGAGATCGATCGCGGCGAAGTCGGGGAAGACGCTCGCGTCGGGATCGTAACCCTTCACACGCCACGAATGCACGATCACCCGGGGTCCGTGCATGAGCGGCACGAGCGGAACCTCGCTGGCCACGCGTGCGAGGATGTCGTCGATCGCCTGCGTGCCGCCGCCGCTGCGGGCGAGCGCGAGCAGTCGATCGATCTCGGGGTCGCGCCAGCGCGAGTAGTTGCTGGTCGCGACCGGCACGTGGCCGGTGCCGAGGATTCCCCCGGAGCCGAGCGTAGACTCGAGGTAGTCGATCGCGTCGGGCGTGTCGGCGAACCACCCCCCGAGCACGAGATCGTAGTGGCCGCGGGCGAGCAGGGCGCTGTAGTCCTCGCTGTCCTTCGCGACGATCGTCTCGACCTTGGTGCCGAGCGCACGGAGCTGCTGCGTGATGCCCATCGCGACCGCGTCGGGGCGGGCGAGGTACGGCCGCGGGCCCCACACGCGGATCATCTGCAGCCGCGGCGGCAGCGTCACGTCGCCGAGCATCGCGCGTGCGGCCGCGGGGTCGTGGCGCAGCCCGTCGCTGCCGCGTCCGAGGCCCGGCGGCAGCAGGCAACGTGCGACGAAGGCCGCGGGGTTGCTGTAGCAGAGCTCGGCCAGCCGGTAGCGATCGATCGCGAGCGCGATCGCCCGCCGCGTCTCCACCTTCGCGAAGTGGGGCGCGCTGGTGTTGATCGCCAGGAACGCGGTGCTCATGCCGGGCTGGAACAGCTTGCGCACGCGCGTCAGCTTCGCGACGTCGTCGCGGGCCAGCGACAGCGTGAAGTCGACCTCGCCGGCCTCGAGCGCGGTCACCAGCTTGTCGGGGCGGCCGTCGGCACCGGGCACGTACCAGCGGATCTCGATCGCGTCGACCTTCGCCGAGCGCAGTGCGTGGGGATTCCGGACGAGCCGCAGGCCGCTCGGTGACGTCTCGGCGATCGCGAACGGTCCGGTGCCCAGTGCACCGTGCTCACCGCGCCGCGCCACCTTCGCGGCGACGGTGGAGAGCACTTCCTCGGGACGATGACGCCACGTCCGCGACTGCAGCAGCACACGGTCGCCCGCCGCGATCGCATCGATGCCGAGCGGACCGAGCGCATGTCGGATCGAGCTGCTCACGTCGGCCGCGGTGAGCGGCGATCCGTCGGAGAAACGGACGTCGGGGCGCAGCTCGAGCTGGTACGTGCTCGCGTCCTTGCGCGTCGGCGGGCCCGTCACGAGGCGGGGCTCGAAGCGACCATCGACGCGGGCGTACGGCGACTCGAACACCTGCGAGAGCACGACGTGGCCGGTGAAGTCGTGCGCCCGATGGGGATCGAGCGAGCCGATCACCGTCAGCGTCCCGACGCGAAGTGTCTTCTCGGCCCCGTCCCCCACCGGCGGCGCCATGATAGCGCTTGCGCTCGCCCGTCCCGCTGCGCGGCCGTGGGCAGCGCTCAGCTCCATCGGAACACGCGCGCCGCCCGCGTCGAGCCGCGCGCGATCAGCTGGGCGAGGTGTGTGTCTTCAGGAACCGCTGGTGTCGGTGGGCTCGGCCGCGATCGCGGTCTCGTCCGGGGCGCCCGGCACCGGATCCGGTGCCGGCGAGGTGAGCTTGCCCGGCTGCGCGCCGTGGCAGATCTTCGTCCACGACTTGCAGCCGCGCACCGCGGTGGCGGAGGCGATCTCGTCGATGCGCCCCGAGTAGGCCGCCCGCTTCGCGTCGTCGCCCGCGAGCTGCACGACGACCACATTCTCGTCGCTCACGAACAGGAGCGCGCTGTAGAACTTCTTCGCCGTGCTGCCCGGGGCCGTGTACGCGAAGTCGAAGCGCGTGCCCGCGACTCCGTTCTTGCTCTTCACCTCGTGCTGGCCGACGAGCACGTAGCCGCGCTTGCCGAGCTTCTTCACGAGGTCCTCGCTCCAGAACACGAGCGTGCCACCGCGGACGTTGTCGAACACCTTGAGGCTGAGGCCGACGTCGTCGCCCGCCTTCATGCGCGCGCCGTAGTCGTCCTTGTCGACCTCCGCGAAGCCGTCCGGTGGCTTCAGGCGGTAGCTGTTGCAGCCGCCGACGAGCGCGGTCGCGGCCATGACGAGTCCGAGGATCGAGCGTCCGTTGATGAGGCGTCGCATGTCACTTCCACTCCGTCGCTTCGACACCCAGCGAGTCGACCCAGGGGAACGGATCGTTGCTCGTCGGCGTCGGGGTGAACGGCCCGCGCTCGTAGAGCGCGACCGTGAGCGTCGAGAACGAGATGAGGCTGTCGAGCTGACGCATGCGGCCCTTCAGCACCTCGAGCTCCGCGCCGACCTGGTCGAGCGCCTGGCGCACGTGCAGCGCCTCGTCGACGGTGCGCGCCTTCGAGAGCAGCTCGAGCAGCTGCTTGTGCGTGCCCTCGAGCGCCTTGATGCGCGACTCGATGTCGGTGTACTCGGCCGAGACATCCTGCGAGACGAGCGAGCGCTCCTCGACCACGCCGTACTCGCCGAGCTCGTTCATCGCGGCGCGCAGCTTGCGAGCGGGGATCTTCAGCACGAGCGAGCCGGCCGACATCGAGAACACGTAGCCGCCGTAGCGCTCGGGGAGCGCCTCGGCCTTCGCCATCGCTTCCTCGAGGTTGAACACCGAGACGCGCATCCCGGCGGTATAGATGATGAGGCGGCCGCCGATGTCCTTGCGCGGATCCTCGACGGCCGGCTCGCCGCCGGTGCGCGCCGTGGGATCGGCGGGCGACGTGGTCGTCACCGGCTTGCTCTGCGGCATCGCGGGCTCGGCGTGTGCGAGCTTCGGCGCGTCGGCGGCGTCGTCGAAGTCTCCGCCACCGCCGAAGTCCATCGACTCGCGCTTGGCGGAGTCCGCTTCCATCTCGACGGCTGCGGGGGCGGCCGTGGCCCCGTAGGCCTCGCCCGGCGCCATCACGTCGCTCGCAGACCTGCCCTTCATGCAGCCGCTGCCGAGCAGGCCGAGCATCAGCAACACCTTCCACTTTCTCAGTCGCATGGATTCACCTCGGTTGGGCGGGCCGGGCGGCCGCGTGCCCCCCGAACGCCGCGCGACGACGGACGCTTACAAGGCATCCGGGCGCCGCTTGCAGCCGGACGGACGAGCCGCGAAGCTTGCCCCGCCCATGCTCGGATCTCGTCTGCTCCTCTCGCTCGCCCTCGTCGTTGTGCCCAGCGCGTGTGGGAAGAAGCGCGCCCAACCGGGGGGAATTCCTCCGAGCGCGCCGGGCGAGCTGACCACGCCCGAGCAGCCCGCGGGCGAGGACGACGAGCCGGCGGCGAGCGAGCCCGGTGACGACGACGGCGACTTCGACAGCGACGAGGCGAAGCCGCCGGCGACGACGCCCGGCAAGGGCGCGACCCCGCCCGCAGGTGCGCCGCCGAAGTGGGCCGAGGACGCGGCGAAGAAGCTCACCGCGCATGCGAAGGGCAAGCGTCGTGCGTGGGATCGGCTCGCGGAGATGACCGATCGCTTCGGCGCGCGGCCGAGCGGCAGCAAGGCGCTCGAGCAGGCCATCGACTGGTCGATCGCGACGATGAAGCAGGACGGGCTCGCGAACGCGCACCGCGAGAAGGTGATGGTGCCGCACTGGGTGCGTGGTCGCGAGTCGCTCGCGATGGTCGCACCCGTCGCGCACGACTTCACCGTGCTCGGGCTCGGTGGCACCGTCGGCACGAAGCGACCGCTGCGCGGCCAGCTCGTCGTGGTCCGCGATCTCGAGGAGCTCGACGCGCGCGCGGCCGAGGTGAAGGGCAAGATCGTGCTCATCAACCAGCGGATGCCGCCCTACGATCACGACAAGGGCGAGTCCGGCTACGGCACCGCGGTGCGGCCGCGCGGCGAGGGGGCGATCCGGGCCGCGAAGCACGGCGCCCTCGCGGTGCTCATCCGCTCGGTCACCGCCACGAGCCTCGACACGCCGCACACCGGCGCGATGCGCTACGACGACGGCGTGCCGAAGATCCCGGCCGCCGCGGTCACGATCGAAGGCGCCGAGATGCTCGCGCGCCAGGCCGCGCGCGGGAAGGTGGAGCTGCAGCTCTCGCTCGGTGCGCGCACGCTGCCCGACGTCGCGAGCGCGAACGCGATCGCGGAGATCCCCGGCCGCGAGAAGCCCGAGGAGGTGGTCGTGATCGGCGGCCACATCGACTCGTGGGACGTCGGCACCGGTGCGAGCGACGACGGGGCCGGCTGCGTGATGGCGATGGAGGCCGCGGCGATGCTGCGCGAGCTCGCGCTCGTGCCGCGACGGACGATCCGCGTCGTGCTCTTCACCAACGAGGAGTTCGGGCTACGCGGTGCAGACGCGTACTTCGCCGCGCACGGCAAGGAGATCCATGTCGCCGCGATCGAGTCCGATTCCGGCGCCGGTGCACCGCATGGCTTCGGGGTCGCGGGCGACGACAAGGCCAAGCTCGCCGGCGTGCAGCGCTTCGCGAAGCTGTTCGCGCCGCTCGGTGCGGATGCGATCGAGAAGGGCTGGGGCGGCGCCGACATCTCGCCGCTCACGAAGGCCGGCGTGCTCAGCCTCTCGCTGCACCCGGACAACAGCCGCTACTTCGACGTGCACCACAGCCCCGCGGACACGATCGACAAGATCGATCCCGATCACGTGCAGCGCAACGCGGCCGCGTTCGCGTTGATGGCCTACGTGCTGGCCGAGCGCGAGTAGTGACTCACTTCTGCTGCGACGGGATCTTCACGATGCGATCCTCGTCCTGGCACCACGCGGTCAGCTCGCCGCCGTAGACGCAGCCCGAGTCGAGCCCCATGGTCGTGCGGCCGCGGTAGTGCCCGCGCCAGGCCCAGTGGCCGTGCACCACGAGCACGTCGCCGGCGTAGTGCTCGTCCCACGGGCGGAAGGGCGCCGGGCACTCGACGGGCCCGCGATCGAACTTGCTGCGCACACCATCGGCGGTGCAGCAGCGCACGCGCGTCGCGAAGCTGACCGGCTCGCTCTCGAGCCAGTCGTCGTCGTGGCGGGCGCGATCGAAAGCGGCGGCCACGGACGCGAGCTCGCGCCACTGCGGGTGCAGTCCGGCGTGGACGAGCCACGCCTCGGGACCACCGCCGGCGCTGGCCAGGTGCGCGACGACCGGCAACGCCCGCAGCCGATCGAACAGCTCGTCCGCATCGGGGGCGGCGAGCATCGCGTCGAGCGTGTCGCGCTTGCGCGGCCAGCGACCACTGCGCGCACACAGGGCGTAGACCTCGTGGTTGCCGAGCACGCCGCGCCCGCCGATGTCGCGCCACAGCCTCGCGGCCGCGAGCGACTCGGGCCCGCGGTTGACGATGTCACCCGCACACCAGAGCTCGTCCTTGGCAGGATCGAAGCGAATCTCGTCGAGCAGTCGCTCGAGCTCCTTCGCACAACCCTGGACGTCGCCGACGATCCAGCGCACTTGCCCTGCAGCATAGCAAAGGATGGCCGGGCGCGAGTCCTCGGCGCCGGCGATCGCGGAGCCGTGCTCTGCTACCGTTTCGCGTGCCCGAGATCGATCCGTCGGCCGCCTTGCTCGGGCTCGCGCTGCCCGAGTGGGCGGGGCTGGTGGTGCTCGCGCTCGTGGGTGTGGTCGCGAGCGTGATCAACACCATGGCGGGCGGCGGCGGGCTGCTGGTCCTGCCGGTGCTGATGTGGCTGGGGCTGTCGGCCGGCGACGCCAACGGCACGATGCGGGTCGGCGTCATCGTGCAGAACACCAGCTCGCTGACCGCGTTCGCACGGCGCGGCCACCTCGACGTCGGTGCGACGGTGCGGCTGCTGCCGTCGATGATGATCGGCTCGGTGGTCGGCACGTTGCTCGCGACCCGCCTCGCCGACGCGCTGTTGAGACCGATCTTCGGCGCGACGCTGGTGGTCTGGGCGATCGCGCTCGTGGTGCGCCCGGGCCGGTTCCTCGCGACGCCGACGGAGCCCCAGTCGCCGGGTATCGGCAGCCACCTCGCCGGCGTCGCCATCGGGGTGTACGGCGGGTTCTTGCAGGCCGGCGTCGGCTTCCCGCTGCTCGCGCTCTTGGTGTCGGTGCTCGGCCATCCGCCCGTGCGCGCCAACGCGATCAAGGTCGCGCTCGTGCTCGGCGTCACGCTGGTCGCACTCCCGCTGTTCGCCGCCGCCGGTCAGGTGCAGTGGCGCGAGGGCCTCGCGCTCGCGGCCGGCAGCCTGGTCGGGGGCTGGATCGGCGCGGCGTGGCAGGTCCACGCCGGTGCGAACGTCGTGCGGGCGTTCGTGATCGTCGCGGTCGCAGTGTCGGGCGTGATGATGGTGGTGCGGTGACCGGGCTCTGCGGTCGAAGCTCGTTTGACGGCGCGCCGTCGTCCGCCCGATGATCGGGACGATGTCGAAGGACGACGACAGCGGCGCGGTCACGGAAGCGACCACGGGGCCGGTCACCGACGCGAGCGTGCGCGCACCGGCGCCGCCGCCCGTGTCCGAGCGGCGCGAGCGCGTCGGCGGGGTCATGCACCGGCTCGGCATCGCCGGCCTCCCGCTCGCGCTCGGGGCGATGCTGGGTTTCTACGCGGCCGATCGCGGCATGCGCTGGCTGCCGACGATGCTCGGCTTCGTGCTCGTCGCGGCGATCGTCTCTTTGGGACTGATGGCGGGCGCGCGGCTCGTGCAAGGCACGGCGTGGCATCCCACCGCCGTGGGCCGGCGCGTCCGCATCCGCGTGATCGCGATGCTCGGCTTCCTCGCGGTCGCACTGATCCTGCGGCTGTCCTTGTTCTGGGTCGCGCAGGCGACTCCGCTCACTGCGCTGACCGAGGCCGACTTCAACCGCGCGTTCACGGCCGACGTGCAGCAGTACCGCGAGTACGACGAGAGCCTGCGCGGGCTCATCGACGCGGTCGCGCAGCGCGAGGGGATGCTGCAGCCGAATGCGGTGCTGTCCGCGGCCGACGAGCTCGCGCTGCGCCAGGCCTGGGGTGCGCTGCACGACAGCGCGCTCGCGCTCGACCAGATCCGGATCTTCTACGAGGACTGGTGGCACTTCGATCCCTCGCGGGCCGAGCGCGACCGTCACCTCCGCGCGTTCATGCTCACGTATGCGGCCGAGCTCGCGCTCTACGAGAAGGGCGCGCGCTTCGTCGAGCTGGTGAAGCACAACGACAACGCGCGCAAGTTCCTCGATGCCCCGCACGCGTCGCTGGGGCTCGAGGCCGGCTCGTTCTCCCGGTTCAAACAGGACGTGCTCGGGGCCCGCGACGAGGCGCGCGTGGTCGCGGGCGAGCAGTACCTCGCGTGGATGGACAGCGGGCTCGACGGCCGCACGACCGCCGACGCACTGGGGGCGACGTGGCTGTGGCGACGCATCGAGTCGCACATCGCCGCGATCGACGAGCTCGGCATGATGGAACGTCGCGGCCTGCAGCTCGCCGCGGATCTCGAGGTGCTGCGCCGCTCGGTGCGACGCGCGTGGTATCCGGCGCAGAGCAAGGTCGCCGAGTGGATGGGTGACACGCGGGTGCGTCGGCCCGGCTGGTATCTCATCACCGAGGCGCAGCAGGAACGGATGGACGCGGCGCTCGAGCCCGGCGACGTGATGCTCTCGCGCAAGAACTGGTACGTGAGCAACGTGGGGCTGCCGGGCTTCTGGCCGCACGCGCTGCTCTACCTCGGTGCACCCGACAAGCTCGCCGCGTACTTCGACGAGCCCGAGGTGCGCGCATGGGTGAAGCAGCAGTCGGGCCGCGACGAAGGGCTGCCCGATCTACTCGCGCGCGAGCACGCCTCGGCGTGGCTGCGCTACCAGGCCGGCGACGGCGAGGGCGTGTACCGCGTGATGGAGGCGATCAGCGAGGGCGTCAGCCTCAACACGCTCGCGCACGCGAGCGGCGACTACCTCGCGGTGATGCGACCACGGCTCTCGAAGCTCGCGAAGGCGCAGGCGATCGTCCTCGCGTTCGGCCACCTCGACAAGCCGTACGACTACGACTTCGACTTCGCGACGGATCACGCGCTCGTGTGCACCGAGCTGGTGTGGCGCAGCTATCGGCCCGCGCCGGGCAAGGAGGGGCTCGAGATCGGGCTCGTCGACATGGCCGGGCGCAAGACGTTGCCGGCCAACCAGATCGCCAAGCTGTTCGCCGACGAGCGCGGCCGCGCGGACGCGCAGCTGGAGTTCGTGTGGTTCTACGACGCCACCGAGCACGACCAGGCCGCCTTCGAGGCCGACGAGACAGCGTTCGCGCGCTCGCACGAGCGCGTGAAGTGGGACCTGGCGCTGAAGTGAGGGGCTGTGCGAGGCTGGTCCGATGGCCGACGAGACCGACCGGGTCGAGCGTACGATCCGCTTCAACTACGAGAGCTACGCCAGCTACTACAAGGGCGCGCTCGTCGACCTCCGCTACGATCTGATCTACCGCAGCAAGCGCATCGCGGATCTGCTCGAGCGTGCCGGCGTCGATCCCAGCGCGCCGGGCTTCGCGGCGTTCGAGTACGGCTTCGGTGCCGGCCACCTGTTACGCGTCGTCGCGGCCGCCGATCGCGTGGTCGGCTTCGAGTTCTCGCCGTCGGCGGTCGAGCGCGCGCAGCAGGCCAAGCCCCCCGGTCATCCCCACTGGGACATGCGGCAGTGGGCCGATGCGACGGACCTTCCGCTGCCGTCGGGCGCGTTCGATCTCGTGACCGCGAGCCACGTGCTCGAGCACCTCGACGACGATCTCGCCGCGCTCGCCGAGCTCGTGCGCATCACGAGGCCGGGCGGGCACGTGCTCGTCATCCTGCCGGCCAACGAGCGGCTGTTCGACGGCAGCAAGCACCTGCGGCTCTACGCGCTCGCGGACTTCTGCGCGGCGATGCAGTCGCAGGGGCTCGAGCAGGTGCTGGTCGACGAGCACCAGCGCTTCGATCGCCCGTGGAAGGACTTCCGCGTGATCCTGCAGTCGCGGCGCGGGCCGCTGCGCAAGGCGCTGGTCGAGGGCACGAAGGCGGCGCTGTTCCTGCCGCCCGCGGCCCTGTCGTGGAAGCTGCTCGCGCGGGTGGACGACGTGCTCGCCCGCGTCGGCGCGAAGAGCACGAGCATCGCCTATCTCTTCCGCAAGCCGGCCCGCGAAGACTCCTTCCGCCCGGCCTGAGCGGGGCGCGGCCTCGGCGAGCAGGTCCTCACGCGCGCTCTCGCGCTCGCGCGCCCACCTGGGGGAGACCGCTGCGCTCATTCGAGGCCCCGCGATTGCGCGTCCACGAAGGCTGGTCGAGGCTTGGCCATCCATGGGGTCCATGACGTTCGGTAGGTACGCTCGACTCGCGCTCGTTCCCACCACGTTGATCGCCGGATGCCCGGGCGACGACACGCCCGCCACGACGGACGCGGACTCGAGCAGCAGCGAGAGCAGCGGCGGCACGACGGTGACGCAGACGACGAGCGTCTCGGACACCCTGACCACGACGTCGACGACCGAGGCCGACACGTCGAGCAGCTCGACGGATGCGGACACCTCGAGCGAGAGCGGCCCCGAGCCCACCGAGTCGAGCGGCACCGACACGGGGAGCTCGAGCGAGTCCTCGTCGACGACCGAGGTCGATCTGTGCGGCAACGGCATGGTCGACGGCGACGAGCAGTGCGACGGCGACGACCTGAACGGAAACGCCTGCTCCGACATCGGCTTCGACGCGGGCGAGCTGGCGTGCAACTCCGGCTGCGTCTACGACACCTTCAACTGCATCATCTATATCTGTGGCAACGACGGGATCGATCCCGGTGAGCTCTGCGACGGCAGCCAGCTCGCGGGGGCCGATTGCGCGTCCGAGGGCTTCCCGCTCGGTGGCGAGTTGGCCTGCACCGCCGCGTGCGACGACTACGACACCTCGGAGTGCCTCACGCAGCTCTGTGGCAACGACACGATCGAAGGCACCGAGGTGTGCGACGGCGGTGCGCTCGCGGGTGACAGCTGTGCGGCGCACGGCCTCGCCGGCGGGCAGCTCGGCTGCAACCCCGGCTGCACGGGCGTCACGTTCGGCGGGTGCAGCTCCGCCTCCGCGCAGTTCGCCTACGTGGCCAACGACGCTGCGCCCAACTCGATCAGCGTGTTCTCGATCGATGCCGACGGCCTGCTCACCGAGATCGGTGGCTCGCCGTTCGCGACCGGTGGAACGAGCGGCTTCGATCACCACCCCGACGCGCTCGCCAACTGCGGCCCGTACCTCTACGCGGCCAACTCGATCAGTGGCGACATCGCGGGCTTCTTCGTCGAGGCCGACGGCTCGCTCACCGCGGTCGCCGGGAGCCCGTTCGCGCAGACCGACGTGCTCGGCCTCGCGTGCGACGAGGGCCACCTGTTCGCGACCGCGTTCGACGACAGCGTGTACCGCTTCGCGATCGAGGCCGACGGCTCGCTCACCGCGCTCGGCAGCGTCACCGCGGGTGCGTCGACGCTGGGCCTCTCGGTCGATCGCGAGCACCAGCGCCTCTTCGTCGCGGGCTTCGACTCGGCGCAGAGCGTGTTCGACATCGACGCTGCGGGAAACCTCGCGGCCGTGCCGGGCTCGCCGTTCCTCCACGACGGCAGCAACGACTCGTCGGTCGTGAGCCCCGACGGCGCATTCGTGGCCTCCGAGGGCGTGCTCGGGGTGCGGATCTGGGCGGTCGCCGGCAACGGCTCGCTCGCGGAGGTCGCGGGCTCACCGTTCGCGGACACCAGCGGCTGCGAGGTCGCCGGGCTCACCTGGGCGCGCGACGGCTCGCGCCTGTTCGTCGGCCACCGCGAGTGCTCGCCCGGCGTCGTGTCCGTGTACGACGTGGCGGGCACCGGTGCGCTCGCCGAGGTCGCGGGCTCGCCGTTCGCGACGGGCGACGACGACCCGATCTCGATCGCCGTCGACCCCTCGGGCTCGCGCATCTTCGTGTCGCACGGCGCCGGCACGGGCATCGCGGTGCTCGACGTCTCCGACGTCGGCACGCTCACGCCGATCGCCGGCTCGCCGTTCACCGACGCCGTGCCGGGCACGCACGCGACGATCTTGCTGCGAGGTGGCTCGCCGCTGGGCAACCACTGCGCCTTCGATACGTCGTTGCTGCCGGTCACCGTCCACCCGATGAACTACTACGGCGACTTCGACTTCGACAGCGAGTGCAACCTCGTCGTCTCGGGTTGCTTCAACAACACGTTGATCGAGGTCGACGGCATCACCGGCGCCGTGTCCACGCTCGCGCCCGGGTTCCCCGGCTCGGGCTCGGTCAACGGTGTCGCCCACCGCTCGTCCGATGGTCTGACGTACGTCGCGACCGACCAGAGCCCGGCGCTCTTCTCCGTGGACTCGTTCGGCACCACGGTGCAGATCCTCGGGTTCCCCACCACGATCAACGCGATCGCGATCGCGCCGCCCGGATTCGGGAGCTACGGCGATCTGATCTTCGGCGTCGGCGTCGACAGCAACGTGTACATCTTCGATCCTTCGGATTCCTCCACCACCGTCTTCGGCAACTCGGGCGGGGGCATCCTGAGCGATCTCGTGTTCGATCCCTCGACCAACACGATGTACGTCGCCGACAACAACGGACCGGTCTATGCCGTCGACGAGGACGGCAACTTCTCCGACTTCGCCGGCCCCTTCTTGTCGCCCGAGGGGCTCGCGATCGCGCCGGGTACGACGCTCTACGTCGCCGATTTCAGCAGCGGCGCCGGTGCGGTGACCGCCGTGGATCTCGTCAGCGGCAGCACGACGTTCGTCGGCAACGCCAGCTTGGACGGCGGCTACTACGTGACCGGCATGCTGCTGGACACGGCCGGCACGCTGCTGCTCAAGGTCTCGGGCGCCAACATCGACTACCTGATCCCGTAGGGCTCAGCCGCGGTCGCGCGCGGCCGAGTGCGAGAAAGGCTGCGTCCGCGACGAGACCGGGCGCCCGTTCGCACGGGCCCCTCAGGGGGGCCTGGCGCCGCACGCACCTGGCGTGCGAGGCTCGTCGAGCCCACGACGAGGCCCGACCGGGTCGAGCCCGCTGCGTGACGCGAGCCCCTCGGGTGCGCAGTGTTGCTCCGTCGGGACGATCGAAACGCGAGCGTTCCCGTCGTCGACCGCAGAGATGTCCGAACGAAGCGTCGCCCAAGGCCCCGAGACTGGGCTCGACCTCGAGCTGGCGCTCGCTGCAAGCCGGACCGAGGCTGGCTTGTTCGGCACGAGCACGTCCGTGCGGCTGGGACGCTATGTTGTTCTCGACCGCATTGGTGCAGGTGCGATGGGGTCGGTGTACGAAGCCTTCGATCCGGACCTCGATCGAAGGATCGCCGTGAAACTGTTGAGCCGGCGCTTTACGCCGGACTCGGACGGTGCACGAGCGCGCCTCGTCCGAGAGGCGCGCGCCCTCGGCCGGCTTGCGCATCCGAATGTCGTCGGTGTCCACGACGTGGGGACCATCGGAGCCGGTGCCGAGCTGCAGGTGTTCATCGCGATGGAGCTGGTGTCCGGGCTGAGACTCACCCAGTGGATGGCCCAGCGGCGCTCGCCCAAGGTGATGCTCGATGCAGTGGTCCAAGCAGGGCGGGGGCTTGCGGCTGCCCACGCTGCTGGCTTGATTCATCGCGACTTCAAGCCCGACAACGTGATGGTCAGCGATGGTCCGGAGGGCGTGCGCGTGAGAGTCGTGGATTTCGGTCTCGCGCGCGCGACCGAGATCGAGTCGAGCGAGGACGATCGTGTGGACGGCGAGTCCGATCTATCCGGACTCGCGCAGACCGCACGCGGAGCGCTGGTGGGCACGCCGGCATACATGGCGCCCGAGCAGCTGCGCGGCGCGGTGGCCGATGCCCGGAGCGATCAGTTCTCGTACTGCACCGTGGTGTGGGAGGCGCTGAGTGGTGCGCGCCCGTTCCAGGCGAAGTCGTCAGCCGAGCTCATCGAGGAGATCGCGTGCGGTCCCCGCGCTCCTCGCGGCATCTCGCGCTCCTTGCTGCTCGCGCTGCGCCGCGGCCTTTCGTCTCGGCCCGAGCACCGTTTCGCGACGATGGTGGACTTGCTCGAGGCGATCCAGCGTGGCCCCATTCGTCGCCGGCGAGCGATCGCATTCGTAGCGTCGACCTCGATCGCGTGTGCATCGCTCGCGGCGGTTGCGGTTCGTGACGCGCTGACAGAGCGCGGCTGCCAGCACGAGGCCGAGGAGATCGAAGTCGTGTGGAACGAGGGGGACCGTGCCCGTCTCGCTGCTGCGTTTGCGGAGTCCGGGGTTCCCTTCGCCGCCGACGCCTGGTCCCGCGTCGCACCGCGCCTGGATGCCCACGCGCGCGGCTGGTCGGAGGTCGCCGCCGCGATCTGCCACGCAGACGCCGTCGCGGATGCGACGCAACGTCGGCAGCACACTGCCGGTCGAGCCTGCCTCGCCGAACTCCGCGAGGAGTTTGCGGCCCTGGTCGAAGCCGCATCGACCGGGGGCCTTGCGACCGTTCAGCACGTGGGCGACGCGGTCGCAACGCTGACGAGTCCGGAGACCTGTACCGACGCGCGCCAACTCGCGCTGCGAGATCGATTCGCCGTGCCGCAGGAACGACGAGACGAGATCGCGAGCCTGCAGCGACGCGTCGCCGAGGCGGCTGCCCTAAGGACCTTGGGCCGCGAGGCCGAAGCCTGGGAGGAGGCGCGTGTGCTCGCCGCGGCTGCTGATGCCAACGGCTGGCCACCGCTCATAGTGCGCGCCAACCTGGAGGCCGGGATCATGGCGAGCCGAGCACCCGACGGGGTCGACGGCAGTGTTTTTCTCGAGCGCGCGTTGCAGCAGGCGGCCGAGGCCGGTGACGACGCAGGCGTCGCGGATTCCCTCATCGCGCTCGTCGATGTGGTTGGCCGAGTGCGAGGCGAGCACGAACGCGCGCGCGGGTTCGCAGCCACCGCCACGGCGTTTGTCGCTCGAGTCGAGCCCGAGCCAGCCCTTCGAACAGTCAAGTTGCATTACGCGCTGGGTACGCTTGCGCTCGCGCGAGGCGAGCTCGACGAATCCCTGGCACGCCTTACCTCCGCGCGTGACCTCGCAGCGGAGGTGCTCGGACCCGAGCACCCGTTGCATGCATCTGTGCTGAGCAACCTGGCCGCACTGCAGCTACGACGAAACGACCTGGCCGCCGCGAAGGTCGCCGCGCTGGCAGCCGTTGCGCGGAGAACCGAGGTGCTCGGCGAGGCCCATCCGGCCACTGCGCGAGCACTCGCCAATCTTGCGCTGATCCACGAGTCGTCCGGTGATCACGCGCTCGCGCTCGCAGCGTTCGAGCGGAGTCGCGAGATTCGAGAACGAGCGCTCGGCGCGGAACACCCGGACGTGGCGTCGGTGCTCGTCAACATCGGGCTGATTCACACGTTTCACGGCGCACCACGTGCCGCGTTGCCGGTGTTGCGACGCGCGCTCGAGATTCGGCAGCGAGCTTTCGATTCCGAACACCCGGAGGTAGCACACGCGCTCGTCGCCCTGGGCGAGTGTGAAGCTCGGCTCGGCGACCTCGATGCGGCACTCGCCCACGCCGAGCAAGCGCTCCGCATCCGCGAGCGGCGCTTCGGACCCGAGCACTGGGAAGTTGCCTTGGCGCTCGATGTGATCGCCGAAGTCTACGCAGAGCGCGGTGCGTATGATCACTCGCTTGCCACGATTTCTCGTGCGCTTCGCATCCGCGAGCAGGCGATGCCGGGCTCGGTCGACCACGCGAAGTCGCTCGCAGATCTCGCGGTGACGCACCTGCAGCTCGGCCACCTGCTACAGGCTCGCGAATACAACCAGAAGAGCCTCGCGATCCTCGAAGCCCAGGGAGTGCACGGGGTCAACCGCGCCACTTCCGAGCTGCGCGAGGCCGCTGTGGCGCGCGGTCTGGGCGACCTGGACGACGCAGCACGGTGGCTCGAGAGGGCGCGCGCGTCGATGCAGGGCGAGCGCGGTGCGGAAGGTGCTTTCGAGGCTGAAGCGGGTCTGCAGGCAGCCGCGCGCGGTGACTGGGGCCTGGCGCTCGAAATGCAGAATGAGGCGCTCTCCGCTGCGTCCGCGGGCAGCGGCGAGGACTCGTCGGCGTACGCGCTCGTTCAGATCGATCTCGCCGAGGCGTTGATCGCGGTCGGACGCTTCGCCGAGGCGCGGGTACACGCGGCGGCGGCCTTCGCCGTGCTCGACCGCCACGACCTGCGACCGGCCGATCGCGCACGTGCCGAAGCTGCGATTGCCCGTGCCGAGCGTCGCACGAAGTGAGCGCCGCGAGCTCCGGTGGATCTCGAGCAGTAGCATGTGCCGGACGAGCGGCTCAATCCCGGTCGCGCGCCGCGAGCTCCGCCTCGGCCTGCGCGACGCGGTCGCGGCACTCGGCGACGTCGACCGGGCTCGCGGCGGCGTTCGCCTCGAAGAGCGCGAGCGCGCGGCGATGATCGGCGAGGCCCTGCTCGAGCTCGCCGCGCATGCGCAGGACCGTGCCGCGCTCGTCGAGCATGGTGGCGGTCGTCGTGCTGTCGGGGTCCTTCGCGAGCTCGGCGATCCGCAGGGCTTCGTCGAACCACGCCAGCGCGCTCGTCAGCTCGCCGCGGTCGCGGTCGATGTTGCCGAGCTGCGCCAGCACCGTGATGCGGTGGGGACTGTCGGCTCCGGCGTTGCGCACCAGGACCTCGTCGAGGTGCATCGCGAGCGCGCGGGCGCGCGGGAGGTCGCCGAGGTGTCGATGCGTGATCACCATGGCCTGCTGGATCGGGATCGTCGGCATGCTGTCCTTGCCGAACGCGCGCTCGCGTAGCTCGAGCGCGCGACGGAACAGCGCGAGCTCCTCGTCGTAGCGCTGCTGGTGCGCCACGATCCGCGCGAGGTTGTGCAGCGCGACCGCGAGGTCGGGATGCTCGGGGCCGAGCTCCTGCTCGAGCGCCGCGAGGTGGGCGCGCGCGGCGGGCTCGGCCTCGGTCCAGCGCCCGACGGCGATCATCGCGGCGATCTGGCTGCCGCGGACGAGCAGCGTGGAGGGGTGCACGGGCCCGAGGCGCGCGAGCGCGAGCTCGTAGGCCGCGGTGAAGCCCTCGAGCGCGGCGAGGTCGTCGCCGCGGTGCAGCGCGACCGCGGCGAGGTTGACCTGCGGCGCGAGCGTGCGCGGGTGCCCGTCGCCCCACTGCGCGCGCGCGAGCTCGAGCGCGCGGCGGTGCATCGCCTCGGCCTCGTCGTAGCGACCCTCGTTGGTCAGCGTGGAGCCCAGGTTCGTGCGCAAGCGATACTCGAGCCGGCGATCCGCGACCTCGGCCGCCGCGACGGTCGCGAGCCCGAGCTCGCCCCAGGTGTGCGCAACGTTCGGCTGATCGAGCAGCTCGCCGAACACCCACACCAGCCACGCGGCCGCCTCGGCGAAGCCACCGTCGTCACCGGCCTCGACCGCGAGCAGGGCTGCGCGGTGCAGGTGTCGTTCGGCGTCGTCGTAGGCCGCGGTGGCCTCCTCGGCGGCGCCGACTGCCACGAGCGCCTCCGCCAGCGCGGGCGCGTAGGCAATGCGCTCCGCGTCCGCGAGCGCGGCGCGGCCGAGCTCGAGCGAGCGCGCGATCGATCCCGCCTCGCGCTCGGCGAGCACGTGTGCAATCGAGGCACGCAGGGCGGCGATCTCCGCGACGACCGCGGGATCCTCCGGCAGCGGCACGCGGGCGCGCAGGGCCTCGACGTCGTCGCAGCGCGCGAGGCTGGCGAGCGCCGCGACCGAGTTGCTCGCGCGCACCGCACCCTCGGCGTCGGCGACTTCGAGCACGTCGACGAGCGCAGCGAGGCCGGTGCGCCGCTCGGCGAGGCACTGCATGCGCAGATCGAACAGCTCCGCGGACTGCTCGCGGCGCACGTGGGTCGCATCGCAGACGTCGACCACGCGCGCGCGCCAGGCCTCGGCCCACGCGTCGAGATCGGCGACCACGTTCTCGGCCGTGCTGCTGGCCCAGCCCGTGCCCAGCCCGTCGAAGGCGCTGCGGATCGCCGCCGCGCGGGCGTCGTTCCAGGTCTCGTCGATGCGCGCGGCGCCCTCGCGGCAGAGCTCGGCCGGGTCGTCGCGCGTGCGCAGCACCGCGAGCGGTGTCGCGATCGCCACGAGCACGGCGAGCCCGGCGAGCGACCAGCGTCGGCGCGCGCCGCCGGGATCGCGCGAGATCGCGGCGATGAGCGCGTGCATGTCGGGGAAACGCGCCGACGGCTCGGTCGCGAGCCCGCGGGCGACGGCGCGCTCGAGCCACTGCGGCACGCCGCTGCCGCGCGGCGGTGGGCGTCGACGACCTTCGCTCACGGCGGCGACGAGCGTCGGGAGGTCGTCACGTGGGAACGGCGGCTCTCGGTAGAGCGCCTCGTGCAGCGCGACGCAGAACGCGAACTGATCGGCGCGCGCATCGATCGGCGCGCCGACGAGCTGCTCCGGGGCCATGTACGCCGGCGTGCCCGCGATGCGTCCGCTGCCCGTCGCGCTCGGCCCGACGGGTGGGCTGCCCGTCGCGGCCGCTTCGTCGGGCTCGCGGGGGTGGCGGGCGAGCCCGAAGTCGGCCACGCGGGCGCGCGGCCGATCGCCGCCGCCGACGAGCACGTTGTCGGGCTTGAAGTCGCGGTGCACGAGCCCGATCGCGTGCGCGGCCGCGAGCCCGAGCCCGGCCTGCACGAACACGGCCACGATCTCGCGCCAGCCGCGTTCGCGCGCACGCAACCACCCGCGCAAGGTCGTGCCCTCGACGTACTCCATCGCGATGTAGGCCGAGCCGCGCGCGAGCTCGCCGACGTCGTAGATCGCGACGACGTGCGGATCGCTGAGCTTCGCGAGCGCTTGCGCCTCGCGCACGAGATCGGCGGTGCTCGCCGACGTGGCGTGCAGCAGCTTGATCGCGACCTTGCGATCGAGCTGCGGATCGTAGGCGGACAGCACGACGCCCATGCCGCCCTTGCCGATGCGGTCGATGACGACATGCCGCCCGACGCGCGTCGGCAGCTCGGGCTTGGTCGGCTGCGGCGTGCGCATGCCGGCGCGCGTCGAGGCGAGCGCATCGTCGGGCGGGGCGGTGTCCTCGTGGGAGGGCGGCGTGGCGCGTGCTGGTTCCTCGTCGCCGGCCATCCGCGCTCGCTCTGCTCACCGGGTGTTGGCGCCGCGCTCGACCTGCTCGCCTTGCATCGCGCGATCGAGCGCCTGATCGGTGCGCTGCTCGGTGGCCTTCTGCACGTTCTCGACCCCGGCCTTCGCCTTGCGGATCTCCGGCAGGCCCTTGGCGGGCTCGGTCGATTTCGGCGGGGGCGGAGGCGGGCTCTGGCACGCCGTCGCGAGCACGATCACACCGGCGAGCACGCGGCACCGCGACATCGCTCGTCAGGATAGCAGAGGCGATCGGGTAGAGTCGCCCGCACGATGCCACGCTACAAGCTCACGTACTTCGACTTCGCCGGCAGCCGCGGCGAGGAATGTCGGCTCGCGCTCCACCTCGCCGGTGTCGAGTTCGAGGACAACCGCCTGCCGCAGGGCGCATGGGCGGACTTGAAGGCCAGCTCGCCGTTCGGTTCGCTGCCGGTGCTCGAGGTCGAGGGCAAGGGCGAGCTCGCGCAGAGCAACGCGATCCTCGGCTATATCGGTCGCGCGCACGGGCTGCATCCCAGCGATCCCTGGGAGGCCGCGCGCCACGAGGCGATCATGGCGGTGTGTGAAGAGCTGCGCGGCAAGCTCGACCACAGCCTGCGCACGAAGGACCCCGAGGAGAAGAAGCGCCTGCGCGAGGAGCACGCGAGCGGCTACCTGCAGCAGTGGGGCCGCAGCGTGGAGCGATGGATCGGCGACGGGCCGTTCCTCGCGGGCAGCAAGATCAACGTCGCGGACCTCAAGCTGTTCATCGTGGTGAACTGGTTCCTGAAGGGCACGCTCGATCACATCCCGGCCGACGTGTTCGCGAGCTACCCGAAGCTCCTGCGCTTGGTCGATGCGGTGAAGCAGCACCCCGAGGTGCAGCGCTGGAACGCCCAGACGCGCTGAGGCATCACCGCGTCCGCGGCTGCATCACAACCAGCCGCGGATCAACAGCAGCGCGTCCACGAAGAACTTGGTCGCCCAGTTCGGGTACGTGAACGGCGAGTAGGCCCCCCAGATCGGGTGCGAGCCCTTGATCGCGCCCAGCACGTCGGCGTTGCTGGTCGACAGATCCTGCGTGCGCATCACGAAGCGCATCGCTCGGATCGCGCCCTCTTTCCAGCGCTCGTCGCCGGTCGCTTCGAAGAGCTTCGCCCACACGATCGCGAACTGGCAGTTGCCGGTCAGGCAGCAGTACTTCGACTCCGCGCGACCGTCCGGATGCACCTGCCCGGGCAGGAAGCCATCGGCCAGCACCCACGACAGCATCGCCTCGGCGCCGCGCGTCGCGGCCCGCTCCCAGCGCGGCTCCTCGATGATCCGGCTCGACTCCCACAGCCCGCGGCACGCATACGCGATCGTGTGCGTGAACGGGGCCGCGTCGCGCTCGAACGCGCACTCGTCGAACCACCCGTTGTCGCGCTGCCGCGACACGCCCCAGTCGAGGTTCACCCGCGCGACGCGCTCGTAGTCCGGATTGGGAACCACCGCGTTCAGCTCGAGCAACGCCCACGCGGTGCGCGTGTTGTAGACGTGCGGGATGCGGTTGTAGGTCTTCTTCGTCCAGCGCCCGCTCTCGTCGGCGACGTTCACGAGCCAGTCACCCGCACGGATCGCCGCCGCGCGGAACACCTGCTCCTCGGTCTCCTTGTGCGCGCGCAGGAGCCCGAACAGATCCTGGCCCGTGTCGAACACGATGCCGTCGTGCTCGTCGACCGTGGGATTGCCGAACGAGCCGTCCTCGTGCTGCACGGTGCACAGCCACCGCACCATGCGGATCGCCCGCTCGCGGTACTCGTTGCGCCGCAGCGCGGTCGCGAGGTTGAAGAACGTGCAGGCGATGTAGCCGGTCGTCTCGATGTACGAAGGGCGCCACCCGCCGAGCAGCGAGTAGCCGTAGCTCACGCCGCCGTCGGGCGACGAGTCCTGCGCGCGACACAGCCAGTCGATCGCCGCGGCGAGGTGCGCGTCGACGTCGTGGGCGTGTGCCGAACGCGGCACCAGATCGAGAGCCGCGGCCCGTGAGAACGGGAAGAAGGGAAGGGACATCGGAGACCGCCGAGGGCCCGTGAAGGGGGCGGGCCGTCAGCCCAACCACGATACCAAGAGTGAGCCACCCGCCAGCAAGTGGTCACGTGCGTGCGCACGAAAGGGGGCGCGCGGCCCCGTTCAGAGCATCACGACGCCGCGCTGCAATGCGCGGACCACGGCCTCGGTGCGCGTGCTGGCGTCGAGCTTCGCGAGCACCGCATTCACGTGGAACTTGGCGGTGTGCGAGCTGATCCCGAGCCGGTCGGCGATCTGCTTGTTCGAGAGTCCCTCGGCCATCAGCGACACGACCTCGTGCTCGCGTGCCGTGAGCCCGTCGTGCTCGGCGCGCGCGGGCGTGGTGCCGAGCTCGAGCTCCGCGGCGGGCGAGAAGAGATCCGCCCCGATCTGCCCCGCGATGTGACCGCGATCGATGACGCACAGCCCGTGCAACACCGCGTCGAGCGCGTGCTGCAGCGCGACGCCGTCGACCTCGCGCGGCAGGACACCCGCGACACCTGCGACGAGCAGCTCGCCGAGCGCCTCGGTGTGGCGTCCCGAAGGACGTGCCAACACGGCGGGGATCAGCGCGACGACCGGCACCGCGATCTCGCCGACCTTCGCCAGCAGCTCGCGCTCCTGATCGCCGGCCGGACCGAGATCCCACAGCACGACGTTCGCATCGGTGCGCGCGATCGCATCCGCGATCGTCTCGCCGAGCGCCGGCTCGGCGGCGGCAACCAACCCGAGCCGCAAGAGCAGCCCCTCGCGAACGAGCGGGTCGTCGGCGACCACGAGCACGCGCGCGAGGCCGTGGACGTCGAGGAGCTCGGTGGTATCGACACGATTCATCGGTGTGCTCGTCCCCGCCCACGAAGGGCGGAGCATCTCGCCCAAGATGAGCCCGTTCTGCGGGGCGTCAACCGCGGCCCGCCATTTGCCCGATCCCGGCCGCTCGGCGGGCGACCTGCTCGATCGGCGGGGCACGAAAACCGTCCGTTCGGGCGATTGGCGCCGTGATCCGGCGTCGCCATGTTCGGGACCATGGACGAATCGAGCCTCGCAGCGCTGCCCGAGCTGGCCCAACGACTTGGACACGACCTCGTGCGTGTCGAAGGGAGGCGCCACCGCGGCGCGACCGGAGTGCCGTGGATCGAGCCCGACACGATCGTGACCACGCTCGGCGCGGTCGACGACGACGACGCGGTGAAGGTCGGGCTCGCGGACGGCAGCGAAGTGCGAGGGGAGGTCATCGGGCGGGATCCGGGGCTGTCGATCGCGCTCCTGCGTGTGCCCGCCGGCGCACTCGGAGCCCCGTCGAGCCTGACGTGGCGCGAGCCCGCGGAGTTACGCGTCGGCGAGCCCGTGCTCGCACTCGGGCGTCCGGGGCAGAGCGTGCGCGCCGCCCTCGGGATCCTCGGTGTGGTCAGCAACGGCGCGCTGCGCCTGCGCGGCGGCGGCACGCTCGATCGCTACGTCGAGCTCGATCGTGAGCTGCCGCGCGGCTTCTCCGGTGGCCTCGTCGTCGATCTGCAGGGGCGCGTCGTCGGGCTCGCCAGCCGCGCCGTGATCCGCGGCGCCTCGCTCGCGCTCGGTTTCCCGACGCTGCAGCGCACGCTCGACAAGCTCGGCAAGCACGGGCACGTGCCGCGTGGCTACATCGGAGTCGGCGTGTATCCGGCCCGACTGCCGGACGCGCTCGCGACCTCGCTGGGTCGCAGCGGCGCCATCGTCGTCGTCGCAGTCGACACCGATGGTCCGGCGCATCGCGCTGGCATCGCGCTCGGCGACGTCATCCTCGCAGTCGAAGGTGGTGCGGTCGCATCGCCACTCGAGCTGCGCCACGCCTTGGAGGATCGGGCCGGTGAGCGTGTAACGCTCTCGGTGCTCCGCGGCGGTCAATCGACAGACATCACGGTGGAGACGGCGGCGCGCAAGTAGCCGCGAGGGCAAGCGAAGAAGAAGGGGCCGAAGTCATGCAATCCAAGAAGACCGATTCACTGCCGAACGTGCTGCCGCTGCTCCCGCTGCGCAGCGGGGTGCTGCTGCCGGGCTCGTCGCTCTCCATGCCGGTCGGACGCCGACGCAGCGTGACGCTGGTCGAGCGCGTCGAGCCCGGAACCATCGTCGGTGTCGCGGTGCAGCGCGATCCCGACGTCGACGAGCCGAAGCTCATCGACCTGCACGACATCGGCACCTATGCCCGCGTGACCCGCGTGCAGCGGGTGCGCGAGGGCAACACGTACCGCGTGATGCTCGAGGGCCTCGGCCGCTTCCACCTCGACGAGGTGTTGCAGTCCGAGCCGTACCTCGAGGTGCGCGTCACGGCGCTGCCCGACACCGTCGGTGACGAGGCCGAGGCGAAGCTGCTCGCCGACGAGCTGCGCTCGCACATCAAGCAGCTCGCCGCCGCGACCAACCCGCAGCTCGCCGAGCTCATCGACTCGGCGCGCGAGCCGGGGCTGCTGGCCGATCGCATCGTGGCGGGGCTCGACCTCGAGCGCGAGCGCGAGATCGAAATGCTCTACACGACCGACGTGACCAAGCGACTGCGCCTGTGCGCGTCGCTCATCGCCGAGGCCAAGGCGCGCTTCGAGCTCAAGCAGAAGATCGGCGAGGAGATGCGCCGCGAGCTCGGCAAGGACCAGCGCGAGGCGATGCTGCGCCAGCAGCTGCGCGCGATCCAGAAGGAGCTCGGCGACGGCGACGAGGAAGGCACCGAGCTCGAGCAGCTGGAGAAGAAGCTCGCCGACGCGAACCTGCCCGAGGAGCCGCAGAAGCTGGTCGATCGCGAGCTGCGGCGGCTGAAGGGCATGAACCCCAACGCCCCCGACGCGAACGTCACGCGCAACTACCTCGAGTGGATCGCGGAGCTGCCGTGGGACAAGCGTGCGGACACCACGCTCGACGTCGACGCGGTGTCGAAGAAGCTCGACGAGGATCACTACGGGCTGCCGAAGGTGAAGCAGCGCATCCTCGAGCATCTCGCGGTGCTCAAGCTCTCGGGCAGCACGAAGGGCACGATCCTGTGCCTCGCGGGCCCGCCCGGGGTCGGCAAGACCTCGCTCGGGCAGTCGATCGCCGACGCGACGGGGCGGCCGTTCATCCGGGTGTCGCTGGGTGGCGTGCGCGACGAGGCGGAGATCCGCGGGCACCGACGGACCTACGTCGGCGCGCTGCCGGGCCGCATCATCTCGGCGCTGCGCAAGGTGAAGGTGAAGAACCCGATCATCTTGCTCGACGAGGTCGACAAGCTCACCCAGGGCTGGATGGGCTCGCCCGAGGCGGCGCTGCTCGAGCTGCTCGATCCGGAGCAGAACAAGACGTTCACGGATCACTACCTCGAGCTGCCGTTCGACATGTCCGAGGTGATGTTCATCGCGACCGCGAACAGCCTCGAGCCGCTCTCGGCACCGTTGCGCGACCGACTCGAGATCATCGAGCTGGCCGGGTACACCACCGAGGAGAAGCGCCACATCGCCCGCGGCCACCTGGTGCCGCGCAAGCTCGCCGAGCATGCGCTCGACGAGGAGTCCCTGCGGATCACGGACGACGCGCTCGACGCGATCATCCGCGACTACACGAGGGAGGCCGGTGTGCGGCAGCTGCAGCGCGAGATCACCAAGCTGTGTCGAGCGCTCGCGCTCGAGACGGTGCGGGGTACCGCGGGCAAGACTCCGCAGCTCACCATCGATGCGGCCGCGCTCGGCAAGTACCTGGGCAAGGTCCGCTTCTTCAACGAGGTGGCGGAACGGACCAGCGTGGCCGGCGTCGCGACCGGACTGGCATGGACGCCGGTGGGCGGCGACATCCTGTTCATCGAGACCTCGAAGATGCCGGGCAAGGGTGCCCTGCAGATCACGGGTCAGCTCGGTGACGTGATGCAGGAATCGGCGAAGGCGGCGCTCACCTACGTCCGCAGCAACGCCGACGTGCTCGGGGTCGACACGCGGTCGCTCGAGACCCACGACGTGCACATCCACGTGCCGGCGGGGGCGGTGCCGAAGGACGGGCCTTCGGCGGGCGTCACGATGTTCACCGCGCTCACCTCGCTGTTCACCGGCAGGAAAGTGCGCAGCGACACCGCGATGACCGGTGAGTGCACGCTGCGCGGTCGAGTGCTGCCGGTCGGCGGCATCAAGGAGAAGGTGATCGCGGCCCATCGCGCGGGCATCAAGCGGGTGGTGCTGCCCAGTAAGAACCAGCGCGACGTCGACGAGATCCCCGAGAACGTCCGCGACGAGCTGGAGATCCTCTTCGCCGAGGACATGATGGAAGTGCTCGCAGCGACGCTCGAGCCGGGCCCCCAGGCAGTGCCGTCGCGCAACGGAAGCACGGCCACCTTGAGTGCAGTCTGAGCCGGGGCGTGAGTAGGAAGCCGAGGGGCACCGCGGGAGACCGCGGTGCCCCTCGGCCGTTCCGACCATGGACGATTCGACGCTGGATCACGGCGCAGCGCGCGACGCCGCCGTTGTCGTGCGGATCCGGCCGGTTATCGTGGGCGCAGACGTGGAGCTCCGTCGCAAGCTCTCCATCCTCGCCGACGCCGCGAAGTACGACGCGTCGTGTGCCTCGAGCGGCGTGAAGCGGAGCGGCTCGGCGAGCGGGCTCGGCAACGCGGATGGCACCGGGATCTGCCACAGCTACACGCCCGACGGCCGCTGCGTGTCGCTGCTCAAGATCCTGCTGTCGAACGTGTGCGTGTACGACTGCAGCTACTGCATCAATCGCGTGTCGAGCGACGTCGTGCGCGCCAGCTTCACCGTCGACGAGGTGGTGTCGTTGACGCTGGAGTTCTACCGCCGCAGCTACATCGAGGGGCTGTTCCTCAGCTCGGGTGTCTTCGGCTCCGGGGACGAGACGATGACCCGCATGGTCGAGGTCGCTCGCCGGCTGCGTCGCGACCACGACTTCCGCGGCTACATCCATCTCAAGGTCGTGCCCGGCGTGTCCGCCGAGCTGCTCGCGGCCGCGGGTCGGCTGGCCGACCGCCTGAGCGCGAACATCGAGCTGCCGACGCAACGCGATCTCGAGACGCTCGCGCCGGCGAAGTCGGTGGCGGAGATCGAGGGCACGATGCGCGTGATCCGGCGCGAGCGCGACGAGGCCACGGACGAGCGCGCGGGCTCGCGACACGCACCGACGTTCGCACCGGCGGGGCAGAGCACGCAGATGATCGTCGGCGCGACGCCGTCCACCGATGCCGACGTGCTCGGCACCGCGGATCGACTGTACCGCCGTCACGCGCTGCGACGGGTGTACTTCAGCTCGTACTCGCCGATCGAGGGCGCGAGCCCGGGCATGCCCGCGCGCGCGCCCGCGCTGGCCCGTGAGCACCGGCTGTACCAGGCCGACTGGCTGCTGCGGTTCTACGGCTTCACGGTCGACGAGCTCGTCGATGCGTCGCGGCCGTTCCTGAGCGAGCGCGTCGATCCGAAGCTCGACTGGGCGCTGCGGCACCCCGAGGCATTCCCCGTCGACGTGAACACCGCGGAGCCGCGCGCGATCCTGCGGGTGCCGGGGCTCGGCACGCGGAGCACGAAGCGCATCGTCGCGGCGCGCCGGCACCATCGGCTCGCGTTCGCCGATCTCGGCAAGCTCGGGGTCGAGCTGCGTCGCGCCGCCGGCTTCGTGATCGCGAGCGATCGCGTTCCGCAGCCCCTCGATCTGCGCCGGCTGGCCGAGCACCTCGCACCCGACCCGCAGCTCTCGCTGTTCGACCGCTCGTCATGACGGCACACCGCATCGACGTGCGCGGCTTCGACGACTGGCGCGTGCGCGCACGGGGGCTGCTCGTGGCCGGCGTCGCGCCCGAGCACGTGGAATGGCGGGAGCACAGCGAGCAGAGCGAGCTGTTCGCCGCATCGCCGCCGCCGGACACCGCTGCGCCGGGACCCGCCGTGCCGCGCGCCTTCGTGGCGCTGCAGCGACTCGTCGCGTTCCACTCCGACGTCGAGCGGTGGTCGGTGGGCTACCGCGTGCTGTGGCGGCTCACGCACGGCGAGCACGAGCTGCTCTCCGATCACCTCGATCCCGACGTCGCCGCACTGCGCCGCATGGCCCAGCAGGTACGGCGCGACGCCGAGCGCATGCGTGCATTCGTCCGATTCCGTCGCGTCGACGGGCCCGAGGGTCCGCACTACATCGCCTGGCATCGCCCCGACCACCACGTGCTGCCGCTCGTGGCCCCGTTCTTCGCCGATCGCTTCGCGTCGATGCGCTGGACCGTGCTCGGCCCGAGCGAGAGCGCGAGCTGGGATGGCCGCACGTTGGAGCTCGGACCCGGCGTGCCGCGGACGGAGGCGCCGGCCGACGACGAGCTCGAGGACATGTGGCGCACGTACTACGCGGCCGTGTTCAACCGGCCGCGCATCGACCTCGCGGGCATGCAGCGCCACATGCCGAAGAAGCACTGGGCGACGCTGCCCGAGCTGCGGCTCCTGCCCGCGCTGCAAGCCGATGCCGTGCAGCACGAGCATGCACGCGTCGCCGAAGCGCGCACGCCCGTGGCGCTCGACGTGCCGCGCGAGCTGTCGGCGTTGCGGGCCGCCGCCGCCGGTTGCACGGCGTGCCCGCTGTTCGCCCAGGCGACGCAGACCGTCTTCGGCGAGGGCCCGACGGATGCTGCGCTCGTGCTCGTGGGCGAGCAGCCGGGCGACGTGGAGGATCGGCGGGGCGCGCCGTTCGTGGGCCCGGCGGGCCAGGTGTTGGATCGCGCGCTCGCCGAGGCGGGCATCGAGCGCGCCGGCGTGTACGTGACGAATGCGGTGAAGCACTTCAAGTGGCGACCGGTGGGCAAGAAGCGTCGCCTGCACCAGCGACCCGACGGCGGCGAGATCGAGCGGTGCAAGCCGTGGCTCGTGGCCGAGCTCGAGGCGTTGCGTCCGCGGCTCGTCGTCGCGCTCGGGGCGGTGGCGGGCCAGAGCCTGCTCGGTCGTCGGCCTGCGATCGCTCGCGAGCGCGCCACGGTGCAGCCGGGGCCGCACGCGTTGCCGGTGCTGGTCACGTACCACCCGTCGGCGATCCTGCGCCACGGCGACGACGGCTTCGACGAGACGCTGTTCGCTGCGCTCGTCGAGGATCTGCGCACCGCGGCCCGACACTGTGCTGGCGACGAGCCCGAGCTGCGTCGGCGCTGAGCCGGATCACCGGCTCTCGAGGAACGCGACGAGCGCGGCGAGCTCGGCCTGGGAGATGACGGGATCCGGGGTGAGGCGCAGCATGTCGACGACGGCCGCTTCCAGCGTGTCGGCGCGCCCGTCGTGCATGTACGGCGAGCGCAACGCGACGCCACGCAGGCTGGGCACCTGCAAGCTCTCGTCGTCGACGACCGTGCTCTTGCTCGCCGACGTACCGTCCGCGCCGTGACACTCGGCGCAGCCCTGCGCGACGAAGACGCCCGCACCTTCGCGGGCGAGCTCGTCGTCGGGCGAGCGTTCGGGGTTCGCCGCGGGCAGCTCGAACACCCAGCGCTGGAATGCTTCGAGACGCTCGGGGCTCTGCGGGAGCGCGCCCATGCGCTTCGCGTGGATCTGCGCGGCGAGCTCGGCGAAGTCCGCCATGTCCCCTGCCCAGTGCAACGGCTCGGTGCCCGCGAGCCCGACGCGCAGCGGCTGGGTGCGACGCGATTGCGGGAGCGTGGGCGCGTTCGGATCGGCGACGAAGCTCCACACGCGCCCGTCGCTGTTGCCCTCGGGGTGGCACGAGGCGCACGCGATCCCTGTGCCGGCGTCCTGGTGGAACAGCTCGTGTCCGGTGTCGTTGCGCGACTCGCCGGAGAGCTCGATCTGCACGAGCCGCTCGGCCTCGGCCACGACGAGCAGCGCCGCCGGCTCGCGACTCTGGGCGACGAGCGTGCCGTCGGGCGTGAAGGCCACCGCGACGGGCTGGCCCGGGATCGGCACGTCGGAGGGGTCCTCGCAGCCTTCGGGGTTGGTGCCGAGCGTGCTCGTCGGGATCTTCATGATGCCGCGCGTGCCGGCCATCGTCGGCGACGAGGCGTCGCTCTGGCCGGCGATCGCGATCGCGAGCCAATCGCCGTCGGGTGAGATCGCGACGTCGACGGGTAGCGTCGCCAGCAGGAGCATCCCCGATTGCAGCACGGTGCCGTCGCGCTGGCCGAGCGCGACGGTCGTGGCGACGGGCCCGGAGCATCCGCCGAAGCCATCGTAGTAGCGCGGCACGGCCAGGTCGATCGGCACGATGCTCGAGCTCTGGTGGACCATCAGCCAGCCGCCGCTCTCCGTCGATCGCGTGCGCCAGGCCGTGCCGGCGATGCGCGCCGCGGTGGAGATCGGGGCCGCGCTGCCCACGATCGCGCCGTCGTCGTCGACCGCGAGCAGCTCGGCGTCGCGGAAGCGACTGACCCGGATCGCTCCGCCTTGCACGAACACGTCGCGCAGATCGTCGGCCACTCGCACGCGGCGCTCGATCGCGCCGCCGGGCGGGTGGAAGACGAGCTCGCCGCCGGCGCACGCGACGAGCACCTGCTCGCGCTCGGGATCCCACGCCACCCCACGGGGATTCGCGCAGGTGGGCTCCGTCGCGACCACGCTGCCGTCGGTGGTGTCGATCGACACGAGCTGGCCGGTGCCGCGCAGCGCGACGTGGACCAGGCCGCCGTCGTCTTCGGCCGCGCGACCGGGCTCGGCGCCCGTGGGCAGCGCGACCGTGGCGACCACGGCGGGCGGAAGGACGGTGGCCACGTGGACGAGATCGCGGTCGGGATCCGCCGCGACCACCGTATTGCCGTCGGCGAGCACGAGCAGGGTACCGCCGCTGATCGGCGGAACCCCGGCCGCTCGCGCGACCGGTCGTTCGTCGTGCAGGACGTCGTCGCCGGTCGAGCTGCTCTCGGCGACATCGGGCTCGCCGGGGCGCCAGTCGGGCACGTCGGCCTGGCCGCCCCGCGCGCAGCCAGCCACCGCGATGAAAAGTCCCAGCGTTCGTCCCATGTCTCGCCTCCGACCGTGACGGTTTCCCGTGGTCACGGAGATTCGTGGGACAATCGGCAGTCCCGCGCGGAAACTGCGGGATCCGGTGGGCGTGGAGGAATCGTCATGGACCGTCGGAAGCTTCGTCGTGGGGTGGTGCTCGGGCTGGTGCTCGCCGTGGGCGCGTGCAGTGATCCGCCGGCCGAGTCGCCGGCCGAGACCAGCTCCGGCGAGCCCACGACGTCGTCGAGCGGTCCGACCACGTCGTCGACCATGGACACGAGCGGGACCATGGGCACGAGCACGACCGAGCCCGACACCAGCTCGTCGTCGAGCTCGGGCGGCAGCAGCTCGGAGAGCTCGGGCTCGACGAGCGGCGATCCGACCACCGAGGGCAGCTCGAGCTCCGACAGCAGCTCGAGCTCGGGCGGCACCACCACGACGGGCGATACCGAGGGCGCGACCAGCAGCGCGGTGACCACGGTCTCCGAGGAGTCGAGCATCGGCTCGCTCGAGGAGTCGAGCGTGGGCGGGAGCGAGGAGTCGACGGCCGGCGGCTCGACCGGCGGCGGCTCGACCTCCGGGGACACGGACGGGTCGACGACCGGGGGGCTCGGCTGTGGCCTGCCGCCGTTCGCACCCGGCGAGAACGTGTACGGCTGCTCGTGCGACGCGGCCGGCTGCGACGTCCACTTCGACGACGTCGCGCCGATCCCCGACTTCTACGACTCGTACTGCGAGTGCCTCTGCGAGCTGCATGGCTGCGGGGGGGCGAACGGCGAGGTCGGCGAGGTCGGCGGCTGACCGGGCCTCCCCCCGGCGCTGTGCGATCTATGTTGCGTATGTCAGTTAGTTATGGCAGCTTTGGCGGCACCCATGCCGTCGCGGATCTTCTATAGCCTCGCCGTGCTCGTCCTCGCGCCTGGGTTGGCGGTCGCCGCCGAGCCCGGGCTCACCGACTCCCCACGCACCCAGCAGATCTACGGCGGCAACGAGACCGAGCAGTGCGCCTGGCCCTCGGTCGCCTATCTGACGATCGACGGAGCCGCCTGCACCGGCACGCTCGTGCATCCGCAGATCGTGCTCACCGCGGCGCACTGCGTGCCGGGCGACGCGACCGCGACGGTGCGCTTCGGCGAGCGCGCGAACACGGCGGTGCAGCTCGCCGACACCGAGTTCTGCCGCGCGAACCCGGCGTTCACCAACACCGCCGACGGCACCGACTACGCGTTCTGCAAGCTCGCGACGCCGATCACCAACATCCCGGTGACGCCGATCGCGTTCGGCTGCGAGGAGACCGTCGTCTCGCCGGGACGCTCCGTCACGCACGTCGGCTTCGGCAACGACGAGAACGGCGACAGCGGACGCAAGAAGTTCGTGTCGCTGCAGCTGCAGAGCATCACCGGCGTCGGCGAGCTGATCACCGGCTCGGGCGGCAACGGGATCTGCAGCGGCGACTCGGGTGGCCCCGTGATGGTGCAGCTCTCGTCGGCGCTCGGCGGTGACGACAGCTGGCGCGTGATCGGCATCCACTCGTGGGCGCAGATGGCCGAGCAGGGCGTGTGCGGCGGCAGTGCCGGCAGCACGATGGCCTCGTCCGCGATCCCGTTCATCGAGGCGGAGTCCGGCATCGACGTCACACCCTGCTTCGCGCCCGACGGCTCGTGGGATCCGACATGGGGCTGCCAGGGCTTCCCGATCGATCCGGCGGCGGGCGGTGAAGGCAGCTACAACGCGATGTGTGCGACGGGTCCGCTCGCCGGCTTCTCCGAGGTCTGCGGCGCACCGCTGACCGACTTCCCCGACGACGTCGCGCCGGCGCTCCAGGTGGTGTCGCCGATGGGCGATCAGACCTTCGAGGTGGACGCGGGCGGCCACGCCGATCTCCACATCGAGGCGAACGCCGACGATGGCGACGGCTGGGGCATCGCGAGCGTCGAGCTGCAGATCGTGCCGGAGGACGGCGAGATGGTGACGCAGTCCGCGACCGTCCCACCGTTTCGCTGGAACACGAGCTTCCCCGCGGGTGGCTACAATCTGAAGCTCGTCGCGACCGACAACGCCGGCAACCAGACCGACAGCGGATGGATCGCCGTCGGAGTCGGCGCCGCGCCGCCCGATGCACCGCCCGGCGGCGAAGAAACCGGCACCGGCAGCGAGGGCGCGGAGTCGACGGGTGACGGCGAGAGCACCGACGGCGATGGCGACGGCACGGGCGGTGCGCCGGAAAGTGGTGCGGCGCCCGACGACGGCGGCGGTGCAGGAGGTGGGCAATCTGCCCAGGGCTGCGCGATCGCGGGCGATCGCGACGGCGGCACTGATCTCGTGGCGTGGGCGCTCACGCTCCTCGTAGGGATTGCCGAGTCCCGCAAGAACCGCCGCCGCCGCGGTTGACGTCGGCGCGAGGAGGCGGCGATGCTGCCAACGTGCGGATGCGTGCGTCGCTCTCGTCATGGGCCTTCGCCGTCGTGCTCGCGTGTGGCGACGGTGGTCGCGAGAGCGACGAGACCGCGAGCGGCACGCTGACGCTGACCGGCATCAGCGCAGGCGAGACCGAGCCGACGAGCGGCATCGATCCCAGCAACGACACGCTCGGCAAGCTCGACGTGCTCGGCGGCGGCGACGCGGGGGCCAGCGGCCCGGTCGACACCAGCACCGACAGCGGCTGCAAGAAGGTCGATCTGCTGTTCGTGATCGACACGTCGGGCAGCATGGCCGACGAGCAGATCAACCTCGTGCAGAGCTTTCCCGCGCTGATCGACGGCATGCGCACCGAGCTCGCGGACACGATGGGCTTCAACGTCGGCGTGATCACGACCGACACCTACGTCTTCGATCTGAGCTGTCCCACGCTCCAGGACGGAGTGCTGGTGACGCGCACGGGTGGCGAGGACTCCAGCAACATGGTGTGCGAGCCCTATGCGTCGGGCCTGCGCTTCATGACCGAGGCCGACGACCTCGAGTCGAAGTTCGCATGCGCTGCGCAGGTGGGCACCGGCGGCGACGGCAACGAGCGTCCGATGGGGGCGCTGTCGGCCGCGCTCAGTCCCTCGCTCAACGAAGCGGGTGCGTGCAACGAGGGCTTCCTGCGCGACGATGCGTTGCTCGTCGTCGTGATCATCACCGACGAAGAGGACGACCACGAAGGCACCGCGGAGGCCTGCGACATGCTCCCGCAGCAGGGCTCGCCCGGCGAGCCACCGGGATGGTTCGCGGCGGTGACGGCGGCCAAGGGCGGCGACGAGGACTCGATCGTGGTGCTCGCGCTCGTCGGTCCGCAGGACGATCCGTGTCCGACGCTCGACAAGTGCAACGGCGGCATCGCCGGGGCCGAGGTCGCCACGCGCATCCTCGAGTTCACGAACATGTTCACCTACGGCTTCGTCGGCTCGATCTGCGAGCCCTACGGCCCGTTCTTCGTCGAGGCCATCAGCGTGATCAAGAGCGCCTGCGACGACTTCCAGCCGCCCGGGTGACGGGCGGGCCGGTTCGCGCGACCATCGAGCCCCGTGAGCGGCGGCTCTCGCTTCGACGTCACGCGTCAGACCGATCGCCCTGTCGCAGACGCACGGGCCGAGCTGGTCGTGCTCGGCGACGGCGCGGTGAGCCGAGTGCCGCTGCCCGAGCAGGGTGAGCTCCGCATCGGCCGTGGCGACGACGTCGACGTGCGCATCGAGCACGACTCGGTCTCGCGCGCGCACGCGGTCCTGCGCATCGGCAAGACGCTCGAGCTCGAGGATCTCGGCAGCAGCAACGGCACCCGCGTCGGCGGCGTGCAGCTGCTACCCCGCGTGGCGAAGGTGCTCGTGCCCGGCGACGTGATCGAGCTCGGCGACATCACGGTGCTCGTGCACGGCCCCGCCGTACCGACCGGGCCGGGCGTGCGGGTCCCGGGCGGGCCTTCCTCGACGTCGCTGGCCGATCTCGTGCCGCGCATCGCGAAGAGCGGCATCAACGTGCTCGTCGTCGGCGAGACCGGTGCCGGCAAGGAGGTCATGGCGCGGCGCATCCACGGCAGCTCGCAGCGCGCGGCCGGACCGTTCGTCGCGATCAACTGCGGTGCGATGCCGGAGGCGCTGCTCGAGAGCGAGCTCTTCGGCCACGAGGCCGGCGCGTTCACGGGTGCGATCGCGGCGAAGCCGGGCATCCTCGAGACGGCGCACCGCGGCACCGTCTTCCTCGACGAGGTCGGCGAGCTCCCGCCGCTCGCGCAGGTGAAGCTGTTGCGCGTGCTCGAGGATCGTCGCGTGCAGCGCGTGGGCGGGCTCGCACCGCGCGAGGTCGACGTGCGCTTCCTGGCCGCGACGCACCGCGATCTGCGGGCCGACGTCGCGAGCGGTCGCTTCCGCGAGGATCTCTACTACCGCCTGTCGGGCATCACGCTCGCGATCCCGCCGCTACGTGATCGACTCGCCGAGCTGCCGCGGCTCGTCGACGAGTTCGTGGCGAAGGCGGCCGCGGACTCCGGCCGTGCGCCGCCGCGCGTATCGCCGGCTGCGTTCGTGCGGCTGCGCGAGCACCCGTGGCCCGGCAACATCCGCGAGCTCCGCAACGTGATCGAGCGCGCGGTCGTGCTCTGCGACACGGCCACGATCGAGCCCGACCAGCTCGTGTTCGAGCCGCTGGTGTCGACCCACGGCACGGACGACGACGAGCCGGCGACGCCGGACGAGCGCGCCCGCATCCTCGCGGCGCTGCAGGCCTGCGCGGGCAATCAGACCCGCGCGGCGGAGCAGCTCGGCATCTCGCGCAAGACGCTCGGGCTCAAGATGGACGCGCTGGGCATCGCGCGCCCGCAGAAGAGCCGCCCCGGGTAGCTCACGCGGGTCGGGTCAGTCCTTGCCGAACTCGGTCGGCGCGTCCGAGAGCTGCAGCTCGAGCGTGCCGCCGCGCTCGATCGTCTCCCAGTCGATCACCGGCAGCTCGAGCGCGACGCCGTCGAAGCTCGCGCCCGCGACGTAGATCATGCCCGGGCCCGCGCCCTCGGCGATGATCGTCAGGATCCGGTCGTCGTCGTCGGCGTCGCGCATGTCGAGCTCCACGCGCTCGAAGATCGGCGCGGTGATCCACCAGCGCTGCTGCGCGGGCAGGGGATAGAGCCCGATCGCCGACCACACGTACCACGCGCTCATCGTGCCGGCGTCGTCGTTGCCGGGCAGCCCCGCCGCCCCGGTGCCGTAGTGCTCGCGCCGCGCCCAGTCGACCCACTTCTGGGTGAGCGACGGATCGCCCCAGTCGGTGAACAGATACGCGGCGTGCAGCGACGGCTCGTTGCTGTGCCAGTAGTACGGCACCGGGTTCACCGGCGCGTAGTCGGGCCCCTCGATGTACGCCTTCGACATGTCGAAGTAGTCCGACAGCCGCTGGCGCGCGAGCCCTTCGCCGCCGAGCAACGCAGCGAGCCCGATCGTGTCGTGGGGGACCGCCCAGAGGTAGTGCCACGCGGTGCCCTCGGCGTAGAAGTCGAGCAGCGCGAGCGGATCGAAGCCGGCGGTCTCGTAGGTCGCATCGGCGCGGCGACCGACCACGAAGTCGAGCTCGTCGGCGTAGAGCTTGCGCCAGCCCTCGGCGCGCACCTTGAACATCTGCGCGTCCTCGTACTCGGCGAGCGCCGTCGCCATGTTCGAGAGCGCGGCGTCGGCCTGCGAGTACTCGACGGTCTCCGAGACCGACGCACCCGCGACGTCGCTGCCCACCCAGCCGCGCGCGACGTAGCCCTCGAGGTCGGCACGGCCGTCGTTCATGCGCGCCTCGGTGGCGTGCAGGCGTGCGCCGCGGTAGGCGAGGTCCTCGTCGAAGCCGGGGATGTCGAGCAGCACCGCATCGGCGAGCACGATGTCCGCGCTCGTGCCGACCATGCCGCCGGTGTAGCCGAACGCCAGCGGCCACTTCGGCAGGTCGCCGCCGTCCTCGTACATGCGCACGAGCGAGCGCATCATCTCGCCGCTCTTGTCGCGCTGCACGAAGTTGAGCAGCGGATGCAGCGTGCGATAGGTGTCCCACAGCGAGAAGTCGCTGTAGTAGGTGAAGCCGTCGGCGTCGTGGACCTCGCCGTCGAAGCCGCGGTACTTGCCGTTCGCCTCGGTGAACGTCGTGGGGGCCAGGAACGCGTGGTAGAGCGCCGTGTAGAACATGCGGCGCTCGTCGTCGCTGCCACCGGCGACGCGCACGCGGTGCAGCTCGGCTTCCCACGCCTCTGTCGCCGCGGCCCGCACGGCGTCGAACTCCGTCGTCGGCGCCTCGGACTGCAGGTTCGCCTCGGCCTGCTCGATCGAGACGTAGGAGATCGCGAGCGCGAGCTCGACCGTGGTGTCGTCGGGCTCGAGCTCGAAGCCCACCCACGCGCCGATCTGCGCGCCCTCCATCGTGCCGGTGCCCTCGGCGAGCGCACCTTCGTCGTCCCACACGCCGAAGGACGACGGCGGCTTCGACAGCCGCGCGGCGAAGTAGGTGGGCACGCCGCCGAAGCGATCGGAGTACGAGCCGTTCACCGTGGTCATGCCGCGGATGATCCCGGAGTCGGCGAAGACCTCGACCGACGAAGCGGTCGAGGCGCCGTCGGCGGGGCCGTAGCCCAGATCGATCACGATCGAGGCCGCATCGGTCGCCGCATCCCAGGTGTAGCGGTGCAGCGCGACGCGGGTGGTCGAGGTCAGCTCGGCGTGGACGCCGACGTCGAGCAGGTCGACGGCGTAGTAGCCGGCGCTGCTCTCCTCGTGATCATGATCGAAGGCCGAGCGGGCCCCGCCGCGCATCACGGTGTCCGCGTCGACACCGAGCGTCGGCGTGACCAGCACCGCGCCGTAGTCCGGCACGCCCATGCCGTTGATGCGCGAGTGCGAGAAGCCCCAGATGTGGCTCTGGTCGTAGTGGTAGCCGGTGCAGTTGAGATAGGAGAGCTGCGCGCCGTCGAGCCCCGTGTCGGGACCGGGCTTGATCATGCCGAACGGCACCGTCGCGCCGGGGTTCGTGGTCCCCACCTTGAAGCCGATGCCACCGGTGCCGATCCGCGGATCGACGGACTCGGTGAGCACTTCCTCGGGCCACTCGAAGGGTGTTTCGCCGCCGGTCGTCGAGCCGCTGCTCGTCGAGTCGACCGCAGCAGTGGTCGTCGGATCGGTCTCGGTCTCTCCGCCCGTGCCCCCACCATCGCCTCGGCAGGCGAAGAGGGCAGTCGAAGCGAACAAGCAGGCGCGGCGCATGGCGCCACGATATCAGATCGCGCAGAGCGGTTGTCCCGTGGAGCTCCGCAGCACCAGCGTCTTCCACGCCAGCATCGCGCCGTCGCTCATGTGCTCGGTCTCGAACGTATACGCCGCGAGATCGTCGGCTTGACTCATGATGCCGTCGGTCGTGTTCGTCGTGTCGCGCGCGCCGCGGTCGCTGTAGATCGGCTGGTCCGCGATGATCTCGTCGCAGAGGCCGTCGTCGAACACCAGCTGTGACGTGACGTACTCGGTGCCGCCCACGCGCACGGTGATGTGGATGTGGATGCAACGCCCGCTATACCAGCCCGGAAAGCAGGTGTCGAAGTCGGCGCGCCCGTTTTGGTCCGTCCGCTGGATCCCGCGGAACCAGTGGCCCGCGACCGCTTCGGGGTCGTCGAACGTGCACGTCGGCGAGGCGTCCTCGCCGGAGTAGAGCCCGTCGGGCGACGTGTGCCAGATGTCGACCTCGGCGTCGGCGACCGGCGCGCAGGTCTCGTCGACGACGAGGAACGCCATGCGCACCGGCAGCCCGAGCGTGCCCTCGCTGATGTCGCGGCGCTCGAAGGTCTCGGCGTAGCAGGGCCCGAGTGTCGCCGAGCACAGCAGCTCGCAGCTCTTGCCGATGCCGCCCGCGAACGGATCGGGATACACGGCGCACATCGCCGCGGTGCCACCCGTCGCCCAGCCCGACACCCTCGCGCACTCGGTTCCGCTCTCGGATCCGCTGCTGCCCGGCTCGCCGCTCTCCGAGCCGTCGCTGCTGCTCGAGCCCGGCATGCCGGTGCTCGAGTCGGCTGCGCTCGTCGACACGCTCGTGTCGGTCGTCGTGGCCGAGCTGCTCGCCCCGCCGCTCGACGAGGTGCCGTCGCTGCTGCCCTCGGCGGAGCCGCTGCCGGCCGGATCGTCGGCGCACCCGAACAGCGACACGAGTGGAACGGTGCCGAGGCCGACGAGGATCTGGCGGCGGGTGGGGACGGGGGCCGGGTCCTTGCGGTGTTCGTCCGTCATCGCGTAGCTCCTGGAGCGATCTTACCGCGGGGAGCTCGTGCACGACGCGGTGCGATACGACCGAGCGGGCCGGCACGTGGCGGTGGTGTGGGCATCCACGCCCGCGGCGCGCGCGGCGACGACGCACGCAGCCGCGCCCCGAAGGGCAGGGGCTCGGCCTCCACATCGCCCTGCGCGCCGCGGCGCTCCACCGCTTCACGCTCGTGCTCGGGCCGTCCGACTCCGGCGGCGTGCAAGCGCGACTCGAAGGCGCGCTCGCGGCTATCATCGGCCGCGATGTCCTGCCCTGAACCTGCTCGCCGTGTCCTCGTGCTCGTAGTCGCCGGCCTCGCCCTCGCGGCCTGCAAGAATTCGGATCCGCCCGCGAGCGACACCACGAGCAGCAGCAGCAGCACGACCGGCGAGCCGCCGCCGATCCCGTGCGACGACGACGAGCCGTGTCCGGAAGAGGGGCAATCGTGTCTCGTCGGGCTCTGCTACGACGGCCAGGGGCCGACGGTCTCGATCGAGAGCCCGATCGATCAGCAGCAGCTGCCGTGGGAAGAGACGTTGCCGACGCAGCCGGTGACGGTGACGGTGAAGGGCAAGAGCCTCACGCTCGTGTCGCCGGGCGACGACCCCGACAGCGAGCGCGGCTCGGGCCAGGTCGCGCTGACGCTCGACAACTTCGAGGTCGCGGTCGTCGAGAGCGGCGATCTGAAGGCGGGCATCCCGATCGAGGTCGAGACCGCGGCCATCGCGGGTGCGCATCGCTTGCGCGCGTACGCGCGACTGTCCGACGAGACCCCCTACGACAACGCGGAGTCGTCGTTCAACTCGCTGTTCTGGTTCGACGACGGCCTGCCGCACGTCGCGTTCAACAGTCCGATCCCCGGCGAGAAGTTCTTGCCCGGCGCGCAGCAGATCGAGGTGACCGTCGGCGTCATCAACTTCTCGCTCGCACCCGCGAGCGGCGCGCCGATGCCGGGGCGCATCGGCCACGCGCACATCTTCGTGGACCAGGACTTCCCCGCGTGCGCGCTCGACGAGGAGTGCTCGCAGAACTACGTCGCGGTGCTGTCGGCACCCGAAGAGGACTACGAGGTGAGCGGCCCGGTGATGATCCCGTCGGCGAACGGCGCGAAGACGAAGATCACCGCGCTGCTCGTGCGCACCGATCACTCGCCCTTCTGCGTCGACGACAGCGATCCGTGCGTGCCCGTCTTCGAGACCGTCACCATCGGCCGCATGGAGCCGATGGAAGAGAGCACGAGCAGCAGCGGCGGCGCCGACACGAGCGGCGGCACCGGCGGTGGCACCGGCACGGGCTCGACGGGCGGCTGAAGCGGGGGCGCGCCGCGGCGCGGCGGCGAGCGGCGATTTCACTCCGCGTTTCTGCTCCCCAGCGGGGCAGAACGCGGGCGTGAAGGTCTCACTCCGCGTTTCTGCTCCTCCGGCGAGCAGACGCCTCGAGTGAAGTCGTCATCCCCGCGCCGGCGGCCGCAGGAAAGTGCCGGCCGCCGTGCAACGGGGTTCGTGCGCGGCCGACCTGCATCGGCGTGGCCGGATCACCCTGGATTCATCTCACCGCGGAGCTGTTTTCGGGGGCGCCCGTGCTCACCGACGACGGGCCCGGCGGTTGGTTGTGGACGAACATGCGTCGGGCGTTCCCGTTCGCCATCGCGGCGCTGCTCATGCCGAACCATCCCCACCTCGTGACCGCGAGCGAGGATCCGGAGGCCGATCGGTGTCGGCTCGCACGCTTGCTCGGACAGCTCGGGCGTCGGTTCGGTGTGCGCGGGCAGGTGAGCGAGGTGCCGGATCCGGATCCGATCCGCGAAGGCATCGTGCTCGCGCGGCAGGTGCGGTACGTCGCGCTCAATCCCTGCCGCAGCCGGCTCGTACGATGTCCCCTTGCGTGGCGGTGGAGCACGCACCGCGACGTGGTCGGTGCAAGCGTCGATCCCTGGGTCACTGCGCCTCGACTTGCGGCCGCGCTCGGTCGTCCGCTGCGAGACTTCCCGCAGCGCTTCCATGGCTACGTGAGCGGCGACCCCGACGCGCGCGTCGAAGGCACCGCGTTCCCGATCGCAGCGCCGTCGACGATGCTCGCGCGCGATCCACTGGAGACGATCGCGGATGCGGCCTGCGCCGCCTTGCGGGTGCCGACCACGGAGATCCGGCGCCACGGGGACGCGCGTGCGCTCTTCGTCGCGCTCGCGTTGGATCAAGGCTGGCGCAGCACCGTGCAGCTCGCGAACGTCTGCGCCTGCAGCCCGCATACGATCCGGCGCCGCGCGAAGGACGTCGACGACGCGGCCTTGCTCGCGGCGCGTCTGTGCCTCGGCGACGCCCGCCTGCGCGGCGCTGCGAAGGAGTAGGGGCTTCTCACTCGCCGGTTCTGCTCGCAACGCGTGCAAGATGTTCGGGTGGAAGTCTCACTCGCCGGATCTGCTCGATCTGCGAGCAGAACGCCGGAGTGAAATCTCCGGCGCGGCGGCGCCTCACTGCGTGAAGAGCTCGTCGATGCAGGCGAGCGGGGCGTGGGCGGTGGCCAGCGTGTGGCACGGAGCCGGGAGCGCGAAGGGCAGCGCTTCGGTGCTCGCGTCGTCGGGATCGACGCGCCACAGCGTGCCGGTCGGGTCGCAGGCGACGAGGCCCGGGTCGGCGGGATGACGCGTCAGGCCGGCCGCGTCGTCGGGGAGCGCGATCGCGGCGTCCGCGAGCACCGAGCCGCTCGCCGGATCGATGCGCAAGAGGTGCATCCCGGCTGTGTGCGCGAGGGCGTTCAGCTCGTCGGAGTCGGGGATCGCGGCGAGGGCGGTCACCGCGTCCGCGATCGCGAGCTCGCCCAGCGGCAGCAGCTCCGGCACGTCGACGTGCACGCCGAACAACGCACCGCGCGAGGCATCGGCACCCACGATCGTCGCCATCGCATCGTGACGCTCGGCGATCGCATGCAACGCGAGCGGCGGCTCCAGCGTGTCGATCGGAAGGACGGTGCAGTCGCAGGGATCGGCGATCCAGATCGCGGTCGTCGCCGCGACGGTGCCGACGAGGCGATCGTCGGGCAGGAACGCGAGCCCGTCGGGCCGATCGACGCCCGCGAGCGCGCACACGTCCACCACCTCGCCGCCGTCGAGCTCGATCGCACGCAGGGACGGCGGTGCACCGTCGACGACGGTCACGACCCACGGCGGTGGCTGCATCGGCGCGCCGGTGCTCGAGCTCTCGGCGCCGCTCGACGTCGTACCGCCCGACGTCGCTTCGCTCGACGTCGCTTCGCTCGACGACGTGCCGTCGGTGGACATCGGCCCCTCGCTGCCGGCGCTCGTCGCTGCGGTCGAGGACGACGCACCGGTCCAGCCGCCGACCGTGTCCGCCGCGGGCGTGCAGGCGCTCGCGACGAGCAGCCAGGCTGCGCGCCGCCTCACGGGTCTCCGCGCGGACACTCGCGCCCCAGCCGGGCCAGGTGCGGAGAGCCGGGGAAGCGCGCCGCGAAGGCATCGATCGTCGCACTCGCTTCGCGCGGCTCGGCACGGCAGCGCAAGAGTGCGCGTCCGACCTCGCGCAGCTCGACCAGCTCGCCGTCGGCGAAGCGCCGCGCATGCTCGTCGAAGCGGGCCCGCGCACGCACCACGTCGCCGTCCTTCAGCGCGAGGTTGCCCTCGCGCAACAGCCGGACCTCCTCGTCGACGAGCGTCGGCGCGGACGCGACGGGTGCAGCGCTCGCCCCGTCGGTGCTCGACGCCGTCGGGGCCTCGACCTGCGCGCGCACGCGGGGTCGAGCCCGCGGTGCCGCGACCGGCGTCGGCTCGCTCGGCGCCACCGCGACGGCGCCCGCCGATCGCACCTCCGCCACCGCGAGCTCGGGCGGATCCTCGCTCGGCAGCAGCACGTCGGGCTCGATCGCGCCCATGCGCGCCAGCCCGTGCTCGGCCTTCGCGAGCTCCGGCCCATGCGCGCTCCACCACGCCGCGCCGCCGACGAGCACGAACGCCGCGACGATCGTCAGCCACGGCACGCCGCCACCGCTGCTGCCTCCAGCGCTCGGCCCCGCTCCACCCGCATCGACGCGCGCGACCACGGCGCGCACGAGCGCATCGCGCTGCGCGTCGTTCGGTCCGATCGACCCACGGTAGCGGCGGATCAGCTCGCGCGCGCGATCGCTGGGCTCGTTCATCCGGCACCTCTCTTCGCCAAGAAGCGCTCGAGCTGCGCGCGTGCGCGTCGCAGTCGTGAGTACACCGTGTTGAGCTTGAGCTCGAGCGCCTCGGCCACCTCGGGTGCCGACCAGCCCTCGACGTCGGAGAGGAAGAACACGAGCCGGCGTTCCTCGGGGAGCTGCTGCAGGAACGCGTCGATCACCGCACGCGCCTCGCGACACGCGAGCGCGTCCTCCACGTCGAGCTCGGCCGCGGCGTGCTCGTGCGCCGGTGCGGGCTCGGGCCGACGCAGTCGGCGATGGTTCGCGGCGACGCGCCTCGCGATCGCGAGCAGCCACGCCCGCGCGACGCCACGCTCGTCGTAGCTCGACCACTGCCGGTACGCGACGAGGAACACGTCCTGCGCGGCGTCGTCGATGCTCGCGCTGGGGATCCCGAGCGCGTGCAGGCATCGCCACACCGCGTCGGCGTGCGCCCGCACGAACGCGGCGAACGCAGCGTGTGCGTCCGTCGCCTCGATGTCCTGCGCTGCCTCCGACCTCGCGCCCATCCCAGCCCCACTCAGATGTCACGGCCGCGGCCGTTCCGTCCCGGAATCACGCCGACGGGCCGCGAATTCCAGCTCCACCCGCACCGCGGCCCCCAGCGACCAGGGCGCCGCGCGGTGGATCTCGCCGACGCCCTCGATGCGGACGCCCGGGCGCACGAGCCCGAGCCGGAGCCAGGGCCCGAGCGACACCCGCAGCGGCCCCACCACCGCGAGCTCGAAGGTGGGGGCGAGCAGCAGCGCGAGCGAGGCCGCGGCGGCGCGACGCGCGTCCGAGAGCCCGATGCCACGCGAAGCCAGCGCGCCGAGCTCGAGTCCGCCGCAGCCCGCGATCGCGAACCGCACCGCCGCAGGCCGGCGTGCACAACCGCCGACGGTCACGGTGAAGAGCGTGAGCCGCGAGCCCTCGCGCGTGCGCCCCGGGATCGCCGCGAAGCCGCGGGGCCACAGTGCGAGATCCACGATCGCGGCCCAGCGTGTGCCGACCAGCGCGGCGCCGAGGGTCGGGGCCGCGGGCGTCGGATCGAGCACGCGCGCGGACATCGAGACGCCGGCGCGCACCCGCCAGTGCAGCGGGCTCCGTCGTCGTGGCCCGGGTGCGCGCGTCGTGACCGTCTCCGCAGGAGCCGTCGTGCGCGGCGGCACGACGCTCGCCGCAGGCTCGGTCGGCGACGTGGCCTCGGCCGGCGCGAGCTCGCCGCTGCGCTGTGCGATCAAGAGCCCGACCTCCACCGCGACCGCATCGACGAGCGACGCACACGACCCGGCTCGCAGCTCGCGGGTGCGCTCGGCCCCACGCGCGCCGAGGTGCAGCCGCAGCACGAAGCCCTCCGGCTGTCGCTGTACGATCGCTTCGACGCGCGGCAGTGGGTCGATGCGTTCGGGCTCCGCGGGCAGCATCAGCTCGATCGCCGCGTGCACGGCCGCTGCATCCGGGCACTCGGCCGGCGCGCGCCAGTCCAGCTCGACCCAACGCGGCGGCTCCACGGCGGGCGCGTGCGCCAGACGAAGAACGATCGACAGGGCCGCGAGCAACATCGAGACGGCGCGCGAGCGTAGCAGGTGAAATCGCGGGACGGATCCGTCGCGCCCGCCACATTCCCCGCGCATGGACTTCGTGACGCGGATCCCTCGCTGGCCCAGCACGCTGCTCTTGTTCGCCGCCTGCGCCGACCCTTCGCCGTCGCCATCGGCGAGCGAAGGCAGCAGCACCGATCCCGGCGAGTCCTCGGCCGGTCCCGCGAGCACGGTCGGCACCACCCACGGCAGCGAGGATCCCAGCGCGGGCTCGGGCAGCGAGTCGCACGGCGAGTCGCACGGCGAGAGCACCGACGACACCGGTGGTCCACCGACGGGCGATCCCGACGATCCCGAGCTACCCTTCGATCCCGATCAGCTCGCCGAGGTCTGCGCGCGCGGCAACGGCGATCCGATCGCGCTCGCGCTCTGCACCGATCCCGCTCCGACGATCGACGAGCTCGGCGATCTCTACGCCGCACTCGGCCTGCAGGTGAGCCCCGCACAGTACGCCGTGCTCTCGAACACCACCTCGCTCGCGGCGCGCTCGGTCTCCGTCATCAATCCACGCGTGCTCCTGCTCGCGCCGTTCGAGGTCGGTACCGCCGTCGCGACCTTCTCGCGCGGCGAGCAGGTGGTCGAGCTGGTCGGCTACGACGCGGCCGCGGACGCGCTCAACTTCTACCTGTTCACGTTCTTCCGCCCGTGCAACGACGACGATGCCGGGTGCTCGCTGGCCGAGCTGTTCACGCCCGCGATCGAGTCGGGCTGGACGAAGTGGAGCCTCTACCAGGACGTCGATCTCGAGAACCACACGCTCGACTGCCTCACGTGTCACCAGCCCGGGGGGCCCGGCACCGAGAAGCTCCTGCTCGCGCACCAGTCGACCGAGCCGTGGCTGCACTGGTTTCCCAGCATCGGGCTCGGCACCGGCGTCGACACGCAGTCGTCGGTGGAGCTGACGCCGCGCTTCCTCGAGATGCACGCCGGCGACGGGCAGTACGGCGGGATCCCCATCGAGATGCTCACGCCGCCGAACCCGAGCGCGAGCGGCATCGTGCTGCAGCAGATGCTCGAGCTGTACTGGACGAACAAGGGCGGGCCACCGGCCGGGCTCACCCACGACGGCCAGCCGCACGACTTCGACTCCGCGGCGATCGAGGCCGACATCGCGGCCGGCTCGACCGCGACCTGGGACGCCTACTACGCGCAGACGCTCGCCGGCGAGCGCATGCCGGTGCCGTATCACCACCACGACATCACCGACCCCGAGCTGCGCGCGACCGCGGTCGAGTCGTACCTCGCGGTCGCACACGGCGGCGATCCGGCGACGCTGGTCGATCCACGCGCGGTGCTCGACGAGACCACCGAGGCGGAGCTCGGCTTCCGTCCGCGCGCGGGCGCGAGCGCCGAGGAGATCCTCCACCACGTCTGCCAGCGCTGCCACAACGACGAGCTCGATCAGACGCTGACCCGCGCACGCTTCAACGCCGAGCGACCCGCCGAGCTGACCGCCGATCAGAAGACCGCCGCGCTCGCGCGCCTCATGGCGCCCGAGGGCAGCAAGCTGCAGATGCCGCCGCGACGCTTCGCCACGCTGCCGGAGGCCGAGCTGCAGACGCTGGTCGAGTTCCTGCAGCAGTAGCCGCGCTATCCTCGGTGCCATGGTGCGCCGAGTCGCTGCTCTCGTGCTGCTGGTGCTCGCGGTCTTGCTCGCGCTCGCGGTGCCCGTCGAGCCCGACGCACCCACGTCCGCCGACGTGGCGCTGCACGAGCTCGACGAGGCTCCGCTCCCGCTCGCGCCGCTCGACGCCGCGCCGCAGTCGATCGACGAGCTGCGGGCGAAGATCGCCGACGTGCTCGCGCGCGAGCAGGTGCCCGGCGCCGCGATCGCGCTCGTCGATCGCGACGGCGTGATCTGGAGCGGCGGCGTGGGCGTGCGCGACCTCGCCAGCCGCGCGCCGGTCGACGCGGACACGATCTTCCGCGTCGCCTCGATCACCAAGGGCTTCGTCGGGCTCGGCGTGATGCGGCTCGTCGAGCAGGGCAGGCTCGAGCTCGGGCGACCCCTCGCCGAGCTGATGCCCGAGGTCGCGATCGCGAACCGCTGGCACGCGCAGGTCCCGGTCACGCTCGCGCACGCGCTCGAGCACACCGCGGGCTTCGACGACATGCGGCCCAACGAGACGTTCACGGACGACGACGCGATGGCGCCCGCGGACGCGCTCGCGCTCAATCCCCGCTCGCGGGTGGTGCGCTGGCGCCCCGGCAGCCGCTTCGCCTACAGCAACGTCGGCTACGGGGTCGCAGGGCGGGCGGTCGAGATCGGCAGCGGCGAGCCGTTCGACGTCTTCCTGCGCCGCGAGGTGCTGCAGCCGCTCGGCATGCACGAGGCCGACTTCCGCCGCACGCCCGCGCTCGAGCGACGGCTCGCGATCGGCTACCGCGACGCCACGACGCCCGCACGCTTCGGCCCCATCGCGCACCGACCCGCCGGAGCACTGCTCGCCTCGGCCAACGACCTCGCGCAGCTCGTGCGCTTCTGGCTGCGCCGCGGCGAGGGCTTCCCCGCGATCGTCTCGCCCGCGGGCCTCGATCGCATCGAGCAGACCGGCACCGCGGAATGGACCGCGCTCGCCACCGACTACGGGCTCGGCAACTACGGCGACGTCTCGCATCCGGTGCGCATGCGCGGCCACGACGGCGGCCTGCCCGGCTTCCTGTCGAACCTGCGCTACTCGCCCGAGCTCGGCGTCGGCTACGTCGTGCTCGTCAACTCCACGCACTCGCCACGCGCACTGCAGGCGATCCGGCGGCTCGCGTTCGCGTACCTCACCAGGAATCGCGAGCTGCCGCCCATGCCCGCCATCCCCGACGGGGCGAGGGCACCCGAGGCCGACTTCTTCGCGTTCACGAGCCCCCGCCACGAGCTGTTCGGCTTCATGCAGCGGGTCACCACCGGCTGGCGGCTCGAGGTCGACGGTCCGCGCGCGCGCATCGAGTCGCTCGCGGGCGGCACGATCCCGCTCGTGCCCACCATCGACGGCGGCTTCCGTCATCCGCTCGAGAGCGGCACGTCGATCCGCGTCGAGCGAGGTCGCGACGGCGGCGAGGTGCTCGTCCACCACGGTGCGCACGCTGGCGCTTCGCGGTGGTGGTTCGCGCGCGCACGCCTGTGGGTGCTCGGCGCGACGCTGCGTCTGCTCGATCTGACCCCGTGGATCTCGCTCGCACTCCTCTTCGCAGGTTTGGTCCGCAAGCGCATGCTCGTCCCGGTCGGCCTGCTCGTGTGGCCGGCCGTCGCCGCGCTCTCGTTCGGGCTGTTCCCGCGGCTGCTCGGCATCGCCGGCGCGCACGAGCTGCTCGGCGTCGTACACCCGTGGACGATCGCGATCTGTGCGAGCACGTTGGTGTTCGCGCTCGCGTCGGGGGCCGGCCTCGCGGCCGCCGTGCGCTGCTCGGTGGGTGACGTGCGGCCCAGCCTGTGGTTGCGCATCGTGCCGTCGATTTCTGCGTGCGCTTGCTTCGGGCTCACGCTGTGGCTGCTCGCGCACGGGATCATCGGTCTGCGCACGTGGGCGTGGTGAGGCGCGACCCGGATCGGGAAGCGCTGCGCGAGCCCATGTGACGGATCGGGAGCCGCGGTGGCGGGGCGCCCACGATGGTGCAACCGGGCAACGCGACGAGATCACGGTCGAAGCCGAGATCGCAGGGCGGCGCGCGCTCGCTGGAACGTCGCCTGCTCATGGGCCGCGGCGTGCACGGCCACTGGCGGTCGTGACGATGCCTGCCACGCGCGACCGCTCGCACTCTCGCACCTTCGCGAGCGAGCGCGCCGACCGAGGAACTCGAAGATGACCCTGCTCCCCACCCGTCTCGCCCGCAAGGGCACTGCGCTCACCTCCGGCCTGCTCGCGCTGGCCCTGTTCACGCCGTCCACCGGCTGCGGCCTCATCTCCCTCGCGGTCAACGCCGCGAAGAAGAACACCGTGAACATGGACAAGTGGCAGGTGAAGAAGATCTCGCTCGGTCTGCGCGAGCAGAGCGGCATCTGTCCGCGTCGCTCGGTGCAGCTCGCCGTCTTCGCCGAGGCCGACCACAAGAAGCGCAAGAACAAGTCGAAGAAGCTCGAGACCTGGAAGGGCGATGCCGCGTCGGCGAACCGCATCGGCAAGATGGGCTTCGAGGAGTTCGAGTTCACGCTCGGTGGTGGCGAGCTCGATCCGAAGACCGGCATCTTCGCGCCGAACCCCGACATGCTCGCGACTGCCGTGAGCGGGTTCTCGATCGCTGCGAAGTACAAGCGCGACGGCAAGGTCGAGCCGATCAAGGTCGACTACGCGCCGACCTACGACTGCATCACGTTCGCGGGCGGCTCCGGCATGAGCGGTCCGATGGGCGACTCGGGCCAGAGCGGCAACTCGGGTGCCGCGGGGGCCGGTGGCGACTCGGCGAAGGCCGGCGGTGATGGTGGCTCGGGCACGGGTGGTGGGCCCGCGGGCAACGGCGGCGACGGTGGTCCCGGTCCGAACATCGTGGCGTATGCGACGATCGTGAAGACGCCGCTGCACGATCACCTCGTGCTGTTGTCGGTGACGGGCGACTTCACCGACACGGTGCTCTTCGATCCCAAGGCGCCGATCGTGCTCTCGGCGCGCGGCGGTGCGGGTGGCTCCGGTGGCACCGGCGGCGCGGGTGGTGCCGGCGGCTCGGGTGGCTCGGGCTATCCCGGTGGGCGCGGTGGCAACGGTGGCCCGGGTGGGCAAGGCGGCAACGGTGCGAACGGTGGCATGGGCGGGACGATCCGGCTCGTGTACGACGCGGCGTTCCCCGAGCTCGCGAGCGTGATCCAGCTCGACGCATCGGGTGGCAGCGCGGGCAGTGCCGGCGCGCCGGGTCCGGGCGGCTACGCGGGCTCGGCCGGCGGAGCGCTCGGCGAGGGTGCGACGGCGGGCACCGCCGGCACTGCGGGCAGCGACGGCACGGGCGGCATGCCGGGTCAGCCCGGCCCCGACGGCCGCGCGGTCGCAGAGGCCGGCGACGTGTCGAGCCAGTTCGCGACGTTGCCCGAGGGCATCACGCGCGTGGGGTGAGTCCTGGTCGCGCCGTCCGGCGCTCTTCTCAAGCGTGGAGGGCGAGCGGTTGTCCGCCTGCTCGCCCTTCACGACTCCGATGGCGCGCGCTGCCGAGGCGAGTGGCCGCGCGCGCCGTATCCGGCGACTCGCGGGCGTACGCGCGCGTTCCTCGGTTGCGCGTACGCTCGCGGGCTTCGCTCGCAGGATGCGAAGCACCCTGCGCCGTGCCCGTGCCCGTGCCCGTGCCCGTGCCCGATTCGCGGACCCATGACAGACTCTCGCGGGTGCCCGAGCTCCGCCACGTCGAGGTCGCGATCGTCGGGACCGGCTTCTCCGGGCTCGGCGTCGCGGCCGAGCTGCAGAAGGCCGGCATCGACGACTTCGTGCTGCTCGAGCGCGCCGACGCGATCGGCGGCACCTGGCGCGACAACCACTATCCCGGCTGCGCGTGCGACATCCCTTCGCACCTCTACTCGTTCTCGTACGCGCCCAAGCACGACTGGACGCGGGCGTTCGCGCCGTGGCACGAGATCCTCGCGTACCTCGAGCGCTTCGTCGACGACCGTGGGCTCCGCGAGAAGATCGAGCTCGGCCAGGCAATCGAGGACGCGCGCTGGAACGAGTCGACCTCGCGCTGGCACGTGCGCACGCGCGCGGGCCTGCACGTCGTCGCGCGCTTCCTCGTGCTCGGCGCGGGTGGGCTGAGCAATCCACTGATTCCCGACCTGCCGGGCCGCGAGCGCTTCGATCGCCCGCAGTTCCACTCATCCACCTGGGATCACGCCGTGGATCTCACCGGCAAGCGCGTCGGCGTGATCGGCACGGGCGCGAGCGCGATCCAGTTCGTGCCGCAGATCCAGCCGCTCGTCGCGCAGCTGTCGCTCGTGCAGCGCACGCCGCCGTGGATCCTCCCCAAGCCCGATGGCGCCTTCGCGCCGTGGCAGCAGAAGGCCTTCCGCTGGGTGCCCGGGTTGCGCGAGCTCTATCGTCAGTCGATCTACTGGCGCCTCGAAGGCCGCGCGCTCGCGTTCACCGACTATCCGACGCTCTTGAAGATCGCCGAGCGACAGGGCCGCAAGCACATCGCCGCGCAGATCTCCGACCCCGCGCTACGCGAGCGCGTGACCCCGAAGTTCCGCGCCGGCTGCAAGCGCGTGCTGCTGAGCAACGACTACTACCCGGCGATCGCCCAGCCGAACGTCGAGGTGATCGACGATGCCGCCGCGGAGCTGCGACCCGGTCAGCTCGTGCTCGCGAGCGGCCGCGTGCTCGAGCTCGACGCGCTGATCTACGGCACCGGCTTCCAGGTGCACGACTACCTCGGCGGCGTGCGCATCCACGGGCAAGGCGGCGTCGAGCTCGGCGCGCTGTGGCAGCAGGCCGGCGCCGAGGCCTACCTCGGCACCGCGATCGCGGGCTTCCCGAACCTCTTCATGATGGTCGGCCCCAACAGCGGGCTCGGCCACAACTCGATGATCGTGATGATCGAGGGCCAGGCCCACTACGCCGTGCAGGCGATCCGCATCGCACGCGAGCGCGGCCTCGCGGCGCTCGCCGTGAAGCCCGACGTGCAGCGCCGCTACAACGAGTGGCTGCAGACGAGGAACCGCGCCGCGATCTGGGCGACCGGCTGCCGCAGCTGGTACCTCGACGAGCACGGCCGCAACACGACGATCTTCCCCAGCTTCACCGTCACGTTCCGCCGCCGCACCGCGAAGCTGCGGCTCGACGACTACGAGCTCGTGCCGGCCACGTAGTCAGCGCCCGCCGAAGCGGGCCTGGTGCAGCTGGGCCACCAGCGCCTGCTCGGTCGCCGGATCGGCGCCGCCCGGTCGGTCGTGCAGGACCGCGAGCCGGGCGAGCGCAGCGTGCACGCGGTCGAACCAGCGGCGCTGATCGGAGGCGAGCCGCTTGCGCGTCTTCAGCATGGTCGCGAGCTCACCGAACATCGCGACCTCGGGAGCGCTCATCTCGTAGCGCTGCGCGAGCCACGGCACGAGCACGGCGAACCGTCGCTCTTCCTTGCGACGCACGCGGTAGAGCACGATGACGAAGGTGACGAACAGCGCCACGAACACCAACACCGTGCTGAGCAGGAAGAGCACCCCGACCTCGCCGTAGGCCTGCGCCACGACGGCGGATCCATTCCACAGGGCGTGGCTCAGCACCGCCAGGGCGTAGCCCCACAGCATGCGCGGGAACACCGGACGCCCGCGAAGGACGGCGCGCCCGATCGCGAGGCCGGTCCATGCGGTGAACAGCGGATGGGCGAACGGAGCGAGGATACCGCGCAGCACGAAGACGCCGACGAGCTGTCCGGCCTGGGCGGCACGCACGAAGTACTCGACGTCCTCCACCACCGCGAATCCGATCGCGGTCCAGCCGGCATAGACGATCCCGTCCATCGGTGAGTCGAGCTCGCGACGACGCACCGCATACAGGATGCCGCCGGCCTTCATCGCCTCCTCGATGAGCGGCGCCGACACGGTCGCGGCGAACGCCTCACCTGCGATCGCGCCGGTGATGGCGTTGACGATCGAGGCCACCACCACCGCGACCGTCGCGCCCCACAAGAACGCGTGCACGAGTGCGGCCTTCGGCTCGGGCTCGACCCGGTCGAGCCACAGCATCGCCGGCAGGACCAAGGCCAGGGGAAAGAGCGCGAGCACGAGGGCCTGCGGCAGGGTCGCGAGCACGAAGGCCAGGGTCGGCACCACCAGGATCGCCGCGACGATCACCGGCACGCTCAGCCACCCGGGCAGGATCGGTTTCTTCGTCCGCGCGCTGACGTGGGCGGTCCATGTCGATCCGTCCCACCAACGCCAGTGGTTCCGATCCCACGGATCGGGATGCCAGCCGGGCTGGCTCGGCACACCGGGGGGCAAGGGCGGCTGCATGGTCGATCGCGTCGGCACCGTACCACGGCGCGGCGCTCCGCAGGTGGCAGGGCCGCTCGCGCCTCGCAGCGTAGAGCGCGAGGATCATCCCGCCGTGTCGTCGAAGCCCGCGCTCGCGATCGCGTTCGGCAGCACGATGTTGCCGCAGTCCCACTGCCACACGTAGATCGTCTTGGTCGCCGCCGAGAAGGTCACGCCCGCGGGCTTGAAGGGCAGGGGCTCGCCGACCGGCTCCCACGTCACGCCGCGGTCGCTCGAGATCACCACGTGGTCGGCCGTGGTCGCCATGAGGCGTCCGTCCGCGAGCTCCACCGCCGGCGCCGAGACGAGGCCCTCGGCGACCTTCGTCCAGCTCGCGCCGCCATCGTCGCTGCGCGCGATGCCGGAGTCGTAGATCGTCGACCAGTAGATCGCGCCGTCGCTCGCCCACAGCGGTCGCGCGACCACCGGTAGATCCGGGGCTGCGTTCACCCATGTCGCCCCCGCGTCGGTGCTGCGGAACACGCCGCACGTCGCATCGGCGTAGCCGCACGCACCGACCAGGAACGTGCTCGCGTCGATCACGAGCGGCGCCGAGCTGAAGTTCGAGTCGGCCGGCAGGTTCGGACCGATGTCGGTCCAGCTCTGTCCGCCGTCGTTCGAGTACATGAGCCGCTGGGTCTGCTCGTGCGAGCCGGCGAGCAGCGTCTTGCGCTCGGGATCCGAGAAGTCGACGCTGACGAGGTCGTCGTGGCCGAAGTCGCCGAGCTGCACGAACGTGACGCCCCCGTCGTCGGTGCGATAGACGCCCCCGCCGTTGTAGATGCCCGACTCCCAGAACACCGCGGGATGCTCGGGGTCGTAGACGATCGACGAAGGGCGGTTCGTGATCACCGCGGAGCCCTCGCCCGTACCGAGTGGATTCCAGCTCGCACCGCCGTCGTTGGTCATGAACAAACCCCCGAGCGCCACGCCGGCGATGATCTCGTCGGTGCACGGGCGCGCGGAGAGCAACGTCAGGTTGCCGCACTCCGACGGAAGGTTCGCGAGGTTGCCGGTGACGTTCACCCACTGCGGCGGTGGAGCCTCGGTGGCTTCCGGCCGCTCGTCGCACTCGGTCGCCGGTGGGCCACTGTCGCTGCCATCGTCACCGCTCGAGTCGGCGCTGCTCGTGGCGTCGTCCGATCCCGGGCCTTCGCTCGGGTCGGAGGTCGTCGCCGCGTCGGTCGGCGAGCCCTCGGACGCGGAGCCGAGCGTCGTGCCGCTCTCGCTCGCCGAGCCGGTGGCGGGTTCGGTGGCCGTCGCGATGGTATCGGCGCCGCCATCGGAATCACTCGGGCAGCCTGCGAGGCCCGCGGCGAGGCCGAGGAGGGAGGAGGGGGCGAGCCAGCGCATGCGCTCGCCATGCAGCGGGCCCGGTGGATCCGTGACGGAATCGTCCGAGCTACTCCTGCGACTCGGCCTGCCGTAGCGAGCGCAACAGCTGCTGCTCCCGCGCGACGTGCACGCCCACGCCACCGATGGCCTTCCACCCGCGCGACAGCTGCTCGGGCTGGCTGTAGATGTCGAGCTCGACCGGCTCCCACGGCATCGGGCGCTTGGTCAGGAGGATGCAGCGGCTGATCTTGCGGATGAGCGCGGTGAGCTTCTGCTCGGTGGTGGCCAGCTCGCCCGGGTCGGATCCGTTCGAGTAGCACGAGCCGGGATCGCCCTCGACGAGCCCGCGACGGTTGCCCACCGTGAGCGCCTTGTGGATCTGCTCGTACTGGCCCTTGCTCTGGTAGTGATCGAAGCCGGCGCAGCCCTTGAAGTAGCTCATCACCAGCGCGCGATCGGGCTCGAGCACGTAGTTCGTCGTGGTGTTGCCGACCTTCACCGGCACCGTCACGCGCCCCTTGGCGGGATCCGGATCGCAGCCGTCGCCCCCGTGCACCGAGATCAGCAGCGTCCCGCGCGGATCCGGCGGCGTGTCGAGCACCGCGTACTCGACCCCACGATCGCCGTCGAACACGTTGCGCGGATCGTCACCGGGGTGATCCGCGGCCCACTTCTCCATCTTCTGTCGAGCTTCGGTGACGTTCGCGGGGCTCGAGCCGAACGTGTGCGCCGTGTGCAGGTAGTGACCGACCTCGTGGGCGAGCAGCGTGTCGTCGCCGAACGACTTCGGCATGCGCACGTAGAACCCATTGGCCGACGACGCGCCGCCGCTGGGGTGCGAGGCCGTCCAGTGCCCTGCGGTGCCGTCCCACGCGACCGCGTCGTTGCCTCCGCGCGAGTACACGATGATCCGGTCGGCCCTCGCGATCGCATAGGCAGTGCGCGCGTTGATCGACGTGGTGTAGTCGCACAGCGCATCGCGGTCGGCGTCGCTGCCCACCGTGCCGTCGTTGTCGAGGTCCCCGTCGGTGTTCGCATTGATGGTCGCGTCGGTCTGGCCGGCCGCCATGATGCAGTCGCGGTTGAGCGCGGTGCTCTGGATGAGCTCGTCGAAGTTCGAGGCCGAGTGCAGCCGGAACTCCACGTCGCCGCCCTTGCGGCGATACACCTGGTTCGCGCGGGCGATGGCCGCCTCCGCGTTGGCCTTGGTCAGCGTGCTCGCGCGTCCGCCGTCGTCGTCCGCCGTACGCACGAACTGGATCGACAGCACGTACTTCGGCGGGATGACCGAGACCTTCGGCTTGCTCGTGGACGCGGCGGGGGTGGTGCCCGTCGTCGGCTTCGGCGGGCCGCCACCGGCTCGGGCAGGCGGGGACGCGAGGGCGATCGCGAACAGGGCGAGCGGTGCGATCCGGGGGCGCATGAGGAGAAAGATGCTCGCGGCGCGCGGTTGTGACAGGGCACCGGCGCTTTCATCCATCGTGATCTGCGCGGCCGCGCCGGCGTGACGACGGCCGCCGGCGATGCGATGCTCGGTGTCCTCGCGAAAGGCCCCTCGATGTCGATCACGCTGCAGCTCGGAGCTCAATCCATCACGCTCGATGCCCGCAACCCGCGCGTCATGATCGGGCGCGACACGGCCTCGTGCAACCTGGTCGGCGGCGACCAGAGCGTGTCGCGACGGCACGCCGAGGTCGCGCTCGATGCGAATGGGCAGGCCTGGCTGCGCGACTACGGCTCCTCGAACGGCACGTGGATCGACGGTCGTGCGCTCGCCGCCGGTGTGCCGGTCGCGATCGCACCGCAGCAGCAGATCTTCGTCGGGCACATGCCGCTCGTCGTCTCGTGGGCCGGTGGGGGCGCGACGACGTTCGGCGAGGTGCCCGTGCAGCTGCGGGCCATGATGGATGCGCACCGCGCCCAGCAGCAGGCGGCCGCGCAGGCGTCGGCGGCCTCGCATGCACCCGGCAGCATGGGCGCGGTCGGAGCCACCATCGGTGTCGGCGGCAAGCAGGCCCCGAAGGCCACCGACCTCCCGTATCGCCGGCAGGGCAGCAACGAGAACGGCGCGCTGCTCATCGCACTGCCGCGCGACACGTTCGCCAACGGCGACACGCTCGACGGCTTCGTCGAGTTCACCGCGCTCGACGACGAGACCGTCGCGTCGATCGTCGTCGAGCTGGTCGAGTTCCACCGCAAGGGCCCCTCGAAGGGCCACGTGTGGGATCGGATGCTCGTGCGCCAGGGCCCCTGGAAGGCCAAGAAGCACGAGGTGCTGCCGCTGCCGTTCGAGCTGCGCGTGCCGCCGGGCACCTCGATGTCCGGCCGCGAGGTGTTCTGGGAGGTGCGCGGCTACGTCGACATCGACTGGGCGTTCGACATCGAGGCCTCGAGCCCGATCAACATGCGCAACATCGACGTCGAGCGGCTGCGCGACGCGCTCGGCGGGCTCGACTTCCGCATCGGCGACCTCGAGCCCGAGCCGCTCGGACAGCGCTTCACCGGCACGTTCCAGCCGCCCGCCCAGCAGCGCGACCGCTGGGGCATCTCCGACGTGAACCTCACCGTCGAGTACCTCGGCACGAATCTGCAGCTGAACCTCGAGGTCGAGAAGACCGCGCTCAGCAAGTGGGATCGCGACATCACGATCACCTTCGATCTCGAGCAGCTGCGCAGCTCGTCGTTGCCGCAGGTGAGCGAGTACATCCGTCAGCAGATCGAGGGACTGATGCGGCGCTGACCACCGCGTAGCTGCGCACGGATCCGGCGGGCTGGCGCCGGCAGTGCTCGATCCTCGCCGGCGCGCCCGAGCGCCGTATCTCAGAAGGGACTGACGCCCCATCACCGGTCCGATACTGTAATTGAGCTTGTGCCAACAAAACTCCACGCCAACATCCCACATACGGGGTCGGCTTCCGACCTCCGCAAACGACAGAAATGACATATGACCGATTCTCATTCACAGCTTCAACGCCTTGGCTTTCGTCCCGTTCGAGAGCGCGCGCAGGATCTACCACGAGACCTGCTGCAGTCGCTCTCCACTCCGCTGCCGCCAGACTACGAGGCTTTCCTTGTTGAGACTGGGGGGGGCGACTTCGATGGAGACGTCGTCGTCTGCTGCCAGAATCCGCCGCCGCACGCTGATCGCGGGCGCTGCATGTTCGGTGAGTTCCTCGATCTTGGAGCGGGAGAGACGTCGCTGAAGACCGTCTGGAGCCGGGCCGGTGATTTGCTCTCCAATAGTCTCGTTCCCATTGCCTCCGCAGCGGGTGGTGACCTGTACTGTTTGCGTTCGACGAATGCGACCCCGAGCGTCGCATTCTGGGATCACGATTCGAATCGCAGCTATATTGTAGCGACATCGTTCACCGATTTTGTCGCTCGACTCGAACTGGCGCCTTCGCCGAGCGTAGATCTCAGCAAGATCAAGCTGACGCTCGATCCGGATCTGCTGTAGAGCGTGTCCTGACCGCAACTCGCCGAGTTCTATGCAACTATCCTCGCACTTGCCACTCAGGATATGTGCAAGGGGAAAATTGCATGCGTGTCAAGCTAGGAGGCACCGCAAAATAAACGCTACCGTTCGGATATTGGGAGAAACGTGTAGTTCCACTCGCCATGGAAGCCATCTCGCTACGACCCGGTCGGCAGCACCACGCAGATCCGCGATCTCTCCCAGCAGCACGTGTTCTTCGCCAACGAGGTGGTCTCGTCGGAACATCTGTTCGAGTGCGACGCGCTGTACCGCGTCATCTATGCGACAGGGCGCGAGCAGATCTCGCTCACTCAGCCGACGAACGCGGACATCACGTCCGGCGCCCAGCCGCACCCCG